>JAHHTW010000033.1 GCA_020024265.1 Anaerotignum sp. | reverse complement strand
GGGTCAAGGGGCGAAGTCCCTTGTGGGGTGTTGGGGCAAAGCCCCAAGGTCTTACAAATGGGTCAAGGGACGAAGTCCCTTGTGGGGCATTGGGGCAAAGCCCCAAGGTCTTGTGCAAAGCCCCAAGGTCTAAGGTGTAAAAAAAATGAACCGCTTGCGGAGGGTATTCTGCAAGCGGTTCATAAAACCAATAAAAAAGTATAGGAAAGAATTGGTTATCCTAGCACATTAGGTAAGAGCATAGAGATGCTTGGAACGTATGTAATCAAAAGCAGTGTGCCGATCATCAGTGCCAAGAATGGTATAATACCCTTGATGACGACATCCAGCGTTGTTGATCCAACACGTGAAGCAACGAATAAGTTTACACCCAAAGGCGGTGTGATAAAGCCAATAGCCAAGTTGGTAACCATAATAATACCAAAATGCACAGGATCTACGCCCAGCGCTGTTACAACAGGGAACAGGATGGGTGCGAGAATCATGATCGCACATACCGTTTCCATAAAACATCCAACCAACAGCAGCAAGAGGTTGATCAACAGCAGAATCAGAATTTTGCTGTCTGTCATGCTTGTCAGCAGTGTTGCAACAGTTGTGGGGATACGTCCCAGTGTCAGTACCTTGGAGAAGCCTGTTGCACAGCCGATAACAACCAGAATGGTTGCAGTTGTTTCGCAGGCACGTTTGGTAACATCCAAAAGATCACGGAAATTCAGTTCCTTATGTACAAATAAACCAATGATTAAGCTGTAGATTACAGATACAGCAGCAGCTTCTGTTGGTGTGAAGATACCGCCGTAGATACCACCCAATATAATGATGGGGGAGAGCAGCGCCCATTTTCCACGCCATACCTCTTTCATTGCACGAGAGAAGCTGAAGGGCTCTACATCGCCTTTGTATCCGTTCTTTCTTGCATAGAAATAGCTGTAGCCGATCAAAACCAGACCAATCAGGATACCGGGGATGAACCCTGCTAAGAACAAGGAGCTGACAGAGCTGTTTACAGTTACTGCGTATACAACCATAGGGATACTGGGCGGGATGATAACGCCGATAGATCCGGCAGCTGCAATCAGTGCCAGTACAAACTTCTTGTCATAGCCTTTTTCCAGCATTGTAGGTACAACCATACCGCCTACTGCTGCTACGGTAGCCGGACCGGAACCGGAGATTGCCGCAAAGAACATACAAACAACAACGGTAACAATCGCAAGACCGCCACGGATACGACCAAAAAATACATTGGCTACATCCAGCAAACGCTTGGAGATGCCGCCGCCGCCCATCAATTCGCCGGCAAATACGAAGAATGGAATTGCCATGATGGGGAAGGAGTCTACACCGGTTACCAGATTACGCCCAATAAAGCCCAGTGTCAGCTGATCGGTAAAAAAGATATAAGCCAAGGATGCAATACCCAATGAAAAACCGATGGGGATTGTCAAAACCAAGCTCACCAGTAAGGCAATAAATACAACTGCCGCAATCGTACCTGTTGTCATGTTTCACTTACCTCCTTATGATCGTGTAGTGCTTTGATACGTCTTAAGATACACTGTACCTGACGGATGGCCGTCAAACCGAAACCGATCAAGGGCGCAGCATATACAAATTGCATGGGCAGCTGCAATGCAGGAGAGAGCTGACCGCTTGCAGAAATCTTTTGGAATACGCCAACAGATGTGATTGCAATGAATACAGCAAATGCAAATACAATCACTTCGCTCAAAATTTCGATATAAGGACGTAATTTCTTGGGATACAGATTGATTGCCGCATCAATACGAATATGTGCTTCCTTCTTTGCGGTATATGCCATAGAGAAATATACCAGCCATACAAACAGGTATCTTGCCAGTTCTTCAGACCATGTCAGAGAGCTGTGGAATACATAACGCATGATAACCTGTACAAAAATGATGATACTCATCAAAAACATCAGCGGTATGATGATACACGCCTCAAGATTGTCATTCAAAAATTTCATACCAAAATATCCTCCCCTCAAGCTTATGCAGCCGGTGTGTTTTCATCCGGGAACTTTGCTTTTGCTTTTTCCACTTCTTCATAAAGCATATCCACAACTTCCGGATGCTCTACCTTCTGGTAAGCCAAATCTTTGATGCCTGCGCAAGCTGCTTTCATTTCTTCTCTTGCTTCGTCGCTCAGCTCGCTGAAGTTCATACCCGGATAGTTCTTGATGTTTTCCAGTGCGATGGCTTCATATTCGCCGCAGCGTTCACGTTCGTATGCAACTGCTTCGTCAGACACCTTTAGTATGATTTCCTGCATTTCAGGAGTAAATTCGTCAAAGCTTTCCTTACTCATCAAAATGAGGTAAGGGGAATAAATGTGCTTGGTGTATACATAGTTTTTCTGTACTTCACAGAATTTGGACTGCCATGTCAGCTCTGCGCCGTTGTCCTGACCGTCTACAGTACCCTGCTGCAAAGCGGTAAATAGCTCTGTAAATGCCATAGGTGTGGGGTTTGCGCCATAAGCAGACCATTGTGCCAGCTGCAATTCATTTTCCATGATACGGATTTTCAGACCCTTGAGGTCTTTCATATCGTTGATGGTCTTGCTTGTGGTAGAGAGTGTACGGAAGGAGTTTTCCTGCCATTGCAGTAGCTGGAACCCAACCTCGTTGAGCTGTTCTCCCAGATAGTCACCCAACTTACCGTCCAGCACTTCATAAACCTGCTGTTTGTTATCAAAGAGCCAAGGAATATCCAAACAGTAAATATCATTACAGAAAGCCGCAACAGTTGCATTGGTAGCCAATACAATGTCATAGTCCCCAAATTGACAGCTTTCCAGCAATTCTCTTTCGCCTCCGAGTACGTTGTCTGTGTAGATGTCAACAGTCATTGCACCGTTTGTTTCCTGTTCCAGACGCATTTTGAAAAATTTGGCAGCGTCAATGGTAGCAGGTGCATTTCCCAATGAATAGATGAGGTGTTTACAATCCTCTTGCAGGGTGACACCGGACTCAAAATTGACAGGCTCTACCTTTTTTTCTACAAAATCACCTTTGGGCGGTGTTTGTGTATTGGCTGCTTCCTCTTTGCCTGAACAGCCGGTTGCGCCTGCTACCATGACAGAAGCCAAAGCAAGCGCTGTGAGTTTTTTGAACATACCATTCCATCCTTTCCCTAATCCTTTTTATAAGATACATCAATCTTATTCCAAAAAAAGATATGGCTTTTTTAGGAAATAAAATCCTTTTTAATTATATTTAATCATAATTTTATTTTCAATATGTAGTTTTTTATAATTTACAAATCTTATTTTTGTCCTTTTTGATAGTGAAAAAATGATATTATACAAAATAAGACATATTATGAGATTTTAATTCGTATCTTTTGTGCATATTTTTACAAAAAATAAAATTTGGTGCATAGAAATGCTATATGAAAATCAAAAAAAAGAAGATATGATTTTCAAAAAATATATGATTTTTCGATAAAGAAGGCTTTTTGTTGTATCAAATCAGATTATATCCGAATGATTTTTGCTTAAAAAAAAACAGTATACAAAAAATGAGAACGAATGATATGTCTAAGGATGCGATTTTTGGGGGGATGTCATACAACATGCATGCCCATAATCTCTGCAATCATACGATGCAAGTCGAAAGAATACAGTGCTGTATCTGTATTTTGCAAAAAAATAGATGCAAATGCTATGTATATATTTGCAATAAGCGGCTTTTTTTTACAAAAAAATATATTTTTTATTCCAAAAAACATGATATTAATACTTTTTGGGGCAGAATAGGTATTTCTTTATAAAAACGATACTTGTTTTTTTCTAAAATCTCTCTTACAATAGGATACATATAGATATTGTAAATAGATGAATATGTTTTTTCATAGTAACGTGATAACAAAACAATATAATAAGGATGGTGAAACCATATGGCGGAAAAAGTGACATTATCAGATCAGATTTACACAGATTTGAAGAAAGAGATTTCTGCAAGAAATCTGGTATCAGGTGCAAAAATCAATATCAAAGAGGTAGCGAGAAAGTATGGTGTCAGTGACACCCCCGTAAAACAGGCATTGCAGAGATTGGCGGATGAAAAACTCGTTGTCAATACACCCAACAAAGGGATGCGTGTACGCTCTTTGACACCACATGAATTGGGTGATATCTTTGATATTCGATTGATGATGGATACATTTTTTGCACGTGATATTGTAACGGCACTGAACTATAACAACAAGCTCAGAGAGCAAATTTTGGCAAATCAGGAACAACAAAGAGCATTTTTAGAAAGTCAGCAATCCGATACGGATCCGGAGGAATATTTTCGCTTGGATCTGCAATTCCATTCTTTGTTACTGACAGCTTCAGGCAATCAAAAGGCGGTAGAAATATTAAAATATATGCAGCCGTTTACATTTTGCTCCGGCGCCTATCTGACACAGCCGCATCATAGAGATTGTGAATGTGTAGAGGAGCATGAAGCCATACTCAAGGCTGCATTTGCAGGCGATGTAGAGGGTATGAAGCAGGCAGTAACCACACATATTCAAAATTCCAGAAGAGCATTTCAGCTTATTTTTAACATCAATCAAATGGTATAAAATGGTATAAAGTTTTTTGTCCATCCATAGGTCTGGTAAAAACGGGTGTTTTCAGATGTAAAATCACGGCGTTCTTTGGTGGAAGTATAAAAAATAGTTTTCCGTTGTATGAAAAAACCGCCTGTTCCCAAGCCGCAATGGTGACAAATCACGATATTCCCCTGTGATGCAGTGCAAAAACAGCATGACCGTAAAGGTCATGCTGTTTTTTGTATCCATGTGTGATTTTTGTTAGCGTTTCTGCAAAGAAAACAGGGACATCGACTGCATCCATGCCTGCGGATCAAGCAGTTTTGGCTCACGTAATGGTGATACATTTGCCCCCGTTGTATGCATACAGACGGTGGGAAATGGATAACATGGTTCGATTGCGTGATGCTTGCTGTAATGCTTTCCATATTTTTTGCTCCATATCGGAATCCAGATTTGCAGTGATCTCGTCCAACAAAAGAATTTGCGGATCGGATACAATGGCTCTGGCAATGGACAGCAGCTGGATTTGTCCTTGAGAAAACAGCGCATCCTGATAAGGCGTATCCAAGCCTTCGGAAAATCCCTGTATGGTATGCCATAAGTCTACGGTATGCAATGCTTTTTGCACTTGCTCCATGCTGATGGTCGAGTCGTTCAATGTAATCTGATCCAAAATGCTTCCCGAAACGGCATGAAATGTCTGCTCCACATAACCGAACAGCTTTCTTTTCTGCGATGGCTCAATACAGCCTGCGTTCTGTCCATAGATTTCAACCGTACCATCCCATGGCTCATACAGCCCCAGCAATAGCTTGAATACCGTGCTTTTTCCTGCACCGGTTCTTCCGATCAGGGTAATATGTTCACCCGGCAGGACTGTGAGTGTAAGACCCTGTAGAATTTCCTTGTCGGTTTCATAACCAAAGTGTACGTTCTGCAAGCGGATTGCCGGTGCATCCGCAGACGGGCTGTCAGATGCTTCTGGAAAAATGGCTTCTTCTGTTTCGCTTAAAAATGCATGAATCCGTTGTATCCCTGCGGCGGCAGATTGAATGTTTTGAATTTCCATGCCGATGCTTTCCAAGGGTTCAAATATTTTGCCTACATAGGACATGACAGCAACAGCAGTTCCCACGGACATACCAAAGAAAGTCATGAGCCATCCCCCTCGTGCGGACAGGATCATCATGACAGCCACCAAAACCGTACTGACAGTGATGATAATCGGAGAATAGATTGCATCACAGAAATTCGAGCGATTGATTGCACGAAAGCCATCTTGGATATAGGTATCATACCGTTTTTCCATGTATTGCTCTTTGTTCAGATTATGGAGCATGCGTATGCTGTGTATGGTGTCCGGAATATGATGATTCACCCGACCAATCGCTTGTCGATGATCCATCTGAGCTGCCAGCATCCGTTTTTGAAAAAAACGTGTGAGCAGGTATAACAGTGGCAGTACAAAAAGCATCAGTATGCCAAGCCCCGGACTTTTCACAAAAACGATTGCCAAGATACTGAAAATCCGACAGATATCTGCTGCCATACCGATGATGCCGGAAGTAAACAAGGTTTCTACCGTATCCACATCGCCCACAAATCGGGAAACGGTGGTTCCGGTATCCTGCTTGGTGTAGTAGTCTGCGGGCAGGGATTTTAATTTTCGACACATCATGCTTCTGATGTGGTGCGTTACCTTTTGTCCAAATACCGTAATCAGGCTTTCCTTTCTTGCATCCAAAATTCCGGACAGAGAGAAAAGTACAAAGTAGAGTATGATTGCCGGCAAAGAAAGTTCTCTGCGCCCTGTCAAGGCATTGATGATCCATTCCAGAACCAACGGAGGGATCAATCCTGCAACAATGCTGCTGATCACGGTAACAATCAATAACATCGACAGTTTCCTATGATCGGATATGGTTTCTTTTACTGCCTGCATGACTGCGCTATGCCTCATTGCTGCCACCTCCTTTGTCATCCTGCGTTCCCTGCGTTTGTATGCGATAGAGGCTGGCATATTCGGGATTCTCCTTTATGAGTGTTTTGTGATCCGATACGGTGACGCTTCCGTTTTCCATCCAAAGCACCTGTGACATCTGTGGAAACAGAGAAAGACGGTGTGACAATAGAAGCACAATATTGTTTTTCGTCAGTTTTTGAAGTGCTGCAAATATCTTCTGCTCCGTCTGCATATCTACAGCAGAAAATGGATCATCTAATATGAGGACTTCTTTGCGGTGCCACAATGTTCTAGCCAAAGCAATGCGTGCCTGTTGTCCACCGGAAAGCGTGATGCCACCGTTTCCGATTCGGGTATGGATTTGGTTGGGCAGCCGTTTGACTTCCGCATCCATATCTACCCAGGAAAGCGCTTCCCAAGCGTTTCCGATGTCCCCAAGAAGGATATTTTCCGCAATGCTTGCGCTGATTAGTTCCGATTCATGCCCCATATAGGTGACATTACCGGGTAGGTATATATTTCCCTCATAGGGCAGCTCTCCCAGAAAAAGCTTTCCAAGGGTGGTTTTTCCACAGGCGACCGGACCGGTGATTCCAATGATCTCACCTTGCTTTGCCAAAAAGGATACATTGGAAAAAAGATTGGCTCTGCCTGCATAGTGGAAGGATACATCGTTGACGATCAGCGTCTTTTGCTGTGGCATCTGTTCAACATGCTTTGTTTGGCTTTCGGCTTTGGTCATGCTTTCTGCGGTCAAAAACGGCTGAATGCGTTTCCAGGAAACAGAAGCCTTCTGTACGGCGTGAAACAGCTTTGCAGCTTTGGATGATTTGGATGCCAGCTTTGTAAAGCAGGCTAGATAGGTCACAAATGCGGCAATATCCCATTGTGTCCAGCCTTGCCCCAGCACATTTTTTCCACCAAACCAGAGAATACATAGACATCCTGCCATGGATACCACCAAATAAATCGGCTGCATGACATTTTCCCAGATATTTGCCCGTACTGCCTTGATCTCGTAATCCGTCAGACAGGCTTCATACATGTGTTCACGCATGGATTCCTGTCCGTAAATCCGGTAGGTCAGCGCATTGCTTATCCGATCATATGTGGTTGCATGGAGCAGGGCGGCGCTTTCCTTGTATTCCTTTGCGCCTTGGGCTACGGTTTTTTTGAGCTTGTTTGCCATAGCATAGGCGATTGGCGGAAAAAGCATGGAAAGAATGGTCAATCGCCAGTCGTAGCGGAATAGCATCACAAGATATGCAATCATCACTACGCCGGTATCAAAGATTTCTGTGGTAAATTTTCGGATGCCCTCCACACAGGCATCTACATCGGCAATGGTTTTGGTCATCAAGGAGCCAATGCTCTCCTGCTCCAGTTCCCCTTTGCTTTTGCATATCATGCTGTGATAGAGATCTGCCTTCATATCTCGGTTGATGTGGTTGGCAAATTTTCGTACATACAAGCGTTTTACATAGCGCATAGCCTGTACAATGAAAATCACTGCCACATAGATCAGTGCGAGCTGGAGCATATCCTGAAAATCTTGGATACCGCCGATGATATTGTATAAGCATTGCGCCAGCTTGCCTTCAAACCAAGGGCCGGCAGTCATACCAATATTGTAAACGATGCCGGATATGGTGATGATGACCAAAGATGCTTTCACAGACTTCAGATAATGCCATATTTCCCCGTTTTTGGTATTTTTCATAAGGATGCACCTCCGCAGGTTTTGGCTTTCTGTGCAGATGTGGAAATCTGCTTTTGTTTTCCGTTTTTCCGCATCCTTTGGATCGGCGGTCTGTGCGCTGTCCGTGCGCTGTCGGCAAGCTGTTGTTTGATCAAATACATTTGATGTTCCTCCTGCACAAAAAGTGGATGCTGCAACCGACCGAAAGTATCACACAATCGTTATGCAATACAAAGATAGATTTTTGGCTGTGCTTTCGGTATGTACCAAAAATGCGACTGCCATTGCTGCATCCTTTTGGTTTTTATCACTGTTTTTGGGATGGCATATTTTTGGCTGTGCCAAAGCATATGTGGTATAAAAAAACTGCCTTACCATATATGTCGGGCAGTTTGGGGTTTCAGCATACGAGATGCATAGGTACAGCTTCGTGCTTTTTGCTATATATCATACCGATGGCGGTATGTACAGCTGCTTCGATGGGAGAGAAGGAAGAAAGCATATTCATCAGGATATCTCCTTTCGTGTGCGCAGTAGCGCAAATCTTTTGTTTCGCATCATCGGCTATGGAACGTTTGCGTTATGGTCTACCATGATGCTGTAACGAGAACGGTGGTATCCTTTGCAATGAAGGACATTCACGGATCGCAAACGGTCAGCCGTGTCAGAGTCGGCTTTGTTACAAAAGGGACCTGTCGACTGCCCGACGATGTTCATGCCGCTTGTGGCAGAAATTCCGATGCAAAGGCAGAAGTCCTCGGTATGACCGGGCAGTGGCAAGCCAAAGACCTTTAGGTCGTGGGGGGCTGATGGGGATTGTCTGCGGATGCATCCGATGTTTGTATGTTTTTGCGGAAGCGGCGGAAAAAGCGTTTCATGATTTCACTGCATTCTTCCTGCAAAATCCCCTCGGTGACAGATACCTGATGATTGAAGCGTGGTTCATTCAGTATATTGAGGATGGAGCCGGCACAGCCTGCTTTTTTGTTGCGTGTACCAAATACCACACGGGGGATACGTGCCTGTACAATGGCACCGGCGCACATGGGGCAAGGTTCTACGGTGACATACAGTACACAATCCTCCAGTCGCCAATCGCCCACAATCTCTGCTGCTGCATCAATGACATCCATCTCTGCATGACGCAGAGGGTTTTTTTTGGTATTGCGCAGATTATACCCACGGGCAATGACCACACCATTGCGTACCATAACTGCACCTATGGGGACTTCGCCTGCTTCCAGTGCGCACTGCGCTTGGGCAAGCGCCTGCCGCATATAGTTCAAATCGTCTTGTTCTGGCATATCCATCTATTTCTCCTCTTGTTACTTTGTTTGTGAGAGATACAAAGATCCCTTTTGAGATTCCGGGTCTACAATCATCCAATAATCGTCATATCCATCCTGATTGAGTTCGCAGACATACATACACTGCCCATATACAATATCTTCATTTGCAGAGCGCATCCCCTTTTCTGTCAGGATATAGCGTATGGTGGTTCCTGTCATATCGCAAACATAAATTTCTTTTACACCGTCATGGTTTAAGTCCCCGCTGGTAATGGGTCCGTATAGGCTTTCTACACCCAAATGGGTGGACCAGATGCAACGCAATGTGTTTTCATTCCTTTGATAGATATATAGATCCATACCGTCATGCATGATATATTCTGTCGTACCGTTGCCATCCAAGTCTGTAAGATGCAGATAGCGTGCGCTGTGCCCAAGGCGGCTATAGCCGGTATTGTTCCAGCTGCCTTCCTGCAACGTATAGTATTGTATGATATGGTTGCCGGTTACCATCAGTTCATTGCCTGCGCTGGCCAATGCGTTGCCTTCCCCTGATTCCAAGGGGATTTCCACACCGGTGGGCTGCATGTTTTCATCATAAAACACAATTTTTTCCGAGCGTGTAAATACATGCTCGCCTTCTCCGCTACCCTGAGAAGTCACGCTCGAAAGCATTACGGCAAGTGTGCTGCCTGCGGTAGAGTCCAAAAATGTAACCGCAGTTGCTTCCAGACTGCCGGGGTAAGAGAGCGTGCGCCAAAGCTGTAAGGATGGTTCATGATAGCGATAAATGCGTACGGCGCCATCTTGTATGCTGGCAGTAAGTACATGGTTGTTTTTATCTTTGCCTGTGGAAAGAAAGCCGTTTGCCGGAAATGTGGCGGCGCTGCTGGAAAAATGCTGCGGCATACCCTCCCAATGCTCATAGGTATAAAATCCGCCATCAGACAAAAAAGCGTTGCGTTCTTTGAGGCTGTAGTAGCTGTTTTTGTAGCCGCCTTGATAGCATACCCCAATGAGCGCATGGTCATTGAAATAGCAAAGCAGCTGCCCAGCGGTATCTCCGTTGTAATGCAGCAATCGGGCTGTACCCAGAATGACGGTACTGCCTGCATAGGATTGCAGATTATGTGCAGAGTCTGCTGACGCAGCAAAAAATGAAGCATATTCCTCTGTGTTTTCCGGAATTTGTGCAGGAAGAAATTGCAGGCTGTCATTGTCGAAATTCCAATAATACTCCTCTGTGATATCCTCCATCAGAGCGGTGAATTGTTCTTGTTGTGATGCAGAAATGGATAAATCCTGCTCCTGAGAGGCACAGCCGCAAAGGCAGAGCAAAGCCAGTATACCCCCGAGTATCCTTTTTTTCATGTGTTCCCCTTCTCTCTCATATGAGAATGACCGCAGACATATGCGAAATATTCCCTGTCGCCAAATACGTAAGAAATCCAAATTTTTTTTTATTATATCCCAAATCCTATTTTTTTTCAAATGTGAATTTTCTGCAATCATTTGTCAAAAATGTTGTAAAATGCAATTTCTTCTTTGTATATGTTCAAGCAATCAAAAGCATGGTATAATGGGGATATGCCGCATCAAGAGCGGAGATATATGTATTTGCATGAAAAACGAAGGAACGGGGATTGTCACGCAAAGCCCCGTATCAAAGATACAAGGATTGTGAAGAGATGAAAACAATTACAATGCCACAGGATGTTACAACCATATTGCGCACACTCAATGAAAACGGATATGAAGCATATATTGTAGGCGGTTGTGTGCGTGATGCGATACTTTCTCGTGTGCCGCAGGACTGGGATATTACCACATCCGCACTGCCCAAGCAGACAAAGGCGCTGTTTGCGCATACCTTTGATACCGGCATACAGCATGGTACCATTACCGTTGTGCTGCATCATGTGAATTATGAAGTCACCACATACCGTATTGACGGAACATATGAAGATGGCAGACACCCGACACAAGTGTGCTTTACGCCCAATTTGGAGGAGGATTTGCTGCGTCGTGATTTTACCATGAATGCCATTGCCTATCATCCGCAGGAAGGCTTTCAAGATCCTTTTCATGGGCAGGAGGATATCCAAAGGATGTGTATTCGTGGGGTAGGTGTGCCGGAAAAGCGTTTTCAGGAGGATGCTTTGCGTATGCTGCGTTGTGTGCGTTTTGCGGCACAGCTTGGCTTTTGGGTAGAAGCGGAAACGTTTCGGGCATTGCAGGACAATGCAGCATTGATTGAAAAAATCAGTGTGGAGCGGATCCATGAGGAATTGGATAAACTCTGGTGTGCGCCGCATCTGCAAAAATTACCGCTGCTTGCACAAAGCGGCTTGCTTCCTCATATAGATACCATATTTGCAGAGCGTGTATGCGCACATGTATCAGAGCGTGCGGCACAGCTGATACAATTGCCCGCAATACCGGTATTGCGGTGGACAACGGTTTTGCAGGAATATACACCGCAGGAAGCAAAGGTATTTTGTAAAAAACTGAAATTTGATAACAACACCCTGAAGCAAATTACGACACTGCTTTCCCATCTATGGGAAAAGACGCCCGCAACGCCGACAGAGGTGCGTACCGTTGCAGGGGTACTGGGATTGGAGCTTTTGGAGCTGCTTTTTGTTTTGCAGGAGGTGCTTTGCGATGCACAGGCAGTGGAAAAGGCAAGGGAAATCTTAAAAGAGGTGCTGGAACGTGGGGATTGTCTGAATTTGAAGATGCTCGCAGTAGACGGCAAAATGCTCAAAGAAGCAGGGATACCGGCAGGCAAAACGCTGGGGATATTGCTGGGACAGCTTTTGCAGGATGTGCTGGAGCATCCGGAGCATAACGATAGGGCATATCTGCTTGCTCTGGCAGCGGAACTGCAAAAATAGCGTGCTTTGTAAACCGGCAAAATATGCAGCTTGCATTTTATCACAAAACATGAGAAAATAGCGACAAGATATGGCAAGAAAGATCGTAGAGGAAAGGGCGAAAGGACATGAAAAATTTGAAAGCAATCATATTGGCAGCCGGTGAAGGCAGCCGCATGAAATCCAAGAAACCAAAGGTGTTGCATGAAATCATGCACAAACGCATGATTGACTATGTGCTGGATGCAGCAAAACATAGCGGCGCCCAAAGTATGTGTATTGTGGTTGGGCATCAGGCAGAACAGGTACAGTCTGCCATAGAGAGAGAAGATGTTTCCTTTGCCATGCAGACAGAGCGCAAAGGCACAGGACATGCGGTTAAAATGGCAGGCGCATTCATTGAGGACGATCAGGATATTCTGATTCTTTGTGGGGATACACCTTTGATTACCGGAGAAACATTGCAGCATGTGGTGAAATTCCATCAGCAGGAACAAAACAGCGTCACCGTTGTGTCTGCAATGGTAGACGATGCCACAGGCTATGGGCGGATCATTCGTGATGCCAAGGGAGCGTTTCTCAAGAGCGTAGAGGATAAGGATGCCAGTGAGGCAGAGCGTGCGGTAAAGGAAATCAATACGGGAATCTATATCTTTGCGGGGGCACAGCTCAAGGCTGCGCTTGACCGATTGAAAAATGACAATGCACAGGGGGAATATTATCTGCCGGACTGCTTGGAAATCCTGCTTTCCGATGGGCAGCGTGTCGGTGCATATACCGCAGCAGACGCTGGGGAATTTGTAGGCGTAAATTCCCGTATGCAGCTTGCGGATGCCGCAGAGCTGATGAAAAAACGCATCAACCGCCGTCATATGGAAAACGGCGTTACCATTGCCGATCCTTCCCATACGTATATTGGCAGCGATGTTGTCATAGGTCAGGACAGTGTCATTCTGCCGGGCTGTGTGATTGAAGGTAATACGGTAATTGGTGCGGATTGTGTGATTGGGCCAAATTCCCGTTTGACAGATATGCGATTGCACGATGGTGTGACCTTCCAGACCTCCACGGCAATGGAATCCGAAATCGGAAGCAATACTACGGTAGGGCCTTTTGCATACATTCGTCCCAACTGTCAGATTGGCGAAAATGTCAAGATTGGCGACTTTGTGGAGGTCAAAAATTCCAATGTGGGCAATGGCACAAAAATCCCGCATCTTTCATATGTGGGCGATACCGATGCAGGGGAAAAAATCAATTTCGGCTGTGGCAGCATTATGGTAAACTATGACGGCGAAAAGAAACATCGTACCACCATTGGCGACCATGTTTTTGTCGGCTGCAATGTCAATCTGGTTGCACCTGTTACCATTGCGGAAAATTCTTATATCGCAGCAGGCTCAACCATTACCAGAGATGTACCGGCAGATGTATTGGCAGTAGCAAGAGCAAGACAAACCGTGATCAATGGCTGGAAGGAAAAACGTATCCGCAAGAAGGACGAAAAATGATTGCATCAGGTATATGATTGGACAAAATATACAAAATACAGACAGTTTTTTTTACCCTTTATCATGATTTCATAAATTATTTGAAAAATAATGTAAATCTGTCGCTTGGTGTTGAAATTGTGTGACAAAGGGTGTAACATAAAATATGAAGATACAGGCAGCGCTTTTTTCGGCGCTGCCACATCAATGATTCTATTAACCAAAGAAAATAGGGGGACGCATACATGATTTATTCAACCGGCGATAATATCAAAATATTTGCCTGCAACTCCAACCGTACATTGGCGGAATCCATTGCCAACAAGCTGGGATTCAAGCTGGGTGATGCGGAGGTGGAAAAGTTCAGCGATGGTGAAATTTCCGTAAAAATCAACGAAACCATCCGTGGCGCAGATGTCTTTATCATCCAGTCCACATCTTACCCTGTCAATGACAACCTGATGGAACTGCTGATTATGATTGATGCGATGAAGCGTGCATCTGCTGGCAGAATCACTGCAGTTATGCCTTATTACGGCTATGCAAGACAGGATAGAAAAGCAAGAGCAAGAGATCCCATCAGTGCAAAGCTGATTGCAAACATATTGACCAGTGCAGGTGCAAACCGTGTGCTGACAATGGATTTGCATTGTGCGCAGATTCAGGGATTCTTCGATATTCCGGTAGATAATCTGGTAGGCAGACCTCTGCTGACCGATTTCTATGAAAAGAAATATGGCGATGATCTGCAAAATTTTGTTGCCATTTCTCCGGATCTTGGCAGTGTTACCAGAACAAGAGCATTTGCAGAAAAGCTGAATATTCCGCTTGCCATCATTGACAAACGCAGACCCAAAGCAAATGTGAGTGAAATTATGAACATCATTGGCGATGTCAAGGGCAAAAAGGTAATTCTGGTAGATGATATGATTGATACGGCAGGTACCATCACAAATGCTGCAAACGCACTGAAGGAAAGAGGCGCAGTAGAAGTGGATGCTTGTTGTACACATGCTGTATTGAGCGGCCCTGCACTTCAGAGAATTCAGGACTCTGCAATCACAGAGCTGTTGGTTTTGGATACCATTGCATTGCCGGAAGAAAAACAGATCTCCAAGATTACAAGCGTATCTGTAGACGATTTGTTTGCAAATGCCATTCGTTGTATCCATGAGGGTATTTCCATTTCCCAGCTGTTTGATTAAGAAACGGAACGTAGCTGGAAGAATATAGCAAGCGATAGAAACAGAGCGGGTAAGCCATGCGGCTTACCCGCTTTTTGTATGCACAAGATACCGGCTTTGGAACGAGAGCCGGCATAGATGTTGTATGAAAAATCATATATGTTTCGTTTTGCAGATCCTTTTGGGTTTTGGGGCAGGTGCATGGATTGGCAGACATACAAAGAATATCAGCTTTGTATGATATGAAATACAAAAGTAAGTCTGATTATTATAAAAAAGACATTTTTTTATCAAAAAAATACGGCTTTTTTATATGAAGGATTTGTATAAAAATAATATACAAAAAAAGAGGGATTGATTTTTGTGAAACCAGACGTTTTGATTAGAAGTGTCGAAAAAAACAATGAGCAAAATTGCCAATTATATGGAAACATGGTTGACAAATTCCGTGAAATGGTTTATATTGTTAAAAGTAAAACAAACAGAGATGTGTCTGTTTTGATATATATTCGGATAGGGCATTCTGTTTGTTATCTATTTTCTACTACATAATATGAGTTATTTTTTTAGGAGGAATTTAGACATGAAAATTGCTTTCTTTGACACAAAATCTTATTGGGTAGACGCTTTCAAACCCGCAGCAGAAAAATATGGCTATGAAATCACATTCTTCAATGAAAGATTGACACCTGCAACAGCACATCTGGCAAAAGGTCATGATGCTACCTGCTCTTTCGTAAATGACGAAGTACCCGCAGAAGTTATCCGTGAACTGAAGGATCTGGGTATCAAAGTTCTGTTGCTGCGTTGTGCAGGTTTTGACAGCGTAGATCTGGAAGTTGCAAAAGAATGTGGTCTGCCCGTACTGAGAGTACCTGCTTACTCTCCTGAATCCGTAGCAGAACAGGGTGCTGCACTGCTGATGGCAGTAAACAGAAAGCCACATCTGTCCTATGAAAGAACAACAAAATTCAACTTTGACATCGCTGGTCTGACAGGTATCGCTCTGGTTGGCAAAACAGCTGGTATCATCGGTACAGGTAAGATCGGTCAGTGCATGATCAACATCTTGAAAGGCTTTGGCATGAACATCATCGCTTATGATGCATTCCCCAACCCCAATCTGGGTCTGGAATATGTAACATTGGATGAACTGTATGCACGTTCCGATGTAATTTCCATCCATTGCCCTCTGATGCCTGCAACAAAGCATATGATCGACAAAGATGCTATTGCTAAGATGAAAGACGGTGTTATTTTCATCAACGTTGCTCGTGGCGGCTTGGTTGATTCCGAAGCTCTGGCTGATGCAGTAGAAGCCGGCAAATTCCGTGGTGTAGGTATGGACGTTTGCGAAAAAGAACACGAATACTTCTTTGAAGACAGAAGCAACCTGACAGAACATGATCCTATTCTGGCTAGACTGCTGGCAAGCGATAAGGTTGTTGTTTCCGGTCACCAGGCATTCTTGACAGTAGAAGCTCTGGATTCCATGGCTAAGACAACTCTGGACAATGCAAAAGCATTCTTGGAAGGCGCTGAACTGGTAAACGAAGTAAAATAATTCCAACTAAAATATATTCCGATTGTGTCAAACGGAAAAGTAAAAGGGTATCCGACAGGATACCCTTTTTTTCAGACCTTGAAACGCTGTCCCAAGCCCCAAGACCTTGGGACGCTGTCCCAAACCCTGCAAGCTTTTGAAAAAGCTTGAGCAAAACTTTTAGACGCAGTGTTTTTTCAAAACACTGCTTTGGAAAAAGCCAGAAGTGTATGGCATTGGTTTTGGGCATATGCAAAAGGGATAGAGGGAATATCTGATTTTCTTATACTACAAAATTGCCTATATCCATAGAAACCATGTCCCTTGCGGGGTGTGGCATCACAATCCCAAAGTCATCACCAAACAATTGTAAGCCAATATGCTCCAAATCATATTGTAAGACCTTGGGGCAAAGCTCCAAGGTCTTAAAAACGGGTCAAGGGACGAAGTCCCTTGCGAGGCATTGTGGCAGCGCCCCAAGGTCTTACGAATGGGTCAAGGGACGAAGTCCCTTGCGGGG
>JAHHTW010000032.1 GCA_020024265.1 Anaerotignum sp. | reverse complement strand
ATTTCTGTTTCAGCAAATTTTCTGAACAACTCTTGCTGAAGCATCTGAGTTTTTGTCAATTTGAAATCCATTGAATATTCCTCCTATTGTTAGATAATATTTCAGGTTCCCGACAGGCCTTCGTTCCCCTGATCAAAACAACTACATCCGACGCTACCGTCTAAAAACGTTTTTGCACTTGTTGCATGAAACAGCAACGCACGCATACGCTTCTATAAAGAAATATACCATTTTTGTCTAAAAATTGTCAACATATTTGTCGATAAATATTAGATAAAAAACGGTATGTATTTATGGTAATACCGACAGTATATTCCATCGATCCGCCATAAAAAAACCCACAAAACAAAAGTCATCATCCAACCGTATTTCTCTGCATTTTTGCACAAACGGCAACCCAATCACCCATCATGTCCCTGTTTGGCATACTGCCGAAACTGCTGTTGTGGCCAGTGGATCCATCGTTTTGCATCAAGTTTGCTTCAAATATTTTGTATGCGAAATATACCGTCGAAAAAACAACACACGCTGCTCTGATCCGTGTGTCTGACTTCCTTTGCCATGCTTATACTTTACACCATTGTCTATTCTCTGTCAATATCTGAAATTCCTTACAAATCCTTTTGCGCCGTATGTTGTCATACAAGAGTTGTAAGTATTTCATAAAAAAGTGCGTGAAATTTTTTTCCTTTCCGAAAAAGATATCTCTTTTTTCACAGGAAACAAAAGAAATTCTCATAATTTGTATTTTTTTCAACACAAAGCAGAGATAAACGCTTATTTTTCGGCTTTTATATTTTTATGAAAAATGCCAATATCTTTGGCTCGTATTTCTTAAAATATATATGCAACATCCATTTTTTGGCATAAAAAAAAGGAGTCGGAAATCCGACTCCTCTTTTGATTTTATGTGATTACGTATGTGAAAATTATTCGATAACTTCTACTACGGAACCTGCACCTACAGTTCTGCCACCTTCACGGATAGCGAAACGCAGACCCTGGTTCATAGCAACAGGAGTGATCAGTTCAATTGTCATTTCAACGTTGTCACCAGGCATGCACATTTCTGTACCAGCAGGCAGAGAGATAACGCCTGTAACGTCTGTTGTTCTGAAGTAGAACTGAGGTCTGTAGTTGTTGAAGAAAGGTGTATGACGGCCACCTTCTTCTTTGCTCAGAACGTAAACCTGAGCTTTGAATTTTGTGTGGGGTGTGATGGAACCGGGTTTTGCCAGAACCTGACCTCTTTCGATTTCATCTCTCTGAACACCACGCAGCAGAACACCGATGTTGTCACCAGCTTCAGCCTGATCCAGCAGTTTTCTGAACATTTCAACGCCAGTTACAACTACTTTTCTGATTTCGTCTGTCAGACCAACGATTTCAACTTCGTCCTGAACTTTAACGATACCTCTTTCTACTCTACCTGTAGCAACAGTACCACGACCTGTGATAGAGAATACGTCTTCAACAGGCATCAGGAAAGGCTTGTCTGTGTCACGTTCGGGTTCGGGAATGTAAGCTTCGATTTCGTTGAACAGATCCAGAATCTTGTCACCCCATGCGCTTGCAGGATCCTGCAATGCCTGGAATGCGGAACCTCTGATGATGGGAATATCATCACCGGGGAATTCATATTCGTTCAGCAGTTCTCTGATTTCCATTTCTACCAGATCCAGCAGTTCTTCGTCTTCAACCATGTCGCATTTGTTCATGAATACAACAATGTAAGGAACGCCTACCTGTCTGGAAAGCAGAATATGTTCTCTTGTCTGAGCCATAGGGCCGTCTGTAGCAGCTACAACCAGAATTGCACCGTCCATCTGAGCAGCGCCTGTGATCATGTTTTTAACATAGTCAGCGTGTCCAGGGCAGTCAACGTGTGCATAGTGTCTGTTGGGTGTTTCGTATTCAACGTGAGCTGTAGAAATTGTGATACCACGTTCTCTTTCTTCGGGAGCCTTATCGATGTTTTCGAAAGCTACTGCTTCACCGATCTGGTATCTTTCATGCAGTGTCTTTGTGATAGCTGCTGTCAGAGTTGTTTTACCATGGTCAACGTGACCGATGGTACCGATATTCATATGAGGTTTGGTTCTTTCAAATTTTGCTTTTGCCATTGTTTGATATCCTCCTTTAAATTATACTAAGGCAAATACATACATTATCACATAAATGTACCTATCGTCCTTAATTATATTAAATTTCCATGTTTTTTGCAATACCAAAATAAAATAATTATTTTCGTTTTACAAATTATTTTCTGCCCTCAAGAACCTTTTCCTGAACAGATTTCGGGCAAGGTTCGTAATGGTCTACTTCCATAACATAGTTACCACGGCCCTGAGATTTGGAACGCAGGTCAGTGGAGTAACCGAACATTTCTGCAAGAGGTACATAGGAGTGAATTACCTGTACGCCGTTTCTTGCTTCCATCCCTTCGATACGACCACGACGGGAGTTGATATCACCGATAACATCACCCATGTATTCTTCGGGAACAGTTACAGTAACCTTCATTACAGGTTCCAAAAGTACTGCGTCGCCCTTTCTCATTGCTTCCTTGAAAGCCATGGAACCTGCAACCATGAATGCAGTTTCAGAGGAGTCAACTTCGTGGTAGGAACCATCATAAACCTCTGCTCTTACACCCAGTACGGGATAACCGCCCAGAATACCGCTCTGCATAGCCTGCTGGATACCTTTGTCGATTGCGGGGATATATTCCTTAGGAATAGAACCGCCGACTGTGCTGTTTACAAATTCGTAGTTGTTTTCTGCGTCTGTGGGAATGGGAGCAAATTTCACTTTACAGTGACCATACTGACCTTTACCACCGGACTGACGCACAAACTTACCTTCTACGTCAACAGCCTTGCGGAATGTTTCTTTATATGCTACCTGAGGCGCACCAACGTTTGCTTCCACCTTGAATTCTCTCAGCAGACGGTCAACAATGATTTCCAGATGCAACTCACCCATACCAGAGATGATGGTGTCACCTGTTTCGCCATTGGTATATGTCTTAAATGTGGGATCTTCTTCTGCCAGCTTTGCCAGCGCAATACCCATTTTATCTCTGCCTGCTTTTGTTTTGGGTTCAATTGCAACAGAGATAACCGGTTCAGGGAATACCATAGATTCCAGAATAACTTCATGATCTTCGTCACAGATTGTATCACCTGTTGTTGTCAGCTTGAAGCCAACAGCAGCAGCGATATCACCGGCATACACACGGTCGATTTCCTCTCTGTGGTTTGCGTGCATCTGCAAGATACGGCCAACACGTTCTTTTTTACCCTTTGTGGAGTTGTAAACGTATGTCCCTGCATCCAATGTACCGGAGTACACACGGAAGAATGCCAGTTTCCCAACAAAGGGGTCGTTCATGATCTTAAATGCCAGAGCGGAGAAAGGTTCTTCATCGGAAGCATGTCTTTCTGTTTCTTCTTCTGTTTCGGGATCAATCCCCTTGATTGCAGGAATATCAACCGGAGCAGGCATATATTCAATAACGCCGTCCAGCAGTTTCTGTACGCCTTTGTTTCTGTATGCGGAACCACAGAATACAGGTACCAGCTCACAGTTGATGCATGCTTTACGCAGAGCTGCTTTGAGTTCTTCTTCTGTGATTTCTTCTTCAGCGAAGAATTTTTCCATCAGCGCTTCATCGGTTTCGCAGATTGTTTCTACCATGATCGCTCTGTATTCTTCTGCTTTTTCCATATAGTCAGCGGGAATTTCTTCCTCATCTACTTCTGTACCTGTTGCATTTTCATAGAAATATGCTTTCATTTTCATCAGATCGATGATCCCCTTGAAATCGCTTTCTGCACCGATAGGCAGTGCGACAGCGATAGGGTGGCAGCCCAGTCTGTCTACCATCATCTGCAATACGTTGTAGAAGTTTGCACCCATAATATCCATTTTGTTTACAAATGCCATTCTAGGTACGTTATAGTTGTCAGCCTGACGCCATACTGTTTCAGACTGAGGTTCTACACCGCCTTTTGCGCAGAATACACAGACAGCACCGTCGAGTACACGCAGAGAACGTTCTACTTCTACTGTGAAGTCAACGTGTCCAGGTGTGTCGATGATGTTGATTCTGTTGTCATTCCACTGACAAGTTGTAGCAGCGGAGGTAATGGTGATACCTCTTTCCTGTTCCTGCTCCATCCAGTCCATTGTTGCAGTACCCTCGTGTGTATCACCGATCTTGTAGTTACGACCTGTATAGAACAAAATACGTTCTGTCAGCGTTGTCTTGCCGGCGTCGATATGGGCCATGATACCAATATTTCTGGTTTTGACCAACGGAAACGCTCTGTTTGCCACACTTACTCCTCCTTCAAATTATACTCAAATTAAGCAAATCCCGAAAAGACTCTAGTACAGTCTTTCCGGAATTGCCAAAAACCATTCGTTTTATATTGAAAATTACCACTTGAAATGGGAGAAAGCTTTGTTTGCTTCTGCCATCTTGTGTGTTTCGTCTTTTTTCTTGCAAGCACCGCCAGTATTGTTCAGTGCGTCCATGATTTCTGCTGCCAGACGATCTACCATTGTCTTTTCGCCACGTTTTCTAGCGAAGATGGTCAGCCATCTCAGACCCAGAGTCTGTCTTCTTTCCGGTCTGATTTCCATAGGTACTTGGTAAGTAGCGCCACCAACACGGCGTGCTTTTACTTCCAGTACAGGCATGATATTGCCCAGAGCTTCTTCAAAAGCCTCCAGAGCTTCTTTTCCTGTCTTTTCTGCTACCTGATCGAATGCACCATAAACGATTTTTTCAGCAACACCCTTCTTGCCGTCCAGCATAATGCTGTTGATCAGCTTTGTTACGAGCTTGCTGTTGTAAACGGGGTCTGCTAAAACCTCTCTTTTTGCAACATGTCCTTTTCTTGGCACGATTCTTCCCTCCTTAATGAATAATGATATTCTCGGTACTTCACAGGATACTTGGCCTGTGTGTTCATGCCTTATTCACTCAACTTCTATCCGTTCTCTAAGCAATCGCAGATTGTATTGATTGGTATAAGGCATTCATTTTTGTGATTGTCTGTTTGAAATTACTTTTTCGCTGCTTTGGGGCGTTTTGCACCATATTTGGAACGCGCCTGCATTCTGTTGGCAACACCTGCTGTATCCAGTGTACCTCTGATGATGTGGTAACGTACACCAGGTAAGTCTTTTACTCTGCCGCCTCTGATCAGAACAACGGAGTGTTCCTGCAGGTTGTGTCCTTCACCGGGGATATAAGCTGTAACTTCGATACCGTTGGAAAGACGTACTCTGGCGATCTTTCTCAGAGCGGAGTTTGGCTTTTTCGGTGTAGATGTTTTCACGGCTGTGCAAACACCACGTTTCTGAGGAGAAGAAACGTCTGTTGCCTTTTTCTGCAGAGAGTTCAGACCTTTCTGCAAAGCGGGGGCAGTAGACTTTTTCTCAATTGTCTGTCTGCCTTTTCTTACTAACTGATTAAACGTTGGCATGAAAATGCACCTCCTTATAAAATCTCATACATTCTGCTTTTGCATTATTTCTTGTATGCTCCTACAGGATTCACGCTGCTTAGAAAGCGTCAATCCGCAGATACTTGGAAATTTTATCACTCAAAAAAACAAAAGTCAAGTCCTTTTTGCGCTACAACCCTTGATTTTACAAAGTTTTTACGCTTTTCAGCTTTGTATACAAAAAAACTGCTGTCGAAAGTGGATTTGCCGTACAATATTCCCCCTGCTGATAGCCCTGTATTTTTCCTGTTTTTCTGCGCATTGTTTGATAAAATGAAAAGCGATAGAACCCATCTATCGCTTTTGCATATCCTGCATTGTATTTTGGATGCATTGCCAAAGCCAATCAAGCCCTCGGATGTGTTTTGGCATATACGCTACGCAGCTTTTCGTTTTTTGGCTGTACATAAATTTGTGTGGTTGCCACATCCTTATGCCCCAGCATTTCCTGTACCAGATACACATCCGCTCCATTTGCCAAAAGATGTGCGGCAAAGCTGTTGCGCAGTATGTTTGGTGTCATTTGTTCCCCGATGCCTGCCGCCTCAGCATATTGCTTGACTATTTTCCAGCATCCCTGTCTGGTCAGACCCGTACCTCTGTAATTCAAAAACAGCGTATCATCCTTTGGTCTGAATTTGTTTCTTGCATGTTGCAAATAAGCTTCCAGAGCCTCCTTGGCTTTTGCACCGATGGGCAGGAGCCGCTCATCCGCTCCTTTTCCACAGGAAATATATGATAGCGATAAATGAACATCACTCAGGCACAAGCTCACAAGCTCACTTACACGCAATCCGGTTGCATACATCACCTCCAGCATTGCCCGATCCCGCATCCCCTGCTCTTTGGAGCAATCCGGTTGTGCCAGCAATGCTTCCACCTGCTCCAAAGACAGTATTGCGGGTGTCCTGCGTATATCTCTGGGTACGTCCAAAGAGCGTACCGGATTTTCCGTGATCAGACCCTCTTGCATCAAAAATTGATAAAACCTGCGTATTGCAACCATTTTACGCAATATGGTTGCAGGTGCTTTTTGTTCTTTTTGCAGCTCATAGAAATATGTCATCACATTTGTCTGATTGACATTTCTCAGTTCTGTCATACCACAGCCTTCCAAAAAACGGAAAAATCCAATCAAATCTCTTTGGTATGACAACACTGTATTTTCTGCTGATTTTTTGACTGTACGTAAATACGTAATATAATTTTGAAAATCCGCATCCATATTCATAGAACCCTTTGACTGTATCAGCCAATCATGCATCCTTTCTATATTCTTATACTGTCCCCATCGTGCCAAAACGCATCCATAGCAACGGTGTCACCCCTGCCTCCCATGCACTGGCAATGGTGGTCAGCAACACCCCTCCTGCAAGCAAAATGGCATATTCCAGCCTTTTTCTGTTCTGCTCCGTTTTACGATACCTTGCCCGCACCCCTCTGTCATCCCAAGCAAACAAATAGAACAAAGCCGCGATTGTCATACCCACACATGCCGGAATGAGTAAGAGATATTGTGGCAAAATCCCGATGCATACCAGCAAAATTCCTTTCCCGCCATACCCTGCCATCAACATGGCTGCGGTAAATCCAATGGAAAGCGCACGAAAGAAACATACGCAGCCTGCCATAAACACACCCATAGAAACCCATCCCCCAATCCAAATCAGAAGGATGTATTTCAAATTTTTCCAAAACACATGCCAAAAGGATGCTTCCACCCCTTCTGCCAAATAGCTCTGCAAAGAGAGCGCCGCAGTTCCTTCGCCACTTTGCCCAGCAGCATTTGCCGCAATTGCTCCACCAATGATACCAATGAAAAAAGAAAGGCAAACAATCATTGCGATAATCTGCCCTTTCTCTATGGATACTTTTTTCTTTCGATATTCTCTCATGCATCTGCCTCCTGCCCCTGTATCAAACGTTATTACAAGGATATGCATACAAGCATTGCCGCATGACCAGATTGATCGTTCTTTTTGCTTTGTATTTTATTTTTTTCAGCTGTGATATGCATAGATTGCAGCCACGGTTTTGGCATCTTTGATTTTCCCATTTACAATCATATCCAGTGCTTCTTGCAGGGAGTATGTTTCGATTTCTATCCATTCTCCATCATCCATGCATTGTTGACATTCTGTCAAATCCTCTGCATAGTAAATATAGATCCGTTCTGTACAGTAGCCCACCGTTGGATAAATTTCACACAGATACTCCAAATGGTTTGTGTGTTTGCCAATCTCCTCTGCAAGTTCACGCCTTGCGCAATCTATCGGTTTTTCGTCCTTTTCCATCACACCTGCCGGAATTTCCAGAAGCATCTGCCGAAAGGCATGACGGTACTGTCTGACAAAAATGATATTCCCCTGTGCATCCAACGGTAATATGGCAGCTGCATCTTTACCACGGATCACAGTTTCTCTGTGTGTTGTTTTGCCGTTTGGCAGCCGCAAGGTATCTATGGTCACATCAACCATTTTCCCTGTGTATGCCTGCCTGCTTTCCAATACCTCATAGCTCATTTTTACCGACTCCTTATTCCAAGCCCAGTACCAATTCTTCTATTCTGTCCATGCCTGCTTTGATTTCTTCCATATCTGTTGCGTAAGACAGGCGAATGTAATCCGGCATACCAAAATCTGCACAGGGTACTACAGCCACATATTTTTCTTCCAGCAGTATGGTTGCAAATTCTGCTGCGCTGTGTATCGTTTTACCCCGATATGTCTTTTGGTATGTACCGGAAACATCTACAAACAGATAGAATGCACCTTCCGGTTTCAGTGCGGAAATGAGAGGGATTGCTTCTTCTCTTTCAAAAATATAATCCCTTCTTTTCTGAAATTCCCTGCACATTTCCATCACACAATCCTGTGGCCCTTCCAATGCAGCCACTGTTGCCTCCTGTGCAACAGAGTTTGGATTGGAAGCCATATGTGACTGTAAGGAAGCCATGCATTTTGCCACTGCAAGCGGTGCTGCTGCAAAGCCAATTCTCCAGCCTGTCATCGCATAGCTTTTGGATACACCGTTTATCACAATCGTTCTGTCATAAATTTCTTTGCCCAAGGATGCAATGCTGATATGCTTTTTGTCCTCATCGTAAATGAGCTTTTCATAAATCTCATCAGAAATCACAAAAATATCGTGCGCCACTGCAAAATCCGCAATCATCTGCAACGTATCCATTGTGGAAATCATACCTGTTGGATTGGATGGGCTTGTCAAAATCACAGCCTTTGTTTTTTCTGTATATGCATCTTCCAGTTCTTCCCTTGTCAACATAAAGCTGTTTTCTTTTTTGGTATGTACAATCACAGGCACACCCCCTGCAATTTTCACCATTTCAGAATAGCTCAGCCAAAAAGGTGCAGGAATGATGACCTCCTCCCCTTCGTTCAAAATCACTTGAAATGCATTCATCAAAGAATGCTTTGCACCATTGCTGATGATGATTTGTGCGGGTTCATAATCCAACTGATTATCTCTTTTGAGCTTGTTGCAAACCGCCTGACGCAGTGCCGGAGTCCCAGCTGCCGGTGTGTAGCGTGTTTTCCCGTCATCAATCGCCTGCTTTGCTGCCTGACGAATATGCAACGGTGTATCAAAATCCGGTTCTCCCACACCAAATGTCACAATATTTTTGCCTGCTGCTTTGAGTTCTGCTGCCTTTGCGGAAATCGTCAGCGTGCTGGAGGGTTGTATACTCATTGCTCTTTTTGATAATTCCATAATTGTTCTCTCCTGTTCTCTTTTGTTTGTGTAAACTTAAAATCTGTTTGCAGCCTTTTCTTTTGCGTATGCAAAGAGTGTTGCGCCTACAATCAATACGATGGCGAAGCTCATCGTAAAAAGTTTCATCGTAACCACATTTTTCATATATCCGCCTGTAATATCCAAATCATTCTTTGCAGATATGATAATATCGTACTGCATCAAGCCATCATTGATTTGCTGCACCACCTCATCCAGATTCTCAATGTCTGTCAAGAAGGAGGCTTCCTTATACTTGCCGGAAAGCGGTGTCATCACATAAATCACGGATACACTTTTTCCATGGATGTCTTTCATCAGATATATTTTGCTGTTTCCATGTTCCTTATGTATGATCTCATAGTCTTGCTCTGTAGACAAGCCTGCATCCTTGGCTTTTTGTAAAAAAATCGGCTCCAATTGACTTTCCTGATAGGGATGCGGTGCAAATCCATTGATGCTCAATAAAAATCCACTTGCCACCAAAATCAAGGCAACAGCTGCTGCAATCCATTTTCTCATATGTTTGTTTCTGCTCCTTTCCAAACCGTCTTTGCCACACGTAAGAAATTATCCTCACAAATCTTTTGCAGAAGTGATGCGCCAAACTCTCTTTCCAGTTTTTCCAAAAATCTTTGCATATCCTCCACTGCGCATAAATCCACCGGTGTCTGTGCAATTCCGTCAAAATCACTGCCAAAGCCCACGGCATCTTCTCCCGCTTTTTCCAAAAGATACGAAATCTGTACCACCAAATCCTCTGTAGATACTGATTTCTTTTCTGCCACAAACGGCGGATAAAAATTCAATCCCACATATCCACCACCTTCGCCCAATATCCGCAATTGATTGTCCGTCAAATTGCGTGGATGCCCACAAATCGCTCTTGCATTGGAATGACTGGCAATCCAAGGCATTTGCATCAATTCTGCCACATCATAAAATCCTGCATCCGATAAATGCGATACATCCAGAATCATTCCAAGCCTCTGCATCTCCTGTACCATGGTGCGTCCAATTTTCGTCAATCCCCCCTTGCTTTTTGCCCCCACACCGTCTGCCAGTGTATTGGAATGGTTCCAAGTCAAAGAAAGCATGCGCACGCCTTTTTGATAAAACAGATGTAGATTGTCTATGCTGCTTTCCAGCGCTTCCCCGCCCTCCATAGAGAGGATCGCAGAGAGCTTGCCTTGCTTTTTGTTTTGCAAAATATCATCATATGTATATACCTGCCCAATCCAATCTGTATTCTGTGCAAGCTCAGATTGAAAAAAATCAAAATATGTCATTGCTTGTACGAAGGCTTTGCTATAATACCATGGTTCCATCCATAATGCAAATACCTGTATGTTGCTTCCAAACTGTCGTAATCTTTGCAAATCCATCTGTCCCCGATTGCTTCTTAGATGCTGCCCATCGTGATACAGCTTTACAATCGTGTCACAATGTGTATCCGCATAGCTTCTCATGGCGCTTTCCTCCCTGCCGCTTTATTGTTCTGTTGTATCATCTTATGGCAACAATGCCATAACATTTCCAAAACCGCAGCAGAAATCTCTGTTGATCCAAAAATCGAAAAAGACCAATCCCTCTCTGTGCTTGGATACTGCACAAAATCAGAATTTTTTGCTGTCCGGCTTACTGCAAAGGATTTGCCTCAAATGGACGCAAACGGTTTTCTGCTTCTTCATCCACATACACTTCCAAATATACTCCATCTGCACGATGCTCCTCTTTGAGAATTTCGCATCTACCATGTACCCATCCTGTCAATGCACCTTCTGTATAAGGCAGCAATACACACATAGACCGACGAAAGCTTTTTAATACACGTTCAATGGCATCAAGCATCTGTGTCAACCCCGTCTTTCTGGCTGCGGAAATCTGCACCAGCTCCATGGCATGGCGGTCTAAGGGCAGAGGCAGCTCTACTTCTCTGTCCATTTTGTTATATACCGTAATGATGGGCTTTTCTTCGCACCCCAGATCATGCAACGTATCATATACCACCTGCATCTGTTCTTCTCTGTTGGGATTGGAGGCATCTACGATATGCAGTAAAATATCTGCATACTGCAATTCCTCCAGCGTTGCACGGAATGCCTGCACCAGATGATGTGGCAGCTTTTGTATAAAACCAACCGTGTCTGTCAGCAGAATTTCCGAGCCATTGGGCAGTTCCACCTTTCTCGTAGTTGTGTCCAATGTTGCAAAAAGCTTGTCCTCCGCCAATACGCCGGCTTCTGTCAATGTATTCAATGTGGTTGATTTTCCGGCATTGGTATATCCTACCAAACCTACCACCGGTGTCCCCTTTTTGCTTCTCTGTATGCGCAGCAGCTCACGATGCACCTTGATTTGCTTCAGTTCCGCATGCAGTTCCGAAATGCGTTCTTTGATGTGTCGTCTGTCTGTTTCCAGCTTTTTTTCCCCCGGACCTCTTGTCCCAATACCACCGCCCAAACGGGACATAGATGCGCCAATTCCGGCAAGACGGGAAAGACGATATTTCAGCTGCGCCAGCTCTACCTGTATTTTCCCTTCACCGGAAATGGCACGTGCCGCAAAAATATCCAAAATCACAATGGTTCTATCCATCACCTTGGTATCGAGCATTTTTTCCAAATTTTTGAGCTGAGCAGGGGAAAGCTCATCATCACATACAATGCCTGTCGCATCATAGGTGCGGAGCATGATTTGCAGTTCTTCAATTTTTCCCTTGCCCAAATAATGTGCAGGATGTATTTTTTCTCTGCGCTGTACGGTTCTGGCTACTACCTCTGCGCCTGCCGTAGCCACCAATTCCTCCAGCTCATCCAAGCAAGCATTCATTTCCATTTTCTGTCTGCTGTCACGTTCCTCTATTTCCACGCCAACCAATATCAATCTTTCTTGTGTGTCTTTGTTTTCGTGTAATTCTTTTGCCATACTACAATCCTTTCTTATCTCAGCCAAACACCATCAAAGGAAAATCTTGCAGGGCCTGTCATGTAAACATGGTTGTCCGCCTCTCTCCACTCAATTTCCAGTGTACCGCCCTTCAGCTGAATCCGTACCTTTCTTTCGCATAAATTGTTCAATACCGCAGCGACCAATGTTGCACTTGCGCCTGTGCCGCAAGCCAGCGTTTCTCCGCTTCCACGTTCCCATACACGCATGTACAAGTGTGTGCGATCAATCACCTGTGCAAATTCGATGTTTGCTTTTTTGGGAAACATGGGTGCAAATTCTGCTACGCTTCCGTATTTTTGCACATCAAATTCCTGTACATTGTCAATGAATGTCACTGCATGTGGATTGCCCATAGAAACACAGGTAAAGGCAAAGCTTTTGTCCAAAATCTGCAATGGTACACCGATCACTGGAGTTTTTTGGCTGAGTACAGGGATTTTTTCCGCTTCCAATATTGGCTCACCCATATCTGCCGTTACTGCAATCACACTGCCGTTTTGGATATGTAAACGCAACACCTTGATGCCGCCAGCCGTTTCCAATGTAACGCAGTCCTTTTGCGTCATACCACGCTCATACACATATTTCCCAATACAGCGTACCGCATTTCCGCACATCTCCCCTTCCGAACCATCCATATTAAACATACGCATACGGAAATCCGCAACCTCAGAAGGCAGAATCAATACCAAGCCGTCTGCCCCAATACCAAAATGACGCTCGCTCATTGCCACAGCAAGCATTTCTGGATGCTCTACTGTTTCCGCAAAGCCATTGATATAAATATAATCGTTTCCGCAACCTTCCATTTTTGTAAAACGCATGATACATCCTCCTTATGTAGTGGCGGCAAAAGCCGCCTTATGGTATCTCAAAGAGATGCCTTTTGTTGTTTACTGTCTGTACATCATGGTAGAAGCTTCCTTTTCCTCATGCTCAATAATCGGATAGAAGCGCAAAGACCAAAGTGCCGCAATCCCTACCAGTGCAAAAATCACTCTGGATAGCCAAAACATGGAGCCACCAAAGATTGAGGTAATCAAATCAAAGCGGAAAAAGCCAATCAAGCCCCAGTTCAGTGCGCCAATCAGCACCAATGTCAATGCAATATAATTCCAGATTTTCATTTTCCAGCCCTCCTGTGCATTTGTATCATAGCATGGAAGTACGAAGACACCGTTTGTCTGCACCACAAAGGAATCCTTTTGTATTCCCCTTTGATGCACAAGCAATTGCAAATCCCCGTACCTCCGTATCAAAACAGATATATCTGTATGCATAGTATGACCATCTTTCCGAAATTTATGAAAAAAGTTTTTCTACCGTATTTTGAAAATCCACACCCTTGAGATTTCCGACAGCCGAATAGCTGACCTTGGGATTTTGGAATAAAATTTTCATCACTTCTTGCACATCCTCCTGTGATACCGCTTCAATTTTGGCAATCACATCCTCAATCTCCTGCACCTTTCCACGCAATAGCAATCCTGCACCTGCGGATGTCATACGATTGCTTGTGCTTTCTGCGCCCATAATAAAATTACTGATCATCTGTTCTTTTGTCACTTTTAAGAGCTTTTTGGAAATTCCTTCTTTTTGTATTGCCTGAATTTCCTGTGCAATCCCCTCGTACACGGCTGCTGCCTGTGCAGGGTTCATGCTTGCATAAATAGAGAATAATCCCGTATCTTCAAATGCTGTGGTATAGCTGTAAATAGAGTATGTCAGCCCCTTTTCCTCCCGAATTTTCTGAAACAATCTGGAACTCATGCCGCCGCCGAATATGGTCTGAAAAATAGACATTGCATATTTCAAAGGATGCTCTCTAACCAAAGAAGGGAATGCAATGCATGTATGCAGCTGTTCGATTTCTTTGCTTTTTTGTATGTGGCTGATATGATAGTCTGCCTTTGTTTCCAACGGATGATATGTCTTTTTCGCCTGCCAGCTGCCAAAATAATGGTTCAAAAGTGCCATCATATCCGGTTTTTTGAAATGTCCGGCTACAGATATGACAATATTTTCTGTATGATAATTGCTTTCATAGTATGCACGGATACTGCTTGCGGTAATGTTGGAAATGGTTTCTATGGTTCCCAAAATCGGCATACCCAAACTGCTGTCCTGCCAGATGCTGTCCTGTAAACAGTCGTGTACCAGTTCTTCCGGCGCATCATCGTACATATAAATTTCTTCCTGTATGACGTTTCTTTCTTTTTCCACATCCTCTTGTGTAAATGCCGGATGTAGCAGCATATCACTCATAACATCCATTGCCTTTTGGATATGCTTGTCCAATACCCTTGTATAGTAGCAGGTATATTCCTTTGTGGTATAAGCATTGATCTGCCCGCCCAAAGCATCCATATCCTCTGCGATCTCTTTTGCGCTGCGGTTTTCCGTTCCCTTAAACATCATATGTTCAATATAATGGGAAATCCCATTTTCTTCTTTGCGCTCGTTGCGTGAGCCGTTTTTCACCCATATACCAAAGGAAATGCTGCGTACATAGTCGATTTCTTCCAGTACCACCCGAATATGATTTTGTAATGTTTCTATCATCAGCATAACTGTTTTCTCCTACATTTTTTGGAATTAGCATATTCCACATCACATAAAATATACGCCCATGGAACACTTTTGCTTTCTTAGCATATCAAAAGCAATCCCCTGTTGCAAGAGAAATACAGGAAAATCCCGAATCCTTTACAAAAAATTCCTTTTTCCGATTCATATGATTGGAAAATCCCAAAGCATCCGTACAAAAAACAAATAAGGATGACAATTACAGCCCTTTGTCATCCTCATTGTATATTACTGTTCCATCTGTTTTCCAAGAAAGCCTGCTGCTGTTTGTGCCAGCTTACCTTCCACTTCACCCATCTTCTTTTCTTTGGATAAAAATAGTATTGCGCCTATGGCATCGCCTTCTGCAATGATGGGAGCAATCAGCTGATAGGGGTATACATTTTCTTCATGATCATATAGCACAGGCACGAAATTCCCATCGCCCTCCTGTGCGGTAACACCCATACGATTGTTGATGCATGCTTCCATTTCTGGGCTGATCCGTTTTTCCAAAAATTCCTTTTTTGCACCACCGGATACTGCAATGATACGATCTTTATCCACAATACAAATAATATGCCCTGCTGTTTGCGCCAAGCTTTCCGCATATTCCTTTGCAAATGTGCCAAGCTCTCCAATGGGTGAATATTTCTTGAGTATGATTTCCCCTTCTCTGTCTGTAAAAATCTCCAAAGGATCTCCTTCCCGGATACGCAGTGTGCGACGGATTTCCTTTGGAATGACCACTCTCCCCAAATCATCAATACGCCGCACAATTCCAGTTGCTTTCATATATAAAATCCCTCCATGCCAAATTAAGTTGTATCGCTAGTATTTGCCACTATGTGCAAATTATGCAGCATTTTCAATATCCATATTTTGTTATATTCCTTTTTGGGGAAAGCGAAGCAATGTCACTATTTCTCCTTATTTTTGGATTTTTTCATAAAAAACAGCAGCAAGTCATTCCCTGCTGCTGCTTTGTTCTCATATCATAGATTTTATGAATTGATAAAGTTCATCACCATCTGTGCTGCTTCTGCACGTGTGGTCAGACCTTTTGGATCTAATATCCCGTTTCCTTTGCCGCTCATCACGCCGTTTTCGACTGCCCAAGCGATTGCTGTTTTTGCATATTCACTTGTGTCCTTGCCGTCCACAAATCCATTCAGATTTTTTGTAGTTGTCGGAGCGCCTGCATAGCGATAGAGCATCACAGCAAGCTGTTCACGGGTAATGTTGTCATTGGGTTTCATACTGCCATCCTGATGTCCGGAAAGCACACCCGCCTGTGCTGCCCATTGTATTGCATCTGCGTACCATGTATTTTCCGATACATCTGTAAATGTGCTTTGTTTTGTTACTGTAGGATCATTTGCCAAGTGATACAATATGGTTGACAGCATCCCACGAGATACCGTTTGTTTGGGGCTGAATTGCATAGAATCTGTACCATGCATCAATTCACGTGCAGACATAAAATCGACTGCCTTTTTATGCCAATCTCCATTTTGTACATCTTGGAACTGCCGACTGCGATCCACAACCTTTATGGTTGCATCCTCGCCCAATGGCACTGTAATTCCGGATTCTGTCAAACCGGTATGCTTCAATATTTCCTCTGTACCATCTTGATGTACCATCACCGCAACGGTGCCGAATGTCAGCCGATTTACCGGAATTTCTACTCGAGTACCGCCTTTTGGAACGTCAATGGTGATGCCGGTTGCCTTCTGGGTAGAAGAAGCATTTTCTACCTTTATGGGAATCTGTACCGCTTTTCCTTTCTCGTTTGCCATCTGTGCATCACGATCCGATACCTGACCGGAAATCTCTGTAATCTTTCCGTCTGCATCTTCAGTGATCTGAGCAGTCGTACCATTGGCTGTGGTATTCGTTTCTGTGGTTGTACCGTCTTTTCTGACTTCCACCTTATGGATAGAGCCATCTTGTTTTTTGGTTGTTGTAATGACAGTACCGTCTTTTTTGTTTTCTACAGTGGTTGTAGCGCCTTCTTGATTTGTTGCGGATTGATTTTTATGATTTTTGTTATGATTGTTACCACCGCCACCGCTACCGCTACTTACAGTATAAGGTGTAATACTGCCCTTTAAGACATTGTAGTTGTTTGTATCGTTCGGCGTAAAGATCCAGTCATATGCAGTATTCGCCTTCACTTCTGTGGTATCCGGCAATACCCATTTTACACTGCCTGCCACATCAAAGACATTGCCTTCGGCTGTCATCTTTGCATCTGCCAGTGTTTTTCCGCTTGTTGTAATTTTTGTATACTTCGGTGTACCTTTCGGAGTTGCCTTCTGTACAGTCAGCGTTACCTGTCCTGTTGCCACTTGATATGCAGTGGTATCGTTTGGTGTAAACTTCCATTGTACAGATACGTTGCCTGCTGACGGTCTCTCCTGCGGATTTACCCATGCAAAGACACCATCTACGGTCTTTCCGCTGTCATCCTGCATGCTTCCGGATAATGTAATTTTAGAAAGTGTATCCCCGTATGTCAGCGTTGTACTGCTCAGCTTCGGTGTGCCCTTTACTTCCAATGCACCATCTACCACATACAATATGATACTGCCCTTTAAGACATTGTAGTTGTTTGTATCATTTGGTGTAAAGATCCATTCATATGCAGTATTTACTTTTACTTCTGTGGTATCCGGCAATACCCATTTTACACTGCCTGCCACATCAAAGACAT
>JAHHTW010000031.1 GCA_020024265.1 Anaerotignum sp. | reverse complement strand
AAAGTAACAAACTAAAGAGCTGAAAGAGCTGAAAGACCTTGGGGACGCTGTCCCCAATACCCCTGCAAGGGATTTCATCCCTTGACCCTTTCCTCCCCCTTTGCCTTTGGCAAAGGGGGAATATTTTTACAGAGGGGTGATGCTACAAGAAAAGGTATACTTTTTCTCCCTTCCCCAATATCCCTTAACGTCCATTTTTACAAAGAGCGGGAATATTTTTACAGGGATACGATTGCAATAAAAAAATGATACTTTTCTTCCCTTCCCCAATATTCCTTAACGTCCATTTTTACAAAGAGCGGAATATTTTTATAGGGGTAACGATGCAAGAAAAGGTATACTTTCCCTCTCCTTTTTTACTTCCTTTAGACGACGCTGCACCCACTCTTTCTCATTTCTTAAGTCCTTCCTGCGCATAAAACATAGGCGTATGGGATACCCCATACGCCTAAATACTATCTACTTCTGCACTTTATTCCGTTCCTTGCTGATTCGTTCCCTTTTCTTGCAGTGTTTCGTAGAAACACTGCTGTAAAAGTTTTGCTCAAGCTTTTTCAAAAGCTTGTGGGGTTTGGGGAAACACCCCAAGGTTTTTGCTTGTAGGGTTTTGGGAAACGCCCCAAGGTTTTTGCTTGTAGGATTTGGGGCAATGCCCCAAGGTTTTGGTTTTATAACTGTGTGATATTGTGTACCTTCTCCAGCTGCTGTGCGATAATCTGCTTTTCTGTGCGAATACAAATCATCTGGATTTTGTTCATGCCAACAAATTCCCCTTCAATCACACTGTCTTTCGTTGTCGTCACACGAATACGCATACCGCTGCGAAATTCTTTCCCCTGAAATAGCACAGTCTGTATGGGAAACATCTCATGACAACGCTGCATAACATTTGCCATATCCACTTCGCCCCATGTCATACCTACGCCTTCTTTTTTGGCACGTCTGACAATCAGTATCATTTGAACGATACTCCAAATAATAAAAGCCAGTATTGCGGCAAATATGATCTGCCGCCAGCTCAATCCATGAAAACCATCTAACATCTTTGTGTCACCTACCCTTTCAGATATGCATAAATTTCACGCTTGGAAACACCTCTGTCCTTTGCAACCTGCTTCATTGCATCCTTTTCCGACATTCCCTTTTCTGTATACTGCGCCATATGCGCTTCAATAGAAACCTGCTCCCAGCTTTCCTGCTCTGCTTGCTTTTGTTCTGCCAATGTGTATCCTGCATATACCAAAACAAACTCGCCCTTTGCCTGCTGTGCAGTGAAATATTCCCGAAGCTCTGATGCAGTTCCTCGGCGTACCTCCTCGAATTTCTTCGTCAGTTCCCGAATAGCCGCCATCTGCCTTTCTCCGCCAAATACCGCTTCCAGTTCTGTCAATGTATCCAACAAACGATGTGGAGCTTCGTAAAATATCATCGTGCGATGTTCTTTCTCCAATGTTTGTAATACCGCACGCCGCTCCTTCTTGTCTGCTGGCAAAAAGCCTTCAAATACAAAACGTCTGGTATCCAAGCCCGAAAGTACCAAGGCTGTTACCCCGGCAGAAGCCCCCGGCGCAACCGTTACATGTACGCCAGCCTCCTGACACAGCCGCAGCAAATCCGCACCAGGATCGGAAATTCCAGGCATACCTGCATCCGTTACCAACGCAATATTTTCGCCATTTTGCAGTCTTTGTACCAGCTGTGGTCCCTTTTGTGCCTTGTTATGCTCATGATAACTGGTCATAGGCGTTTTGATTTCATAATGATTGAGCAGCTTAAGTGTATTTCTCGTATCCTCTGCCGCTATGACATCCACCTGTTTGAGAATATGCAGTACACGCAAGGTCATGTCTTGCAGATTGCCAATGGGTGTTGCACACAAATATAATGTCCCTGCCATGTTATGCCTGCCCTTCTCCATAATAAATCTCATAAATTTCATCTGTATATGTTCCAACGGCACGATAAATCACAAGCGGCGGTTCTACCTGAATCATCGGCTTTCCGCCACGTCCAGCCTCTACCAATACCATCGTCGGTGCTTTATCCACAAATGCATGTACAAAGCGCAATCGCTTTGGCTCTAATCCATACTGACGCAGTGTACAAAGAATATCTGTCAGTCTGTGTGGACGATGCACCATATAAAATCTGCCGCCCGGACGCAGCACCTTTGCAGCCTCTCTGACAACATCTTCCAGCGTACAGAGGACCTCATGGCGTGCAATCGCTTTTGCATCGGATGGATTTTGCAGACCGCCACCCATGTTCATATAAGGCGGATTGCTGGTTACCACATCAAATACAGAGCCTCCAAAATAGGTACATGCCATTTTGATATCACCCTCTACGATATCAATTTTCTCCTCCAATCCATTCAATGCAACACTGCGTCTTGCCATTTCCACACTTTTTGTCTGTATTTCCAGACCTGTAAAATGACTGCCCTTTGTACGTCCCTCCAGCAGTATGGGTAAAATTCCGGTACCAGTGCCAAGATCCAGCACCTTTTCGCCTTTTTTCACACGTGCAAAACCGCTGAGAATCACCGCATCCACACCAAAACAAAAGCGTTTTGGATCTTGTATGATGACATAGCCATTGCGATGCAGATCATCCACACGCTCGCCTTCTTTTATGACGATATCAGTCCTCATATTGTTTCAAATCCTCCGGCACTGTTTGTTGTTTGCGTTTCTTCTTTGACTTAATGACTTTAATTTCGCTGACATTATAAAATCCAATGGTCGGCGGATCGCTTTCCTTTTTGCGTACCGCTGCTTTCACCTGCTGCATCAAAACATTGGTAGAGAGAATTTCCCCTGTACCATCCGGTGTAGAAATAATATCTCCCACAAACGGCAGCTTTTTATTCAACTCCTCATACACTTCCTCTTCATACTTCAGACAACACATCAAACGTCCGCAGATACCACTGATTTTGGTCGGATTGAGCGCCAGATTCTGTTCTTTCGCCATTTTGATGGATACCGGCTGAAAATCCCCAAGAAATGTTGCACAGCAAAGCGTACGCCCACAAATACCAATCCCATTGAGCATTTTTGCTTCATCACGTACCCCAATCTGACGCAATTCGATCCGCATACGGAATACCGCTGCCAATTCCTTTACCAGCTCACGAAAATCCACACGACCATCTGATGTAAAATAAAAAATCAGTTTATTGCGGTCAAATGTCATTTCGATATCCACCAGACTCATATCCAGACCTAAGCGTGCGATTTTCTGCTGGCAGATATGGAAGGCTTCCTCCTCCCTTTCGCTGTTTTGCTCTACAATATGCGCATCCTCCTCTGTGGCAATACGCACAACCTTTTTCAACGGTGGCACAATGCGCTGTTCTTCTACCATCGTATTGTTCTGTACCACCAAACCATACTCCAAACCACGAGCAGTTTCAACAATGGCATAGCTGTCCTTTTCCAGCGTCATGCCATCGGGATCAAAATAATACATCTTACCGGCTTGCTTAAACCGGATTCCTACTACCTCTATCATCTAGTTCGTGTCTCCTTCAATTCCATCAGCAGCACCTCCACGGTGAGCCGAAAATTTGCATTTTGTGAAAGCCGCATTTTCGCATTTTGCGCCGCTTCGGCTTTTCGTACCAGCTCATATGCCGGTTCTGTTGCACAGGCAAAAATCTCATGCTGCATATCCTTTTGTATCAGATATTCCGGATCTTGCAAGCGTTTTGCAATCAGCAAATCCCGATACCATAGCTGTATGATATCCAAAAATCGCCAATCCTCTTTATATGCTTCCCATTCCTTTGCCCACAGAAAGACCGTTGCTTCCGATACCTGTTGTATGCTTTGCAGCTTTTGCAGCACATCCTGACGCATTTGTGCAAAATCCGTATCCTCAAGCAAAAGCAGCGCCTGCCCAATGCTTCCCTGTGCATATGCTGCATATACCGCAGCCCGTTCTTTTGTCAGGGCTTTTTTATCCTGCAAATACCGTATCACCAACGATTCCGAAAGCGGACGTAGCTGCAAAACAACCACACGGGATAATATGGTCTGTAAAAACGCATCTTGTTTCTCTGCCAAAAGCAGGATGTGTGCATACTCCGGTGGTTCCTCCAATGTTTTGAGCAGTGCATTTTGTGCTTGGGGCGTCATCAAATCTGCCTGTTCTATGATATATACCTTATGCGCATAACGATAGGGCTTGATTCCTATATCCTCTATAATTTTTTCTCGTACCTCATCGACACCAAGGCTCTTTTTCTCCGCTTTTACAAAAATCACATCCGGATGGGTACCGGCATCAAACGTCGTACAGCTTTTGCAAACACCACATGGCTGCGCATTGCCCTGCTCACAAAGCAGCGCCTTTGCAAATATGGATGCCATCAGGTGTTTTCCGATTCCTGCCATACCACAAAACAAATACGCATGTGTCACATGCTTGTGCTGGATTGCTTGCTGCAAATATGATGCCAATTGTGTATGCCCATATAGATCTGAAAAGCGATATTGCGGTTTTGTATCCCGTACCATGGCTTAAAATTTGTGGAACTGTTCCACATCCAGTACAAATACGGTTGCACCGCCGATTTTTACTTCAATGGGTGCCAAAATAAATCCATGCATGGCGCCACAGGTAGAGGGCATAGAGGTATACTGTGTTCTGGCTTTGCTATTGTCTTCAATGATTTTCAGTGCGGTATCCACCATATCGTCTGGGATACCGGTCATCAATGTGGTGTTCCCACTGCGCAAAAAGCCACCCTTTGTCGCCAGTCTGGTCACCTGTATTTCTGCATCGTTCAAATGTGCGATCACTTCTACAGCATCTTCGTCCTGTAAAATTGCAATAATCAGTTTCATATTATGCAGCCCCTTTCCATATCGTCCCTATTTTTACACAAACATCATACTGCATTGGATACCAACAAAGCATCCAATGCTGTTTGAATTTGTGCAAAAACCGCATCCATCGTCTGTGTTGCATCAATGCGGCAAATTCTTTTGGGTTCTTGTTGACAAATGGCATCATATCCCATAGCCACTCTTTCATGGAATGCCATCTGCTCCTGCTCCATACGATCTAAGGTATGTGCTTTTTGATTTTGTTTGCGTGCCATACCATCTTTTGGTGAAATCTCCAGAAAAATGGTGAGATCGGGTTTGAGCCGATTGGTTGCAATCTCGTTTACCACACGCACCATATCTCCAAGATTTCGTCCATATGCCTGATATGCCATACTGGAATCGGTAAAGCGATCACTCAGTACGACCTTTCCTGCCGCAAGCGCAGGCAATATCTTTTCTTCTACATGCTGGGCACGGCTTGCGGCATACAACAGCATTTCTGTTTTTGCCGTCATTTCCTGATGAGAAGGATTGAGTATCAGCTCTCGAATCTTTTCTCCAATATCCGTACCGCCCGGCTCTCTTGTAAACACCACTTCCAGACCTTTTTCCTGCAAATATGCAATGATTTTTTTGATTTGTGTGGACTTCCCGCTGCCGTCGCCGCCCTCTACCGAAAGAAAATACCCTCGCATGATACCCTCCTGAAAATTACATATTTTTCATTCCTCTTATGATTGTTCTGAAATATTATAACATATTTTCCAAAGAAACGATATACCAAACAATGTAAAAAACTTCGCCTGCAAGCGCACGAAAGCGGTACAACCAAAGTCATACCGCTTTTGTATTACTGATCCGATTCTCCAGTTTCTTCTTCCATCGTGGAAAGCTCATCCAAATCCTCACGGGCAACGCCGTTTTTGAGTGCCGTAATTTCCTCCTCGTTCAGCCCATAGTATTCAAAGGGTACATCATCATAAAGGAATGCATGCAGCATTGCCGTTGCATAATCCAAATCATACATAAAGTACCATGCGCCACCAACCAATCCGCCATCACTTTTGATATAATCGTTGGGGAACCCGTCATTTTCCAATGTCAGTCCAGTCTTTGCCGCAATACTTGCCAATCCCAGAATTTCATCGTTTGTCAAAGATGTTTCCACCCATGTACCCAATTTTCGGATATAGGATGGATATTCCATAGGGTTGATGTTCTTTGCCTTTTCAAACAGACATTCCAATACCTCACGCTGTCTGCTTGCACGCATGGTATCGCTGTCGATCTTACGAATACGTGCATAGCTTACTGCCTGAGGCCCATTCAAATGCACCATACCTGTTTCTCTCAGAGGCTCGCCTGCCAACAAATACGCATTGATTTGCTGCCGTTCTTTTTCGGTAACATCAATATCCACACCGCCCATTTCATCAATGATTTCCGCCAAAGAGTCAAAGTTGACCGTAACATAATCCGTGATATCCAATGCAAATGTTTCGTTCAATGTTTGAATTGCCAGCTCCGGCCCGCCATAAGAATATGCATGATTGATTCTTGTCTTTCCATGATCGGGAATATCTACATATGTATCACGTGCCACAGATACCAATTTGATTTTTGCATGCTTGTAATCAAACGAAGCAATCAAAATTGCGTCCGAACGCCCCACAAAGTCATGATCTCTGGAATCAATCCCATACAATGCAATATTGATAACCTTATCATTGTTCTGTGCCAGACCGGCATTGATTGATAGCTTGCTTTCGTCTACCGTTGTACGGTTCAGTCCGCCCAATGCATATGCAAAAATGCCATATGCCATCAGCAGCAATGCAAGCAGCACGCCTAGTGTAATGAACAATGTTTTGAAATATAGGCTGCGCAATCGGTGTTTTTTGCGTTTCTTTTTCAAGCAAGTCGCCTCCATCTTCTTTTATTTTTTATAAACAAAAAACCACATGTTTTTTTATTATACGCCCATGCATAAAAAAAAACAATGAAAAATGTGTCTTTTTGTCACTTCTTAAGAAAAATACAAAAAAATACCATACCGAAAATATTCATAAATAAAATCCTTTCGTTTGTTGCAGGCACAGCCCATTGCCTTTGGGTGATGGATCGTTGACAAAACATACTGCTTTGCTACAAAAAAGAATTATGTTATAATATGAAAAAACAAGAACCATTTTTGAAAAAAGAAAGGAGCGAACCTTTTTATGGAAATCAAAAAAGTCTGGGCAATGTATTTCAGCCCCACAGGCGGCACAAAGAAAGCCGTCACTACCGTTGCTGCCGATGTTGCAGCACGCTTGCAGGTACCAATGGAGGAGCTTTCCTTCACTTCCCCTCAGTCAAGAGAGCAGGTATATACATTTTGTGAAACAGATCTTGTATTGTGTGGCACACCTGTCATTGCCGGGCGTGTACCAAATGTATTGCTTCCTTTTTTGAAAACCATTGTGGGCAACAACGCTTATGCCGTTGCCATAGTATCCTTTGGCAACCGTAATTATGACGATGCACTCATAGAACTGCGCAATCTTCTGGAGGAGGACGGCTTGCGCAGCGTTGCAGGCGGCGCTTTTGTAAGCGAACATTCCTTTTCCACTACATTGGCAGGGGGCAGACCGGATGAGAAGGATTACGCTGCCATGCATGATTTTGCACAAAAAATTGCTGAAAAACTCACCAGTGACTGGATTTATACAGAGCCTGCATATGTCAAGGGGGCAGTACCCATCCGCCCTTATTTCAAGCCACAGGATCGGCACGGGGAACACATCGACATCCGAAAGGTAAAACCAAAGACAAAGGATGATTGTTGCAGATGTGGGATTTGTGCAAAGGTTTGTCCCATGGGATCTATTGATACAACTACATACGACTGCACCGGCATCTGTATCAAATGCTGTGCCTGCATAAAGGCCTGTCCCACACAGTCTAAGTATTTCGATGATCCCGGATACATCTATCATAAAGAAGAACTTGAGGAAATGTATGAAAGACGTGCAGATCCGGAATATTTTGTATAAACAAGCATCCCTTAGGGAGCAAAGTACACCCCGTTGGATACACTTGCCTGTATCCAACGGGGTGTCTCATTTTAATTAGAATGGCTTGTCTTGAAAAACGCTCCTTCTATTGCCTTTACAGAAAAACAGATTTGTATTTTTTATCAAACATTGAGCGCAAAAACCATACGGCATTCGTTGCTGATTGTATATTTGGATATACATTTTTCTTATATGTATAAATTTTTTGTTAAGATTTTATGTCAAATTCTAGAAATACAAAGCAGTACTTGTCTTTTTTTGTAATGTGCGATATACTTTTCTCAATCGAATGGCTGCCGCTTGCTTTGGGGTTCAAATGGCATCCATTCTCACGAAATTCAACACATCTCTTAAGACAATACCGCATAGTTTTTTATGAAGCTTGTCCGCAATTTTAACTCATCTTTGCCTCAATCACTGAAACTACTTTGCCTCTTGTTCAGATGTATTGTGCCTATGACAACACTTTTTTTTGCGTGCTTGATTTTATGAAAATTTGGGGTATTGTAACGCAAAACGTCAAAGAAAAGGAGTAGAACACAATGTTTCACAAAAAAAAGCTAAAACAGTATTTATTAACCGTATTTGCTACCATCATACTCTTGACGACAATGATCACTGCCGTCAATATCTCCGGTCTGCTTACCACCCACCATATAACCGAAGATATCATGGATTCTACGGTAGCTGCGGAAATAGCGGTTAAAAACTGTCGTTTGCAGGCAAATATTGCTGCCCGTAATTTACGTGAAATGATCATTACCACCGATCCGCAAAAACGCAAAGCATTGGAAGAAGGTGTGCAAAATAGTACTGCCATAATCGAACAGCAAATAGAAATCTTCAAAAACACACATGGTACAGAAGATGGCTTGGCACAAAAATACGAAGAAGCATTTCGTTCTTGGTTTTTGATTGCGGAAAAGGTAATTTCCGCTATGGATGCCAATGACATCAATAGAGCAGCTGAAATCATTTCCAAAGAGTGTTCTCCCGCACTTGTAAATATGGTTTCTATTGTAAAAGACATTGACAATGCAGTAATGCAGGAAAGAGAAAAAAAGAACACAAACGGAAATACACTATTCTTTGCACTGCTGGCGCTCTCCATTATTTCTTTTATCATCGTTGTTGTAGTCAGCATTGTTTTCGCACTGAAAACCACAAAAAATATCATAGAAGGTACCAATCATATCATGAATTCTGTGCAGGCACTTTCCAGAGGCGATCTGGATACATATGTTCAATATGACGCACAAAACGAATTTGGTGAGCTTGCAAAAAATATGAATTTCTCTATGCAGGAGCTGAGCAAATATATCCGTGAAATTGATGCTGTTATGACCAATTTTGCAGAAGGCAATTTTTCTACAAAAAGCGATATGCAATTCTTGGGCGACTTCGCACATATCCAGCAGAGCATTCAATATTTCCAGGCAAATATGAACCGTACTTTGATGGAGCTGCAAACAAACGCAGAGCAGGTAAATGTCGGCTCCAGTCAGGTTGCCAGCGGCTCACAGACATTGGCACAGGGTGCAACAGAACAGGCACAAAGCCTTCAGGACTTGTCCGCCAGCATTGCAGATATCACAGAACAGATTACTGCAACAACCGCATACTCTCAAGATGCAAACCGCTTAGGCGCACAAGCCAGCGAAGTCATCAACCAGAGCAAAGAAGAAATGCAGCAAATGGGCGAAGCCATTCAGAATATTTCCAAATCCTCGGAAAGCATTCAGAAAATCATTAAGGTAATTGACGATATTGCATTCCAAACAAACGTACTGGCACTCAATGCCGCTGTAGAAGCCGCAAGAGCAGGCTCTGCCGGAAAAGGCTTTGCAGTTGTTGCTGACGAAGTAAGAAACTTGGCACAGAAATCCGCTACTGCTGCAAAAGAAACCACAGAACTGATTGAAAACTCTTTGCAGCAAATCAAATATGGGGAAGAATTGGTAGGACGTACAGAAAAGGCTTTTGCAGATGTCACCACATATGCAGAAGAAATCATTGCAAAGGCAAGTAGCATTGCAGACGCTTCCACAATACAGTCCGAATCCATACAGCAGATTTCCTCTAATGTAACGCAGATTTCCTGCGTCGTACAGACCACTTCTGCTACTGCGGAGGAAAGTGCAGCTGCCAGCGAGGAACTCAACGGACAGGCAGAAATGATGAAATCTGCACTCCAGCAGTTCAAATTCTTAAAGGATTACAGTGCTTTTGAGGATTACACAGACAATATGACGATGTAATACAAATACAATCAGGACATCACATGGGCTGACTGTGTTTTGCAATGGTTGGTCATATATTGTATGACACACAAAGGACTTCTTGCAGTCCATAGATACATAAAGAAACAGATACACAGCAGGTTGCATCGGCACATCGCCATGAAACCTGCTGTTTTCTTTTTCTGCAAACATGTGACCGCATCATTTTGCCTGAGGCAAACACTGTGCTGTCCCCTCGGCATATCCAGCGCTTTGTTCCATTGCACAAAAAAAATGGTGTGATATGCTCACACCATTTTTTGTTTTTTCATACGATATTTTCTGCATGCACACACATACTTGCTTGTTTTCCGCTGTTATTCATACAAAAATTCTGTTGCGATCCCATGATCGTCTACTTCAATAATCATGCGATATTCCCCTTTGCTGATACCACCGCAGAGATTTTTCCAGTTAATGGGCAGTTCCATTGCTTCCCCAGCAGCCACTGCAATGGTTTTATCGCTCCATGTTGCACTTGCCGTACCCACAAATTCTTCCCACTCGCCATCACTATTTTTTTCTTCCAAATGATATGCATCACGATAGCTGATTTCATGATCGGTGTTGTTTGTCAACAGAAATGTTGCCTGTGTACTTTTGAGTGTGTCCTCAATCAAACTCATGCTCACACCCTCATATTGATTGACTTCTGCAAATTGTGTATCATTGCTGCCACAGCCTGTGAGTGTCATAATAACCAGCGCCAGTAATATCCATACTCTTTTCATCATCGGTATATACTCCTTTTTTTGATTGACTCCGTTTACTGTAATGTTTTTTCAATGAATGCTGCCAGCTCCTTGGCTGCTTTGTCCATTTTCTCCAAATCCTTGCCCTCAATCATCACGCGGATGAGAGGCTCTGTGCCGGAGGTACGAATCAGGACACGCCCGTCCCCCGAAAATTCCGCTTCCACCTTTGCAATGGCTTCACGAATTTCCCGAACATCCATATATAAATTTTTCTTTGCATTGTTCACACGTGCATTGACCAACACCTGTGGCAGCACTTCCATTGCCTGAGCCAATTCGGAAGCCTTTTTCCCTGTACGCTTCATCACAGAAAGCACCTGTATTGCCGTCAAAATACCATCCCCAGTGGTATTATAGTCTAAGAAAATGACGTGTCCGGACTGTTCTCCGCCCAGATTATGCCCAGCCTCACGCATGCGCTCCAATACATAGCGGTCGCCCACATTGGTCTTTTCCACCACAATCCCCTGCGCCTTGCCCATCATATCCAAGCCCAAATTCGTCATGACTGTACCAACAATGGTATCATTTTGCAGGATGCCTCTTTGCTTCATATCCAAACCGCATATAGCAAGTATTTTGTCCCCATCAATCAGCACGCCGTTTTCATCTACTGCCAAACAACGGTCAGCATCCCCGTCAAACGCAAAGCCGATATCCGCATTGTTTTCCTTTACAAATGCCTTCAAATCCTCCATATGTGTGGAACCACAACGCTCATTGATGTTTGTACCATCTGGCTCATTGTGTATGATACACAGACCTGCGCCCAGATTGAGCATAGAAATGGGACCTGCCTTATAGGATGCACCATTTGCACAGTCCAAAGCAACTTTGATCCCATCAAAGCGCTCTGTTGTGGATTTGGACAAAAATTCAATATAATCATCCAAAGCATCCTCTGCCAAGGTACGTGTACCAAGACCTGCACCTGTTGGGCTGGGCAATATTTCCGGATGACTCAATATAATACTTTCGATTTCATCCTCCAGTGCATCACTGAGTTTATACCCCTCTCTATTGAAAAACTTAATTCCGTTGTACTCTACCGGATTGTGTGAAGCAGAAATCATAACCCCTGCATCCAAGCGGTACTTGCGTACCAGATACGCAATTGCCGGAGTGGGTACCACACCCACAACAAGCGCATGTGCGCCTACAGAACAAATACCTGCTACCAGCGCCGCTTCCAGCATATCACCACTGATCCGTGTATCCATACCCACCAAAATACGTGGTGCATGTTTGGTTTCCTTTGTCAGTACATAAGCACCTGCACGCCCCAGTGCAAATGCCATTTCCCCTGTCAGTTCCGTGTTGGCAACGCCACGCACGCCGTCAGTACCAAATAATCTTCCCATGATAAATCTCCTATTCATTTTTATGATATGATTGCTGTTGTTACGGTATATATGTTGGTTCTTCCAACATATGCTCATCCCCGTCGGTATGATCCGGTGTGGTTTCGCTCCTTTGGGATGCTGCCGTTACCACCAGATTGCTGCTTACCACCTGTATGCCCTCCGGCACAGACCATTGCACCGCATTGGTTGTATCGCCATCCTCCAGATTGGCAACATCTACTCTGCCTGTAATTTGGGATACCTCTATCTTCGCCAAATCCTCCGCTCGTCCCATCAAAACAATCTGGCTTTCCTGCAATGCATACGTATAGTCTGCTTTTTCATTTTGCAGCATAATTTGCCCAACCGGAATGTTATATTGACGTTCTTCCCCTTTTGCAATATATGCTGTCACCGATATATTGGCATCACCCATCACAGAAACTCCATCTGGCAGATATGGTGAAAGAGAGATGGTTTTTGTGATATTTTCAAAAGCATCCGTGACATCTATGTCATCGAGTGTAATGCCATGTATATTCTGCAATGCTTCCGGTGTGCCATTGAGGTTGATGCTCTGTGGCGTGCAAACCACATTCACCACATGATAGCCCTCTGCCGGTGTCCCTATTGTATGAACAAGGATGGGAACGGCTTTCTCCTGCTGTGTGCGATGGTAAGAAATGGTGATGCTTTCTTCAGAGAATGTCACACCTCGCACCGTATTGCCATCCCGATCGTATGCGATTGGCGTCACCACAGTGTCCTTATGTTCCTGTGCATCCGATACATTCACAAACACACGCACTACTGATACACTGGCAACTGTAGATTGTGCGCCCTTTACCATCACAGTCTTGCTGCTGAGTGTGGGCGCAAGCTGCAACACATTGCCGGGTGTTTCCCCATTCCACGAAATCTGGACAGGGAACTCCTTGCTGACCAATGTTTCTATCTGCACTTCCACACTGCTGGGTGTCTTGCTTTCCACCGTATATCCAGCAGCACCGTTTGCAATCGTCGTATTCACCGGCAGCGTGAGTACATCGCCGCTTTCCACATAATTGAGTGTGGATAAATCAACAGAGGCAGAGATCAGCTCCGCCTGCCTTTGACTGAGCCGATCCAAGGAGGTGCGTTGTGCCTTGATTTTCACACCTACTTTCATTTCCTCCAATGCTTCCCGATTGGCTATGGTAAGCCCTCGTGCCGTCAGTCCCTCTTCCCCTTGCACTGCCAATGCAGTACTGTATGTTCTGGTATCAATGGGCTGATTGATGCTGATGACCATAAACCACATGGTTGCAGCAATCGCCACCGAAAGCAGCTTCCATCCCAAATCCTTCATCAATAATTCTCGGAATCGCTTCATTTCGCCTGCCTCCCTTTCCAGATTACCCGCTTTTTGTGTACTCTGTCATTCTGCTGGGAGATCATATTTTCCAACTGTTCTGTTGTCAAATCACGATATAGGACACCACCACGTGCTACGGAAATTTTACCTGTTTCTTCCGATACGACAATGACGTGTGCATCTGACACCTCGCTTGCACCAATGGCAGCACGATGTCTGGTTCCCAGCTCCATACTGACATCATCGCTGTCAGTCAGAGGCAAAAAACAAGTCGCTGCTGCAACACGGTTGCGCCGAATGATGACTGCACCATCATGCAGTGGTGTATTATGCTCAAAAATATTGATCAAAAGCTGGCTGGAAACAATGGCATCAATGGGGATACCGGTACGCTCCAAATCCCCCAAGGGTACTTCTCGCTCCATCAAAATCAATGCACCCGTTTTGGCTGCCCCCATTTTATCAGCCGCACGCACCACCGCTTCCACGGTACGTGCTGCCGCTTTCTCATCCCCACCTTCTTCACTGCGGGTAAAGTAAGAAAATATCTTCCCCTTTCCCAGCTGCTCCAATGCCTTACGCATTTCCGGCTGGAATACAATCAAAAGCGCAATAATCCCCATATTGATTGTATTGGAAAGCACAAATATAATCGTATGCAGCTTCAGTATGGCTGCCACTGCCGCAAACGCAAAAATAACCAAAATTCCTTTGAACAATACCCATGCCCGTGTTTCTTTGATCCAGAATATCACTTTATAAATGATATATGCAACAATCAAAATATCCAACACGTCTGTAATACCAATGGAAGGTTTCACAAATTCTGTAATCCCCAGACCGTCATAAATGGTACTGATGATATCCATACTTCTCACCCGATTTCTTTTTCTTATATATCTGTGCCTGAATTTTGGCAAATGCCATGCCTCTGCATACACATTTATCATATTCAGGGCATAGCGCATCATACTTCTTTTGGCAAATTTTCAAATTGTTTGTGATTTTGCGAAAAACCAGACAAAAAAAATTGCATATACCAAATTGCTGCGGTATTGTCTTTAGTATACCATAAACCACCGAAAATGTGGGAGAGGACTTGCAAAAAATTGTAATTTTTTTCATATACCTTTTATAAAATACAAAATCCATCTGAAAAAGGTTGTCTTTTCGGTAAATTCAGGATACAATACAATTGTGATATATCTAAAACAACAAAGGAGCGATACCATTGAATTTGAATACCGTCAAATCACTTTACCGCAAGACTGCGGACTATGCAAATACAGAAGTACATCTGGGCGGCTGGATCCGTACCATGCGTGTTTCTAAAAACTTCGGCTTTATTGAGCTGAATGATGGTTCTTTCTTCAAAAATATACAGATTGTTTTTGAAGCAGACACATTGGAAAACTATAACGAAATTACAAAAATGAGTGTTGGTGCAGCAATCATTGTCAAAGGTCTTTTGGTAGAAACACCTGAGGCAAAGCAGCCCTTTGAAGTAAAGGCAAGAGAGATTGTGGTAGAAGGCACATCCACACCGGATTATCCACTGCAAAAGAAACGCCATAGTGTGGAATTTTTGCGTCAGATTGCATATCTGCGTCCCAGAACGAATATGTTCTCCGCAACATTCCGTGTACGCAGCCTGATCGCATATGCCATCCATCAATTCTTCCAGGATCAGGGCTTTGTTTATGCACATACCCCCATCATCACAGGCAGTGACTGTGAAGGTGCGGGAGAAATGTTCCGTGTCACCACACTGGACTTAAACAACCTGCCAAAGAATGAAGACGGTACCGTAGACTTCTCCAAGGACTTCTTTGGAAAGGAAGCAAACCTGACTGTCAGCGGTCAGCTTTCTGCGGAAACATTTGCAATGGCATTCCGCAATGTATATACCTTTGGTCCTACCTTCCGTGCGGAAAATTCCAATACCGCACGTCATGCTGCCGAATTTTGGATGATTGAACCCGAAATGGCATTTGCAGACCTGAAGGACAATATGGCAGTTGCAGAAGCCATGCTCAAATACATCATACAGTATGTGCTGGACAATGCACCGGAAGAAATGGAATTTTTCAACAGCTTTGTGGATAAAGGGCTTTTGGAAAGACTGCATAATATACTGAACAACGACTTTGGGCATGTAACATACACAGAAGCTGTGGATCTGCTTCTGAAATCCGGTAAGAAATTTGAATACCCTGTTTCTTGGGGCATCGACCTTCAGACAGAACACGAACGCTATCTGACAGAAGAAATCTTCAAAAAACCTGTATTTGTTACCGATTATCCAAAGGAAATCAAAGCATTCTATATGCGTCTGAATGACGACGGCAAGACCGTTGCTGCCATGGACTTACTGGTACCCGGCATCGGGGAAATCATCGGCGGCAGCCAGAGAGAAGAACGTCTGGATGTACTGGAACGCCGTATGGACGAGCTAGGTCTGAAAAAAGAGGACTATTGGTGGTATCTGGATTTGCGCAAATACGGTGGCACAAGACATGCCGGCTACGGTCTGGGCTTTGAACGTGCTGTGATGTATCTGACCGGTATGGGCAATATCCGTGATGTACTGCCTTATCCCAGAACCGTAAAAAATGCCGAATTCTAATCACTGGCATTGTTCCTTGTATCATTTGGAAAAGAAAGCCACAGCATCAAAACGGTATGCCCTCCCCTTTGGGAGTGCATACCGTTTTTTTGATTACCAAAGCTTTGTGACATCTACTCCGTTTTCTTTCAATTCCATGTACAACGCTTTCAGAGAAAGCCCGACTACATTTTGATAATCCCCTTCTATTTTTTCTACCAAAAAACAGCCCTTGCCCTGTATGCCATATGCACCGGCTTTATCCGACGGCTCGCCTGTTGCGACATATGCCGCAATCTCTGACTGTGTCAATGTACGAAATGTCACTGCCGTACCCGTATATCCGGTATGCACCAATTGCGTACCATCTGCCTTTTTATATAACACAGACATTCCTGTATACACCATATGCGTATGCCCTGAAAGCCTAGTCAATATAGAAACTGCATCCGCATCATCTACGGGTTTATGCAAAATCCTGCCCTCATACACCACAATGGTATCTGCTGCAATCACGATACTATCGCGGGGTGCCTGTATGAAAACTGCTCGTCCTTTGGCTTCTGCCATTTTTGCGGCACGCTCCTGAGGCAAAAGCGACAGCAGTTCCTCCTCCAAAGCACGCTCATCCACATCGCTCACCTGTGCAGTAAAGGGCAGCCCCAAAAGAGAAAGCAGTTCCTTTCGGCGTGGGGAATTGGATGCAAGTATGATATTTGTCATAATTCTCTTCCTTTCTTTTTTGGCAGAACGAAATATACCGCTTTGCTTTTTCCATCTGCCTGCATCTTTGTTTGATTGTACGCAAAAAACGCCTATTTCGCAAGGAAAATCGAAAAAGAATCATATTTTACAGCATATCCACATAAACTGCCTTAGAGTGATGATTGGTAAGCACGTACCTTCGTATTGCCAAAAAGAAACAGAAATGGGGGAAGGGTTATGCAAGACATATACGAAAAAATACTGCGTGAAGGGTATGGGCTAAAATATTACAGTGGTACACGCACACGCACAGGACTGATATGCAAGACAGACCAAGGATTGCGTGAACTGAAAAAAGCACGTACCAACAAACAAAAAATCCTTTTTGCCCATACCATCAAACGCTGTTTGTATCGCAATGGTTTTTCCACCCTGTGTCTGTTTCATACTGCACAAGATGGCAATCCCTTTTTTGTCTGGGACGGCACTTGCTATACCTTGGAGGACGTCATGCCCGGAAAGGCACTGGATACCGAAACAGCGCAAGACTGGCAGGATGGTGCATGTTTGATGGGAAAAATGCATATTGCTGCCAAGGGCTTTGCCATTACAGAGGATTTGGCACAAGCAGATCAGCTTCCCTCACTATGGAACAAACGGATCACAGAGCTGATCAAAATCAAAAAGCGCATAGAAAAACAGGGGAAATATTCTTCTCTGGATTTGGTGGTGCTGCAATATTTTGCTCCGTTTTACGAGCAAGCAAAGCGTGCCATCACAGCGCTGCAAGCAGAGGGCTATCCCGCATTTTATCAAGCGGAGCAGAAAAACGGCGTATTCTGTCACAACCAACTCAAGGGCAGCAATTTTTACCGCCATCCGGATCACAGTCTTTGGATTGGCGGCTTTGAGCATTGCAGTGCAGACACATTCCTTTTGGATGTGGTATACTATATCAAACGCTTATGGCGAAAAACGGACGGTGACCAAAAGCTTACCGCACAGGTATTAGCTACATATGAGCAGGAAAAGCCTATGACAGAAACAGAGCATCGGCTTTTGCTGCCCTTGACCACATATCCGGAAAAGTTTTTGCAGCTTGTACATGAAAACTATAACAAACGCCGTGTCTGTGTATCCCCTGCCATGCAGCAGCACCTCGCACAGACTGCGGAGGAAGAAATGCAAATAGGGAAATTAGAGAAATTTTTACAAGAATACTACAGATAAAAAAATACCCATGCTATGGGTATGAGGAAGTCGGCAAAACCCCAAAAAGCACAGGTCGTGCCTTATGGGGCTTTCCTTTTTTATGCAAAAAAATAAGCACCCATATCATAGATGCTTATCTGAATTGCGGAGGCCGGATTTGAACCGACGACCTCCGGGTTATGAGCCCGACGAGCTACCGGACTGCTCTACTCCGCGACAGTATAAAATGGGCGGAGAAGGATTCGAACCTTCGAAGCTATCGCAACAGATTTACAGTC
>JAHHTW010000030.1 GCA_020024265.1 Anaerotignum sp. | reverse complement strand
GGGTCAAGGGAGGAACTCCCTTGTGGGGTGTTGGGGCAAAGCCCCAAGGTCTTACTTTTTTTCCCAAGAAAAACGATATGGAAAAGCACACATACCACCCCTGTTTCATATCTTAGATATAACTGTGGTTTCAGGAGGGTGGTTATATGACGATGGAAGCGATTCCGCTGGATACATCCTGTGTTGTGATTTCTTCGCCATCTTTATGGCTGATGGAGCTTGGGTTTTACGAGGGCTGCCATGTATGCCCGTTATATGTATGTGCCGGTGGTGGTACACGTGTGTATCGCATCAAGCATACACTTGTGGCATTGCGTGATACAGATGCAGCACAGATACAGGCAAAGGTGGTGATGGCATGATGCAGTATCAAATCGCATTGGCAGGCAATCCCAATACAGGCAAAAGTACCGTATTCAATGCCCTTACCGGTCTACATCAACATACAGGGAATTGGTCTGGAAAAACGGTGGCCATGGCGAAGGGGCATTTCCCCTTGGGCGATACAACGGCAGAGCTGATCGACCTTCCGGGATGCCATTCCCTGTTTTCCAACCAAGCAGAAGAATGTTGTGCCAGTACATACTTAGCGTTTGGGGATATGGATGCGGTACTGGTAGTTGTGGATGCGTGTGCCTTGGAGCGAAATCTGCCTCTGGTATTGCAACTGATGGAGCTGCCAAAGCCGCTTGTGGTATGCTTGAATTTGGTAGATGAAGCAAAGAAACGCCGGATTGCAGTCAATGCCAAAAACCTAAGCGAGATTTTGGGTGTCCCTGTCATCGAAACATCGGCACGCAGCAAAAAAGGCATCGTGCAGCTCAAGGCAGCATTGCTGGATGTGATGCAACAGTGTCAGCAGCCCCATCGAACACAGCTGCATACACAGGATGCCTTTGTCTATCTGCAAGAGGGTATGCGACAGCTTTGCCCTCTTGCAGCAGAAAATCCCATACTTTTGGATTTTTTCATAGAACAACGCAGCGGCATATGCAAAGCGGTGTGCGATATGGGATTGGGACAATGGGAGCTGACAGAACTCTCTTTGCGTGTCGATGCTGCCAGAAAGATGCTCATAGAGCAAAGCGGTTCTCTGGAACATTATGCAAAGGAACGTGCAGAAAAATTCCAAAAACGTGCAGCTGAAATTGCAAATTCAGTATGTGCCATTTCATTGCATGCAGATGCGGCAACCACACGGATGGATCGTGTGGTGCTGGATAAAAAGAAGGGCGTGCCTCTGCTCTTGCTTTTGCTGGCATTGGTGTTTTATCTGACAGTCGCAGGTGCGAATATACCATCGTCCTTGCTGATGCAGTTCTTTACACATGTGGGAGGGTGGCTGCAAAGCACATTGCAGGCATTGGATGTGGTACCATGGCTGCAAAGCATGATTTGTGACGGTATTTATTTGACCATGAGCTGGGTGGTTGCAGTTATGCTGCCGCCTATGGCGATTTTTTTCCCATTGTTTACACTTTTGGAGGATTTCGGATTGCTGCCCAGAATTGCCTTTCAGTTGGATGGATGCTTTCAGCGTGCGGGGGCGCATGGAAAACAGGCATTGACGCTTTGCATGGGCTTTGGGTGTAATGCCGCAGGTGTCACCTCCTGCCGCATCATAGATTCTCCCAGAGAACGGCTCATTGCGATATTGACCAATAGTTTTGTACCATGCAATGGACGCTTTCCTACACTGATATTGCTTTGCGGTATTTTTCTCTCTGCCGGACATTGGTGGCTTTCTGGTCTGGCAGTGTTTGTTCTTGTGGCGCTTTCCATAGTGATAACACTGCTGGTGTCCTTTGTGCTGAGCAAGACCGTATTGCGTGGGATGCCTTCCTCCTTTGTACTGGAACTGCCACCGTATCGTAAGCCGCAAATTGGGCGTGTATTGATCCGCAGTTTGCTGGACAGGACAATATACGTACTTGCACGTGCAGTATTTGTGGCGATTCCGGCAGGTGCAGTCATATGGCTCATGCAAAATATATCCATCGGTGAAACAACACCGTTGCTGTATCTGACAGAGCTTCTGGATGCTCCGGGGCGTTTGATGGGGCTTTCCGGTGTCATATTGGCAGCATTTTTGTTGGGACTGCCTGCAAATGAGATTATTTTACCCATACTATTGATGATCTACAGCCAGAATAGCATGCTTGTAGAAACAGACAGCATGATGCAGACGGGACAGATCTTAATGGCAAATGGCTGGACGCTTTGCACGGCGCTTTGCGCCATTGTGTTTTGCATTGCCCATTTCCCTTGTGCAACCACACTGCTTACCATCTATAAGGAAACATGCAGCATCAAATGGACAGCATTTTCCTTTGTGTTGCCGACGGTGGTTGGTGTGTTGCTTTGTGTATTGGTACATGGTATTTGTTTGTGCTTTGGCATGGGTTAAGAAAACGGTATGCTCCAGAAATGAAAAAAAGGCTGCCGGTTTTGGCAGCCTGAACGTTTGCGGGACTGTGATCAGACAGTCCCAGAGAGGGGTATGTATTCTATGTCAATCATTCAGAACACCTATTTTTACGAGTGTGTTCTGTTCTGGCAAGTAAACAAAAAAAGTAAGGGGGAGAGGGGCATATGTGGTACAAGAATGATATATGCAGTCCCTCTCGTTGGGTACGTATATAGTATATCAGATAAATTTGAAGGAAGTTTTGCGAACTTTTGACGAATTTCTTAAGATATCCCATTTTCGTGTACAAATGTCCACAGAAATGGTGCTTTTTTGATAAAATTTGGTGATTTTTGGCAATTTTGATCGTCACAGATAGACAGTGGGAGTCCGTTGGCGCAGAAAAATACCATAAAGAAAGTCAAAAAAATGCAAACAAAAAAGATTGTGCATATATAAAACTGCAACACAGAAAAGAAAATCATGCAAACCAAAACAGCACAAAACAGAAAAAATTCCGAAAACCAAAACGAGGAAAAAGCAAATACTGCTTTTTCCTCTTACCGCATAAATAATATACAGTTTTGGTATTTCTCCACGATTGCTTTCATCCCCTTGAAATATAGAAACATATACAATGTCGTTGCAAAACCCAATGCCCCCCAGCACGGCTTCTGCGCTATATTTCTATTTGTTCCTTCTTCCGATATATGGGTCAATGTCCATGCTTGATGACATTGCGAGCCATGAATGATGATTGTTGCATACTGCAAGAAGCAAGGAATCCATCCTTTGTTTTGAAATACATAGCTGTTTGTATTTTACGCTTGGCTTGGTGGCACAGATCCTGTATGCAGTGATTGGCTACCAGATATGATTTTCATAACCTCACGTTTACAAAGCAACTATCCTTTTCCATTGTATCAGAAAATCGTGAAAAGAAAAACACTTTTATAGATATTTTTTTGTATTTTTATTCTTACAATTTATTTAAGAAGAACCATGGTTGCTGTTTGCCGTCCATAGATCGGGGCATATCTTGTTGATGGAAATGGCTGGAAAGAAAGAAAATCTCCCATTATTTTATGGCGTAGGCGACAGAAGGCGTGGGGATGGCAGCAATGCATATGTGTTTACATATACATACGCATGTGATATTAGACATAAATTATAAAAAAAATCGTTATACTTTTTTCCATTTCAGGCTCACCAAATCATGCCCCAGTATGGTTTTTACCAAACGTGCGCCAAAGTCCTCTGCCAAAATATCGCTGGCATCCAAAAGCTCAAGCCCCAACTCCTTCGATCGTTGATATGTACCGCTACACTCGGTTTTTTCTTTACCGAATGTCACAATCACACCCTTGGAGAACCAACCGCCAATCCGTTTTTTGGCAATCAGCAGCTCATTGAGTGCTGCGGTATCGGCGCTGCGCAGCTTACAGGAAATAAATACCGGAAGGGATTGCTGCATGAGTATGACATCAATCTCATTTCCGGCAACCACAACACCGTCATAGGCATTCCAGTCAATCATCGTTCCCAGCTTGACATCATCAAATACACCGGCACGTACGGCAGCGATATATACATATAGTTCCAGCCATACGCCATAGCCGGTACAGTAGCTGCGATTTTGCACGGAGCTGTAAGAAAAGTGTACACGCTCACCGTCCATCACAAGATTTTTGAGAAAGCCCAAGCGCTGAAATTCCTTGAGAATGGCTTTATCCGGCGTCACACGCTTTCCGTTTTTGACATAAATTTGTTCCTTGCTGTCCATAAAGACTTCATGCGGCAGATACCGTGCAGCTACGGTTTGCAGATAGCTACAGGTCATTCTCCACTCCGATATATGGTGAAAGAGATACCGTGCCATGTTCCATATGGCATCGAAGCGATCAGGCTGTGGCGGCTGATGCGATTCTCCGATAAAGCATGCGCCACGGGCATCTACAAAATCCTGCAATGTCAATGTTGCGGTTTTTGCAACCACCTCATCTGTCAAAAGATCTGAGATATGGTTTTTTGTCAAATCGGTATGCAGCAGCTTTGCACCGGTTTCCATACCGGCACGAAAGCCTGCAATAATCATCAATTCGCTCCCGCCGGTCAGATCCATGGCGCAGGATTCGTTGGTACGCAATACCTGTAGTGTTTTGCGATAAATTTTATCCATGGAAGAAATATCCACAGGATGTGTTTCCAAAACCAGCTCCGGCAAATGCTTGGAAAAGCATGTGCGCAAAGAGCGAAATGCCAAAGGATCATGCATTTCTCTGTCATATAAAAATATGACTTTTTTGGGGCGCAGTGTCAATACGCCCATGATATTTTTCAAAACGTCTTTGTCGTAATACTCAATGAGTGTTGTCATATGGTATGCCCCCTTTTGGGTGATGGGCGGTTGGGAAAGGCAGTCTTTCGGAAAGAGGCTTGCTTTTCCATATGCCTTATTCTTTTTCCACTACAATTTTTTCTTCAAATGTTTCTGCATCCTCCTTGGATACCGTTGTTTCTTTTGTTTTGTTTCTGTCGCTGAAAATTCCGCCAAAGTTCAGTTTGTTTACCACACCGGGTGCCATATCAATCAATTTGCAAATGGCATCCTGATGTTTGATATGCATAATCTGTACATTGCCATCCTGTATTACCAGTACCGCACTGGGGGTGATGCGTGCGCCCATACCGCCGGCAGCAGAACCGCTGTCTTTTCCGCCCAGACCGACACCGACACCGACTTCAATCAGTGGCAGCAGAGTCAAACCATCTGTCACAATGGCATCCCCCACCACGGTTTTTGTGCTGACCAATTCATCTACTTTCCCGAATAATACATCCAATGAAGCATCAAATTCCTTACTCATTTTCTTTTCTTCCTTTCAGGTATAATTTTATCAGACGACGTACCGGCTGTGTCCGTACAAAAGAAAGTATGGCAAAGCCGAAATAAGCAAGGGTGATATGCCCCTTGATTTGTACTTGTATGTTTTCAGCGGTCATACGTGCAAAATCCCCTGTGATTTGCAGACCGTCGCCAAATTTTGCTTTGAGTATACCGGCAGCTGCCAGAAGCTCACCCGTCAAAACGGGATCTCCTGTCCCAAATGTGCCGGAAAATAAAAAGTGCTTGGGGCGTATGCCACGAAAAATCCGTTTGAATAACCGCAGTATGGCACAAAGCAATGCCCGCTTTTGCGGAAAATACAAAAGCGCCCCTTTCCAGTCGAGGCGGTCTTGCACATCTGCGGCGCTCTCTCCTGTGAAAAAATCCTCTGCCAAGTCGTCGGCAAACGCTTCTTCGGCATGTGCCTTTGGCGGGGCTTCCTCCTGAATATCCGCCAAAGCAATGCGCCGAAATACGTTTTGTTTCTGCGCAGTCTGTGCTTGCTGTGAAGGTGTATCCTGTGCAGGCGCAGTCTGTGTTTGCTGCGCAGGTGTATCCTGTGCAGGCGCAGTCTGTGTTTGCTGCGCAGGTGCATCCTGTGCAGGCGCAGTCTGTGCTTGCTGCGAAGGTGTATCCTGTGCAGGCATTGTCTGCGTTTGCTGTGCGGTATCTTTCTGCAAAGACACGGCTTGCGTGTCCGTTGTTTGTTGCATACGCTGTGCTTTGGTTTTGGGTGGTTTTTTTTCTCTGGTATAAATGAGGTCGTTGGCAGGCTGCGGTTTTTTCTTCTTTTTTTTGCTGCCGATGGCTCTGCCAAAAAACTGTATGCCGATTTTTGGCTGCTCCATACCGCTGTGCCATGCAATCGAAAGACAGGCAAACAACCAACGCACACGCAGGGCAAGCTGCCATTTTTTTGTCTGTTTGCCTTTCATTTCATATTGTATGGGGGCAAACAGCACAAGCACAACGGCAAGCAATACCAATGCAAGTATGCCAAGCAGGAACCAACCAATCCATTTGAGTATGAGTAATACAATTCCCATCGTTATTCGTTACACTCCCTATTGTTGTTTTCTGCAAACCATTGTGCGACATTGGTGACATCCCGTCCCTCTATGATTGCGGTCTGTGCCATATGCCGCAGCAAATCAAGGGCTTGCATCTGTCCCATGGCAATGCCTACAATCATACCGTCTTTGTTTTGGTGCTTTTGGGTAAACAGCTCTTTGGAGGAAAGGATTTCCATGCGTGCAGAGGCTGCAAACCATACAATGCAATACAGCCGCAGTACGGGAATATTGCGTCTTAGGCTATAGACTATGGTACCGATATTTTGTATGTTTTCGCTGACAAATAAGGATTCATGCAGACGCAAGCTGTTCACCGCCGTTCTTCGTTTTTTTGACACAATATCCGATCAGGATTTCTTGTACCATATTATATCAGATTTATGTGAAAAAAGAAATATCCGTATATCCTGCCGTATCAGGGAATTTTGGATTCCCTGCTTTGGTTATCATTTCCTGTTTTGTACAAATGATACAGACAATCCAAAATCGTATGCTTGCAAAGAGAAAAATGGTAATTTTATCCTGTTTTTCTGTATGATATCAAACGATTTTGCTGTTCTTTTACAGCACATCCGCCAAACATCATGAGAAAACAGAGAAAACAGAAAAAAATACGGACAAGAAAAAGCCGACGGCAGTATCGAAAAACGGGGGTCAGAAAACTTCCCTTCTTTTTGAAAATGTGGTACAATACCCAAATAAGCACACAGTGGCAATTGCCGCTGTTTGGCTTGGATGCATGGAAAAAAGGAAAAGATGAACATAAAAAATTCCGTAAGGAGGTATTGAAAATGAAACAGAAGGGTATTGCAATGGCGCTTGCGGCTGCATTGGTGGCAGGCAGTCTGCCAATGGGTGTGGGCGCAGCACAGTTCAGCGATCTGAACGAAACCGCATGGGCAGCAAAAACCATTACAGAAGTAGCGAACAAAGGGCTGCTCAGTGGCTATCAGGATGGTACATTCCGTGGGAAAAACGGTGTTACATACTGTGAAACAACCACCATGCTGCACAATGTACTGACAAAGGGAAATGCGCTGCAAAATATCCCTGCTACGAGCTTTAGCATGTATCAGCCCGTTATGAATAATTACAAAATTCCCCAATGGGCACAGTATGGTGTGACATACTGCTTGGGTGCGGAGATTATGACACCTGTGGAATTGACAAAATTCATGCAAAACGGCAAATCCATGCCCGCAGACAGACAGAGCGTGGCAATGCTTTTTGGCAAAGCGCTTGCAAAGAAATACGATGTATATGCCGCAAGGGATGCAAAGGAATATCGGGATGCAGGAGTGATTGCAAAGGATGCACTGCCATACATCAATCTTTTGACAAAGCTGGGGATCCTCAGTGGGGATGAAAACAACAAATTCAATCCGTATAGCCAGATTACACGTGCCGAAATGGCAGTGATCATGAATAAGACATTTGACCTTTTGACAAACGAAATGTCAAATACCGGTAAGATTACGGAAATCACAAACCAAGATGGCAAATATTACGACGTGGATGTAAATATGACCAGTGGCGAAAAAAAGAAAATTACGATTTCCGATGATACCATCAGCGTCTTGACGAAGGCGGGCAAAGAGCTTCCCGTAAGCAGCCTGAGTGTGGGCGATGAAGTCAGTCTGGTATTCAATGGCGCGCTTTTGGAAAAGATTTATTTGCTGGGTGACGAAGCAGGCGTACAGAAAAAATATGATATGACAGGCTATATCAGCTCCATCAAAAATGATGAAGTCAGATTTGAAAGCGAAAATACGGGCGAAGTGGAAACCTATAAATTCGATAGCAGCTGTACGTTCTATCAGGATGGTAAAAAATCCACAAAAGCAGATGTCAAAAAGCTGGTGGAAGAAAACTCCAATCGTTATGTCTATGCCGGCTTGACGACAAAAACAAAGCAGGAAAGAAAGGATAACGGAAAACTGGAGAATGTGACATATATCACAGCAATGGACGTGCGTATTCAGGATGAATATACCTCTGCCGGTAAGCTGCAATATATCAAGGATGATACCATCTGCTACAAACTTACAGGCAGCAGAAATGAACAGATTGTATCTTTTGCAAAGGGCTGTACATTCTATATCGGTGAAAAAGAAGCCAGCCTGAAGGAATTGCAGAAAATGGCAGATAGTGGCGATGTATACGTTAAGGTAAGCTGTGGTGCAGACAAAAAGGCAACAAAGGTCGTTATGGCGGAGGATACCTTTACAGATACAAAGAAATCGGTTACTTATACGGTAAAGGCATTTACAGAGGATGAAATCCGTGTATATCATGGCGGCGATACACATACATATGAAATTGCATCCACAAAGGATGTCAGCTACTATACATGGAACGGCAAATGGGAATCCTGTGAGTTTCAGGCAGCAGAGCGTTTCTATGACTATGCGGATGATACCGTTTATGCACGCATCAATCTGAATAACAAAGGAAAACTTTCTGAAATCTATCTGGTGGATGGTACCGCGCAACGGGAAGCTGCTTTTGATGAAGCAGAGGAGTCTGAACGCAAAGGTACAGTGGCTTCGATCAAGGATGGCAAGCTGAAATTTGAAACATCCTCCATTACCTATAAGCTCAAGGAAAAATATAAAACCACATCACCAAACCAGACATTGATTATGAATGGTGCGTTTACAAATTCCCTGACACTGTTGGAGCGCATGGCAAATTGCGACGACTTGACATTGTATGCGGAAATCAAAGCCAATATCGACAACGAGGTTACAAAGATCGAAACACGTTTGACAGACGCAAAGGGTCGTATTGTAAAATATGACTATGATGAAAAGGAATTGACCATTCAAACAGAGGATGGTTCTGAATTCCGTCTGGAAACAAAGAAGAATCCGGAAACCGGTACAAAAGAGTATGAGGCAAAGGATTTGGGTACTACCAGCTATAAAGGCTCCGAGGTACGCCTCTCCTTTGACAGCAACGGCATTGTCAATCAAATTCTGGTTACAGACAAATCCAATGGCATCGGATTTACACGTGTAAGCGGCAAAGCAACCGCAGATGGCGATAACGTCAAGATTGACGGCAAATCCTACCGTATGAGCAGCAAAACCAATATCAGCAGCAAGAGCTTTAACTATGATTCTGTATATACCATCCGTGACCTGCTGGCAGATAGCAGCTTGAAGCTGTATGCAAACGCAAGCGTGGATGATAAAGATTTTGTGGAAAATCTGAGTCTGAAAATGCAGGAAGCAACCGGTACATTCCAAGAGTATGATACAGGCAGTGTACAGATCAAAACAAAGGATGGCGAATATGTATTCCATACCGTTTCCAAAGCTGAACTGGCAAAGGCATGTGGTCTGGATGACGTAGATCAGCTCAACGATTGGGAAGGGAAACAGGTGACATTGGTATTCAATAGCGATGGCATTGTATCCGAGGTTGAAAAATAAAATGCTTTGGGACGCTGTCCCAAATGCTGCGAACTTTTGAAAAGGTTTCATCAAAACGTTATGTGCATACGGTTTGCGCATCCCATTGTTACAGCCCTTCAGGCATTGCCTGAAGGGCTGTATTGGGATATTGAAAAAGGTATGGTCTTGTCAAAAAAAGAAACGGGAGAAAACAAATGAAAAAAAGAAGGAGGGTGCTTCTCGTTACTTTGATATGGGGCATGAGTTTGCTTATGCACGGGTGTACGCAGTACCATAACCAAAGCTGGGATGATCTGACACCCAAAGAGCAGGAAGAAGTACAACAGATTTTGCAACAAACATTCCATGATGTAAAAAAAGATTTGGAAACGATGTATTTGCAGGAGGAATGTACAGATCGTATGGGGCAGGGGATGGGTGAAGAAACATCCATGGTGCTTGTAGATTGCACGGTCTATGAAGCAGGAAGTCCGGTGGCTTTGGAAAATGGGGGATGCACCTGACAATGTGAGAAACCAAAAGTGTGCGCTTCCTATTCTATGCCCAATGCAGAGAGTGTGTCACGCAAACGACGCCATTGATGGAGCAAAGCATCTCGCTGTTCCAGTCCCTTTTTGGTGATTCGATAGTATTTTCGGGTTGGACCGTCGGAAATTTTTCCCGCATATTGTTCCGTGCATTGCTGTTTGCATAGTTCACGCAGCAGTGCATAAATGCTGCTTTCTTGTGTATCGGGAAAGCTTTGATAGATACGACGCAAGATTTCATAGCCATACAAATCTTCGACAGACAGAATATGAAGCAAACACAACACAATGAGGTCTTTTTTCAGCATAGGGATACCCCCGATCCAATCAAACCGATCCCCCATACAATTCCCAAATTCGTAGCATATGGAATCCACCAATCCGCAGACGATATATCCAAGGACATAGAATGTAAAAGCGCAAGTTCCAGAACACAGCTTGCCAATACGCTTAAGCCCATCACATACAAACAACGCCAGCGGCTGTCAGAGAGTCTTGCTTTTATGAGTCCATACAATCCGAGGGCTGCTGCCATGGTACCGCTCAACTGCAATACCAGCCCAGCAATGTTGCCATGTAAGGAAAAGGGAAGATGCTGAAAAAGGTTCATGCGAAGATATGCGAGCATTGCAACAGGAACCATCGCCATAACCACCAATACCAGAAGCATATAGAATAAGTGTTTTGGTACAGGGGTTTTTTGGTGCGCCCTATGTTTGGGGCGGAACCATACGATGGAAATTGCCAAGCCCAACAACAACAGTATGTACATCAGTATATCAGGGTAGCGAGGGAAGCTTGCATGCAGCAAAAGGATTTCAGATAGCAGCAAACAACATGTCATCATACCAAATACTGCCAACCATGGATAATAAACCTTTGCAGGGGATAAGCGTTTGGCAGCTTGTACGGGGTTCCCCAACTGTGGTATGGATATGTCGTCGTATGCTTCCAAATGATGGGAAAATATTTCATCGTAATCTGCCAATATTTCGTCTGCTTCTGATTTTGGTAATCTCCAACGTAAGGTACGGGAAAATTTTTTGAGAAAAATTTGTTTGTTCATAAACATCCTCCTCTAACTACTGTGAAAATATCTATTGTTAATTATATAGTAGATGTACATACAGTATATTTGTTTCAGAAAGAAATGTCAATGTATACAGCCAAGATTTTACAAGCAGTATTTTGCGCAAACACTGCTTCATGAAGAATGGGTATGGCAATGTGTTGAAAGGATGAGAAAGCAGAAGCGGGCAAAAAAAGGCGTATGGGGTATCCCATACGCCTTTTGCCCGTGGGGCAGGAGGGAAAGCCTTTGCCGTATCCTTCCCAAAGCCCTGAAGGGCTGTATTCTGGTCAAGGGTATTCCTTCATATCGGGCAATGCACCAATGTCTGATGTACTTATGCCCGTTTTTTCATCAGTGCAACCACTGTGTCGATTTCATCTTTGGATACATATTTGTGTGTTACAAAACGCATCATGCCATTGTCCTCGCCGTTGATGATGACATTGTTTTCTGCCATGTATGCCACAAGCTCGGCGGAGGATAAGGGATAGTCTTTGAGTTTGAAAAATACCATGTTGATTTGCTGTCGATCACGGTATACTTCAAGCCCCTTGACGGAGGAAAGCTGCTCTGCCATGTATGCGGCATTTTCGTGATCCTCGTAAAGTCGTTTCGTCATCTCTTTGAGTGCAATCATGCCGGCTGCTGCAAGTACACCAATCTGCCGCATACCCCCGCCAATGATTTTGCGTTTTCTCCGTGCCTGTGCAATAAATTCTCTGCTCCCGACCAATATGGAGCCGACAGGCGCACACAATCCCTTTGACAAACAGATGGAAATACTGTCTGCATACTGTGCCAGCTCTTTTACATCTACGCCCAAAACCGTCGCCGCATTGAAAATACGTGCGCCGTCCAAATGTATCGGAATGTTGTACTGCTCTGCCAGAGATTTGATATTTTGCATGTATGTCAAAGAGCGTACCTGCCCATCGGAGTCCGCATTCTCATATGTAATCAGCCCTGTGGTAGGCTGGTGAATGTCGTTGGGATCTTTTCTGATGTAATGTGCCACCACATCCAAGGGCATCTCGCCGTTTCTATTTTGTACGGTACGCAGCTGTGCCCCTGCAATGATCGCAGCAGCCCCTGCTTCATGCACCACAATATGGCAGTTGTCCGGCAAAATGACTTCCTGCCCACGCTGTACATGTGTAAAGAGTGCGATTTGATTGCTCATCACACCGCTTGGCATAAATAATCCGGCTTCCTTTCCCATCATATCCGCTGCAAGCTGCTCCAGCGCTTTTGCGGTGGTGTCATCGCCATATACATCATCCCCAACCGGTGCTGTCAGCATGGCTTGACGCATCTCCTGCGTTGGTACAGTAACCGTATCGCTTCTGAGATCAATGCTTCCGTTAATCATGATATTATGCCTCCTTTGTCATTTTTTGTCTGAGCATTTCGATTTCTTCGCTTTCGATGTATTCGTCAAAAGATGTTTGTCTGTCAATGATGCCGCCCGGCAAAATTTCAATGATACGGTTTGCGATGGTCTGCGTAAACTGATGGTCGTGCGAATCAAAAAGCAGGGTACCCTTGTAATCCATCAACCCTTCATTGAGCGCTGTGATGGATTCCAGATCCAAATGGTTGGTAGGCTCGTCCATAATCATAACATTTGCACCGCTCATCATCATTTTGCACAGCATACAACGTACCTTTTCCCCGCCGGAAAGTACACATGCCTCCTTTTGCGCTTCCTCGCCGCTGAACAACATTCTGCCCAGCCATCCACGGATATCGGAATCATACTGCTCGCCTTCTTTTGCAAAAGGACGCAGCCATTCAATCAGGGAATCGTGGCAGCCTTCAAAATATCTGGTATTGTCCTTGGGGAAATAAGCGGTTTTTGTGGTAATCCCCCATTTGAAGCTTCCTGCATCCGGCTCCATTTCTCCGGTCAGTATCTGGAATAATGTGGTTCTTGCGATTTCATCCTTTCCCACAAAGGCTACCTTGTCATTGGGCCGAATCATAAAGCTGACATTGTCCAGCACTTTTTTGCCGTCAATGGTTTTGGAGATGTTTTCGACCAGAAGCACATCGTTTCCGACTTCTCTGTCCTGCTTGAAATTGCAGAAGGGATACCGACGGGAGGATGGTTTGATGGTATCCATTTGCAGATTGTCCAGCAGCTTTTTACGGCTGGTTGCCTGCTTCGCCTTTGACGCATTGGCGCTGAATCTCTGTATAAATTCCTGTAATTCCTTGATTTTCTGTTCGGTACGCTTGTTTTGGTCTTTCAATTGACGCTGCGTCATCTGTGTATAGCTGTACCAGAAATCATAGTTCCCCACATACATCGTGATTTTGCCATAGTCAATATCCGCAATATTGGTACAGATTTTGTTTAAGAAATGCCTGTCATGCGATACCACAATGACGGTGTTTTCAAAATCCATCAGGAAGTTTTCCAGCCAGCGGATGGCATGTAAATCCAGATGGTTGGTGGGTTCGTCCAGAAGCAATATATCAGGATTGCCAAAAAGTGCCTGCGCCAGCAGTACCTTCACCTTCTGGTCACCGGTCAGCTCTTTCATGGTCAGATAATGGTATTCATTTGTAATGCCCAAACCGTTTAACAGAATTTCGGCATTGGACTCGGCAGACCATCCGTCCAGTTCGGCAAATTCGCCTTCCAGTTCAGATACCTTGATCCCGTCCTCGTCGGAAAAGTCCTCCTTGCAGTACAAGGCTTCCTTTTCTTTCATAATATCATACAGCCTTTTATGCCCGTACAATACCGTTTCCACTACGCCAAATTCGTCAAACATAAAGTGATCCTGTTTCAATACTGCCATACGTTCTCCGGGGGTGATAAATACAGAGCCCTTGTTTGGCTCCAGATCGCCGGATAAAATTTTCAGAAACGTGGACTTGCCTGCGCCATTTGCACCAATGAGACCGTAGCAATTGCCCTTTGTAAAGTTCATGTTGACATCCTTAAAAAGCACCCGTCCGCCGTATTGTAAGCTTACACCCTGTGCTGAAATCATAATCGTATTACTCCTTTCGGTTCAATCATATTGCAGTATGACAGCTCTGTCATTCCATACTGTTTTTGTGCCATACCACAGTGATTGCGCTCATTTCTTTTGCCTGATTATTGCTCAATTATACCATGAAGGGGATAAAAAACAAGTCGTTGATGGTGTTGTTTTTCCGAAAATGCCGGTGAAAGCCTTGGGGGTGTTGCCCCAACACCCCGCAAGCAGGTTCCTCCCTCGACCCATGAAAGCCCTTCAGGCATTGCCGAAGGGCGTAAGCAAAGGGGCAGGATATTGTCTCTCTCCGGCACCATAATAAAAAGGCGCATGGGATACCCCATACGCCCGTTTGTTTCTTTTTTCCTTGCTTGCGTTTCCTGTTCCCTTGCCCTTTGCACATACCCTTGCTTGTGAAGCTGTGCTTTGTAAAAACACGGCGCATAAAAGCTTGCAGGGCTTGGAACAGCGTCCCAAGACCTTTACAGTCTCTTTTCCAAGTCCGCTCTGAGATCTTCATATCCGGGCTTGCCCAGCAAGGCAAACATGTTCTTTTTATATGCTTCCACACCGGGCTGGTTGAATGGGTTGACATCCAGTAAATATCCGCTGATGCCAACGGCTTTTTCAAAGAAATACACCAATGCGCCAAAGTGCCAAGCGTCCATACGCTCCATTTCAATGACCATATTGGGCACACCGCCGTCAATATGCGCCAGCATCGTCCCTGAAAACGCCTTGCTGTTTACAAACTGCATATCCTTTGCAGCCATGAAGTTTAAGCCGTCCAGATCTTCTTCGTCAAAGGGTACCAGTACCGTGCTTTTCGGTTCTTTGCACCAAAGCACGGTTTCAAAGAAATAGCGGGAGCCTTCCTGTATGAACTGCCCGATGGAATGTAAATCGGTAGAGAAGTTTGCACAAACGGGGAATATCCCCTTGTTTTCCTTGCCCTCGCTTTCGGCATACAGCTGTTTGTACCATTCGCCAAAGGATGTCAGGTGTGGTTCGTAGTTGGCAAGGATTTCAATGCTCTTGCCCTGACGGTAGAATATATTTCTTGCTGCCGCATACTGATAGCAGGGGTTTTGCAGCACATCCGGATTGCTGAATGTCGCTTCTGCCCATTGTGCGCCTGCCATCACCTGTGTAATGTCTATGTCGGCAACTGCCATAGCCAAAAGACCAACCGCAGTCAATACCGTAAAGCGTCCGCCAATATCATCCGGAATGACAAATGTTTCGTAGCCTTGTGCATCGCACATGGTTTTCAGTGCGCCACGTGCGCGGTCTGTGGTTGCGTAAATGCGTTTTGCCGCACCGTCCTTACCGTATTTCTGCTCCAAAAGCTGCTTGAAAATACGAAAGGCAATCGCAGGCTCTGTGGTTGTGCCGGACTTGGAAATGATGTTTACGGAAAAATCACGGTTGCCCAATATGCTCAAAATATCATTGAGGTATGCGGAACTGATGTTGTTTCCGACAAAATAAATATCCGGCGTATCCTTCTTTCTTTCATTGTAAAAAGGTGTGCGTATAAAGTCGAGTGCGGTTTTGGTTCCCAAATAAGATCCGCCAATGCCAATGACAATCAAAACCTCGCTCTGGTCTTGTATGGTTTTCGCTGCCTTTTGTATGCGTGCAAATTCGTCTTTGTCGTATGCGGTGGGCCAGTTTACCCATCCGACAAAGTCGTTGCCCTTTCCTGTTTTGTTGTGCAGCGCTGCATGGCAGGCTTTGATTTGTTCAGCCATTGCAGCAAAATCGGCATTTGTCACTGCATGGTCTTTTACGGAAAATGTAATGCTCATCGTGTTTTCCTCCTCTTTGTTTCACAATCGGCTTGCATCAAAGGCAAGCCTTCTTTGTGCATAGAACATTTTTTTGTGGCGAGGACATTTTGTATTGCCCCTGCTGTTACAGTGTCCCTTTTAGTATGATTTCTGTCACAGGCTCTTGTATGATTTCTTTGGAAATCTCTTTTTCCTCCGTGACAAAGCCATTGACACGGGTAATCTGTATGGTACTGCGCTTTTGCCCGTCCTTGCCCTGCTGCAATACACGCTGATAGCTGGCAGGCTTGCTGCTGTCATACTGTGTTTCGTACTGCTTTTTCTCTACGGTGGTGAGGCTCTGCGTTTCTATATACTGCACGGAAATCATGGGCTTTTGTACGGTTACATGGATGGTCTGCCCCACTACGATGGGTGTCTTTATGGTCATACCTTCGTTTGCTGCCAAAAGCTCCTCAAGCGTCATGTCATACTCTGCGGCAATCTTGCCCAAGCGGTCGCCGCTTTTTATGGTATATGTGGCGGTTACGGGCGTGGTACTGGTCAGCTTTGCAAAGGCATCCTCCGGCTTGAGTATCTCTTTGGAATCTACGAATTGTTTTTCAATGGTCACAGATTCCACAAAGCTGATTTGTGCCTGTGTATGCTTTGTTTCGGTTTGCGGATTGTCGGAAATCCCTGTGCCTTCTGCGGAGGCTGCGGGATTGGTATGCTCCGCTGTCTGCGCAGAGGATGCCTGTGTGTCTGTCTGATCCTTTGGCTCCGGCTGGGGCGCATCATCCTTTGCCTTCTCCGTCTGTTTTTGCTCGGATTTTTTGTCTTTGGTATCCTTTTTGTCCTCTGCATCCTGCTTCTGTGCATCGTCAGGCTTTGTTTCTACCGGATTGCCCGACAGATTGGCTGCCTCCGGATAGTAGGTTGCCTGAATTTGGCGCAATACCTGCTGCGCCTCCTCCTCTGTGGCAAGGGGGGCGACTGCTCCGCCATCTACAAATATGACGGCTGCTTCTACTTTATATGTTACGGCTGCTTTCAAATTTGGCAGCATATATTCCAGTGTACAGACATCCTTTTGTCTGGCTCCGCCGACATGCAGACGTTGTGTTTTGATTTCTTCATTGATTTTTACATTGGTACCGACCTGCGTTTTCAGCTGTGCTTCCAATGTTTGGGTGATTTCTTCTGCGGTGATGGAGGTATCCTTGATAATCCCCATGCTGTTTTCCCCCACAAAAACTTCACTGCCGTTTTTATGCAGCAGTGCAAAGCAAATCATGAAAATCAGGATTGCCAAAATACAGAACAATGTCGGTTTTGGTGCAATCTTGAGTTTTTTGCGTCGTTTGGCAGAAGCGTTCGGGCGTTTGCGTGGGGCGTTGGTGTTTTTGCGCTGTGCAGTACGCGCGGTAGGCTTGCCGCTATATGGTACACGTGCATCACGTGTGGGAAAGCTCGGTTTTTTGTTTGCCATCGAGCAGCCTCCTTTCTCTGTGCCAATATCCTGTATATTATTTTATTCCATAGACTCCAAGATTGCAAGAAAAAAAGGCATCCGATACAGAATATACGCTTTTCTTTCCTTTTATATGCCAAAAAGAGTACCCCTGCCGCCTTTGCGCCAATGCTACAAAAATTACAGCCAAGATTACAGTTATATTACAGTTGAAAAAAATGCTTGCATAAATGTGTTCCCTCTGTTAATATAAATCATGCAAAGTAATTCTGTACGTTTTGTCCGTTCCTTGCAAACGGGCGGTGCGGCAGCGGTGGAAGCAGAACCATCAGTATGGGGGATGGGGAAACCGAAGCGGCAGCCAAGCCAAACGCGCGGAAGGTACGGCGAAAGGGAAGGAATGAAAGCAACCCTTCGTTGTATCATGATGAAACGAAACGAAAACAAAACGACATTTTTAAGGAGGAATGAGAACCATGAAAAAAATTCTTTCCATGGTAATGGCAGCTGCTATGGTTGCATCTCTGGTACCCGCAAATGCGTTTGCAGCAAATCCCGATGGTGAAGTTCCTGCAAGCGTAAAAGTTCTGGGTGCAAAAAGCGATGTACAGGCTGGCAATTTCGACGGTGTAGTACCTGCTGGTCCCGAACTGCAGCTGAAGGTTGGCAAAACAAGCTACACAACAGCTGAACAGGGTACACAACTGGAGTACAGATTCACAATGGCACTGGACAATGCAAAGTTCAGCGCAAAACAAACACCTGAAATCCTGATTCACAAGGATGCAGGCACAGATCACAAATTGGTAGCTACTGATTGGGAAGAACCCACTAAGGATAAAATCACAGATAAAGCTACAACAAGTGCAGGTTACAAAGTATCTATGGAACGTGTGGCTGATGATGAAATCGAAGTAACTCTGAAGGCTGACGCTGCTGCACAGAACTTCGAAGAAGATGATACCATCACAGTAAAACTGGGTGCTGATTCTGTAGACGTTGGTGCAACAGAAATGAAAAAATACAGCGATGGCAAGTCCGCTTCCGTAGCTGTAACATCCAAAGATTTCAAACTGTCCAACGGTGGCACAGACCTGACTTACATCACAGTAGGCAGCAAGGATCTGAAGGTTTCCGTAAAGGACACAGTAGATGTTGCTGAAGATGACATCAAAACACTGGAAAACATTACAATTGAACCCGCTGTAGGCGATTCTTTCAAGAATATGTTCAAAGCTGGTGACAAAATCAGAGTAAGAATTTCCAACGGTTTTGAATTCAAAAAACCCGGTGATGCTACAATCAGAGAAGAAAACAAAACAGCTGCAGCAGACAGTGATGAAAATGAACTGGTGTTTGAATGGGTTGCAGCTTGGGATAATCTGGACAAACTGACACTGACAAACGTTGTGGTAGATTCCAACACAGCAAAATCCGGCGCTGTTGCAACACTGAAGATCTATGCTCCCGGTTGCGATACAGTATCCGTAGAAGTTGCTAAAGTAATCGGCAACGATGTTACACTGTCCGTTGATAAAGACGAAGACGTTCCTGTAATCTACAGTGGCGTAAACGTAAAGAACGACGGTATCACAGATGACAGCGACCATATGTCTTTGGAAGTAACACTGAAAGAAGCTTCCGCAGGTGTTTGGAACACAAAGAAAGACTTCTCTCTGAAGCTGCCTGAAGGCGTTTACGTAGTAGGCAAACCTGCAGATGCTGTTTCCGTTAAGACACATGACAGCGTATCTATTGATGGTAAGACGGCTGTTACAGATATTCAGGATTGGTTCGCAGAAGCTTACAAAGAAGGTGACTACCAGAACTTCGATTTCGAAAAGAGAACTCTGGAAGAAACAAATCCTAAGAATGATGACGACGCAATCGAACTGTCCTTCAAGCTGCAGCTGGTAGCTGACCCTAACTTCGCAGGCGATGTAGAACTGACTCTGGAAGGCGCAGCAGTTGAAACACAGAAAGTAACAATTGCAAAATTCGTAAAACCTTACACAGTTGAAGCAAAACAGAACGATCTGAGCATCGACTACAGAAACACAAAAATCCCTACAGATGTAGTAATCAAAGAAGCAGAAGCTGGTCTGTGGGATAAGAAGACAAAGATCACATTGTCTATGGAAAAGATCGACTTCGATGAAAAAGGCACAGCAAGTGTTGACGCAAAGAGCGGTCTGAAACTGAAAGATGACAAGGTAAGAAAAAATGGCGACAATCAGATCTACTTTGAAGTAGATACCATGAGTGGCGACGAACCTGCAGTTGTAACAATTACAGGTATGGAACTGTTCATGCAAAGAAGCCTGCCTGCTGGTGCTTACGATCTGGAAGTAAAAGCAAACACAATGTATGATGAATACGAAAAGCAGGATGTTGTTGCTAAAACAACAGATACTGATACAAAGCTTAAAAAAGTAAACGAAGACTTCGTTGACTTCGTTGAAAAAGCAGGCTTCATCACAATCACAACAGCTGGTCGTGAAGACGCTGATTCCTTTGTAACAAAGGTAACTGTTCCCATCGGTGGCAAAACAATCACAGCTGGTGGTAGCACAATCGATGTAGATGCACCTGCATACATCAATGCAACAGGTTACACAATGCTTCCTCTGAGAGCAGTAGCAGTTGCTTTGGGTATCCCTAACACAAGTGTAATGTGGAATGGCGAAGCTAGAAGCATTACAGTTATGTACGGCAGCAAGGTAATCTCCATGACAATCGGTCAGAAAACAATGTATGTAAACGGTTCTCCTGTAGCTATGTCTGCAGCTCCTGAAATCACAGGCGAAAGAACATTCCTGCCTTTCCGTGATCTGGGTGTAGCACTGGGCGTATCCGACATCACATTCGAAAAAGACCCTGCAACAAGCAAAGTTACAACAGTATACTTCAACGCTGGTAAATAATTTTACGAGTTAAGAGGCTATACCATATAACGAAGGTTTTTTAAGAGTCCTCCCCTTATGGGGAGGGCTTTTTTTGTTTTAAGACCTTGGGACGCTGTCCCAAGCCCTGCAAGCTTTTGAAAAAGCTTGAGCAAAACTTTTGGACGCAGTGTTTTTTCAAAACACTGCTTCAGGCAAAGCAAGACGTATATGGCAGTGGCTTTGGGCATATGCAAAATAAGACCTTGGGACGCTGTCCCAAGCCCTGCAAGCTTTTGAAAAAGCTTGAGCAA
>JAHHTW010000003.1 GCA_020024265.1 Anaerotignum sp. | reverse complement strand
GTTATTTTGTATTGTACTTTTTTATTGCTAGATTTAATAACAGGTTTATTCATTACTGAACGATATTATCTTTGGATTCACTTGAGTTTTTTATGCTCTTCTTATACAATGACTATAATAACTATTGATATTTTACAATAAAAGGATGAATAGATATGCTACCAAAAGTAAAAAAAGTGAATTTAAGCACACAACTCATTGATACCATTACTACTTTAATAGAAAATGCAGATTGGACACCTGGCACAAAATTACCAAACGAAATGGAGCTTGCCGCTTCTTTTAATGTAAGTCGGAATATTATGAGAGAAGCTATGAAAATTTTAGAAAATTTTGGTATTTTAGAGTCCAAAGCTGGTATTGGAACTTTTGTATCCGAAACAGCATTGAGTTCTATTCACAACATGCGCTTTTTTGATAATTTGAAAAACAACTCTTCTATAGAAACCATTATGGAAACGCGCTTAGTGATTGAACCAGAACTGGCATATTATGCAACCCTGCGTTGTAGTGAAGAAGATTTGACACTATTAAAGGAAATTTTTGAAAGAAATGAAGAAATCCATAAAGAAAATCAGTTTACCAAAAAAGATGATTTCAATTTTCATATGTTTATCGCAAAATGCAGCCAAAACAACATCTTGGAAAACCTGTTGTTTTCTATGTTAGATCAACTTCGTGCCAGTGATTATATTGATTTTGATTTGCATGCGGAAACAGACATTGTCAAAGATAGTTATAATAACCATAGGAAAATCGCTCTTGCCATCATCAATCGTGACCCTCTCCTTGCGAGTGAATTGATGTACCATCATCTTTTTTCTCGGATCACGACCATCAATTCTTCATACAACAAAGATTTGAATGATTCGAAAAAAATTCGTAAAGAACGACTTTCCAACAATCATATCTGATAAAAATATATGTTATTTCAAAAGGCAGTGAGTTTTTTATCTCACTGCCTGAAAAACACAAATCCATAAAGAAAATCTCCAAACAGAATCTTTTCTGATCATAAGCAGGAATATCCATGCCATACTTCTGCATACCAAGCATTTCTCCAGACCAATTGTTTTCGATATTCCCTATCATTTACATATGGTTTTGATCCATTCTATTTTCATGATTTGCATGTGTAATATATTTTTGTATTAATCTATTGGCTTTCGTTTGACTGATTTTTAGATACTTCGCCATTTTCCGACTACTTTTACATAAATTATATGCTTCTTTGACAATCTTTTGTTCATAATATTCCATTGCCTCATCAAAAGAATTTCTTTCAGAATCAATGCTGCATCCAGTTATTTTAATATTTTCAACATGAAAGAAGCTTTCTGGTAAATTGGCAACTTCAATTGTTGAACCATCTGTCATTAAAATAGCACGTTCCAAAACATTTGATAATTCACGGATATTCCCTTTCCATGGATATCTTTTGAAAGAATCCATAACACGAGAAGATATGGTTACATTCCGTTCATATTTTTTATTTAATAAATTTAAGTAATATGCAGCAAGCAATTCAATATCTTCTTTTCTTTTGCGTAAAGGCGGCATCATAATATCAAATACATTCAAACGATGGTATAAATCTTCTCGGAATTTTCCTGCCTCGACCATAGTACGTAAATCACAATTGGTAGCGCTGATGATATGAACATCTAATTTGATTGGTGTATGGGAACCAACGGGTATAATGGTTTCCTCTTGTAATGTATGTAGGAATTTTGCCTGTAGATCATATGGCAGTTCACCAATTTCATCCAAGAATAATATTCCCCCATTTGCTGCTTCAAAAAGTCCTACCTTTCCACTTTTTTCAGCCCCCGTAAAAGCTCCTTTTTGATAACCAAATAACTCTGATTCAATGACAGTTGGACTGAGGCTAGCAATGTTGATGCTAACAAAAGGTTTGTTTCTTCTGGGACTTTTTTCATGAATGTATTTAGCAAGTAAACTTTTTCCGGTACCTGTTTCACCCAAAATCAGTACCGGAGCTTTTGTTGCCGCAATTTTGTTTGCAAATTGCAAAACCTTTACCATAGCAGGGCTTTTGCCTATTATTTTTACATCTATCCCTGCTGCTTCATGGCTGGATTGCAAAATATGAGAAGAAAGCATCTTAAATAAATCTTCTTCTTCATCACGAACACTTTGGAAAACATATTGTACATTTCCTTCTTCATCCAATATGGGTGAAGAAATGGTAATCATATCAATACCCAAAATCGACTTTTCTCTTTGAATTACCGAACGTTTTTCATGAAAGGTTAAAGGTACACAAGTAGGAGACCAGAGCTTTTCATGCACTATGCACTCTTCTAATGTTTTTCCAACAAAATACTCAGCAGGCAAACCATAGTGACGAATGCAGGCATTATTAACATAAATAATTTTATGATTTTTGTCCCAAATGAAGATCTCATCATAGCTGTCATCTAATATTTTTATAAATTCTTCAAACGTCACCGCATGTTCCAACAACATAAATATCCTCCTCCTCAACAATATTTTTTCATGGATTTTTTCTTAATCCTTATGATATATGATTTTTGAAAAAAAAGAAATAGTCTTTGGTAAAATATAGAAAAAGCATAACAGTCAAATATCATTTGACCGTTATGCTTTTTCTTAGTATCCCAATTTATTTATTTTTCGTCTATAAAACGACCTTCTGCAATAATATCTGCTTTTGTCTTGTTTGCATAGTCCTTTTTCATCTCCTTCAAGAAGCCCCAGTAAACTACAAACAACAGTATAACCAACGGCAAACCAGTTGCAAGTACGATGGATTTGATCGTGTCAATATCTGTGCCAATATAAGAAACTGCAATTGGAATCAGGATCAATACAATACACCATACAAATTTTAATTTCTTTTCAGGTTCTTCATTTGCTTTCAATTTTTTAGACACTGTAGAAGAGAGTGTAAAGGAGCATGCATCCAATGTTGTTGCCAAAAACAATACAATTACAGCCAAATACAAAATTAACGCAATCTTACCAAAAGGCAATGTTTTTACAACCGTTGCTGCAATCGCTTCCCCCTGACCATTTGCCAGCATCGCAGGTACATCCAGTACACCATCCATACGTAGGCTTTGTTCATAACCACCAACAATACCAAAGAACAAAATCAATCCCAAAGAACCACTGATCAACATATTTGCAACGATTTCTTTCAGCTTTCTGCCACGAGAAATCTTTGCAACATATAATCCCGTAAATGGACCAAATACAAACCAGTATACCCAATAGAATGTTGTCCATGCTTGTGGAAATCCAGTCTGTGCCACAGGATCTGTCCATGTACTCATACGAATATACTGGTCGAACATCAAACCAGTTGCATTTACAATAGAATCCATAATAAATTTTGTAGGCCCTGCAAGCAAAATAAAACCAAGCAGAATCATACACAAATATACATTGGAATCACTGATGCGACGCATTCCTTTTTCAATCCCCATCCATGAAGTAATGGAATACAAAACCGCAACAACAACCAAAACAATTACAGAAAGTGCAAACGATACAGGAATTCCCGTCAATTCTGCTATACCAGCTGCAATGGTTGTTGCGGAAGTACCTGCTGTAATACTGATAGAACCAACGGCTGCAAAAATAAAGATGAAATCTACCACTTTGCCAAACCAACCTCTGACTCTTTTTTCACCAACAGAATACTTACAAAGTACACTAAAGCGCAGTTCATCATCTTTTTTGATATAATAGTGATAGGCAAAGGGCAGTACAAATATACATAACAATGCCCATGCACTAGGTCCCCAATGCATAAAATCATAAGCTAATGCAAGTTCATAACGCATTGCTTCACTGATTTCTGTACCTGCCAGCTGCGGTGCTGCATTGTAGAAATGTCCCCATTCCAAAAATGCCCAATAAACGGTACCAGCACCATTCCCACAAAAAAACATCATAGCCACCCAACTTAGTGTAGAATATTGCGGTTTTTCATTACCAAATCGAATTTCACCATATTTGGTAAAGCAAATAGCAATCAAAAAGACAATCACTCCCAATGTAATCACCATCATGGGAGATCCAAAAGTTTCTGTCAATACAGATAATACAACAGATGCGATCGCTTTCCCTTCTTCCGGAAATAATGTCAAGCCAACTACCAATCCAACAATGATTAAAATGCTCACAATCATCAGACCAATTTCATAACGATCTGATAAATTTCCTTTGTTTTTATTCATGATAAAACCTCCATTCTATTTCGTCTAACACTCTATGAATATAGGGTGGTAAGCCGATTGGGATGAGGAATAAGAATTTATATTTTCACTGCATATCAGGTATAATATCAAACCACCTCACAATCTGCGAATTTTTTGATGTCTTCTTCTGTGTAGCCAAAATCTTTCAATACTTTTTCAGTATCACGTCCCATAGAAGGAGCGCCCTTTTCAATCACTGCCGGCGTTTCGCTCATCATCATTGGATTGCCTATCGCAACATATGTACCAACATTTTCATCAACCAAATCAATCAGCATATTTCTTGCCTTCAGCTGTTCATGATGCATCATTTCAGGAATGGTATTGACAGGAGAACTGGGAATCTTATTTGCATTAAATACTTCTGTCAATTCTGCTTTTGTTTTTGTTTTCATGAACTCTGTAATAATTGAAGTGATAATGTCATAATTTTCCAGACGCAGTTCATTTGTTACGAATCGTTTATCCTCCAATAGTTCAGGCATTTGTATTGCGGTACAAAATCTCTGCCATTCTGCCGTAGAACCGGCTGCCAGACCTACTGAGAAATATCCATCTTTGCAAGGATATACATCGTATGGGCATAGTGTTGGATCTGTATTGCCACAACGTGTAGTTTCTTGGTTGAGCAATTCTTTACACAGGATAGGGCTTTCCATAATCCCAAATAAGCAGTCCATCATGGCAACATCCAAACGCTGCCCTTTTCCTGTATTCAGTTTATGGAAGTATGCCATGGTAATTGCCAAAGCCATAGTCAATCCTGTAAAATTATCCCCAATTGCAGGCCCAACTTTTGTTGGTACATCATCTGCAAAACCAGTCATTTCCATCATACCACACATAGCCTGAATGACATTATCATATGCTGCCAAACTGCTCCATGGGCCGTTCTGACCATAACCAGAAATGGATGCATATATAATTTCAGGATTTACTTTTTTTAGTTCGTCGTATCCCAACCCCATTTTATCCAATGTACCAACCTTGAAATTTTCTACTACAATATCTGCTTCTTTTACCATTGTTTTAATGATTTCAACGCCTTCGGGTTTGTTGATATCCAACGAAACGCTTTCTTTGCCTCTGTTGATTGCCGCAAAGTAACCGCTCTCACCTTTTTCATTGATGGGTGTCCATTCTCTGGATTGGTCACCCATTCCCCTTCTTTCGATCTTAATGACTCTTGCACCAAAATCTGCCAACTGCATGGTACAAAATGGCCCACTATATGCTTGTGTAAAGTCAATTATAGTCACACCTTCTAATACTTTCATATCTTGTTCTCCTTTCTATGATTATGCCATTTGGATAACTTTTTTTTCTGCAAGAGCCTGAATTTCTTCTTTCGTATAGCCAAGTTGCGATAAGTAATGGTATGTATGTTTACCTAGGTTTGGCGCACCTTGTTCGATGCTACCAGGTGTTTCACTCATTTTGATTACTGTTCCAGGAATACGAATTTCTTCACCAATGCCTTCATCAAATACTTTTGTCAACATATTTCTAACCTTCATCTGTTCTGTTTCCATTGCTTCAGAAACTGTATACACAGCACCGCAAGCCAAACGGGCTTCTCTCATTTTACATTCAATCTCAAATTTAGACATTGTGGTCGTTACTTCTTCAATTGCCTGTTTCAGACCATTTTCATAATGATTGCCTCGAGATTCATTTGTCATGTATCTTTCGTCTGCTTTGAGCGCATCCATGCCCATAACATCACAGAATTTTTCCCATTGATGATCTGTGGAAATACCGATTGCAACATAACCATCCTTCGTTTTGAAGGTATCATACGGAGAGATGGAAGGATAGGAGTTACCCACTCGTTCTGGTACACTGCCAGTCATACAATATGTAATGGGCGCTGCTTCCAAAATAGAAAACAGCGAATCCAAAATGGCAATATCAATTTTTTGACCTTTGCCCGTTTTCTTTTTGTGAATCAGAGCCATCATCACTGCGGTAGCCATATATGTACCACTCAGTTGATCACCCATCGCCGGGCCTGCCTTTGTTGGAGGGCCATCGGGAAAACCTGTCCTGTCCATAAAGCCACTGCCCGCCTGTAGCTGCAAATCCAAACCTATGGTTTCTTTCATAGGTCCTGTTTGTCCATAACCATTCAAAGAAGCATAAATAATTTCAGGGTTTATCTCCTTAATTGCTTCATAGCTCAGCCCCATTCTCTCCATACTGCCATATTTGAAGTTTTCGCATACAACATCTGCATCTTTGATCAGGTCCAAGAGAATCTTCTTCCCCTCTTTCGTTCCACCATTTACACCAATGCTTTTTTTGTTTCTGTTTAAATAGGCATAGTAACCGCTGGAATCATTTTTGAAAGGAAACCAGTATCTGGCAAGATCACCAACACCCGGTCTTTCAATTTTAATAACTTCTGCACCAAAATCCGCAAGTAGCATTGTGCAAAGACTGCCTGCATGCGCTTGCGTAAAATCAATTACTTTTACACCTGTTAATGGTTTCATAAAATAGCTCCTTTCTCAATTGCCTTTGTTATTTTGCTTCCTGTCTATCATATTAAGCAAGAATCGTGCCAAATATTTTTTACTGTTATTTCAATGATTTTCCCATGATTGATTTTTGTTATCGAATTAAAAACAACTCACAAATTCTAAAAAACCGCCAAACTTGAATATATTTCTGCATTGAATTAAAAACAAAACACAGAGTTGTTTTCAACTCAATCGTCGAATTTTCATATCATATAACACAAAAATTGATATTAAAATCATACGAACATATCTATTTCGGCATTTTATATAACAAAAAATTTTATTTATATAACCCTATCTAGCAAAAACATATATGAATATGATCTGTTATCTCCAATTGTAGGCTCTGAAAAAGCAGATGCCGTACACTGCCATGATATTTCATCATAGTGGCATCTGAAACAGATTTGATGCCATATAGCAATTGCCTCTGTTGTTGCCAAATATCTGCCCACTTTTTCAAAACATCCGAATCTTTTCTTAACATTAAGGGTAGCATCATACACCATATGTCATTTAACCCCTCCAACAATGTCCAGCAGTAAATCCAAATGGGCAAAAAATACCCCTTCTTCACAAGGAAGAAGGGGAAATAGAACATAATTCAGTTTGTTCATATACACAAAGGGAGGCGAGCTTATTTATTTTTTCTTGACTTTGCCCATGAACATCTGACTAATCGGGCGGTTGCGACTTCCTCTCATTCTTGAGTTATGGTATATCGGCTCAATCGCTCAAATTCATACACATATTGCTTACATCAATCCATGCTTTTGACGATTTATGGGAATGAAGGAAACCAAACAGAAAATTTTACTTTTGATATAAATGTTATCAAGACTACAAACCTGCAATGCTATACAAAAATGAAACTTATTTTGCAACCGGCTTTTCCTGCCAAGCTGATATTCTGAAATACAAATGTTCCAAAGGCACGATATTCTCTATGGTATTGCATAGAAATATAAGGTTTTGATTTAAGAATACAAATTCAATTTTTTTGCAACGAACCACCGTCATGCTTTTTTCTTCCAAGCCAAACAAATCCATATGATCCAAATCGTATATACAACCTGCTTGTCAGAAAGCATATTGTACATCATACACTCGTCCGTTTTCAGTAAAGCATCCATCTCTCCGTTTTGCCTTAAAAAACGGTGTGTAACACAAGAATATTCCTTTTGTTACACGCCGTTTATCCTGTAAGATTCTATCCACATGCCTTCCTGTACAGATATGCTTTGATTGGTCTTGCAAAAATCACATCGCTGCTGGAAGATAAACAGAGAATGTGCTACCTTGCCCGTATGCAGAATCGACCTTGATATACCCACCTTCTTCACGAATGATCTCTCGAGCCAAGTATAATCCAATCCCTATCCCCTCCTGATCGGCAACATGCGCAGAACGGTAAAATCTTGTAAAAATCTTGGCATGTTCTTCTTCCGAAATACCAATTCCTGTATCTTGTATACAAATACAAACAAACAATTCATATGCCTTAACAGAAATCCGAACACTTCCCTTTTGCGTATATTTCACTGCATTGTCCACAAGATTGCAAATTGCTTCTGTTGTCCATTTTGGATCAAACTGTGCAAAAGCCTCTGTATCCTCTATCAACAAGCATATATTTTTGCGCATTGCCTCGGAAACAAATTGACTGATTACCGCTTGCAGCATGGGCTGTAACGGTTCTTTCTTTGTGGAAAGAGAGATGATGCCATTTTCCAATCGTGACAGCTTCATCAGTGCATCAATAAAAAATCTTAGCTTTTCCAATTGTATATGTAAAATATTCACATACGCTTTTGCATCTGCTGACAAATCTTCTTCCTGCAAAAGCTCTGTATATAACAAAAGATTTGCAATCGGTGTCTTTGTTTGATGTGAGAGATCAGAAATCAATTCTTTGATTTTATCCTTTTCTTTGGCAATATTCTGTGCAGAAAGTACCGATGCAGAAAGATAATTTGCGTATTTTGTTTCCAAAGCAGACAGCATACTTTCATCAAACATGGTTTCTTTAAAATTTCCGTCTATGGCACATGTCAGCATACGATCTATATTCTGCATGATGTTTTTTGTTTTCTTTTGATGGAAATAAACAATCAATATCGCAATTCCCAAACATGCACCACCAAATACCACGCCAAAAATCACACCACCATTACTCATGCTCCATCACCCACATGTACCCAACTCCATACACCGTTTTGATATACGCTTGCGCTCCCAGTTTATCACGTAACCGTTTTATGGTAACAGACAGCGCATTTTCGTCTACATATTCCGCTGCATCTGTCCAAATACGATCCACCAAAGTACTGCGACGCAGTACATTTCCACGATTTTCAATCAAAATCCGTAATAGCTTTTGTTCTGTCTTGCTTAGTTCCACAGGTTGATTCTGAACATAAAATCTGAGATTTGCGAAGTCAAATACAAATTGATCTATGTGAACCATGTCCTCTGTTTGGAGCTTCTGATATTTACGCAGCTGTGTATTGATTCTTGCACGCAAAACTGCAAGTGAGAACGGTTTTGTAATATAGTCATCTGCTCCTTGTTCCAGTCCATTTACAATATCTGCATCCATATCATTTGCAGTCAGTAATATGACTGGTAATGCAGGGTATTGCTCTTTGATTTCCCGCAGCAAGTCCAAGCCATTGCCATCGGGCATATGGATATCCAGCAGTACCAACGAAGAACATTGACACAACAGCTGTTCTCTTGCGCTTTTGATGTTGTAACAAGAAATCACCTTTCTATTTTCGGCTTTGAGCGCTTTGCACAAGCCCTGATTCAATTCTTTATTATCTTCTATAATCAACAGTTGCTCCATGTGCATCCTTCCCATACTCGGTATTTTGATTGCATTATATCATAATTGCGTATTGGTTTCTATATCAACATGGCATATCCTTCTTCCAATCATTACAATAAAAAAGCAGTTCATACCTTTTCACATTTTTCTATGAAAAGATATGCTCTGCTTTCTTTTGGCTTCAGATTGTTGCTCCATCCAAATATCACTGCTGTCTTGCTTTTTGTACAGCGATATTTTGAGAAATCATACCCTGTACTTTCTGGATACCATTTCACTCATTTTAAGATTTCTTCACTTCATGACAGAGAATCAAATATGCATCCTTACCATTCCAATGAATCAAGGTAGCTTCTGCATAACTATGAATACCCAATTTTTTATTATAAATATATTGTTCGCCATTTCCCTGCTCATTAATATTCCTTGTTGGGCATTCTGGACAACAAGAATCCAGCCCCATCAAGCATTCATAACAATATTTTCCTTCCTCTGCACCTGGTGCAGCAACTTTTGTTTTTGCGTTCATAAACAGGATCTCATAGGTATCTACATCAATGACATAAATCCATGCTTTTTGATTTTCCAAGATACTATATAAATTTTGTACACGATATGCAATTTCGTCCTGCGCACGTTTTTTCAATAGGAATATGGAGAGCATTTCTGAGAAAAATGTAAGTGCATCAATCTGTTTCTGTACCCATAAACGATTTTCAGTACACTCATCAAATCCCACATATCCACGAAAGACACCTCGATCTCGTATAGAACATTGCAGCATGGATTTGATTCCCTGTGGAGCCAGTATGTCATACTGTGCTTTGGGTAACTTGGCAATATCAGGACAATAGAAAATACCATACTCATTAAAATTATCCTCATACCCCAAAAGCTCATCCTCGTAGCTTATATTTTGCAAATGCTCCATTGCGGGTTCAATCCCATCATTACACCATTCAAACGTATTGGAGCAACATGTATTGTCTGCATTGTTTTCAAATATGTATACACGACTGACATTGAGTGTACGACCAACCACTTCCAACATAATCTGTACGGTTTGTTCTACATCACCGGATTCATAAAGTTGCTGAAATGTATATTGTAATAAATGTTCAATCGCAACCTCATCTTCTTGATTGGATTGTGCTTGTTCACATTGTCTTTGCGTTTTGTTTTTGCATTGTGGCAAGGCAATATGGGTGACATCATAAATGACATATTTATTCTTTCCTTGCGTTTTTGCCTGATACAATGCCTGATCGGCATGACGGAACAAATCCTGATATACTATACCATGTTCCGGAAAAATTGCAACACCTATGGAACAGCCCAGCTGTGCATCCGGCACTTGCTCATGCAGTTTTTGATAGAAAATTTCAATCAATGCACCAAGACGCTTTTCTAAGATTTCCTTAGACGGAACGGTTTTCATCACAACAATAAATTCATCCCCGCCAATACGAGCCACAATATCATTGGAACGGAACATATTTTTGATTTCTGTGGCTGCCTGCTTGATGATGATATCTCCCATCAAATGCCCATACAGATCATTGACTTGTTTGAAATTATCCAAATCTATGACAATAAAGGCAGATTGTGTATCATCAGGTGCATTTAACAGGTATTCTTCTATATAGCTTCTACTTGCACTTTTATTCAGCAATTCTGTCAAAGAATCTTTCTCTGCCCTTTCCTGCAATGTCTTTTCTGTTCTTTTTTGTGCATCTATATTTGTGATCACACCTATAAACTTCAACGGCTTTTTATCTAAGCTATACTGTACCGTGATTCTTGCACTACACCATAAATACTCGCCATCATCTTTTGCCACACGTAAATCACATTCTTCATACGGAGAACCATTCATCAATGCTTCAAACACATGTAATGCAATAGAAATATCATCCGGATGGAAATGGGTTTCTGTTGGCATACGTTCTATGATATTGGAATTGATAGGTTCATAGCCAAAAATCTGTTTCCATCTTGGCGAAAAAACAGCCTTTTGCAGTATCACGTCATATTCAAATATCACGCTTTCTGTCTGCTCTAAAATGATTGCTTGATGTTCCATGGTCTGCTGAAGCATTTCTTCTGTTGCTTTGCTTTTTGAAATATCAATCAATACAAAATACAAATAAGCTTCTTCTTCATTTACGTCAAAGTGATAGCTCTGGCTCAGCACCCAAATATAATGCCCATCTTTGTGCCGAATACGAAATTCCATTACAAATTCTACTTTTTCTGCCAACTGCTCCTTCATGGTGTCCCATACATTCTGTCGATCCTCAGGATGAATCAGCGCAATCATATGATTGTGATATTGCGTTTGCAGCTCCGCAATGGTATAGCCCAGCAAAGACAAAATATCTTTTCCCACACGTCTAAATGTTAGATTTTTATCTTCATAAACAGAGCAAATTCTATCTGATGTTTCCCAAATTGCATCATTCAAAAAATCGGCATCCCGCTGCATACTTTTTTGATCCAATATCTTTTGACATATGATTGTAATCCGTTTGCCGGATGTATCTAATGTTCTGACACGAAACATTGTCAATCGGTATAAGATCGGATCGCCACCGGCTACATTCTTGAAATGAATATAGAAGTCTTCTTGACGGATTCGGTCTTCAAAAAGATGCTTCATTCCCTTATAAAATGCGGCAAGCAGCATCTCCTGCTCCTTTGGAAGAATCAGATGCTCTGTAGCGTAAGAGATCAAATCTTGATAAGAGGAAATAGTATCTAAAGCATAAAGATTTGAATCTGTATTATAAATCACCTGATACGTTGCGCAATCCACATCTATCTCAAATACAGCTAAATTCATATGACACAGAATTTCATAATATTTTTCATGTTCCGGCTGGCTTTTTTTGCTCTGATTCTGTGCAGTCATTTCTGAAACCTGCTCCTGCTGTGCATACGCAACCTGTAATTTCTGACTCTTCCATTCTATCATAATCTGTATGCGACGCAATAGGAGTGCCGCAAAACACGGCATGATCACAATATCCGATATGCCAATTGTGATCAGCTGCTCACTGATTTTTTCATTTGGACAGAAAGTAAGTGCTAAAAATGGGATATTTGCAGCATCTGGGCTTTGTATCCATGTATGTATATCATCTATGTCAGCGTTTTTCAAGTCAGTAATATCCAGAAGGACAACTGCAATGGGGTACTGTACCAATACCTGCTTTGCTTGTTCCAGATCAGATGTTTGCAAAAGATGATATTTTGCATCTAAAATATCATGTAATGCTGTACAACTTTCATTGGTTCCACCAACCAACAATAGTGTATTCTGATTTAACATAAACGTCTATCCTCCAAACAAACATTGATCCAACCTGTAAAAAATATATGTAATGATGCTGTGTATCCTTGTGATATCCTTGACATATCAACGGTTGGACATTCTTTATTTTTTCTTAACACAATATTTTTTATTTTATCATAACAAATATGCAAATACAACTATGATATATGCAAAAAATTACATTTCAAAGTGTTTTTCTGTATGCAATGACATGCACACCGCTCAATTTATCAAAAAAAGGAAGCCTCCTATGCCTTTTGTATTATACATAAACACATAAGAGGTTTCCAATCATCCATCACTTGTATGGTTTTTATAAGAACCACAGTCTGTCAATCATATTTTTTTATATAACCACAATTTCTGTATGGGCAGAAAAAGCATACATTTGTAATGCAATCGGATACTATCGCTTATTGGATCTTCTCCAAATCTTCTGCTGTTGTGCAGAGTGAATCAATGCATCTCTAAAATCAGGATGCGCAATAGATATAATGGCTTCTGCCCTTTGCCATGTAGAGAGCCCTGAAAGCTGTGCAATACCATATTCTGTCACTATACTGGGAGCTTGTGTACGAGGCGTTGTAATCACATCACCTTCTGTAAATTTGGGTAGGATTCTGGAATGTACCTGACCATTTTTATCCTGATATGTAGCAGACATTGCCAAAAATGCCTGACCATGCTCCGCCATATATGCTCCTGTCACAAAATCCAGCTGACCGCCTGTACCACTGATTTGTCTGATACCGGATGTCTCTGAGCATACCTGACCATACAAATCCATTGCGATACAACCATTGATCGACACAAAATGATCCAGTTGCCGAATGGTTTCGGGATTATTGACGTATCTCATAGGAGCAGACAATATATCCATATTGTGATCCAAAAATGCATACAACTCCTCAGAGCCGGTGCATATAGAAAACACACCTTTGCCTTTATTGAGCGTTTTCTTTTTATTGGTGATTTTACCCGACTGGTAGAGCCTCAAATATCCATCACTCATCAATTCTGTATGCATACCAATATCCTTCAAATCAGATTCCGCAATCAAGCCACCAAGTGCATTGGGCATACCGCCAATACCAATCTGCAATGTGATGCCGTCATACAAATGCGGGAAAATATGTTCTGCAATTTTCTGATCCAATGCAGAGGGTGCGCCATTTGGTGCAAGGCACAAACCGCAATCACTCTCTACAACATAATCCACTTCGGAAATATGGATATGATCCCCTTCCATACCATAAATCACAGGCATAGCAGGATTGACCTCCAATATGATATGCTCTGCGGCATCTAACATCTCCTGCATGCAACAGTTTGTCAATCCATAGCTAAAATATCCATGTTTATCCATAGGCGCCACAGAAATCATAGCTACATTGACAGGTGCAAATTTTCTTTGGTAATAGGAACCACAATTTCTGAAAATCATAGGAGAATAAAACGCTCTGCCCTGATCTACATATTTTCGGTCTATTCCTGAGCAATGCCATAGATTGTATGTAAACGCTTCCTGATTTGGATCTTGCTCCACAATCTGAATGGGCTTCATGCTGATTGCATTTCTGACATTGACATTTTGCAATTCTTCTTTCCTTGCTGCAAGTGCCGCATCCAATGCTTCAGGAAAAGAACAACATTGACTATAATCCACCCAATCTCCATCTTTTACTATTTTGACTGCTTCTTGCGCAGATACCAGTTTCTTTTGATATTCTTCGTATATATTCATCTGTTCAACACCTATCCCTCATAGATTTTTAGAAACAAAAACGATACTTTTTTCTGTATGATTTTTCTTACCAAGATGCCCTGCAAAATTGGTAATGCTTTTTCAATGATTTTTTTGCGACACCTTGGCACAAATGGAAATATCCGTCCATACCAGCATATACCGCTCATACCATAACCATATAGATTGTACCTACTTTGCCTCCTTCCTCTTTGATTCTTTCTGTCAACATCTGTGATGGAAGCGGCAATTGCCGCTTCCCTTATATTCTGTACAAATGGTTCTGCACATTTGCATATCTTTTTTGGTATCCGTTCGCAAAATGTGCTGTTTTTACAACATATTTTCCAAAAATCACGCTTTTCTGTCCGGAATAAAGTGCCCAATGACACCACCTATGATTGCCGGTACAATCCATCCGCATTGGTAGGGTGACAATGGCAGCATTTTCGTATAATGAAGTGGCAGACCAAATCCTGTCAATACTTCAGATAAGCTAATGATAAATGCAAAGAGCGTTGCAATACGAATGACATTATCATTTTTGATATATTTTCCGAAAAACATCAACACCGTCATAGTAATAAAACAAGGGAATATTACAGACAAAATTGGTGCTGCAACGCTGATGATGGTAGAAATACCTGCATTGGAAACAACAAAAGAGAAAATAGACATTACCACAACCGTTACCTTATATTTGCATTTTCCGTTTGTCAGTGTTTCCAATGTACCAGCGAAACCGGATGTAAGACCAATCGCTGTCGTCAGGCAGGCAAACAATACAATAACTGCCATCATAATAACGCCCCATGTTCCCATCAATTCCTGTGTCAAAGCAACAACCAATGCTGCCTGATTGTAATCTTCAAATCCTCCATTGGAAACAGTTGCCCCCAAATAGCTCAAACCACCATATACGATAAACAACAATGCACCAGCAATTGCTGCAGATCTGGCTAACAATTTTGCTTGATCTTCTCTTGATTGATACCCCTTTTCTGTCACCGCTCCCATAATTGCAACAATGACCAGTCCAATCCCCAGAGGATCCATGGTTTGATATCCATTGACAATGCCTTCTTTGATTGTTTCTACCTGAGAGCTTTCGGCGATGGGTCCGATCGGATCAACGATGCCCAATAGCAACAGCACCAAAATACATAATACCAATATCGGTGTCAAATAATTCCCTACAATATCAACTACTTTGGACGGTCGTATGGTCAAAAAACAAACAACTGCAAAAAAGACAAAACTAAACACCCAAATATTCAAATTGGGAAACATCTGTGCCCAACCCATTTCAAATGTTGTTGCTGCTGTTCTTGGTACACAAAGACAAGGAGCCAAACAGGTTGCAATAATAATTGCAACAATCGTTGCTGCCTTTTTTCCAAGACGGCTTGGCACACCTGTCATAGAAAAATCTCGACTGCGAATGGTTGCAAAAATAGCCAGCATAGAAACCCCAACATCCACAATAAAGAAAAAGAAAAAACCAATAAACCATTCACCACCCGTAATTCGTCCCAAGTGTGGTGGAAATATCAAGTTTCCTGCACCAAAGAATATGGCAAACATAGTTAAACCTACCGCTAATATATCTTTGCCTTTTATCTGATTCATTGCACATTCCCCTTCCTGCTTTTTCTAAAATATTTTTGTTTTCCTTTTGTTGGAAAGTACCCGCTCCAAGTATATGATTGATCCATACATAGCATAAAATCATATGAAGCTGCCAATGCATATGTACTTTCCTACAAAAAATCATTTGATGTATTTTTTCTCCTTTCTGCTTTTTATAAAAAGTGATACTGCATGATAATATTTTTGCGTATTATATATCACGTACATTTGCAATCTTTCAAAACCTGATTGCTTTTTTTTATGTACTTTCACTTTTATACATTGTATAATATCGTTTTTATTTTTTCAACATTTTTTGTTTCTTTTTTTTTATCCGAACATTGCTATTTATTGATTGTGCTAGAAATATTCTGAAATATGTAGTGCATGTTTCATTTTATTCCATATCTGAAATATATTCTTTGATTTTGTTTGTGATTTTTCAAACAATATGTTTTTTCACACAATGCTTTCCCAGAAACAAAAACTTCTGCAAGCCTTTTCAAATACAAACCATTCAAAAAGTTTTCCCATTACAAAGTTGTTCTGCTGTATCATCGCAGTAATATTTCAGAAATATGATTCTTCCCACCCTTTATATCCAATATATGATCGTTTTTTGATGTACTTTACAAGTATCAAAACAAACACCATCATATAAACAGCAAGAACCACCAGCTCAGCTGATGGTTCAGATTTTGAAAAACAAACTTCTTTTGCGATTCTATTCTCATGAATATTTATATTCCTTCTGTTGGCGGCTCATTGATCCACATTGCGCCTTCCAGCACTTTTGTGTGTGTATAACCAAAATGTTTTAATCTCTGCTGCAAAAGATAGCTTCTCTTACCCTTTACACAAATCAGCAGCAAAGGTTCATCCATTGCAATATCTTCCAACGGCCCATTGACTTTGGCAACATCTACATATAGCGCATTGGACAAAACCGGCTGCGGAGAAACATCAATGATGCGATAACCGGCTCCCTTATTTTCTAAATATTCTGCGGGTGTCATTGTATCCAAGCGTCCGTCCAATTTATTGCGCATAATATTGACTGCAGCAACAAATGGATGAATTGCTGTAGAAAATGGAGGCGCATATGCAAGATCCATATCCTCCAACTGTTCCAGCGTTGCACCCAATGTGATTGCGGTCACACCAATATCCACCATTTTATCTACCGCACCAGAACCAAGCACCTGCATTCCTAAGAGTTTGTGTGTCTTTTGATCTACAATCAGCTTTGTAATAAAATGATCCGCACCTGGATAATAATGCGCCTTATCTTCATTGACGGTAACAACGGTTTCTATCTCATATCCGGCTTCTTTTGCTGCCCTCTCATTCATACCGGTTCTGCCTGCATTGAGTCCAGACATTTGTACCACTGCTGTTTTCAGTACACCACGGAATTCTTTTTTCTCTCCTGCAAGCACTTCTGCCAAAAGACGACCTTCCATATTTGCGGAGGAACCCATCGGTGACCATGTCTGTTCCCCCGTCTGCAAATTGGATACTTCGGCACAATCGCCTGCTGCATATACATCCGTAAGCGCTGTACGCATGGCATGATCCACCACAATCGCACCATTGTTTGCAAATTCTAATCCCGTATCCTGTAAGAATGCTGTATTGGGGCGAATACCCAAAGACAGCACCACAACATCTGCTTCCAAAAGACCATGATTGGTTTTCACACTATTTACATGGGCATCTCCTATGATTTCTTCCATTTTTGTCGATGTCAATACAGAAATCCCTACATTCTCCAGATGTTTCTGCACATAAATAGATAATTCTTTGTCAAAACCTGGCATAATCTGGGGCGCCATATCAATAACGGTAACTGCAATTCCTTCATTTCTTAAATTTTCGGCAATCTCCAGTCCAATAAAACCACCACCAGCAATCACAGCTTTCTTCACATGATTTGTTTTGATATACATCTTCAATGCGTCTGCATGACTGGGTGTGCGCATCATAAATACGCCATTCAAATCCGTGCCCTTCATCGGAGGAACTAGAGGGGATGCACCCGTTGCAATGACACATGCATCATAGGAAAGCTTTGATTCTGTGCCTTCTGACAAGTCTTTGACGGTTACTTGCTTTTCTTTTGCGTCCAAATGTACGGCTTCTTTCCCTGTCAGAACCTTTGCACCTGTGAGTGCAGCAAACTTTTCCGGTGTGTTTACAATGATTTTTTCCCGATCCTCAATAATATCCCCCACATAATAAGGCAAACCACAGCCTGCATAGGAAATATCAGCATCTTTTGTTAAAATCGTTACATCACTGTCAAAGCACAATCTTTTTAATTTTGCCGCCACCTTCGTACCTGCTGCAACACCGCCTAAAATCAATACATTCATATTCCTTCTCTCCTTTCTTTGTCTTGCATGCTAGGAAAATTCTTTATTGTATGCCAATAATATAACAATTCAGAATATTTTTTTCTGTAACCATATCACATATAAATAACAACATATGTACGCTGATGCACAATTGGATATTGCAGAAAACAATGGTACAAAGAAACGGACTGCGGATATGCAGCAATGCAAAAACATTTCTCTGTGTCACAATGGTATATACCGACCGATCTGATTGCTGTGTTATATGAAATATTGCTATGATCCAATAATTTTTTCAAGCATATATCTCCTACATCATACAAAAAAATCCAAGCAGACACATATACGTTCTACTTGGATTAGAAATACTTTTTTATCATTGGGAGAATATACTTTTTGTTGCCAATCTATACAGCAAAATAATATAAATCATACTTTCTCGTCCTGATTTGAATTTGATGTTTGTGTTTCATCTTTTGCAGACTCCGTCGAAAGGTTGTGTGGATTGATCTCTGTTTGGAGCATAATGTCATTTTTATTTACCAGATTTTCTTCTCCATTATCTTTTTGATCTTCTCTCTGCTCTGTATCCTCAATTTCCGCATGGATATATTTGTCATTGCTTTCTTGGATATCTTCTACAGTTTCATTGAGCTGACCATGAATATCTGAAGTCAACTGACTGGATTCCTTTTGCAAATCTGCAAGCTTTGCTTCCATTTTATCAATATATTTTTGCTCTGTACCACGAATTTTCGCCAATTCGATTTCAGCCTCCAGAACGCCAGCCTCACCATCTACCCTTGTCTTGACAGATTTTATTACTTTTGCTTTTGACAAACCCGAGGACAAATTTGTAATATCTGCCAATCTTTCATTTTCTACTTCCTGTCTGGTTTTGGGACGTTCATATAAACTGCTTTTTTCCTTCTTTTCTTTCTGCACATTTTGATTCTGGCGTTGTGCTGCCATTTGCGCAATCTGCATATCTATGCTCTTCAACTGCTCATCAAATTTTTTCAGCTGATCTTGTATGGCATCACCGGACTTTCCTTCTTCTGCCGCCTTGGAAAGAAACTGACTTCTTTTCTCCTCAATCTGCTGCTTTAATTTCATCAAGCCATCCATGGCGCTGTTCATTTTCCCATATGCGGATATAGATACCACATCTTGTTTGACTGCCGTTCTGCCTTGTCCCATTTGTAGAACATTTCCCATGTGGTTCATATGATGCATACCCGCAACCGGATTATGATGTATTGCTGATACACGTCCTTGTACAAACATACTTCCTTCGCTCCTTCCTATGGTATATGGTATATCCTCCTGATACTACTATTATCGACCGCTCACATCAAATCTTAATGTTTATTCTTTAACCATACAACAAACCTTTGCTCTTGATGCCACCTTAAAAAAAAGCAGATCCTCTAAAATAACATGGCACACCATCCATATACGCAGATTTTTGTCCTGTCATCTGATATATAAGGCTGACATCATATCTGTGTTTCATATCTTTTTTTGATACAATGCATACTGTCTTTGATCCGTATACAATTGAGCATACATTCGTTCTGTCAGCTTTCCCTCATGAATCAATGCTCCAATGGTGGTACACTGATTTTGATATAGTATATTTCTCAAATCGTGAATCAAGGCACATCCCAGCCCAGGAGTTGACTTGGAAGCTCCAACATAAAGTATCACATATTCCATAGGATTTTTTTTGATATGACATATCTGCAACCATTTGGAAAACGTCATTTTTCCCAATGTCAAATCTCCATAATTCGGAACACAAATACAAAATGCGTAAAGCCGACTCTGTCGATACACCAGCCGCACCATCGGCATATGCAGTACCAATCGCAAAGGAGCAAATAATTGTATGAACTGTTCCTCTGAAATACTTTGGTATCCAGGAAACTCTGCATACAGCTCCATCAATAAATGATATACATCTTGTAGCATATACAAAAATGTCTGACGCTTTGGGCTCACAAACCGATATCCTTTTTGGCAGTATCTTTGATAGATTCTTTCATATCTTAAATCAAAATCAGAATCTGTAACACTTCGCATTTGATTGGATACATAACGTTCTTTGATTTCAAATCCGCATTGCTCCCATAAATCCGCATAGTATGGCAAATTGACAGGCTCTCCCGTATATATACGATCAAAATGATCCAATTTCCAGCGATAATTGATGAAAATAGAAGCATCTATTGGCCCCAGCAATGCCGTCTTTTTCTGTTTTTTTGCCACAGTACAAACAAACTCCAACATATATCGTACAGCCTGTAAATCCTCTTCCGATTCAAAAAAACCCACATATCCATTGGTATCATTTTCATAGATTGTCAACATACATCTGCACACAGGAACTTGATTTTTGGCTACAACAAAAGGATACACCCGAAACTCTTTACTGAGTGGATGACATCCCTGCAAAAGCTGTTTTTCTGTCTTTGGGTTTTGCGGAGCATGATGCGGATACAACCTCTTTGGCATCTGTAAAAACATCATTCTTGTCGTTTTATTATTCTCTGTGTAGCATTGATACTGCATCAAAATCACCTCTGTATGACAACAATTCCTGTTTCTGCATCCAATGAAACAACATCCCCCGTTTTTAGTATACTGGTGCAGTCTTTTACATTGACAATGGCTGGTTTATGCAATTCTCTGGAAATAATCGCAGTATGACTCAAAAGAGAGCCTTTTTCCGCAATGATCCCCTCCGCATTTTGTATCAAAAACACCCAACCCGGATCTGTAGATTTTGTCACCAGAATTTTTCCTGTGGTATCTATGGTATCCTTCGGCTCCACAATCACCAACACCTCTCCGGTAACTTTCCCCAAAGAAGTACCAATTCCTGAAAGCATGTTCGTTTTGTGCAAAATCTCTGTATGCGAAATTTGTCCCGTTTTGTTTATCACCTTTCCATCAAATACCAGCCTGCTGTATTCGGGTATTTTTTCATAAAAAATGGCTTCTTTTTTTCGTTCTTCCACCAAAGCAAGAAAATTGTTTTCTGTATGCAGCTCTTGTATGTATAAATAAAATACGTCCTCTGCTGCTACAATACGTCCTTGTTTTTCTAAAATCGCCCCTATTTTCAAAAAAATACTGCGTGCCATACCATACAAACGACTTCTGTTCATTCGGGAAATTTCTCTGTTTTGAATACCCAGCTTTGCCTTTTTTACAAATATATTTCCGGATGTGCTACAAGGAACTGATCTATCGACACACTGCCCCATATGATGCTTGATATAAGCATCCAAAAGCTCCGGATTTGTTCGATATGTTTTGGTTTCCAGCTTTAATTCCGACAAACAACGATCCCCATATTGTGCAATATGCTCTGCTGCTGCGTTTTGATACTGCTCGGAATTCATGCCGTAGGTTTGTGCAATATTGGAAAGATGTTTCATGCTATGTATGGGTTTCATGCTTTCCAGATTTTTCATATTTGCAATTTGCTTTTTATATTTTTTTCCGGATAACGCTGTATACAAAAATGCATACATATCATTGATAAGCGTAAGATCCCAGTCTTGCAAGATATCTTTCTGAATATACTGATACACATCTAAAAGCTGTTGTATGGTTGTTCCATCCTCAATTTGCTTTTGATATATTTGATATTGCTTTTCAAAATTTTGATGCAAAGCATCCAACAAAGCCGGTATTCGATGCAAATAATAAAGGAAGGATTGGAACACAGTAAACTGCGTACGTTTGGATACCGAAATCTTGGTAGGCAATGATATGGTATCATTTGTAATTCCAAGCATTTCTTTCCAAATGGGAATGATGTACTTTGCAAACGGTAATAAATGCAATACTGCATACCAGCTGCTCAGTCTATAATACATTCTGCCATTTGCAACATCCACCATATTTCTCAGATATTCGTCCATATCTTTGACCAGCTTTGTATCTTTGGTAATGCGGTATACACAGTTTTGAAAAATACGGTAATATACTTCCTGCACAAAGGACTGTGTCAAAGGAAGCGATACCCCCGGATAGCTCTCTACGATATTGCTATGATCCAAAACTATTTGATCCTTCAGCGAAAATGTTGTAATCGGTCTTGCTTGTAAAATATAAATATCCTGTTCTTTTATGGCATACTCAATATCCATATATCGACCATATCGCTTTTGAATCTCCTTCGCTGTTTCCACAAGCTCTCGGAATATCGTTTCCAAGAGCAAATAGGAATCCTCTTGGCGATCATAATAATAAAGATCATCATCCATATGATAATAATACGATGTCGTTTTGACTTGATCCTCTACCACACGATTGCCCAGTCCCTCCCCCACGACCACTACCATTTCGTTTAGTATACCAAGGGGGTTTGCTGTAAATATCACACCAGCACAATCTGCATCAATCATTTCCTGCACAATCACATACGCTTCTTCGGCATCGTACAAATTTTGTGCATTTTTATAGCTTTTTACATGCTCCTTTTGATTGCTGTGCAATACCATTTCAATTTTATCTCTGACATCTTTTTTTGGAATATTCAAATATGTATCATATTGCCCTGCAAAAGATGCCTTTGCATCATCCTCGGAAGAAAAAGAGGAGCGTACCGCAAAAAGCTCTGCATCACTAAAGCTCTCGTCATATTCCTCTGCATTTCTTACCACCATAAATTTGGGAACACGAAATCCACTTTTGGACAGTATCTCAAGATTTTTATGCTTCAATTCGCATCGCTCCTATATTTTTCCCCAAATCAAAAACGCAATGATTGTAAAAATCATCAGCAGCTCTTGAATATAAGTATACCTCTCCACAACATAGACAACAGGAAATCTTTCGGGATTTTGTTTGAACTGGTGAAACTTCCACATCACCCATAGAAGATTGACAAGCAGCAAAACAATTGCAAGCTTATTCAAATTCCATACCAAAATCAGATTGGTGCTGATATCCAATATGGTAACAACCGCAATAAAATTCACAGATTTTTTGTAGCCAAACAGTTTACTGTATGTCACATACTCTGTTTCATCCTGCGGCGCACGAATTTTGCGTGAAACCTCCCAAATCAATGCAGGAAAATATAATGTAAATGCAGCCATGATATTATGCAAAGAAATCGCCGGTATGTGGTACTTGATTACTGCAAATGAAATGATATAAATATTCATCACCATCTGTACTGGATTGTGCGTCACCAACGCCATAGGCAAAGATTTCTGAATTTTATACTTTTGAAAAAACCATACTGCCATCAGTGTGCCATAGCTATATAACAACAAACAAAAGAAAAAGTTGTTCATAAAAATAAAATTGAGTATAATGGTAATCGCAATCAAAATACTCACAAATATAGATACATCCTTTTTCTTGACACGTCCTGATGGAAGCGGACGTTCCGGAAACAATCTGCAATCCAAATCATAGTCTTTCAAATCATCTGCAATTCTCAGCCAACACAAAAAAGAAAAGACCGTAAATGCACAAATCCCCTCTTGTATCCCAATATCAAACTTTCTTACTCCGCAATTGAGCAGTATGATAAAATAAATTTCCGAAAAAATCAAAGCGCCCAAAAACAATCTGGGAATCATCGGATAACGCTCTTTGAAATAAATATTCAGTCGTTGTAACATATCATTCCTACTTTCTCCCCAGCAAAGACCTTCGTTTCATATCCCTTTTCATTCATTCGTTCAATATCTGCATCAAATTGTACCTTTTGATTGAGCAATAGCACAATGGTAGAACCGCCAAATTCAAAAAAACCCTTTTCGTCATTTTTTTTGAATGTGGTTTTATTCAAATTTTGAATTTTCCCTACCAATAAAGCGCCTATCTCTATCTGTATCATATCCCCCAAATGCTTTGTTTCTAACAGACTTACTTCTCTGGTATTTCTGGTAAACACATGGTATCTCTCAGAAATCGGACGAATGGTATGCAATGCCCCTGCAATTTTTTTGTGAAATACCAATTTCCCTTCATCAATATAATAATAATGGTGATTATCCGCTACACTCAAACGATAGACAATGCAGGTTCCATTCCGGAATTTCTTTGCTGCCATATCATCCTCTATGAGATCTGCAATCGTGTAGCTTGTATTCTTTATGGTAAGCATCAAATCCTCTGTAATGGTATAAAAGCTCATTTTGGAATCTGCTGGTGCTATCAGTGCATCTTCCTGCTCCTCCAAAATAGGGGGATGCGCTCTTGTAAAAAAATCATTGAAACTCTGAAAATTTACCATTTCTTTTTGATTGATAGAGAGATGATATTTTTCTATAAAAGGCTGTATGCCTTTTATAGAAAATCTGCTTTTCTTCCAAATGCCTTGTATGTGGCTAAACCATGGCCTTGCCACAAACAGCTTAAGGCACAGCCTGCCCAACACAGTATGATACAGAAATTCCAGCGTTTTCTTTTCATACTCTATTTCTTCTACCATCTGTTTTTTTGCTCTGTCGTAATATAAAATCATAGGATTACCCTTTTCGTTACACGCATAAAAGCATTGTAATTACAATCACTGCCAAGCCTGCAAAGCCCAATAACACCTTCAGAGATGGCTTTTTCATTTTGAAATTTGCAAGAAACAATAGCGCAATCACGACAGAAGACACCGAAAAATACACCCCAAACGCTGAAACATTGCAATATGTCAATATCAGATACAAAATCGGATCAATCAATGCAACATAAACTACCGGTAAACCTTGAAATATTCCTGGATTTTCTGCTGTTGTAATATTAAACCATCCCAGACGCATCATGCCTGCAAATGCATAAAAAAAAGCAATCAACAGTGTCACCATATGGATACCGGCAAGCTTTAACAAAATCATTGCCGGAAATGCAACAAAGGAAATGGTATCTGCCAGACTATCAATCTGTACACCAAATTCTTTTTCCTGTTCATTTCTCTTGCATCTTTTTGCAACCGTTCCATCAAACATATCAAAGCATGCAGAAAGAATCAACAAAATCATGACAGTAGGCATGATCTGTACATCATATGTCATCAAACAAGCCATGCCTGTCAGGGATGAAAATACACCACAATATGTCAATATGATAGAAGGATGGTAAACGCCAAAAAACAGTTTTTTCATATATTTTTCCTCACTTTCATACAATACAGTACACTATTGATGATGACATGTGTCACTCCTCCCAAAAGCACATAAAGACAGTACTTTCCTATGGTAATATCAGAAAACAGATATACCAGCAGCATGACACCAATCAGAGAATCTATCTGATCTACGATAAAAAACAATCCGCCTTTGATCCCCTTTGCGGTCTTTCCATCCTCAATACCCAGCCGTCTTTTGATAAAACTATTGGGCAGCTCAGAGAACATATATACAAAACCTGTCAAACCACCAAAAAAAATATTGAAGCATACAGTATTGGAAGATATGATATAAATATCGCAATGCTGGTTCATATCCATCATATTACAAAAAAAGCCAAACACCAGCTGAAAGCATACACAGAAAACAATCATGGAAAAAAAGCCAATCCATGTTTTATGATTTCCAAACATACGCTTGCCATCAGCCAATACTCTGCCACCGTCTATGGGGCTTCTATGCATACGATATAATTTTGTTTTGGTAAACATCATATTGGCAATACCGGCAAAAATCAGTGGTATCATTGTAAAATACATATCAAGCAAAGAGTTTCTCTCCGATCAAAATAATTTCTGCAACCCAAAATGCAATTCCCCAAAACAGCACACCTGCTGCTGCAATATCCTTTGCATCCCGAATCTTTTCCTCATATTGTTCCGTCAAAAAATCGCACATAATTTCAATTGCTGTATTGAAGCATTCCGCAGAAAAGACGCCACAAACACAAAGTATATATATGGCATACTGCTTTGCAGAAAACCCCAGAAACAGATTGACCAGCATAGTCACCACAACAATGGCTGCATATATCTTAAAATTCTTTTCGATGTGAAATGCCCTTTTGATTCCCTGCCATGCACATCGTATACTCTGCCACAGCGTTTCATTTTTCATATTCCATTCCTCTTTATTACACAAATTGATTTGAAAAGTTGCATATATCGTAACATAAAATAGGAGTATTATCAACTAAAGTCGATTTTTCAGGATTTTTGCAGAGTGGGATTGCAAGAGATGTGTGTTACAAAATAAAAAGAACGAGTTCCTCTCTTTATGTTCATATTTCGTCACCACAAAACACGAACAAAAAAAGAAAGGAACTCTGATATGTCTACTATAGATATGATACTTCCTCTATCCCCCATAAACTATGCTGCAAAACATGGTGTTGCAAAGACTGCACAAAAGTATAAAGCAAATCGGTTCATCCGTTTATCGTTGGTTAAATCACTAGGATGGCAACTGGGATTTCCTTCGTAACCGTCCTCATCCCCACAACCATCCAATTCAACATACACAAAAAAGAATCGCTTGACTTTTGATGTGTGACAGAAACCCCATTTTGATCACTTTTTTCATTTTTTATCAACAAAGAAATTCTGCCACAAGAGGCAATGTAACAATGGATAATATCGTAGATATAAAAACGTATTGTGATGCTCTTTTTTCATCATTGCCATACGATTCTGCAAAAGAAGGTAATACTGCACCAGCAGGTGTTCCCATCAATACAATCAGTACTGATAATGCAATTCCATCTAAAAACATTCCTGCGATCAGTTTTGTGATGATGGGCATAACAAGCAGTGTGAAAACACAAAATAAATATACCAGTTTATCCTTTAAAATTTCTTTTAGATTCGCTCCTGCCATCAAAAATCCGATATATACCATAGATAAGCATACCGTTGTATTGGATGCAAATTGAAGGGCATCTCTAATCACCTCTGGCAAGGTAATGGATGCAACAAAACAAAAGAAACCAATGGCTCCTGATATAAAGACCAAATTGCAAAATGCATCCTTCAACATATTTTTTATGCTTTTTCTTTTTTGTGTTCCAATAGAAATAATAACAGAACAGACCGTAAATAAAAACATCGTACTGGCAAACATAACTGCCACACAGAAAATAAGTCCTGCTTCTCCATACATTGCCATAATCAAAGGTTGTCCCATAAAAATAATGTTACTATATGCACCGCAACTAGAAAATAAACCTACTTCCGGAAATTGTAATCCCATCATTTTTCCAACCAAAAAAAACAAAATCGCTCCAATCATACAAAACAAAAAGGTTCCACCACAAACTTTTGCAAATGCCAGAAATATTTCGTGAGAATAGGGCCTTTGCATTAATATAATCATGTTTGCAGGAACTGCTACTTTTGTTAATATAACCGATAATTCCTTTGCATTATTTTCAGAAAGATGCTTTTTTTTACGCAAGACTACACCACAGATCATTAGAATTACCATGGTCAAAAGCTGATAAATCACTAATATTGTCACATGACACCCTTCTTTCTTCTTTTGAATATCTTACAAATTCTATTTATCAGGCTCATTTGTAAAGGGGGAATCCATAATCTGTGCTATCAAGAGATATCTTGTTTCGTCATAATTCCAATGACGCAGATCACAGAAATCCCTCTTTTTTCTGATACAGAATCTATGCCAATAGAACTTACAAAATAAAATCACCATCAGAAATATTTATTGAAATAGCATAAAGATTGATGCTTCTATACAGATGACATCAATCTTTATGCAGAACGCTTATATCTCAACCAAAAACAGAGAGAGCTAAAACAAGATAAACAAATAAAATATATCTAAGGAGCAAACTATTTTTCATAGGATCGCTCGTATTTTTTTCTATAAATACCATTCACTATATTGTATGAAATAGGGAAAGGTTTGCCGACTAGGTGAAATGTGGGTTTCTAAAAGCATTGCCTTTCCCAGTCGGCAAATATATTCAAACATACTTTCCTATTTAATTTAAGGAAAGAGTACATATGCATATAAAAGAGCTAATAAGCAATAAACTGTCCATAAAATACAAATTGGCTTAAATACCTTTCTCATAATGGTGCCTTCTTCTCCTCTGAATTCAACAGTTGCACATACTGCAACAACATTATTTGTGCAAATCATATTTCCCAACGCTCCACCTGCACTTTGTGCAGCGAATACCAGAGGAATTTGGAATCCAAGAATCTTACAAGCTTCATAATGCATTGGTGCAAACAGAATATTAGAACCTGTTGTTGTTCCTGCAACAAATGATCCAAGAGAACCAATGATCACTGCTACTGCTGGATAAATGGGGCCCAATACATCCGAAATTGTTTTTGCAATGACAGAAAGCATACCACTTGTTTTCATCAGATTAGACAAAGCAACCAAACTTGCCATTGCAATCAATGCACCAAAGACACTCAAAAATGATACTTTCATATATTTTGGCATAGAATGTATATCATGTAAAATAAGAGCGGAAATGATACACACACATGTAATTGTAATACCAATCCATACAGCAAAACCCAAACGAATGAACCAATCTGGTGCAAAAAAGCGTACAGCCGGTAATGCAACAAGTAAAATAACATATGCAGATACTGCTTTCCATGCAGGCATCGTACTTTTCTCTTTAGAAGCATCTACCATATATTTATGTTCTTCCGGAATTACTTCGTTTTTGCAAAAAAGTTTAATATATGTAATTGCCACAATCAAAGAGCCAAGACCTGCACAAATGGACGGAAATTCCGCTCCAACAAAAGTCGCAACCAGCACCATAAAAGCGCCATAAGAAAATCCTGTGACGAATGCAAATTTTACAATTCCCCAATCCAATGCACGTTTGCCCCAAAGAATCAAAAGAACCAATACTGGAGAAATCAATGCTCCAAAGAAATGTAAAAAAGAAGTATACATGGAAATATCCATTACATCTACCACATCTAGGAATGCTGCAAAACCACCAATGGTAGTAAGCCCTGCTGCACCTAAAGATGCTGCGATTCCATTAAAAACAAGTGCGCCTACAATGGCTGAAACAGGAGGAACTCCCAGCGCAACCAAAAATGGGGCTGCAATCGCTGCAGGAGTTCCCGCACCTGCTACGCCTTCCAAAAAACCACCAAAACAGAATGCAATGATGATAAACTGTTTTCTTTTATCTAACGTCAAATCCGCAATAATCTCTTTTATCTTTTCCATGGCGCCTGTATGAATCAGCATATTCAAAATGAGAAAGGCTGACCAAATCATAAATACCATCTTTGCCCCTTCTATCATACCTTTCGTTGTTTCTGAAAAAACAACTGCATTTTCCATCTTATAATGATGATATAGTATAGTCAGGAAAATGGTATAGACCAACGCAATGACCGAAACAATGGTAGCAGGTTTTCTCAAGCCTACAACGCCAATCATAACAATCGCAATAGGTGAAATTGCCAGTAATAAATTCAACATAGCACAATCATCCTTTCTAAATTTAAGATACGATCTTAAGCTTTTCATATCAAATCTGATATTATTCAAAATGCTACTTAATTTCTCTGAATTTCACCTACTGTTTGTACCAATTCCACCAATATCCCATGAGAATATTTGGGTCTTAAAAAGTTTACAACAATATCGCTGGTACCTTCTACCGCTTCTTTTTCCAGCATTTCAAAACCTTTGTCAATAAATTCTTTGGAACAGGCCTCCACATCTTCTACTTCAAAAGCAATATGTGCAATACCGCCTTTTCCATTATTAAATTGTGTTAAAACGCCTTCCTTGGGAATGATAAATTCAATGGGACTTTCGTTTTCCCCATATTTTGTGAAAATAAGATCTGCATGATACGCCTGTACAAATCCTCTGTAGTCCACATCCAAGCCAAACATATCAATCAAATCTTCTGCGTAACTGATTTTAGGTAACACAATGCCTACATGGTGCATTCTCATTGGTTTCATCATAAATTCCCTCCATATCATTTTCCAATCGCTGTTTTTTTGTTGACCCTTTCTTTGAAGCAATGATATTGCATGCATAGACCAAAATAAAATTTATAATCTCAAACAAAGCAAAATTTCGTTCTTGAAAATTTATATAAATCCATCATTCAAAAAATAAAATTCTTCCATCGTTTTATCTATGAATTTATCATGAATCTATATTTTATCTGTCATAAGATACAATAAAATACTCAAAATCATTGGATCTGTTTGATGATTTTATTATATTCATCTTCTTGTTTGAAATAAAATATATTTTTTTGACATATTTTGATTCAAAAATTCAAGTCTTTTATTGTTTTATGGATACACAACAAAGTTTTGAGATATTATGCATCATTGACTGCTGTCAAGAATTGATTTTATTGAATCTTATTCTGCAAATGAATTTTTCACTTTGATTTCATGATTTATATATGTTATAATTTCATATATCATTTGATGGTTTATGATATAAAAAGCAACTTTTACTTGATTGATATAGCATGAATCATTCAATATACATGCAGATATACGAACAGGGCAATATACAAATCCACCCTCAATATGTGTAAGATAGATCCAGATATTTTGTAAGAACAGTCATACCAATTTCATGGAAAACAAAAACAAATAGATTTACAGTCAAACTTTCAGCAGCAGCTTTGAAAAAAGCAGTAACCGTATCGGAACAACCGCAATATATTCCAATAAGTTCTCATACTGTATATCTATTTGTATTTCATTTTAAAACAAGGATGGCGAATTTTTACATATCTTCATATAATCGCATATATGGAATCTTTTTTGGTCAATAAGGATGCTATTTTCAGTGATATCAATAAGATATGAAAAAGGGAAAAAGGGGTTATCTTTTCATTTACTTGCTTGATTTTTCTAACATCATACCCATCAGCAATTACGATGATTGAGTTGTATGATTTTGAAAGGCTGACGCAATCATGCCTTCTTTCTTTTGTATGGTTGTAGATAGGATAGCATATCAAATAAAGTTCTCTTATTTATTTTTCAATAAAAATAAATAAAAGAACTACAGTTTCATACACAAGAGAATTGCGTACCAATTTTTTGTTCTGTTTTACAGTATTTTTTAACATGTAAAAAATAATACAAAATGATACTAAACATCAGAACAAATAAACCATCATCAAAGGAGGTAAATATATGACTTATGGAGAACTTTTAAAAAAGCTGATCCTTTTTACCAATACCAAAATCATGATCATCGCAAATGAAATTGGATATGATATTTCTTATATCAGTAAATGGTGCAACAAAGGAATTCTGCCAACATCTCGTACCATTTCTGTAATCAATAAAAAGCTTGCAAAAATTTTTACAAATGAAATCCTTGTGCAAGATCGTTTGGATGACTTCTTCTTTTCGTTTTCTGCGCTCATCAAAAAGCCTACAGAAAACACAACTGATGATATTGCATCTTTTTTGGCGCAGGAGATAGAAGCTGTGCTGGATTTACACTATAGAAATTCTTCTATGCAGGATCAGCTGATTCAGCAAACACAGCAACCGCAGACGCAAAATAATCTTTTCTACCATACCCATGTTCTGGAAAAGATTATACAAAAAATCAATCAATTTATTTTACAGGCTACCGAGGATGTTATTGTATTATGGACAATGGATATTTGTAAATTATTGGAGCACATCAACACATTAGAGCCAATTGCAAACAATCCTCATATCCATGTGAAATTTTATATTGCATTAGATTTAGAGGAATTTTCCAAAAATTCAAGCAACTATACGAAACAGCTCTATATGCTACTCAATAAAAACAGTACCGTCTTTTTTAACTTCTATGACGGAAAAAATTTTGCTCAATCCAATACTATTATTGTAAAGGATGCCTTTGCAAGTATTGTATCTATCGAGGAAACCGGTCATTTTAATTTTGCTGTAAATATCACAAATCAAAATGATGTAAGAACAATATATACCTTTTTTTATCAAAAATTCAAAACACAAAACATGCTCATTCGTTCTTGTACATCAAAAGAAATGAAGCTTTCCTATCGAACCGAATTTTATTCCAGAACAAAGTTTCATTTTTTCAATGTTTACGGATTTGAGTTTCTTTTGGCACCCAAAACAATTGATAATATTATAGAAACTGCAAAAGAACAATATACTTCAGATGAAATCGGAGGAATCATCCGCAGCCTACAAATTACATGGGAAGAAATTTTTGAAAATCGAGAAATTAGATTTTTTCTCATCATATCTTCTATTTTGGAATATCTTACAAAAGGCGAAATTTATTATACAGATGTTTGTTATCGCCTAACCATAGAGGAACGTCTGGAACATCTGAAAAATATTATTGAAGTGGCAAAGAAAAACTCGAAAATAAAATTTACAATTTTGGATGAGGATATTTTTAAAGCTGGTTTTATTCCTCGCATATCCGTATTTGCAAATGACAAAAAAGTTTTTTTAAAAAACTATACAGCATATCAAACAGGTTGTGGTCCCAATTTATATATTGTACAAAATAAGGAATTAATCAAAAGTATCAATAATTTCGCCAAGATGATACTAGATAATCCTGTGCTGTTTCACGAATATAGTGCTGACGACTTAGAGAAAGTATTAGAGGAATATGGTACCATGATTTATCGTATGATGCATATGAATATTTGATATAGGTTTCATAACCTACGAACCATTGATTGTATTATAAAACAGAAAAACCTCCCATGTTTTCTTATGTCTGGAAAACATAGGAGGTTTTTTCTTGAAGCCGAAGCCATCAATCCCACATGCACAGCAGAGGCGTTTTATTGGGTTATGCCAAAAAGATACTCTTGATGTGTGAGTATCTTTCCGGAACATTCTTGATATAGCATGGTATATATTGCCTTTGTTTCTGCGATGTATCCTCTTTTGATTTAGAAAAACAGCATGGATAGTAGGAATACGACAGCGAAAAGTATGATGACTGAGCCGCATAAAATCAATATACTATAAAGCACTTTTCTGGCTGTGCTATAATCAGGCAGTGTTGCCACACGAGCCGTCAAAAAGATTCCACAGCCTGCCAATATCCCACCAACCATTCCATTCATCAAATTACATATATGGATCGCAAAAAAGAGATATGCCCATGCAGGCATTCTATCCATAGACTGGTATGGCTGTTGTGTGACAACATCAATGCCATTGACAATCAATCGCATTTTTGTCATTCCTGGAGCCAGAAGCACTTCCGCACCATCAATGGGAAGTCTGGTTTCACGAAAAAACCATGCCTGTCTTTGATAAGGCAGCTTGGATAATTTGAAAACTTCATTGTTGATGATTGCCTTTGTCGCCGTTACTTGAATGCTGTATTTTTGGTCACCAATCAAGATTTGCCAATCATTTTTCATCTAAGTTCCTCCCCTTTGCTTTCTACCACATATTGCTTGCTCTCTATTTGTATGATACAAATAATACCAACAGAAAATAGTTGGCTGACACAGAGTATTTTTCTTTCTTATGGTCATAGGATCTTTGGTATGATACTCGAAATCATATGTATATATGTTACCAATATGATTGCCCATAAATATCACAAAGTCAGCGGTTGCTCTAAGAGTAACCGCTGACTTTGCATCATCATTCAGAAATATCCGTATTGTTTAATATTTGCTGAACATAGAGTAGTCGTTGTTATAGTCCATTGCGGGACTTTCGTAATCTACACTGGAAACAGGAGTCTGTGTTGCACTATAAGTGGGTGATGCAGCATAATTGTTTGTATTTGCCAAACTAAAACGAGCCAGTAAGCCTTTGATGATGCTTGCCTGAGAAGACAATTCTTCACTGGATGCTGCGGATTCTTCACTGGTTGCAGAGTTTGTTTGTACTACAGAAGCGATCTGATCAATGCCTTCCTTCACCTGTGTAATAGAGTTTGCATCTGCTTCGATTGCACGTGTAATTTCTATAATCTCCTCAACAGAAGTATTGGTAGCTTCTTTTGTTTCTTCCAGAGATTTTGCAACTCTCTGCACAATTTCTTCACCATTTTGTACCGCTTGGATAGAATTGGAAATCAATTCTTTTGTAGCCTTTGCAGATTCATCAGATTTTGCTGCCAGATTTCTTACTTCATCCGCAACCACTGCAAAGCCTTTGCCCGCACTGCCTGCTCTTGCTGCTTCTACTGCTGCATTGAGTGCCAAAATATTGGTCTGGAAAGCAATATTTTCGATCGCAGCAATGATCTGACCAATCTTCTGAGAAGATTGAGAAATTTTTTCCATTGCCTGAACCATTTCTTCAATATCATCTGCGCTTTCCTGTACATGCTCACCGGATTTTTTAGACAGTTCCATCGCTCTCTCTGCACTTTTTGCATTATTTTGCGCACTTGCAGAAATTTCATTGATGGTAGCAGACAATTCTTCTACCGCACTTGCTTGCTGTGTTGCACCCTGCGCAAGTGCCTGCGCGCCTGTGGAAACCTGATCTGCGCCAGCAGCTACCTGCTCTGCACCATTATTGATTTGAGAAAGCATGTCACTCAAATCCAGCACGATCTGACGCAAAGAACTCAGCAACGGTTCCAAACCGCCTACATATGCCTCCGGCATATTGGAATGAATATCGAAATTCCCCTTTGCAATTTCGCCCAAAAGCATACATTCATCTTCAATAATTGCTTTCAATGTTGCTTGACTATCCCGAAGTGCTGTACATGTTTCACCAAATTCATCTCTGCTTTCGTATGTAAGATGTGCATCAAAATCACCTTTTGCCAATGCTTGAGAAGCTTCTTTGATTTGTGTTAAAGGAGGAACAATGGTACTCATCAATTTCTTTGTAATCACCAATGCTACAGCAACACCTGCAATCACCAAAGCAGCAAGAGCAATCAGCAATGTATGGTATACTGTATATGCCCTTTCAAGTCTTTCTACGCGCAGCGCACTCTGCTCTGCTGTTACCGAACGCAGATAATCCGATTCTTCAATCAGCAAAGGCAATAAATTTGCTTCAAAGATTTCGTAAGCTTTTTTATCCCCTTCTTCGGTATTCAGACGTGCATATTTGTGGAATGATTCGCGATATGGATCTTGTTTTTTTATGATTTGATCAAGTTCATTCAGAAGTTCTTTACTAACAGATGTGGAGGCAGAAAAGTCTTTTAATAAAATTTTATTTCTCTCAATTTCTTCCATAGCTCCCTTGAGGTATTCCTCTGATTGCACAGGATCTTTTTCCATCAATGCCGTCACGAGATAGGCTGCTTCGCTTTGCAGATTACGGTTTGCTTCCCATACACGTTCTGTATTTGGAATCGTTCGATTTGCCAAAATATCAATTTGTCCCTTTAAGACATTCATGCCGATACTTCCGCCAATTGCCATAATCACACTCAGACAAACAACGATGCCCAGACTCAAAATCAATTTCTTTTTGACTTTCATGTTTTTCATTTACATTTCATCCTCCTAACAAATTTCAAAGTTTTTACATACTTCATACCCAGTCAAACAACTGTAAAATCAGATTTTTATGGTTGCACATTCTACACCCCTGTTCTGATTTCCCCTTATGGTTCCAATGATTTTGTCAAAATACATCATTTTTTGATAGCTATCTAATCGAAATATATCGTACTACATTATTTCAAAAAAAGCAATAATAATTGGATATATTTTCTATAAAAAATCAAAAAGGAAATGTAGCACAAACTTCCGAAGCGCAAGTATTCATAAGATTTTCAGACGATACTTTCCTCAAGGGAAAACCACCCTCATAGGAATTTGACGACAACGAAAAATCATATTAAAATGAGTAAATGACGAAAACTTGCCTTAGAAACAGAATCATAGGAGGGGAAAGGACATGCTGTTTTCCAGCATCAGCTTTATATTTTACTTTTTACCAGCAGTGCTGCTTTGCTATTTTATTGTACCTGCACGTTTTCGCCGCATACGAAATGTGGTTTTGCTGCTGTTCAGTCTGGTATTTTACGGATTTGGCGGGCCAAAATTTCTGTTTGTTATGCTTTTTTCCATATTGATCAACAATATCTTCGGTTTATTGGTATGGTACACGCAAAAACGAAAACAGTATACAATCAGCAAGTGGGTTTTGGTAATTTCTGTGCTTTGCAACCTTGGCATACTCTGCTATTACAAATACACCAATTTCTTTTTAGAGAATTTCTATGCTGTAATGGGACAGCAATTTCATGCGCTGGAAATCGTCATGCCCATTGGTATCTCCTTTTTTACCTTTCAGGGGCTTTCCTACGTTGCAGATGTATACCATGGTACAGCCAAAGTACAGAAAAACCCTTTGCATGTGGCATTGTATATCTCTATGTTTCCACAGCTCATTGCTGGACCTATCGTACGCTATGAAACTGTGGCAGAACAAATTACATGCCGTACAGAGAGTGTCAACCAATTTGCTTCCGGTCTCAGGCGCTTTGCCATCGGTCTTGCAAAAAAGGTTTTGATTGGCAATACCATGGGACTGATTGCAGCACAGGCGTTTGGACATCCCATGATGGATGTGAGCAGCGCAACACTATGGCTTTGTATGGCAGCATATACCCTGCATATTTACTATGACTTTTCCGGTTACAGTGATATGGCGATTGGTCTGGGGCGCATGTTTGGCTTTGAATTTCTGGAAAACTTTCATTATCCCTATATCTCAAAATCCATCACGGAATTTTGGCGACGTTGGCACATTTCTCTCTCTACATGGTTTCGAGATTATGTATACATTCCATTAGGCGGTAACCGATGCGGTCATTTACAGTGGATACGCAATATTGCTGTTGTGTGGCTGCTCACAGGATTCTGGCATGGCGCCAGTTGGAATTTCATCTGCTGGGGGCTGTATTTTGGTATACTGCTGCTGATTGAAAAACTATGGTTGGGCAAATACTTGCTGCGCATCCCGATCTGGATGCAGCATATCTATGCATTGTTGCTGATTATGTTTGGGTGGGTATTATTCAATTCCACCAATATGTCGTCGGCATGGTCTTATTTTGCCGGATTATTCGGCATTGGTACCCGTTGCCTTGCGGATCATCAATTTTTATACCTGATACTGGAATATAAAGCAGAACTCATAATAGCCGTAATTGCTGCCCTGCCTTGGCGCAGCATACTCATGCAACATATCAAACCAGTAAAATTTTCTGCTTGGATGGAAAATGTGTGGATATTGTCAGCAAATGCATATACATGCATCATACTGCTTCTTAGTGTTGTGACGCTCGTCAATACCAGTTTCAATCCTTTTATATATTTTCGATTTTAAATAAGGAGGATCAATACAAATGAATTTGAAATATATAAGCAATCTTTTGCTGATTGGCGCCTTTGCTTCATTTGTTGGGCTCACCTGTTATCATACCCAGATTACCGATACCGAGCAATTTTCCTTTTACGAAAATCGCAATTTGGCACTTCCTCCCACATATACCAAGGATGCTTTCTGGACAGGAACATATTGTGCTGAATGGGAAACATACCTCAAAGAGCATATTGCCGAAAGGGAGTGGATGCTGGAGCAATATGCCCTTGTCAGCCAAAATATACTGAAAAAGCCTGTCATTGGGAATACTCTTGAAAGCAGCGATGGAAAAAAATTGCTTCCTCTTTTGTCTTTCAACCAAGAGAACAACCAAGATGTCCATGATCTGACACAGGAAATGGCTTCTCGTCTATCCACGCTCAACGATGCAGTCAATCGCTACGGAGGTACATTCCTCTATGTAGGCATACCTGAGCAAAACGTATATTTTGAACAGGATTATCCTTTTTTTACCGGAAATCCAAAAGCATCGTACCAAATGATGCAGTCAACATTCTTTCATGGACTATATGAACATGGCATTTCCTTTTTAGACATGGGACAGGTATTCGATGATATGGGGCATCCGGATTGGATCTACAATACCACCGATCATCATTATAATTATTATGGCGCATTCTATACCTATCAAGCTATCATGCAAACCATCAATCAAGGGAGGGAACAAAATTTGCCGGTGCTGACAGATTCCGATTTGGATTTTCAAACTCTACCCAATCCCTTTATGGGTTCACGCAACCGAAAACGGTTTGGGCAGTTTACAAACGAAGATGTACTGGTGATCGGTGTTCCCAAACAGTCGATTCCCTTTCAGCGGTATATTATGGGTAATGAAGCTGATGCCACGCTCTATGACATTCCAAAGAACCCAAATGCATGGGTAACGTATGATTGTTATAACGGCGGCAACCGAGCAGAGTGTATCATAGAAACAAATCGTAAGGAATTACCCACATTGCTTTTGTTTGGGGATTCCTTTACCAATCCACTGGAAACACTGCTATATACGGGATTTGATAAAAGTATCTATGTGGATTTAAGAGAAACAAACTATTTGACGCAGGGTATTTTGGCTTATGTGCAGCAGTATCATCCGGACTATGTAATATGTGTACGCAACAGCAATCAATATTTGGATTTGAACGGAAATGGTATGATTACCTATGAAGTTCCTTCCGCAGTAACAAAACAATAAACACACGATTAGGCACATGCATATAAAATGAGATTCTGAGATGCCCTGAACAACATATGAACCAAAACCATATTGCAAAAAATGCCATTACGATATCGTAATGGCATTTTTTTATTACTCTGCTTTGAAGTTTTCACATACAGTATGGATGATCAAAACAGCAAGCGCTGTACGCTGTACAATGGAAGGAATATTGACATGTTCCTCCATAGTATGAATATCCACCTCAATGGCAGACAATGCATCAATCGCCGGCACACCAAAAGAGGAAATCCATGCTGCATCTGTTGCGCAGGGGTCAGCAACCTCCTCCGTTTCCAATCCCAAAATGCCAGCTGCTGCTTTCACGCAATCATACAGCTTGCCGCTTTTTTCTGTACGCTCCATTGCAGGAAAAAGTGTTTTCCATGTAACATCTACCGTACACCCTTCTACCGTGACATGATTGGGCATAGAAGCAAGCTTTTGCTCTACCATTTTGAAATCCTCACTGCTCGGCAGCCCAGCAACACAGAATTGCCCATGTGCATGTCCAGCTACCACACCATTTGGACGTCCACCGGAAATAGGTGCAACATTATAATAAATTTTCTTTTCCATATCATTGAATGTGTACAGACGCACAATCTGCTGTGCCAGTTCATGTACCGCACTATGCCCTTCCAAATATGCACTGCCTGCATGTGCTTCCTTCCCCTTGACATCAATATCGCCCAATATGACACCTCTGCGTGCAGTTACAAAGTGCAGCTTACCCTCTGCCTCTCTTCCGCCTTCAAATACCAAAGCACAATCGGCATCCTTTGCCTCTCTTTCAAAAAGCTTGCAACCAGATCCGGAACCAATTTCTTCATCACAGTTGAATATGTATGTCAATTCCCAAGGTGGCAACAAACCGGCTTCCTTCAAAATCAACGCCCCAAACAAAGAAATCAACACGCCGCATTTACAATCTCCAACACCCAGACCATATGCCCAATCATCTTCTATATGAAATGGATGCTCCGCCGCAGCGCCTACCGGAAACACAGTATCCAGATGTGCCATAAGAAGCATTTTGCCTCCTCGTATCTGCTGTTCCGGAAGAACACGCACCACAAGATGTGTGCCAAGCCCTGCTTCATACACTTCCTCTACACTTGCACCCAGCCTTGTAAACAGAGGCTTCAACAGTGCAATGACCTGCTGATTTCCTGCTTCGTTTTCACTACCACTATCCAAATTGCAGATCTGCTCCAATAGCTCTAAAATTTGCGGCAGTGCCTGCGATGCGCCGTCTATTGCAATTTCTTTGATGGTTTTTTCCATAGGTTCTTCCTCCTTATGTGCTTTTGCATAAACATTACAGTGCCTTTTTACCATACATTCTTATCTGAAACTTTTGTATGGGATTTGTTTCTCTGATCCACTCATCGAACTTTTTCAGACGCATGATGTCCGAAAGTGGTATGTATCAAAACTTTTGGCAATTGGGTTTGTCAAAGGTAGGATACTCATCATTTGTCAAACAAACCAGTAAAATCAAATGTTGCGAAATAATCTTGTTCTGTTTCGGCACGGCGAATCATTTCTATTGTGCCATTTTCTTTTAACAAAAGCTCTGCGGAACGCAGCTTGCCATTATAATTATAGCCCATAGAATGGCCATGTGCACCAGTATCATGAATATAGACAATATCACCGATTTCCATTTTCGGCAACATACGGTCTACAGCAAATTTATCATTATTTTCACAAAGTCCTCCGGTTACATCGTACTGATGGTCGCAAGGGACAGACTCCTTGCCCAAAACAGTCATATGATGATATGCTCCATACATTGCGGGGCGCATCAAATTGACTGCACAGGCATCCAATCCCATATAGTCTTTATAAATATGCTTTTCATGTATCACCTGTGAAACCAGTGCGCCGTAGGGCGCAAGCATATACCGTCCCATTTCTGTAAAAATCGCAACATCATCCATGCCAGCCGGCAGCAGCACTTCATCGTATACTTGATGTACACCTTCTCCGATTGCCATAATGTCGCAGCCCACTTCGTCCGGGTGATACGGAATCCCTACTCCACCAGAGAGATTGATGAATGAAATATGGATATCCAATTCATTTTTGAGTTCTACTGCCAGTTCAAACAAAATTTTAGAAAGCATCGGATAATATACATTAGAACTTGTACTGCTTGCCAAAAAGGAGTGAATCCCAAAATGCTTTGCACCTTTTTCCTTCAGCATAGCAAAAGCCTGTTTGATTTGTTCCTTTGTCATACCATATTTGGCATCTCCCGGATTATCCATAATTTCATTGCTTACTTGAAACATACCACCAGGATTATACCGACAACATACGGTTTCCGGAATCTTTGCAATTTTTTCAAAAAAGGGAATATGTGTGATATCATCAAAATTGATGATTGCACCCAATTCTGCTGCCAGTGCAAAATCCTCTTCAGGTGTTACATTTGAGGAAAACATAATATCATGCCCCGTAATACCCAATGCCTGTGCGATTCTCAATTCTGTGTACGAGGAGCAATCCGCACCGCATCCCTCCTCCTTCAGCACCTGCAAAATGCCGGGTGTCGGAGTCGCCTTTACGGCAAAATATTCACGAAAACCCTTGTTCCATGCAAATGCTTTATTGACCATTCTTGCATTTTCACGAATCCCCTTTTCGTCATAAATATGAAAGGGGGTTGGATATTTTTTTATTATTTCTTGTGCTTGTTCCAAAGAGATAAAAGGTTTTTTCATTTGTCTATACTCCGTTTCTACAAATTTTATACCCATTATAACAAACTCTCACTTTCTTTTCAATGTATATCATAAGCGAAAGAGCAGAAGACCTTGGGACGCTGTCCCAATTCCCTGCAAGGGGTTTCACCCCTTGACCCGTTAGCAGCTTCGCCACATGTCATTGAAAAAGTTTGGATGAAAAAAGACCTTGGGACGCTGTCCCAATTCCCTGCAAGGGGTTTCACCCCTTGACCCATTAGCAGCTTCGCCACATGTCGTTGAAAAAGACCTAAGCCAAAGAACCATAGTGCCAAGGAGTTTGATTCCTTGAGCTGTCCTGCATCTTCATCCCAAACTATAAATATTTTCTGGCATAAACCAACGACCTTAGGGCGATGCCCTAAGGTCGTTGTAATGGGTCAAGGGACGAAGTCCCTTGTGGGGTATTGGGGCAAAGCCCCAAGGTCTTAACATGAACCCGTATTTTCTTTGTTACTTCCAATAATCTACTGCGGAGCGGAACAATTTCATATCAAATTCGCCTGGTACATTGCGGTACAAGCCATTTGCAATACGTTCGGAATGTCCCATTTTACCCAGCACACGACCATCCGGAGAGAGTAAGCCCTCTACCGCCCAAGCAGAACCATTGGGATTGTACTGAATGTCATTGGTTGGCTGACCAGCCTGATCTACATACTGTGTCAAGATTTGACCATTGTCTGCCAACTGTCGCAGGAGTGCTTCATCTGCCAGCAAGCGACCTTCCCCATGGGAAATGGGCACTGTAAAAATATCACCTGTGGATACATTGGATAACCAAGGAGATTGATTAGATGACAGACGTACACGTACCAGTTTGGATTGATGTCTATGAATGGTATTGTAAGTCAGTGTCGGGCAATTTTCATCTGTATCAATGATCTTGCCGTAAGGTACCAGTCCTAGCTTAATCAATGCTTGGAAACCGTTGCAAATGCCACAAATCAAACCATCCTTTTCCTCCAATAAATTGGTAACAGCTTCTTTTACCTCCGGATTACGGAAGAATGCGGTAATGAATTTTCCAGAGCCATCCGGTTCATCCCCACCAGAAAAACCACCAGGGATGAAAATCATTTGACTATCTGACAGCTTCTTGGCAAATGTTTCTACAGAATGTGCAATACCAGCTGCGGACAGGTTATTGATGACAAAAATTTCTGCCTCTGCACCTGCTTTTTCCATTGCCTTTGCAGAATCATATTCACAGTTTGTGCCTGGGAATACCGGTATCAGTACCTTCGGTTTTGCAAAGCTCAGACGAGGTTTTGCAATATTCTTCGCCTGATAGCTGATGGTAGGAATGTCCTTCTTCTCTGTTTCGATGTTGCATGCATAGATGGGTTCCAGCTTTTCTTCATATATCTGATACAGTTTGGACAAAGGAATGGAAACACCATCTTTGACAATCGCATCCCCGCCGGTGATACCCAGCTGAACACCAACTGCTTCATCATTTGTCAGCTCAAGTACAAAAGATCCATAGCAATAGCCAAAAATATCTTCCTGTGTCAAGCCTTCGGCATAGGTAAAGCCAATATCATTGCCCATTGCCATCTTCAAAACCGCTTCTGCAATGCCACCATAGGTTGGTGTATATGCTGCAACAACCTTGCCTTCCCGCATCAAGCCATTTACCTGTGCAAATACTGCTTTCAGGCTGTCTGTGGTAGGCAGACCGCTTTCATCGTATTCCGGTTTTACCAGTACCACACGATGCCCCGCCTGTTTCCATTCCGGAGAAAGAATGTTGTCCACACGCTCTGTTGTAACTGCAAAAGAAACCAATGTAGGTGGTACATTGATCTGTTCAAATGTGCCGCTCATGGAATCTTTTCCGCCAATGGCTGCAATTTCCAGACCCTTCTGAGCCATAAATGCACCCAAAAGCGCTGCCATAGGCTTGCCCCAACGCTTAGGATCTTTCTGCAATTTTTCAAAATATTCCTGGAAGGATAAATATACATCTTCAAATTTCGCACCCGTTGCCACTAATTTGGAAACAGATTCCACCACTGCCAAGTATGCACTATGGTAAGGACTTTTTTCTGCGATAAACGGATTATATCCCCAAGCCATCACAGAGCATGTTGTTGCATCCGCTTTTTCCATAGATATTTTATTGACCATTGCCTGAATGGGTGTACGTTGATTCTTGCCACCAAAAGGCATCAATACGGTTCCTGCACCAATGGTGGAATCAAAGCGTTCAGACAAACCTCGTTTGGAGCAAACATTCAAATCTCCTGCCAAATCCAGATATGCTTCTTCAAAATCACTGGGGATTGTCTTATCGTACTTCTCAGGTGCTGACAGTTCTACATCAATATGTTTTTCTGCACCATTGGAGTCCAAGAATGCACGAGAGATATTGACAATCTGTTTGCCATTCCAATTCATGACCAGATAAGGCTTTTCTTTTACCTCTGCAACAACGGTTGCTTCAAGGTTTTCGCTATAAGCCAGTTCTTTGAAACGTTCTACGTCCTTTGCAGCTACCACAACTGCCATACGTTCCTGAGATTCGCTGATTGCCAGCTCTGTACCATCCAAGCCTTCATATTTTTTGGGTACCGCATTGAGATTGATTTCCAAACCGTCTGCCAGCTCACCAATCGCTACAGAAACACCGCCGGCACCAAAATCATTACAACGCTTAATCAGCTGAGAAGCCTCTTTGTTACGGAACAACCTTTGCAGCTTTCTTTCTTCCGGCGCATTGCCCTTCTGTACCTCTGCACCACAGCTTTCCAAGGACTGCAATGTATGAGATTTGGAAGATCCGGTTGCACCACCACAGCCGTCACGACCGGTTTTACCGCCCAACAAAATAACAATATCTGTATCCACAGGGCGTTCTCTACGTACATTTTCTGCCGGTGCTGCACCAATGACTGCGCCAATTTCCATTCTTTTTGCCACATAGCCGTCATGGTACAATTCATCTACCTGTCCGGTAGCCAGACCAATCTGGTTGCCATAAGAGCTGTACCCTGCTGCTGCGGTTGTGACAATTTTACGCTGAGGCAGTTTGCCTGCGAGTGTTTCGGAAACTGGAAGCAAAGGATTTGCTGCACCTGTTACACGCATTGCCGCATATACATAGGAACGACCGCTCAAAGGATCACGGATTGCACCACCGATACAGGTTGCTGCACCACCAAAAGGTTCAATTTCTGTTGGATGGTTATGTGTTTCATTTTTAAACAGCAACAGCCATTTTTCTATTCTGTCATCTACCTCTACATCAATTTTTACTGTGCAGGCATTGATTTCTTCAGATTCATCCAGTTTATCAAGCTTGCCCTCTTTTTTCAACAGTTTTGCTACAATCGTACCCATATCCATCAAATTGATGGGTTTTGTTCTACCAATTGCTTTTCTAGTTTCGAGGTATTCTGCATAAGCCTTTTCCAAAATAGGATCTTCAAAACGCACACGATCAATCGTTGTCTGGAATGTGGTGTGACGGCAATGGTCAGACCAGTATGTATCAATCATTTTGATTTCTGTAATGGTCGGATCTCTATGTTCACTTTGGAAATAATTCTGGCACACTTTGATATCATCCAGATCCATCGCAAGACCCATATCTGCAACAAACTGAGCCAATGCAGATTCATCCATCTGACAGAAACCATCCAGTGTTGCAACTTCTGTCGGAATATCATAAACCACTTCCAATGTATCAAAAGGATCAAGTGCAGCCTCTCTGGATTCCACTGGATTGATGACATATTTTTTGATTGCATCTACCTCTACCTCTGTCAAATTGCCATAGAGCAGATATACGGTTGCACTCTTTACCAGCGGGCGTTCCTGCTTGGATATAATCTGGATACATTCTGCTGCGGAGTTTGCACGCTGATCGAATTGACCTGGCAAAAATTCCACTGCAAATACCCTTGCACCATCTTGTGGAATTTCATCCAGCAAATCATCCAGCTGAGGTTCAGAAAATACGGTTGTCTTGCATTTTTCAAATAAATCCTTTTCTATATGCTCTACATCATAACGATTGAGCAGACGCAGACCGGTCAAATTTTGGATACCCAGCAGATGAACAAGGTCATTACGCAAACCATCCGCTTCCGTCTGCAAGCCTTTTTTCTTTTCTACATAAATTCTGTAAACCATTTTTACACCTCCGCCGCAAGGGCTTTTTGTCCAATATCCTTTCGATAATACGCATTTGCAAAATGTACATTCTGTACAGACACATATGCTTGATCTATTGCTTCTTGCAATGTATCTGCAATTTCTGTTACACCCAATACACGACCGCCACCTGTGACCAGCTTGCCATCCTTTATTTTTGCACCTGCAACAAAGATGCGATCGCAATGTTGTGGCAATGTGATTTCATAGCCGCTTTCATATTTTCCCGGATAGCCTTCGGAAGCCATAATGACGCAGCAAGCGGATTTTTTGCTGAATTTCACTTCCGCATCTGCCAGCGTACCATGCGCAATATGCTGCATGATGCTCAGCAAATCACTTTCCAGCAAAGGCAGTACCACCTGTGTTTCGGGATCGCCAAAACGGCAGTTGTATTCGATTACCTTGGGACCGTCTGATGTCAGCATCAATCCAAAATACAAGCACCCCTTAAAGGTTCTGCCTTCCTGATTCATGGCTTCCATCGTTGGCAGGAAAATGGTTTTCATACATTCCTCTGCCAGAGCTTCTGTATAGTATGGATTGGGGGCAATGGTTCCCATACCGCCTGTATTCAGACCTTTATCTCCATCCAATGCACGCTTATGATCCATAGAGGAAACCATAGGAATCATGGTTTTGCCATCTGTAAATGCAAGTACAGATACTTCGGGGCCAGTCAAAAACTCCTCTACCACGATATGATCACCGCTTGCACCAAAAACCTTATCTTCCATAATGGTATGTACGGCATTCAGTGCCTCTTCTCTGCTTTCTGCAATGATAACGCCTTTGCCCAATGCCAAGCCATCGGCTTTGATGACTGTGGGCAAAGGTGCTGTTTTCAAATATTCCATTGCTTTTTGCGGATCATCAAACACTGCATACTGTGCAGTTGGAATGTTGTATTTTTTCATCAGATCTTTTGAAAACACCTTGCTGCCTTCTAAGATTGCTGCTTTTTTATTTGGACCAAAACAGGGAATCCCCAGTGCTTCCAGCACATCGACTGCACCCAGCACCAAAGGATCATCCGGCGCCACAACAGCAAAATCAATCTGTTTTTCTTTTGCAAATACTGCAATGCCATCCAAATCCTTTGCTGCAATGTCCACACAGACTGCATCCTGTGCAATACCGCCATTTCCGGGCAAAGCATATATTTCTGTTACCGCAGAATTTTCTTTGATCTTCTTCACAATGGCATGCTCTCTGCCGCCACCGCCAACAACCATTACTTTCATACTGAAAACCTCCTAGCTTTTTAGTGATGGAACAATCTCATACCAGTAAATGCCATAACCATATGGAATTTGTTGCAGGTTTCAATGACATTGTCATCACGAATGGAGCCACCCGGTTCTGCAACATAGGATACACCGCTCTTTGCTGCTCTTTCAATGTTATCACCAAACGGGAAGAATGCATCGCTGCCAACAGATACGCCGCTTATGGTAGCAAGATATGCTTTCTTTTCTTCTCTGGTCAAAGGCTCAGGTTTTTCAGAGAACAACCTCTGCCATGCACCATCTGCCAGTACGTCTTCATAATCATCAGAGATATATACATCAATGGTATTATCTCTATCCGGTCTGCCTACCGTAGGCAAGAATGGAAGATTCAGTACCTTTTCATGCTGGCGCAAGTGCCATACATCCGCCTTGTCCCCTGCCAATCTGGTACAATGGATGCGGGACTGCTGACCTGCACCAACACCGATTGCCTGTCCATCCTTTGCGAAACATACAGAATTGGACTGTGTATATTTCAATGTAATCAAGGAAACGATCAAATCACGCTTTGCATTTTCCGGCAAATCCTTATTTTCTGTTACAATATCTTTGAGCAAATCATGGTTGATGCAAAAATTGTTTCTTCCCTGCTCAAATGTAATCCCGTACACCTGCTTGCGCTCCTGTTCTTGCGGTACATAGTTTGGATCAATCTTTACAATATTGTAATTGCCTTTTTTCTTACCCTTGAGGATTTCCAATGCTTCCTGTGTATAGCCCGGTGCAATGATACCATCAGACACCTCTCGTTTCAAAATACGTGCAGTTACTTCGTCACAAACATCGCTCAACGCTACCCAGTCACCAAAAGAGCACATACGATCTGTCCCTCTTGCTCTTGCATATGCCAAAGCAATCGGAGAATCATCAAGCCCCTCAATATCATCGACAAAGCAAGCTTTTTTCAATGCTGCACTCATAGGTACACCAACAGCCGCAGAGGTAGGGCTTACATGCTTGAAGGAGGTTGCCGCAGGCATATTCAGCGCCTCCTTTAATTCCTTTACCAGCTGCCAGCTGTTAAAAGCATCCAGAAAGTTGATATAGCCGGGTTTACCATTGAGAATCTCGATGGGCAATTCTCTGCCATCTGTCATCATAATTTTTGCAGGCTTCTGATTGGGATTACAGCCATACTTCAATTCAAATTCTTTCATTTGATGTTTTCCTCCTTAAGGTTTGATGCACAGACAGCCACCGCCAATATTTGGGGGCAGCTGCTGTTTGCGTTCTTATTTGTTTTTGTTGATCATACGGTTTTCCACGACGCCTGTTTCCAAGTCAATCATTCTTACATAAATGGAAATCTTATTTTCATCGTTCAGGTTTTCCCAAATATCGTTCAGAAAAGCATCAATGTCATTGGGAATATCTACACGCTCCGGCTCGCCTTGGAATGTCGGCAGCGGATTGCCATCTCCTGCATAAGTATGAATGAAATGCCCCAGTCCCGCTGTTGCAGCATAGGAGAACGTATAGCGGCTGCAAGCGCTTCCCTGTGCATCCGCACTTTTGAGAATACTCATTTTATATGTAAAATCCTGATCGGCAAATGTCAGCATGCCACTGATCCTAGGCGTAAAATTTGGTGCATCCGGCTCAAAGGTTCTTGTTTCCAGCGCCTGCTCAAAGCCTTTTCCGTCTTTGATATAGTCATAAATGGTATCTGTCTGATCGCCATTTGTTACAATCAGCTGATTTTCCCATTTTTTTATGGGAGAATAAATGATCAAAGAAGGATCTTCCACCTTAGACACATCGAAGGGTTCAATGATCACTTCTTCGCCTTTTTCGATAAATACACGGTTGCGGCTGTTGTCGCTGCGCCCCATAATAAAATATGCAATCGCCGCTTTTTTGGCATCTGCTGTTTTACCAATTACAATCCCTCTGCCTACATAGGGATTATCCTTTACCAATGCAGACATCGCATCTTTTCTATAAATATCCATTGCAAATCATCCTTTCTGCAAGCTTTTGGAAACCATTTCTGTTGCCTCGGGCAGCAAAACCCACTCCGCTTCCTCCATCACACGGCGCTGCAATACTTCAGGGGTATCTCCCTTGTGGACTGCTACTGCTTTTTGCAATAAAATTTCGCCGCCATCCGGAATCTCATTGACAAAATGCACCGTTGCACCTGTCACCTTTACACCATAAGCAAGTGCTGCTTCATGTACTTTTAAGCCATAATAGCCCTTGCCACAAAATGAGGGAATGAGAGAAGGATGGATGTTGATGATACGCTTTGGGTAAGCTGCGGTAAAGTTTTCGCTTAATATAGACATAAAACCAGCCAATACAATCAAATCAATCTGGTTTTCTGTAAGTACCGCTTTGAGCTTTGCTTCATATTCCTCTTGTGTTGCAAACTCCTTGCGTTTGACAACAGAATACGGAATATCGTTTTGCTCTGCCCTTTTCAGTGCGTATGCCTGATCATTGCTTGCCAAAACAAGTGCAATCTCACCGCTATGCAATGTACCTGTCTTTTGCGCATCAATCAATGCTTGTAAATTTGTGCCACCGCCAGAAACAAAAACTGCTATTTTTGTTTTTAGCATATGACCACACCTTCCTCAGAAGTAATGATTTCACCCATGATATATGCATCTTCTCCATTTGCATGCAGAATTTCCAATGCTTGATCTGCGTCTTCCTTTGCTACCACAACACTCATACCAACACCCATATTGAATGTATTGAACATATCTCTTTCAGGAATATTGCCTCTTTCTGCAATCATGCCAAAAATAGGTGGAATACGCAATGCATCTTTTTCAATTTTTGCACCAAAGCCTTTGGGAATGCTTCTGGGAATATTTTCATAGAAGCCGCCACCTGTAATATGAGAAACCGCTTTGACAGTCACTTTTTCAAACAGTGCCAGCATAGGTTTTACATAAATTTTCGTCGGAGCCAAAAGTGTTTCACCAATAGATTTGCCTCCCAGCTCTGAAAGAGGTGTTTTGATATCTGCATTTTCCACATCCAACGCACGGCGTACCAGAGAGAAACCATTGGAATGCACACCGCTGGAAGGCAGTGCAATCACAACATCTCCTTGCTGAATGGTGTTATGATTCAGTATTTTATCTTTGTCTACCACACCTACTGCAAAACCAGCAAGGTCATATTCATCTTCGGGATAAAAACCGGGCATTTCTGCGGTTTCCCCGCCAATCAGAGAAGCGCCAGACTGTACACAGCCCTCCGCTACGCCCGATACGATAGAAGCAATTTTTTCAGGGAAATTTTTGCCTACTGCGATGTAGTCCAGAAAGAACAGCGGCTTTGCACCACAGCAAATGATATCATTGACACACATAGCAACACAGTCAATACCTACCGTATCATGCTGATCCATCAAAAAAGCAAGTTTCAGCTTGGTACCCACACCATCTGTACCACTTACCAATACAGGCTTTGCAATGCCTGTCAAATCCATTTCAAACAAACCGCCGAAGCCACCAATATCCGACATTGCACCAGATGTTGTTGTTCTTGCAATATGCTGCTTCATCAGTTCCACTGCTCGGTATCCTGCGGTAATGTCTACACCTGCAGCTTTGTAGCTTTCACTCTGGCTTTTCATTTTGTTTTTCCCCTTTCACTTAACTTTTTTTCAAATCTATGTTTACATGGTTTAGAGGGTACCTCTGTCGGATAGCAGCCATCAAAACAAGCACTGCAATAGCCCTCGCCCTTCTGTACCCCCATGAGCATTCCAACATGTTCCAAATTCAAATATCCAACACTGTCCGCATCAATAATCTGACAGATTTCTTCTATCGTATGATTTGCAGCAATCAAATTTTCACGAGAGTCAATGTCTGTACCATAGTAACAAGGATGCAGGAAGGGAGGTGCCGAAGAAAGCATATGCACTTCTGTTGCACCTGCTTCTCTCAAAAGCTTTACAATACGTGCAGATGTCGTGCCTCTTACAATGGAGTCATCGACCAAAACAACCCGTTTGCCCTTTACTGTTTCAGAAACCACATTCAGTTTGATTCTTACTTTGTCTTCTCTGGTTTTCTGTCCTGGTGCAATGAATGTACGTCCAATATATTTATTTTTGATAAAACCAATGCCATAAGGAATACCAGACTGTCTGGAATACCCAATCGCTGCATCCAAACCGGAGTCTGGAACACCAATCACAACGTCCGCCTGTACGGGATGGGACATCGCCAGACAAGCACCTGCTGTCACTCTTGCACGATGTACGCTCACACCATCTACAATAGAGTCTGGTCTTGCAAAATAAATGTGTTCAAAAATACATAAATGTCTGGGGGTTTCTCCAACATGGTCACGAATGCTGCGGATTTCGTCACCATCAAACACTACAATTTCGCCAGGTTCAATATCTCTTATAAATTTTGCACTGACTGTATCTAGCGCACATGTTTCAGATGCAATGATATATGTACCATCTTCTGTAATCCCATAGCACAGCGGATGGAAGCCATGAGGATCTCTTGCCGCAATCATTTTGGATGCACTCATCACAACCATCGAATATGCACCCTTGATGCGATTCATCGCACGATTTACCGCTTCTTCAATCGAAGATGCCTGCAATCTCTCCTTTGTAATCACATAAGAAATAACCTCTGTATCGCTTGTTGTATGGAAAATAGAGCCCTGTAATTCCAATTCCTCACGCAATTCACAAGAATTTACCAAATTACCATTATGAGACAGTGCCATTTTACCCTTGATATGGTTGACTACCATGGGCTGTGCATTCAGTCGATCAGCAGGGCTGGATTTTCCATAAAGCACATGACCCACTGCCATATTGCCTTCCCCCAGCTTATTGAGAATTTCCGGTGTAAAGACATCGTTGACCAGTCCGGCGTCCTTATGATACTGAAATACACCATCATCATTGACAACAATCCCACAACTTTGCTGTCCTCTGTGCTGCAATGCAAACAGACCATAATATGTTGTGGAAGCAACTGCTGTCTTTTCCTTTGCATATACGCCAAATACACCACATTCCTCATGAATATTGCTCATTCTTTTACACTCCAATCTTTTTTGCTGGTTTTCCTTCTCTATTGTATGATTGATACTCGCTTACCCCAATTGTATTGCACAGGCAATCCAAAAGATTGTCTTTCTTCTTTATTTGTTGTATTTTGCTTCTACTGCTTTATTTTTTTCCAGAACCTTTTCTGCTGCTTCTGCTCTTGCAGCATCCAGCTTCTGTGCCAACGCTTCATCAGATGCGCCCAAAATTTGAATTGCCAAAAGCGCAGCATTTTCTGCACCATCAATGGCTACTGTTGCTACCGGAATACCGCCTGGCATCTGTACCGTAGAAAGCAATGCATCCAGTCCATCCAAAGTAGAGGATTTTACAGGAATGCCAATCACAGGCAGCGTTGTATTTGCCGCAATTGCACCTGCCAAATGCGCTGCCTTACCGGCTGCCGCAATGATTGCGCCAAAGCCATTTTTTCTTGCATTTTGCGCAAATTCCTTTGCTTGTACAGGTGTTCTGTGTGCAGAGTATACATGTACTTCATAAGGTACTGCAAATTTGTCCAATGTAGTCATTGCTTTTTCCAATACGGGCAGATCGCTGTCGCTACCCATTACAATACCGATTTTCTTCATGAAAAAACCTCCTTGAAACATACAAAAAAGGACAGTCCTATTGCTTGGTATCAAAAACAGGACTGCCCAGACGGTCGACAAAAGCAGGCATCTGCACAAAAGGTATAAAATGATAAAGAAGCGATTGTTGTTCGCCCATTTTTTTCATCATCGAAACACCACCGCTTCTATTTCACACATTCTTTCATGCAAATCCATCCGCACCATATAAACCAAAAGTCTAGGCACCTGTACTGCGCTGCTTTACATGGTCTTTCTGCTCCCCTGTGGTCTACCACAAATCCGTCAGTTACAGAAAGCCATTTTCTTTTCTTTTAACAAAGTTAGTCTATCACATTTTTTTATTTTCTGTCAATCTGCAACGAAAATTTTTGTATAAAAGAAATTCTTGACATGAATATAAGCTTATGATATACTACTGACAATTTGTAAAGAAATATAGAACAACCATGCAGACAGAAGAAAGGAGCGAATACATTGAAATACATTTTATCCAATGCAAACGTATTTATGCAGGACAAATTTGTAAAAACCAACGTATTTATTAACAATGGTAAAATTACCGATATTTCTTCCAACGTACCAGAAAAAGGCAGTGTTGTTTTTGATTTGGAAGGATGTTTTGTCTTTCCCGGTTTGATTGATGTACATACACATCTGAGAGAACCGGGATTTTTTTATAAGGAAACCATCCGTACCGGAACACAAGCAGCTGCACACGGCGGATATACCACAATCTGTGCAATGCCAAATCTGGATCCTGTTCCGGATTGTGCAGAAACACTATCGCCTCAGCTGGATATCATACAAAAAGATGCCTGCATTGAAGTCTTGCCCTACGGTGCGATTACAAAGAGCGAAAGAGGTACGCAGCTTGCCGATTTCGATGCGCTTGCACCGCATGTCTGCGCATTTTCCGACGATGGACGTGGTGTGCAAAATGACGAAATGATGCTTCAAGCCATGTACAAAATCGGAAAATTAGACAAAATTGTTGCGGCACATTGTGAGGTCAATGAATTACTGAAAGGCGGATACATTCATGATGGTGCTTATTGTGCTGCTCATGGACACAAAGGAATTTGCTCCGAAAGCGAATGGAAACAGATTGCACGTGATTTGGAATTGGTAAGAAAAACCGGATGCAAATATCATGTATGCCATATTTCCACAAAAGAAGGCGTCGCGCTGATTCGTCAGGCGAAAAAAGAAGGGCTTCCCGTTTCCTGTGAAACAGGGCCGCATTATCTGGTACTGACCGATATGGATTTACAGGAAGATGGTCGCTTTAAGATGAACCCTCCCCTGCGCAGCAAAGAGGATCAGCAAGCGCTGATTGACGGCATACTGGATGGTACCATAGAGATGATTGCCACAGACCATGCACCACATACCGCAGAGGACAAGGGAAAAGGACTCGCACACAGCATGATGGGCATTGTAGGTTTAGAAACCGCTTTCCCCATTCTCTATACGCATTTGGTAAAAACAGGCAGATTGACATTGGAAAAACTCATTGCATTGATGCATACCAATCCATCCGCACGCTTTGGCATTGGCACACCACTTGCTGTTGGCAGCCCTGCCAATTTGACTGTATACAATCTGGATGAAAAATATGTCATAGATCCCGAAACATTCCTTTCCATGGGCAAAAGCACCCCCTTTATCGGCTGGGAAGTTTACGGTAAATGCAAAATGACCATGTATCATGGAAATATTGTATGGCAAGAAAAATAAAGAGAGGGCATGTCCCAAATGCTGTCATCATCGTCTATGAAGGCAAATTTCGGTCTATATCAAACAAACTTTTTATAAACACTCTAGACAGCAGGAAAACAACCGTATAAAATAAAAATATCATAAGATAATATGAAGGTGACAAACAATCTGTCTGTTGCTTTCTTACATTATATATAGAACACTGACTGAATGAAAAAGAGGAGGAATTACATTATGCCAAAGAGAACCGATCTGAAGAAAATTTTGATTATTGGATCTGGTCCGATTGTGATTGGACAGGCTGCCGAATTTGACTATGCAGGTACACAAGCCTGCCTTGCTTTGAAAGAAGAAGGTTATGAGGTGGTACTGGTCAACTCCAACCCCGCCACCATTATGACAGATACTACGGTTGCTGATAAAGTATATATGGAACCTTTGACGCTGGAATATATCGCAAAAATACTACGCTATGAACGTCCGGATGCCATCGTTCCTGGTATTGGCGGGCAGACTGGTCTGAATCTTGCCATGCAGCTGGAAAAGAAAGGAATCTTGAGAGAATGCCAAGTAGAGCTTCTGGGTACCAGCTGCGAAAGTATCGAACGTGCAGAAGATCGTGAGCTGTTCAAAGAACTTTGTCAGGAAATCGGTGAACCTGTAATCCCCTCTTTGATTACCTATTCTGTAGAAGAAGCACTGGATGCTGCCAAACAGATTGGCTATCCTGTCGTTTTGCGTCCTGCATTTACATTGGGCGGTACTGGTGGCGGCTTTGCAAACAATGAAACCGAACTGGTAGAAATTATGGAAAACGCTCTGAAACTCTCCCCTGTACATCAGGTACTGGTAGAAAAAAGCGTAAAAGGCTATAAGGAAATCGAATTCGAAGTAATGCGTGATGCAACAGACCATGCGATTACCATTTGTGGTATGGAAAATATTGATCCCGTTGGTGTACATACCGGCGACTCCATCGTTGTAGCACCTATTTTGACATTGAGCGATGCAGATTTCCATATGCTGCGTGACAGCGCACTGAAAATCATCCGTGCACTGAAAATCGAAGGTGGTTGCAACGTACAGTTTGCACTGGATCCCAATTCTTCGCAGTATTATCTGATTGAAGTAAATCCTCGTGTATCCCGTTCCTCCGCACTGGCATCCAAAGCAAGTGGTTACCCCATCGCACGTGTTACCACAAAAATTGCAATCGGTATGTCACTGGATGAAATTCAGATTTCTGAAACAAATGCAAATTTTGAACCTGCACTGGATTATATTGTGGCAAAAATGCCTCGTTTCCCCTTTGATAAATTCGCAACTGCCGCCAATACGCTTGGCACACAGATGAAAGCAACTGGAGAAGTTATGGGCATTGGCAAAACCATTGAAGAATGCTTGCTCAAATCTGTACGCTCTTTAGAAATCGGTGTATGCCATCTGCATATGGCAAAGTTCGATGATACGCCAAATGAAGAACTGCTCAGCTATATTGCAAAAAGCCCAGATGACCGTATTTACGCAGTGGCACAGCTGATTCGTAATGGCGTATCTCTGGATGATATTTTCGATGCAACACAGATTACAAAATACTTCTTGGAATCCATCAAAAATATTGTGGATTACGAAAATGTACTGAAAGAACATGTGGGTAACATGGAAATTTTGAAAACAGCAAAGAAAATGGGCTTCTCTGACAAATTCATTGCTGCTTTGTGGAACAAGAAGGAAATTGAAATTTATCACCTGAGAAAAGAAGCAAATATGTTCCCCGTTTATAAAATGATTGAAACCAGCGGATGTGGTGGTTATATTCCTTATTTCTACTCCACCTATGAAGAAGGCAACGAATCCCGTATCAGTGACAAAAAGAAAATCATTGTACTGGGCAGCGGCCCCATTCGTATCGGTCAGGGGATTGAATTTGACTATTCTACCGTACGTGCAGTTGCAACCATTAAGGCTTACGGCTATGAATCCATCATCATCAACAACAATCCCGAAACCGTATCTACAGACTATACCACAAGCGATAAGCTGTATTTCGAACCTCTGACGGTAGAAGATGTTATGAACATTGTAGAAATGGAAAAGCCTCTGGGTGTTATTGCGTCTTTGGGCGGTCAAACTGCAATCAATTTGGCACAGCCTTTGATGGAACGTGGTGTCACCATCATCGGTACAGATGTTGCTGCCATCGAACGGGCAGAAAACAGAGATTCTTTTGAAAAAATCATGGAAGAGCTGCAAATTCCACAGCCCAAAGGACAGGCAGTTACCAATATTGAAGACGGTGTAAAGGCTGCCGAAGAAATCGGATATCCTGTACTGGTACGCCCCAGCTATGTTTTGGGCGGACGTGCAATGCAGATTGTTGCAAATGAAGAAGCACTGCGTACCTATCTGAAATCTGCTGTAGAGATCAATGAAGACCAGCCTGTACTGGTTGACAAATATATTCAGGGGAAAGAATTGGAAGTAGATGCTGTGTGCGACGGCTTTGATGTATTTATACCAGGCATCATGGAACATGTAGAACGTACCGGTATCCATTCCGGGGATTCCATCAGTGTATACCCTACCTTCAGCGTATCCCCCAAGGCAAAAGGCACCATTTTGTCTTATACAAAAAAACTGGGACTTGGCATCGGTATTCGTGGTCTGTTTAACATTCAGTTTATTGTAGATAAAAATGATGATGTTTATGTCATCGAAGTGAACCCTCGTTCTTCCAGAACTGTGCCCTTCCTTTCCAAGGCAACCGGCTACCCTCTGGCGGACATTGCAACACTTGCAATTTTGGGCAAAACATTAAAAGAACAAGGTATTTTCGGTATTTACCCCGATGAGAAAAAGAGATGGTATGTAAAGGTTCCCGCATTCTCCTTCTCCAAGCTGCATGGCATGGACACATACCTTTCTCCCGAAATGAAATCCACAGGTGAAGCAATCGGTTATGACAACAAGCTCAACCGTGCATTGTATAAGGCTTTGCAGGCTTCTGGTATGAATATTCTGAACTATGGCACGGTATTTGCAACCATTGCAGACAAGGATAAAGAAGAAGCACTGCCTCTGATTCGTCGTTTCTATGAACTGGGCTTCAATATCGAGGCAACCAAAGGCACAGCAGAATTCTTGAAACAGCATGGCATTCGTACCAGAGTACGTGCAAAAATCAGCGATGGCAGTGATGAAATCATTGAATCCATCCGTCATGGTTATGTAACCTATGTCATCAATACCAGAGATATTGGCGACATGCAGAACAGCGATGGCTGGGAAATCCGTCAGTGTGCTGTAGAAAACAATGTAACCATGTTTACTGCACTGGATACGGTACGTGTTCTTTTGGATGTTTTGGAAGAAACCACACTGTGTATCTCTACCATTGATGCATAAGTAAGGAGGTATATGGTGAAGCAGTCAATCTTTACAATCGAAAAGAATGAACCATTGACTGACAGCGTATGGAAAATGGTTTTGGCAGGGGATACCTCTGCCATTACCGCCAGCGGTCAGTTTGTCAATATTCGTCTGGATGGTTTTTTTCTGCGTCGTCCGATTTCTGTATGCGATTATGATGCACATACACTTACTCTGCTTTATAAAACCGTTGGAAAAGGCACACAGTATATGGCAACTCTTTCGCAGGGATACCAGCTGGATGTTTTGACAGGTCTTGGCAATGGTTATGACACAGAAAAAAGCGGCAAAACCCCTCTGCTCATTGGTGGTGGCGTGGGTGTACCACCGATGTATCGCCTTGCCAAAAATCTGATTGCAGAAGGCAAACAGCCTACGGTGATTTTGGGCTTCAATACGGCAGCAGAAGTATTTTACAAACAAGAATTTGAAGCACTTGGCATACCTGTATTGGTCGCTACTGCAGATGGCTCTATGGGAACAAAGGGCTTTGTTACAGATCTTGTCAAAACACAATCAGATTATAGCTATTTCTATACCTGCGGTCCCGAACCGATGCTTCAGGCACTTTCCGATGTAACAACCACCAGCGGTCAATTGAGTTTTGAAGAACGTATGGGATGTGGCTTTGGGGCATGCATGGGATGCAGCTGTGAAACAAAATACGGCACAAAGCGCATCTGTAAGGATGGGCCTGTACTGGAAAAGGAGGAAATCAAGTGGTAAATACAAAGGTGACACTCAGTGGTTTGACACTGGACAATCCCATCATTCCGGCCAGCGGTACCTTCGGCTACGGCTATGAATTTGCAGAAATTTATGACATTGATATCTTGGGCTCTTTTTCCTTTAAGGGTACCACAAAAGAACCTCGCTTTGGCAATCCTACCCCTCGTATTGCAGAATGTCCCTGTGGGATGATTAATTCTGTTGGTTTGCAAAATCCGGGGATTGATCAGGTCATTGCAACAGAGCTTCCCAAAATGCGTCAGTGCTTCCATAAACCTGTCATTGCCAATATCAGCGGTTTTTCCATAGAAGAATACGCTTACTGCTGCGAACGCATTGACAAAGAAGAACAGGTTGGCATCATTGAAGTCAATGTCAGCTGTCCAAATGTACATCACGGCGGTATGTCCTTTGGTACCAGCCCGCAGGCGGCCGCAGAGGTCACAAGAGCAGTAAAGGCAGTCACAACAAAGCCTGTATATATCAAATTAAGCCCCAATGTCACAGATATTGTATCCATTGCAAAGGCATGTGAACAAGCCGGTGCAGATGGCATCAGCCTCATCAATACCATGATGGGTATGCGTATTGATTTGAAAACAAGACGCCCTGTGATCGCAAATAAAATGGGTGGTTTCTCTGGCAGTGCCATTTTTCCGATTGCGGTACGTATGGTATATCAGGTTGCAGAAGCCGTACAGGTTCCCGTCATTGGTATGGGCGGCGTGTCCTCCGCAGAGGATGTACTGGAGATGATGCTTGCCGGTGCAACCGCTGTACAGATTGGTGCAGCCAATCTTGTGAACCCCTTCATATGCAAAGAGATCATAGAGCAGCTCCCCAGCGTTATGGAGCATTATAAAATCAAAGACTTAAACGAAATCATAGGAGGTGCGCACAAATGAGCAAAGATGTCATCATCGCTTGTGACTTTAACGGCAAAAACGAATTGTATGCATTCTTAGACCAATTCACAGAAGAAAAGCCCTTTTTGAAAATCGGTATGGAGTTGTTTTATGCTGAAGGTCCTGAGATCGTCAGAGAGCTTAAGGCAAGAGGGCATAAAATTTTCTTGGACTTAAAGCTTCACGATATTCCAAATACCGTAAAAAAAGCAATGTCTGTATTATCCAATCTGGATGTAGATATGTGTAATGTACATGCAGGCGGCACCATCGCTATGATGGAAGCAGCACTGGAAGGTCTGACACGTCCTGATGGCACACGTCCCATTCTGATTGCTGTGACACAGCTCACCTCTACCAGTGAGGAAAGAATGCAGCAGGATTTGTGGATTGAAAAACCGCTGGATGCTGTTGTCATGCACTATGCATCCAACACCAAAAAAGCTGGCTTAGACGGCGTTGTTTGCTCCCCCTTAGAAGCCGGAAAGGTCAAAGAGGTATGTGGAAATGCGTTTCTTACCATCACACCGGGTGTGCGTTTTGCAGACGGTGACAAGGGCGATCAGGTACGTATTACTACACCCGAAAAAGCGAGAGAGCTTGGTTCCGATTACATTGTCGTTGGCAGACCAATCACACAGGCAGCAGATCCTGTTGCCGCATATAGAAGATGTATTTCAGAATTTATAGGAGGCGAAAAAGCATGATGAAAAAACAGATTGCAAAAGACTTATTGTCCATCGGTGCGGTATTCCTGCGTCCGGAGGAACCTTTTACATGGGCAAGCGGCATCAAAAGCCCGATCTATTGCGATAACCGCTTGATTCTGACAGCGCCCGAGGTTCGTACCCGTGTAGAAAATGCATTGGCAGAAACCATCAAAACAGAATATCCTGACTGCGAGGTACTGATGGGTACCAGCACAGCCGGCATTGCTCATGCCGCAATTGTCGGGCATTTGATGGGTCTTCCTATGGGCTATGTACGTTCCGGGCATAAAGATCATGGCAGACACAATCAGATTGAAGGCAAACTGGAAAAAGGTCAGAAGGTTGTTGTCGTAGAGGATTTGATTTCCACCGGTGGCAGTGCCATTGATGTTGTAACCGTACTGCGTGAAGCAGGTGCGGATGTACTGGGTATTGTTAGCATATTTACCTATGGCATGCAAAAGGGTCTGGACAGACTTGCACAAGCAAATGTAAAGAATGTCAGCCTTTCCAACTTTGATGCTGTTGCAGAAGTTGCAGCAGAAGAAGGCTATATCAAAGAATCTGATATCACACGACTGATTGCATTTCGCAACAATCCCAGTGATGAAAGCTGGAGGACTGATTGATCATGAGAAGTCTGATTGATATTACGGATCTGACCGTAGAAGAAATTGATGATTTGATACAGACTGCTTGTGACATCATCGCAAATCCTGATAAATATTGTGAATCCTGCCATAGAAAAAAACTGGCAACACTCTTTTTTGAACCATCCACCAGAACACGCCTGAGCTTTGAAGCGGCTATGTTGGAGCTTGGCGGCAGTGTATTGGGCTTCTCAGAGGCAAACAGCAGCTCTGCTTCCAAAGGGGAAAGTGTATCCGATACAGTACGTGTGGTAGGCTGCTATGCTGATATCATTGCAATGCGTCATCCCAAAGAAGGTGCGCCTATGGTAGCATCTATGCATGCCCCTGTTCCCATCATCAATGCCGGAGATGGCGGACATAATCACCCGACACAAACTTTAACAGACCTTTTGACCATACACAGAGAAAAAGGGCATTTTGATCATTTGTGTATCGGTCTTTGTGGTGACTTAAAATTTGGGCGTACGGTACACTCTTTGATCCATGCGCTTTCTCGTTATACAGGTATTCATTTTGTGCTGATTTCTCCAGAAGAGCTTCGTCTGCCCTCTTACATCATTCAGGATGTACTTGAGAAACAGAATATGTCTTATGAGGAAACACAGGATTTGGAAGCCGTTATGCCGAAACTCGATATTTTGTATATGACACGTGTGCAAAAAGAACGCTTCTTCAATGAAGCTGACTATATTCGTTTGAAAGACAGCTATATTCTCACACTAGATAAGCTGAAAAATGCAAAATCCGATATGTGTATTCTGCATCCCCTTCCTCGTGTCAATGAGATTGCGACCAATGTAGATACAGACAGCCGTGCCTGCTACTTCAAACAAGCACAAAACGGCAAGTATATCCGTATGGCATTGATTTTGAAGCTATTGGGGGTGGAAGTATGATGCATATCGACGCAATACAAAACGGCATTGTCATTGACCATATCCAAGCCGGTAAGAGCATGGATTTATACCACTTTCTGCATTTGGACACATTGGATTGTTCTGTTGCTATTTTGCGTCATGTCAGCAGTCAAAAAATGGGCAAAAAAGATATGATCAAAATTGATAGCAATCTGGATATGGATTTGGGTGTTTTGGGCTATATTGACCCAAATATCACAATTAGCATTATTCAGGATGGCAAACAGATCAAGAAATTCCATCCTGAGCTTCCAGAACAGATTACAAATGTTATCTTTTGTAAAAATCCTCGCTGCATTACCACAGTAGAGCAGGAAATCGACCATATTTTCAAACTTTCTGACAGAGAGAAAGGTGTCTATCGTTGCCTATATTGTGAAAACGAAGCAAAAAAATAAAAACTCATGTATAAAATCCTGCGAAATCATGCGCAGGATTTTATTATCCATAAATATGCTATATGTGCAAAAGCATCCACGCTCCCCATAGGAATCCATTGGATTATTCCTAAGAATACGAACATATTTTCTTACAGTACTTGCTCTTTTGCTGCTACTCCTTTATAATAAAAAAAGAATATACTTGGCACATCCGAAAACAGAGTATACAACCAGCTTGCTCTATTTTCCGATTGTCTTTAGGAGGAAAGCGAATGATTGCATATATCAAAGGCAGTCTGGAGCAGCGTGCAGATGGATCTGTCATTGTAGAAGCCGCTTCTTTGGGCTATCAAATTTTTGTTTCAGAAACAACCATGCGTTCATTGCCCGATATTGGAGAGATGGTCAAACTCTATACCTTTATGAATGTCAAAGAGGATGGGATTTCACTCTATGGCTTCTCCACAGCTGACGAACTGCATATCTTCCAGTGCTTGCTTTCTGTCAGTGGTGTTGGTCCCAAAGCTGCACTTGGATTTTTAACAAATCTGACACCACAAGAACTGATTGTTGCAATCCTTTCCGAGGATGTCCATGCACTTTGCAAAGCACCCGGAATCGGCAAAAAAACAGCCCAACGTGTTATACTGGAATTAAAGGACAAAGTCAAAACCGAAGATGCGATTGCCGTGAATATGGACTTTGTGCCATCAACAGAAAACAATACGGTACTGGAAGCCATTGATGCTTTGACCGCTTTGGGCTACAGCCGCAGCGAAGCAGCAAAAGCACTGAACGGCATTGCTACAGAAGATATGACAACAGAAGAAATATTGAAGGCAGCACTGAAAAAAATGGTTGCTCTCTAACTCCTGCAAAACAATATAGAAATAGGTGGAAAACGTGGAAAACAGAAGAATACTCACAGCCGGTATGCATGAAGATGATCGGGAATTGGAGCCAAAGCTGCGTCCTCAACGACTGGACAGCTATATTGGACAAGACCACATCAAAGAAAACCTGCAAATCTTCATTGCTGCTGCAAAGCAACGGCATGAACCCTTGGATCATGTACTGCTATATGGTCCTCCAGGGCTGGGCAAAACAACTCTTTCCAATATCATTGCCAATGAGATGCATGTCCACATCAAGACCACTTCCGGTCCAGCCATTGAGCGCCCCGGAGATATGGCAGCAGTACTCAACAGCCTGAATGAAGGTGATATTTTATTTGTAGATGAAATCCATCGCCTAAACCGCACCATAGAAGAAATTTTATATCCAGCAATGGAGGATTTTGTTATTGATATTATGATTGGGAAAGGTCCTGGTGCGAGAGCAGTACGTCTGGATTTGCCCAAATTTACGCTCATTGGCGCTACTACACGGATTGGGCTTTTGACTGCACCCTTGCGTGACCGTTTTGGTGTGGTACAACGCTTGGAGCCATACCAAATGGATAGTCTCAAAACCATTCTTCTACGCTCTGCAAAGGTATTGCAGGTGGACTTAGATGAAGAAGGCGCAGAACAAATTGCAAGACGTTCTCGTGGTACGCCTCGTATTGCCAATCGTCTTTTGAAACGTGTGCGAGATTTTGCACAGGTGAAGTATGAAGGCAAAATCACAGGAGAAGTTGCACGGTTTGCATTGGATTTATTGGATGTGGATAAAATGGGTCTGGATTATATTGATCGCAAAATGCTGATGGCAATGATCGAAAAATTCAGTGGCAAACCGGTAGGACTGGATACACTGGCTGCATCCATCAATGAAGAACCGGAAACCATAGAAGATGTATACGAGCCATACCTTTTACAGCTGGGCTATATCCAGCGTACCCCACGTGGTCGTATTGTCACAAAGCACGGGTATGCGCATTTTGGACTGCCCTACCCTCAGGAATGAAAGGAAAAAAACATGAAATTACCAATACAGGAATTGATTGAAAATGTCAAAGATGAACTGATGTGCTACGAAGGCGCAGAAGCACTTGCTGCCAAATGGGAAAAAGAATTTTTGGATTGGGTAAAAAAGAATACCGGAAAAAGCAAAGATATTCTGACAGATGGTAAACAAATGAGCTTCAAAATCAAGGATGAGGAAGAAATTTTTGAAATTGCAGATGCATATATGGATGCAACAGAAGATGGCACCATCAAGCAGTACTGGGAAAAATTTTAACCCCTCTGTACAGCAGTATATATACGGCATTGAAGATACTATGAAGAAAAGTCTATAAATAAGATCTTCTATGATACTGTTAGGCGAAAGGTTTGAGTAAAATCTGCTTTTCGCCTTTGTTTTATATATACCAGTTATACCAGTTACAAAATTGCATGTCAAGAGCGGGCAGAAAATCCGCCCGTCTTTCTGACCTGTTTTATTATTCTGGTAAGCGTCCTTCATACATGATACTCAGTTTCCCATAGACCTGTGCCCAGTTTCGGATTGTTGTTATCCATTTTTCCTAGCTTCAAAGGTTGCTAAATATAGCGCTTTCAAAAGGGCTGTATCGCTTGGAAATACGCTCCTCTGACGATTCAAGGTGGCATTCAGTGATTCCATGGCATTTGTTGTATCAATAACCTTTCTAACGGTTGCTGAAAACTTGAAGATCAGAGAAATGGCATCCCAGCTATCCTTCCAGCACTTCATGGAATTCGGATATTTCGGCGTCCATTTTTCTGTCACTCTGTCTAAAGCTGCCAGAGCTTTCTTTTCATCAGCCGCTTGATATATCATTTTCAAATCTGTGGCAAATACTTTTCTGTCTTTATCCGGAACATACTTCAAGGTATTTCTCACTTGATGAACGCTACATCTTTGATATTCTGTTTTAGGAAATGCTGCAGCAATCGCTGCTTTGATACCAGTAAGTCCATCTGCACAGATCATCAGGATGTCTTTTACACCACGATTCTTTCATTCGTTTCAAACAGAGAGCCAATATTTTGAACTTTCATTTTCTCCAATACTGATGGTAAGCACTTCTTTCTTACCTTCCGCATGAATCTCAAGAATCACATACGCAGCAAGTTTCCGGATCACTCCATTATTACGGACGAAATAGTGCATCGCATCAATATACAGGATTGTATAAACTTCATCTAAAGGACGATTCTGCCAGTCTTCAATCTGTGGGGGAATCTTATCTGTAACATCTGATATAAAACCTTCTGATGCTTCAAAGCCATAAATATCTTCGATTGTTTCTGAAATCTGCCTTGTTGTCATACCTTTGGCATACATAGAAATAATCTTCTTCAATATCTGAAATGTCTTTTTTGCGTTTCTTTGCAACTTGCGGTTCAAATGTGAATTTTCTGTCCTACGGAATTTCATACTTTCAAAAAAACAATTATACACATAAAGAAATGCAGAAACATTGTGAACATGGTACAGAAGCAACTTTTCCTGTTTGCAAATCTATTAGATTATCCACAAAGTATTCCTCTAGCCAATCAATTTGATACAATCCGATATTACTTTGAACAAGGTGAAAATATAAGATAGTGTCAAGGAATTTTCGCAAATTGGTTTGCTACTACCTCTGAGACGAATAAATCTAGCCCACAACGGAGGCATCCTCAAGGACATCCTGCTGCTCCTTCATATTCATGTATTTCTTGCTTGCTCATTGGGTACTAGCCATGTTGCGCAGCCGAGAACAGCCCAGCACAAGGGGAGGATTGTTGTCCAGGAAACTGCTTGCTACACGGATGAGGCACAGTTAAATTCCATCCAAATAGACATACGGATACCTCTACCTTATAGAAGACGGTTTCACCAATCTTCGATGTGGACATATACTTTTTTGTTCAGCTCACTGATACACTTTGCTCCCCCATAGAACTTCTAGAATATCCTCCACACCCCGGACAAATACTCCCGTACATATCAATGAAACTATCTTCCACGTTGTTCTCTTGGCAGCGATACTGCTCAATGATAGGAATCTCAATGGCGATCCCCTTAAATTTATGCAGTTTGTAGGTGTTGTCCACAGAAGTGTTGGTTGGTAAGATTGCATTTATAAAAACCACTTGTCGCAGCCTTAACTCGGTTGATTACACTCGTGCCAGATGCTTTTCCGTCTCAGTTTTCAATAGCTCATTAAGTGTTTCCTCTACACTTCCATGCACAAGTTTCTTGAGCTGCCCATTGATAACTTCTTCATTACAATAATTTCAAATAAAAAGCGCTTTTGCTTCATATCTGATAGACATCCATGCAAAAACGCTTTTTATCTTTGAAATCGCCTGTTTCATACAAGCATCAAAAATCAATTTAGATTGTCACAGGGAACGGATGTTGTCAAAAATTCTATGCTCTCTTTCTGATCGTCATTGTCTAAAACGAAAACTAGAATTTCAAACTTCATGTTTTCTTTCTTCGCAACAGTATGACAGCTATCACCAAAATATCAATGCCGAAAACAATCTCTGGCATTGAAAGCTCACTGTTATAGAAAGCAGGCGCTTTGGGTTCTGATTCTGAACAGAGTGTGAATGTCAGCTCTCCTTCAGGCAGCCCTGTCAAATGGCAGGCATATCCATTATCTTTGTGTGCAAAGCCTTCCGAACCGCTTTCTATCATATAGTATGGTGTATTTACCATAATATCCAGTGAGCCAAAATTTTTCCAACTTTTTGCAGGGGAAAGCAGATATGTATATTGGTAAATGGTTGGATCGTAGTTCATATCAAAAGATGGATAGATTGGAGCTGATACGGTATTTACGATACGCTCTCCAGCCTCCAATGTGATGTCATATTCATACCATCGCATGAGGCGATTGGAAACATCAAACTGAAAATCCACTGCTGAAATGGAACCGTTAGCGCCTTCCAAAGACTTCATCTGTTCCACTACAGCTTGATACCAGTCTGTTTCCATAACCCCCGAACTTTCCGTGTATGCTGTCAGAGCGAAGTCTTTCAGCGTAGTAACTTCTGTATTGGTCAAAATCATTTTGCCATCAATTTCCTTTTCACAGGCACCGTTTTCATAAAATTTCCATTCTGGCATCTGACTGAGCGGCTCTCCGATAACATGAACGATAAATTCTCCGTTCTCTACCCAGCCTTGCAGCTCAATGGCTTCATCCAGCAGCTTCCCTCCGTTTTGGTTTTCCATCAAAACCTTTGTTTTTGTTGGATCCGCTGAAAGCACAAATGCAGTACTTGCTGCATCATACGTTTCTGTATCCACACCTTCCGGAATATAGGTGTATTGTGTGACAGGCATATCAGGATCATAAAAATCATCATTCATGAACCCATCATGAAGCAGAGCCATATCTTTTGACAATTCAAACTGAGAGCCAAAATCAGTCAGTGTATGGCGAAGTTTCTTTTCCACAGTTTTCCCATCAATGGTAATATCATATTTTTCTGTATCCGCATCCAAAACCCGTGTATCCAAATCCGCATCGTACAAATATCCGTAATCAGGAACTGTACCAAACGGAAATACCAGAGTTGCAGATACAGTATAGTCCGCCGGGTTATAAAACGTATACGTTGCAGTCACTTTTCCGCTATAAGAAAGATACTCGGAAATTTCTTTATAATGCTGCTTGGGAAATTCCTGAATATCAAATGTCAAGACTTCATTCTCAACGATTACAGGACACGTGGTATCAGTCACAATGATACCGGTAGAGGTTGTTCCCCTCCATTTCGTCTGTGCTGAATTTGCAGAAACAGGAACAGCAAAAAAAACAGATAAAGCAGACATCATAATCACATATATAGAACACTTTCTAAAAAAATAACCTTTTTTCATCATCATATCCCCCAATCCACTTTCAAAATGCGGTTACAACGACAATTTTTCTGAATCCATTCTTTTGGGCAAGTCCATGGCAAAACAGATCACTCATTCCCACAACGTTCTCTTTCTCTTATATACAGCTTATCATATACAAAGACACGATTCCATTTCGGATTTCTGAATCTTTTTATACTGTTTTTGATCATCCAATCTCGATCTTGAAAATATCATCCAATTTGATTTGAATACCATTTGTCAATTCCAATATTTTCTCATCCGATTTGATTTTTTTGAAATAACCTTCTTCTTTTCTATACATACCTCCGTCTTTTGTTTCATCTTCTCGGAAATAGGTAATCTTTATTCTGTTCCATTTTGCTCGCTTCTGTTGTAACAAAGAAATTTTATAATTTAATTCATCAGCCGCATCTTCGCTTAACATGCGTCTGTTTTCTGTAATTCTTGCAGCTTCCCGAATTGCCGCATCGTATCCGGTCAGCGCTGCAAAAGGAGAAAATTGTGCAGCACGATTTTTTCTTGACATCCGTGGATGTTTTTTTGAAGTTGGATATGGCAGGTTTATGATATCATCATATTTCCCATTCATGCTTGATGCCCTCCAATCTGGCTATTCCTGCCTTTCGCTGTTGCTCCTTCTTCTAGGCTGATACCCTTCAAAACCGCATTCTTCCCAAATTTATGCTTGATGGACAGCATTGCCTGCTGAAGTTTTTTTTCTTTTTCCGTTTCCGCTGCTTCTTTTTCTTCCGCTTTTTTCTTTTTGGTATAATCTGTAAATAGGTTCAACTGTTCACAAACATGATTCTGCGAAACATCTTCTTCTGCGATCACATGATTTGCTGTAATGTTGATTTTACGGATCAGCAGCTTTGCATCTGTGATATTTTCAAAAAGCTTCATCGCTGAATCCATGATTTTTTTACTGGAAGCAGTGTGCTTGCCAAGTGAAATGCTACCTTGTGCATGTTGTGGAACTGCTCTGCCATAATGGTCTATCTCGATTTTGCCCATATAGGAATGTATTTTTTCGGCATTATTTAGATTTTCTCTGTCGTATCCTATGGTCAAAACCAGATGATCGGCAACAAGACCTTTTTCAAACAGATCCAAAGAAAGCTGGTCAGCCATTTCCAAAAGTACGATTTTTGCTTTTTCATTTGGATACGGACTATGCAGCACCTGTCCGGAACCCATACTGTGATTTTCCGGATGATATGCCTTAATATCCGCAATGGTACATGGCTCCCAACCCCAGGCATGGTCAATCAGCAGTTCCGCATTGATGCCAAAAAGTTTGTACAATAACTCCTCATTATGAAAATCTGTTTCTTTTCCAAGGGAGCATCTTGCAATATCCCCCATGGTAAACAGACCAATTTCCTCCAGCTTTTTGGCATACCCCCGTCCGACTCTCCAAAAGTCTGTAAGTGGTCTGTGTTCCCACAATCGTCTGCGATATGACATTTCATCCAGCTGTGCAATACGCACTCCGTTTTTGTCTGGCTGTATGTGTTTGGCTCCAATATCCATCGCAACTTTCGCCAAATACAGATTGGTACCAATACCGACTGTAGCTGTAATGCCGGTTTTCTTGAATACCTGCTGAATGATTTTCATGGAAAATTCTCTGGCTGTCAGTTCTGTGTTTTTCAAATAAGGCGTCGCATCTATAAACACCTCGTCAATTGAATAAACATGAATGTCTTGCGGAGAAACAAACTGCGTATAAATATCATATATATAGGCACTTTGCTTGATATAATAACCCATTCTTGGAGGAGCTATGATATAGTCAACTGCGAAATCAGGATTTTTCCTTAATACATCCACATCGTAAGAAGAACCTGTGAATTCTCTGCTTTGCAGACGGATTTTTCGTTCATAGTTGCTGTCTTTCACTTTCTGCACTACTTCAAAAAGCCTTGGTCTGCCTTTGATCCCCATTGCTTTCAAAGAAGGCGATACTGCAAGACAAATGGTTTTGTCTGTTCTGGCAGCATCTGCCACAACAAGATTTGTTCTCAATGGATCAAGACCACGTGCCATACACTCTACTGAGGCATAATACGATTTTAAGTCGATGGCGATATATGTTTTTTCGCTCATGCTACCCCCTCTTTTCACAGATCAACACCTATATGATAGCCTGAAAAACAGGTATACATCAAAAATGGAACACAATTCAAAAAAAGGCAGAGAGAAAGCCAGCCTCTGTACCTATAAAAGCAAACCGTTCCATTATTTCATATTTGGAAAATGAAGTTTTTCCAAGTCAAAAAATTGATCACAACTCACATACTGCGCGCTGTCCTTTTAGAGCTTTCCACATGGTATCATTCCTTTTTCATAACAGGAAATCAGCTTTTCTAGCCATTCATCGAAGTAGTTGAGCATTTTACTCTCTGCGATCAATCCGAAGTCATCGGCAATATATCCTGCTAAGTCATCACACTCTGTTTTTTCGTAGACTGTAATATATGCTTTTTTCTCGATTTCTCTAGTATCTTCCATTGCTTTTCCTTTTTTGAGCTGTTCTATGGCTTGGTACACTCTTATCCACGAACTGTCAAAAGTTTCACATTCTCTTTGATCTAAAAATTTATCTATGTCTATGGTTTCATAATGGATTTGACGCAATTTATCAAGCAGTTCATTCATTTGCTGATCTGGCATAAAACACACCCCTGATTCTCATTCAAACGACTCCTTTCAGCCATATTTTTTCATCATCTTCTTTTCCAAAGCAGTATAAGCATACCAATGTTCTGGCTGTGCAGGAATCCTTTGTTCCAATACTCGTTCCCATAGTAAAGAAGCATTGCCCAGTAATAAGTTTTTTCATGGCTGAGCAGCCCCGCACCAATGAGATCCTCTATGGGTGCCACAATAGAAGAACGATCCACCAACGTAGATGCATCTTCATAAGAAATATCTGTAAGTACAACCAGCAGATGTTTTATCCACTTACAAAAGCCATGCTAATTGAAAGTAACGTGGTTCTACTCATCTGTTAGAACAATTCTATCTTTGCTCATTGCGCATCCGCTCTGTCAATCTTCCACTCCTGCTTTGAAATTGTAAATCGGTCGAATGATTTTCACCACTTCAGCCGTAGGTCCAATGTTATCCACAATATCCTGCATATTTTTATAAGCCATAGGACACTCATCTAAAGTTGCCTTATTGACAGAAGTGGTATAAACTTCTGACATTTGTTTCCGAAACTCAGAAACCGTAAAGGACTGTTTTGCCTCTCCTCTGCTCATGAGCCGTCCAGCACCATGGGGTGCGGAATGATTCCAGTCTTCATTTCCTTTCCCAATACAAATCAGACTGCCATCCCGCATATTGATGGGAATGAGAATCTGTTCTCCCGCTTTTGCGGATACTGCCCCTTTTCGCAATATCATTTGCTCTGTGTCGATGTAATTGTGAATGGTGGTAAACTGTTCTTCCACATGGAGCTTCATTCCCTTAACAATCTCATCCATCATCGCCTGACGATTGCGCATGGCAAAATGCTGAACAATCTTCATATCATGGATATACTGCTCAAACAATGCTCCGCTAACATAAGCAAGCGGTCTTGGAATATTGGTTTGTTTCAGATTCTTTACACGCTTGATTTCTTTTTGAATTTCTTTCTCACGACCTTCTGCTTTCATTTGCGCAACCAGCTGTTCCAAAGAAGCGTCATCGGTGTGGTTCAATACTTTGTAGCCTTCCTCCTGATAATACTTTGCGACTTCCACGCCCAAATGCCTGCTGCCGGAATGTACAACCACATAAAGATTTCCCTCGTTATCTTGATCAACCTCAATGAAATGGTTTCCACCGCCCAAAGTGCCAATGCTTTTCTCCGCACGAGGAATATCAATATGGTTTGCACAGTATAATTCTGACAAATCCATTTCGTTCAGATATTTATGTGCCTTCTCACGGATGGCAAATCCAGAGGGTATTTTCTGATAAATCAATTTATCTAATTTTTGCAGTTCTATACGGGATTCACGAATACGAGCAGTTTCCATACCGCAACCTATATCTACCCCTACCAGATTTGGTACAACCTTATCTCGAATGGTCATGGTTGTACCAATGGTACAGCCTGCCCCTGCATGAATATCCGGCATCAGACGGATACGGCTGCCGGTTGTAAATTCCTGATTGCACAATTCTTGTACTTGGGCAATGGAAGCACTATCCACAACATCCGTAAATATTTTTGCTTCATTATATTTTCCTTTTATTTCAATCATAAATTCCTCACAAATTTTTATATTTTATCGTACTATATCATTTCATACAGCAAAGCGGTGTCATTCTTTACCTGATCGAAACAAGAACACAATGTTTCCAATCCCTTTTGCACTGACTTGGTCGGCAGATTTCACTTTGCTGCAACTTCCTCAGTCAGTATCCAAAAATTTTGTTTTTGCAATGCTGTCAATCCCTCTTTTATCATTTTCTCCTAAAATGGAGCATCTCATATGCTTCTTTGTATGGTGGGAGGCACTGTTTATGTCCTTGTTCTCAGATTCCATCTGCCTGTGCCACCCGTACTCACCGTATTTTTCATGAACAATATCATTTTATCTTCGTTCCATCCGGCAGGATAATATCGCCCTCATCTGCACTGACATCAAAAAAGCCAACCTGATGCTTTTTGGCTAAACTACGCATCTGTTCATACGCTTCCTCTGCAAGCGACCATGAGAACGCAGCATAAATTATATCATGACCAATGCTGTAATCCACCAAATGGCGCTCTAAATCTTCAGCCACAGCTTCGTCCAGAAGCTCTAAATTTGGCGCATATGCTCCATTCATGGGAGGAAATCTTTCTATCATTTCCATAAACCAATTTTGCAAAGCAGGAGAGGAAACGCTGATCGTTTGGTAATCGTGTTCCTCACTCCATTCCGTTTGTTTTTCATACCATGCCATAAATTCTTTTTGTGTAGCAGGCGCTTTTGTCTTTTCAAATACCATCAAATCATAGCTCATCACAATAGCCCCTTTCCTATCGTCCTTGGATGTACATTTTGTTACAGCCCAATTTTTTTGTCGTATAAGAAATTTCCCTTACCAATTTCTTTTTTCGTTCATTGACAAAAAATTCCTTTGACTTTGTAAATGGAATCATATATCAATCAAAATTTTTCCCAAATTTATTGAATAACCTTCTCACATTGAGATTTGACACGTCGTCGAATGTCCCAATACATGAAAATCGGAGCGTATTTACAAGCTATATTACCTGTGATTCTATAAGTGCCCCATCATCGTTCATGTAAACATAATGAATAAAATCCTCATCCACAAGTAACAGGTACGGACTGAAAACTTCCCATTCATCATAATCACGCATGATGTCATCATACTTTCCGAATATATAAATCTGAAATAATGCGTCTGCTCCCAACAAAAAGCATAAATAAACATTTCTGTGAGAATACGGACAATTTTCCTGCACAGCCAGTTGTCCCGGCTGCACAAAATTGAGTTTCGAAATAAATTTTTCAATTTTTATGACTTCCGTTTCATCCGCAAACCTGTATTTTTGAATAAATTGTTCTATATTTTTCGCAAAATATTCTTGATATTGCTGTATCTCTGCTCTTTTCTGTTTGATCTTGATCTGCATTTTTTTCTGCGCCAAAAGCATTTTCATATCATCATTCATTTTTCTCCTCTTTGCTGCAACAATGCAAAGACTTCATCCATATCCATTTCAAACATTACGCTGTCTGCCTGTATGGGTGCAAAACAGTAAGCAACCTTTTCTTTTCCAAATTCCTGCTCCAACTGTTCCCATTGTGCAGAGGGATAGATGCAAAACGCAAGGGTATCACTACCAAGGGAGCCCATAAACCAACGGATTTGATACTTTGGCAATACATATTCCTGTATGCTTCTCAATGTCGTATCCCGATCTGTACAATCTTCTGCATAAGGTATTGTTGTGGATATACCGTCCTTTTCCAAAATAATATCTATACCTCGTTCTTTTTCGATCTTTGTGCATGTAAATATGATTTTGTCCACATCCGGAAGCTTTTTATTGAAATACCGAATCACAGAGTCATCATAGTCACGCCAATCCACCCAGATTAAAGCATCACTTTCCCAAAATGTATCCAAATTTTCATCTGGTGAAAGTAAAAAATTTCTGATTTCATCCATTTCATTTTCTCCTTAATCAAAATCCATCCAGACCAAGTGCTTTCCGCAATGGAGGCACTGGAACAAATAGCATTGCAGGTGTCCGCCATTTACCGATTCTTGGATCATTTCCCTCTGCTGATTGTCCCACATAGGATCATCCAGCACTTCATCCATGACACCTAATGTCTGCAATTCCACGGCGCCCACATAGCCCCAAAAGGCACAGTAGTCACCACAGTGGGCACGCCAATATTCCTGCTGCCAGCCACAGTAGCCTGGCGTGCGGTGAATGAGTTCGTCCAGTTTTTCGCAATCCTCCACACCATCGTCCACAGAGTAATCATCCTGAAAGCTGCCATCGAACTTTTCTGCCGCTTTTCCGCTGGCAATACAATCCGGACACAAATAATCTATGTCTTTCACGGAATAGAATGGTGCTTCGTAATAAATGTAGGTGGTCTTTTTGCAGCAGTCACAAACAACCCCCTCTTTGGACTGTTCAAAGGCTCCCGTATCCAAAGGGTTCGGATGATATCGGAAGGATGGCAGGCCCATTTGAGCCTGCTTTTCCTGATCTTTCTGTTTCTCCTCTTTTGTCTTTGGTCTGCGGATGGCGTAGGCATCGCCCCATCTTTTTGCGTAGTCTTTCATACTTGCCAAACGCTTGAAAATCTTTGGATCGGATGGATCTCCAATGTTACAGAGCAGATCATAAGCACTCTTTTTATAATCCAACAGATTGTATACGTTCACCAAAACTTCTTTTGCTTGTGGATCTTCCGTCTGCTCTAATTCCTCCTTGAATGCATAGAGCGCACGAACGCTATTGGGTTTGTCTTTGGGTTCATTGAATTTCTTTTGAAGTTCTATATATTTTTTCAAATATTCATGCATAAACGCAGCCTCCCATCAATCCCACCAGAAATACCAGATACTGGATTGCCATAGTACATCTGCCAGAGAGCCAACCTTGGCATCCTTCGGTCCTTGATCCACCACATCAGGGCAAAAAGCATATTGTTCCGCAGCCACCTCCATCGCTCTTTCTTTTGGAATTGCAGCTGGAAGGTCAAATTCCAGTACATCATGTGTCATGGCAGCTGGTAGAGCGCCATACTGCACAAACCAATATTTTGCAACTGCCATCAATTCCGGCGTATTCGGGCATTCATTCCAGCCTCCGAAAGGCAGATATGCAAAAACTTCCCAAGGATGTTTCACTGGTATCTTAGCCAAAATCAGAGGATGTGTCATATCTGTATCATATTCCCAATAGCTGGAAAAACGGTTGTTTTCATATCCATTTTCCAACGAACCCAGCACATCTGCCTCCCAGTCCAGCTCATCATCTTCCGCTTCTTCTTTGCGCTGACAAATCCATTCCTCCAAAACAGCCTTTCCATCTTTGATGGGAGCTGCAAGCATTTGTTTTCTGTACTCTGCCACCTTATCCGGATCAAATGCAGAGTCATCTGCACCGTCACTGTCTTCATCCGTATTCATCACAAGGCACTCCCATAAAATTTCATCTACTTTCACCAATACAGGAATATATCCCTCATGGGCGCCGTCCCTCTTTGCATAGCTATATGCCGACATGATGGGGTCATCGTCCTTCATGGCAGGAAAGTAAGTACATTCACAGTCCAGATAGTCCATCATTGCCTGCGCCAGTTTTGAAGGTTCCAATGTATCCGCATCAAAGTCCTGCCCCTGCCAATTGACAAAACGCCTATCCATAACCTTTGCCATATCCTGATAGTATTTCTCATCAAAGGGAATGAACAGGTATGCCTCATCCTTTATCTCATCAGAGTAGTTGCGCTCCTGACCTATGATGCCAATGGCATAATTGTCGATGTCACTAGGAAAATATGGACTGTCGTTCTCTCCATAATAGTATGTGGCAAACGCTTGCCCTTTCTGATTAAACAGCGTCCCGAAAAGCTGCCCTTCCAGTTCATCCTGAATGAAGGTTCGCAAATCTATGCTGGCAGCATCAGCATGGATCTGTTTGATCACTTCTTTGTATTCTTTCAGGAAATTTTCGCTCATCAAGTCATGCTCCATACACCAGCGCAGGTAGATCGCCATATGGTTGTAGGCACACAATGCGTCCACCGGCAGGTCTTTCTCACAAATGGTTTCCAGATGATAGGCAGCATCGTCCATTTCCACGACATAGTCCTCCTCTTCATCCTCATTACAAAATGTGCCTTGTGTGATGGCATTTCGGCGCTCAGGCTGTACCACAAAGCTGATGCCTTCCATATTTTCCAGCAGAGCATCTGCATCATGCTCCAATTTATATCCCAATTCCTCTCGGTAGAGAGGGATCACCTGATAGAAGTTGACCTTCTCCCCACTTGGCAGAGTGCAGACTTCGCTTCCATCTTTTGTGTTTTGCGGCCCTATCAGTATGGAGGAACACATCTGCGTGTTTTCGGCAAATCGCTCTCGATTATCCACGGTATGGCCCCAACCCAGCCATGCATCACATGCTATAGGAAAGCGGGCAAGCACTTTCAGCAGACGAATCGGCCAGTACCACTGCTCGTTTTTGAGATTCTCGTACTTCAGCTTCCAATTTGCAGGCAAGGCGATGGCAAGTTCCGCCCGTTCCAGTTTGTATTCTGCCAGCTCCTGTGGCACATGCATCCGATGGGCACCCATGCCCATCGTTACCAGAGTGTAGTAATCCCGCTCCTCAGAGGGTGGCACCATGCAGATATCCACATGGATGTCCGGCGAGGAGCATTCATGGAACACCTTCTCGAACGTTCCAAAATACTGCTGGATGTGCTTTTCAACAGCCTCCATCTCCTCATTGGTGTAGACCTCAGGTTCACTTGGTTCCTCATTCTTTGCTTCTTCATCGTCCGGATCGTCATTCAAGGTCTTCCAAGAAATCTTCAATGTCATCTGCTCCTTTGGCAGACTTATCCCGGGGCTGCGGGTGATGGTGTGCTTATCATCCGCTGTACAGCCGATGCTCTCCCCATCATGAAGTTCCACATCGTTCTCCAGCACATAAGACACAAGGCTTGCAAGAAAGTCCCGTAAATCTTCCGCTTTCGCATTGGTACCCAATACTTCCATCTCATCCTTGCCGAATACATCCATACCATAGGTATAAGCATTCATACCATTTTCATCATGGTACAAACCAAACCAAATCCAGTTGAAGATAGGAAGTTCATCATCGTGCATCATATCGGCAAAGCCTTCATAGAATCGTGGTTCAAACACGACACCGCTGGTATAGACGCCAGTAGCATATGTCTGACGGCAGCAGGCTGACACCAGCTTGGTGTAGAGCTTGCCTTTTTCCAGAACATCTTCCTCGCTCCCCAAAACCGCTACCATGATATGGGCACTGTGTTCTTTTGCCACTTCTACTGCATCATCCCACATATAGTTGTTTTCCGCATTCACTTCAGCTTCACCATTCGGGATTGGATAAGACATCAGACTGACAGCGGCAATCATATCACCCACATCAAATACCACCGCATCTTCGCTCTTGTCCTCTGCATCCTCCTCAACAACGATGCCCCACTTTTCCTTCATGTCTTGGACGAACTGCTCCTTATCCCATTCCCCCTTTGAAAGGAGAACAAACCCTCCAAACATTCCCTTGTGCCTATCCGCTCCTTCCTCATCATCAGAACCATCATCGCACTCTTCATCATCCATGTCAAATACAGACTCATGCACAAGCCCACGAATAAATTCCTCAAAACTATCTGCCAGATGGGTAATCCGATAGTCGCACTCCTGATCTACATGGACCACGGCAGGCTCTCCCTGCGTACCACAGGCACGATAATCCAAGAAGATCATATCATGTCCTGCACTTGGACAATCGCAGATTGCCACACCAATGGCAGGATATTCCCACTCATCAATCATGAACTGACTGCCAAGTTCGCCACAAAGAGAATTGCTCTTTTCCCGTCCAATGCCATAAATACCAGTAATTGCCACATGATCCTCTGCCCAGCTGGTAGGTTCCTCTGTAGGGAAACAGGTATTGACGGGCATACCGCCATTATGTTGTTTCATCAGGTAGATATAGGATGCAGGCAATTTATAGCCCAATTCCTCCTCCACACTTGCAATCAGTGCATCACTAGGCGATTGGCTGATATATGCTTTCCATGCATATGCGTTATCATCCCAGAAATCTGCAAAATCGAAGCCTTCAAAAGGAGTTTCGCCTGGTACAAATTTCTTTTTGCCATTTGCCCTGCGCTTTTGTTTTCTGATTTCCCGCTCGCATTCCTGTATCACCAAAGGCGCATCCTGATCATCGGGATCTAATTCCATCCAGCGTTTTGCATACAAAATTGCTTTCTCCTCCTGCCCATAAAGATACTGATATGCATATGCCATACGCATATTCCATTCTGCCTTATGCTGTCCTTCTTCTTGAACGGATTCCAATACATCCACAGCACGCAGGAGCGCCTGATCGCCCTTGTAACGGGGCGTACCTCCTTCATGGTCACCAATGATTGCGTAGTTTTCCAAAGCCCTTGCCAAAGCATAAGACAGACGGTAATCCCACCATTCCTCTGGGATGATATTCATAGCCTGCACACAACGGGTAAATTCACCGGCATCATTCCACTGCTCTAACTGCTGATAAAATACTTCTGCATTTTCCGGTGTATAGGGAGTATCATCCATTCCCGTCAATGTTTCGTCCAGTTCATATACCTTTTTTGTGGTATCTGGCTCATCATCCGTATTTTTCAGATATACTGTAGATGCCTCTCTGCGGAATGTATGGAAACTAGCCCAAGGAATATCCGTATCGGCAAAAAATTCTTTTGCCATTTGCAGGGCTGAGCGGATGTCCCATGCGATAAAGTCTACATAGCCACAATAAATGCCGGTAGCGCCACCAATGAGTGTGAGGACATCTTGTCCATCCCCTTCCATCAAGGCTTCTTCCAGCCTGTCCCGAAAGTCAAAAATCTGCTGACCATCTTCATCCTCACGCAGTGTATCCAGCGGATAGCAGAAAAAGCCTGCCACCACTCCATCAGCGTGAAAATCGTCCATATCGTCGTTGTCATTGTTCAGATAGCTGTTGATGAGCGCCGCACAGCAGGTGGAGCCAACAATGGTATCCAGTCGCCAATCCGCCTTTGGATCTTCATTCGGTTCCATACGGTAGCCAACATAGGTTTCCAGATAACCTTCCGGATCTGTGGAAAGGTCTAAGCCTTTTTCTTTCAGTATATCCGGCAAATTGGAAAGCAGTGCGGCAGGCTCTGCCTTTGGTTCTGCCAATACATCAAATGCATCTATATATCGCATATGCGGAATTTCGCCCATCACCTGATCTGTCAGTGTAGTCAGCATCCACCATACACGGTTTTCTTCTTTTGCAAGCATCGGAAGCAGTTTTTCGCAATAGGTTTCCAATGCGAAACGATTTTCGCCAATCTCCTCCAACCAAATCTGCACATCATCGCCGGAAATATCCCATGCACCTGCACGCAGACCAATGTTTTCCACTCTCTGACGTCCCACCAGAATATTCCAATGCTCCAATATGTCTTTTGGTGCGTGTTTCTGGAAATAGACCAGTTCAAAAAGCTGTACTTTGTTGCCTTCTGGTGTCAGGATCAACTCATATTTTTCGCCGTTATAGCCCATTTCAAAGGAGATATCCGCAAAAGCAATATGTAAAATCTCCTCACACTTGGCAATGAGCGCTTCACCACGTTCCTGTTTTTCATCTTCATCCATGATTTGGCGCAGCTGGGCTTCCCGCTTTGCAAAGTCCTTCCATGCCGCTTCTGTTCTCTCTCGAAAACATTCATCAAATTGCGGAAGTGTGATGCGCTTTTGGCACCAATCAATGAATTCTTCGGTATCCTCATCATTGGGACATACCTCCAAAGCCTTCCGAAAGTATGTCAGTGCCTTTCCCTCTTGATCCAGATAATAATAGGCATATCCCATACGGAAGTTCCAATTATGATCTTCTGCAAAATATTCCTCATGGCGTTTTAGCAAGGAAATGGCATGCCTGAGCATATCTGTGCCTCCTGGCTCATAAGGATCTGCCAGATTGTTGTAGGCACGAGCCAATTCACCATCCATTTCCGGCGTGCGTTCTTCCTCCAAAATTGCCTCCAAAGCATCTATGATTTTTTGATATTGCGCATCTTCATGCCATTTCTGGCACTGTTGCAATAATTCCATCTGTTCTTCCTCCTCTGTCTGTATGGGTTCCCAATCCGTTATTTGCTGAAATACTCCATTTTCATCTCTCTTGAAATCAGAATTGTAAGGCGCCGTGAGCAGTGGAATGATATCGGGATCATAGTTGCATACTGTATTGAGGGCATAAATCCCAGCGTTATTCGGATCATCCATATAGGCATCACTTTCATCACCAGCCGTAAAACGCCAACCGCTGTCATGGTTATTATCTGGGTTTTCCCGATAGCAGAAACCCACTTTAGAGCCCTCAATCATGATACGATTGGAAACAAGACACCCTTCTGCTCCTTCCCAATTCGCAAGTAACTGTTTCATTTCCTTTGCTTTTACATGATAGTTTCGATTTCTTCCAGCAGACTCATAAAGTTCCTTGCGCAGCGCTTCTATATGCTCTGCCATTTCCAGCATATCTTCATCGTCCACAAGTTCGTGTAAATCATAGCTGAGAGGATCTTTGAAAAAATCAGCCAAAGCCTGATTCATAGCATCATGCTCCTCTGCCGCAGCAGTGATGCGGATTCTGCGGTCAGGCATTGCATACTCGTCCAGATCATGAAGATTGACACTGCCGTTGACACTGCATTCCAGCAAAATCGCCGCTAGGTCAGTGATCACATCAATGGCAAAATGAAAATCTATTTCTACACCATTGGAATGGGTGAACTCCAGATATTCAACCGTTTGATGGAAATCCCAATTTTGCTTGTCCAGACCAATTTTTGAAAAAATTTCACCAAGAGAGATTTCCTCTTTTTGCTGATCTTCCAAAAATGCCACAAGATTCAAGCTGTCATCTGTCCCACCAATATCGTTGCCCCAGTATTTTTTAATATACATATGCTCTCCCTCCAATTTGGCTGTTCCATCAAACAGATTACATATTACATTCAAATCACACAATTTTATTGCAACCACCTATTCCTCACATCTGCTGATGAAATCATAATGCAGGATTTCAAATATGTCATTTGGATAAACCTCCCCACAAGCCCATCCATGAATGCCTTATATCATTCCAATTCTTTGCCCATGCGCATCTTCCTTGTTTTATCATAATATTTAAGATTTTATTTCGATTTTATATGTTCATAGATTGCCTTCCACCACAATCACATCTGTATGCTCCAAAGCACATGTTACCCAGCCTATCACCTGCTCTAGCAATTCCTGTTCCTTTTGATTTTTCTGTGGCAAATCCTCTTTGATATCTCTGATCCATTGCTCCAATTCCGCTTTTCCAATCCAGTTATCAAAACAAGGATCAAACGCCTCCTGTATTGCACCAGAAACAGGATTTTTTAATGGGAACACCCGATCAAAATAAATAGAAAACAGCTTTTGATAATCTTCCCAATCAATCCGCAGTACAGAACGGTAACAGTGCCAATCTTCCCATTTCAAGTGACATTCTGTACGTTTGAGTGGTAAAAATGTTATACAAATCTTTTCTTTTCTGTCGGCATAAAGGCGAGGAGAAATCAGAATACTGTCTCCTTTCCCAAATTCCGAAAAAAAGCCATGCAGTTCTTTTTGCTGTTCCATAAAATCCCCCCTCAGAAAAATTCTTTGTCAGCCATCCCAAAAAGATACAGAAATCGCACCATCCTCAAGAAGGTATTTCTGTTTCACTACGGGTGCAGAAAACGAAAAGTTTTCCACAATGCTCCAATCCATCTGTGATTCCAGTTGAGCAAACGCCTCTCGCTTTTGCTTCTTGAAATTGCAAATCCGTATAGATGATGGGGACAAGCGAGTAATTTGATTTTATCGTTGTCCTCTGTATCCAGATGTGTTGTATTTTGGACATACTTATTCTTCACTTCTTTCAAATACTCCACCATACAAAACACCATCCGCTCCCTGAAACAGCATACGACTACCCGACAGACTACAACACTCCACAGAGATCTTCGATTCATGAAACGTCGGAATGGCTTCCTGTTTCTGCCCAAGGCGACTGCCCTGACGGGTAAGGAAGTAGAATTTGTGGTTTTTCGGATATCCACCTTGGAATAAGAACTTTTCGCCGGAAGGGGCAACAGAAAAAGCTTCGCTTCCTTCCAATGGCATATCAAACACATCATCCGTTTTGAAATCCGTTCGCACAAGATGGAACGCATTGTAATAATAAAACCAAAGGTTTTCTTTCTCATCTAAGCTGATGGCATAACAGTCATCAATGGAATGCATTTTATTTTTCCAAAGGGGGATTCCGTCATGCGTCCATGCGATCAACCCACATTCCCCTATGGGCGGTACATAGCCCTGCGGACTGCTCAGATCTGCCCAGCCATAATTTCCATACACGCCCTCGTCAAAATAACCGGTTATGATGCTTCCATCTGATTTGACCACACAGTTTTGTATGCCATCCCCCAAACAGAACCTAGACAATACCGTTCCATCTCGATTGATAATCCATGCATTATGATCGGGACCACTTTCCCTATAAGCACATCGGGCACCTAACAGCAGGAAGTTGTCTTTTACAAGCCGCAGAAAATGAAATTGAAATTGCAAAAGCCCCATAGGAAATTGTTTGATTTCCAACGCCTTCTGTTCGATCCAATCTACCTTGATTTCTACCACAGTATAAACGGATGGTGTTTTGATCCAATCTTTCTCTTTCTGTCCAGAAGTCTGCTCAAAAAGAAGATAAACATTTTGGTTCCAACCTACAGAGATGTCCGTCAACACAGCATCTTCCAGCTGATTTTCTCGGCGTAAATGGTTGAGATTTACAATAGAAAACAGTGGTAGTTTTTTCGGCTTTAAAACTTTATTCATCTCATTTCCTCCTCGTTGCTTCAATTTCATCCTGTTATGCTGTCTGTTTTTCACCCGTAATCTGCGGCAGAAGGGACAATTCGCTTGGGCTTTACTCAGATATTGAATGGCATACACATATCAGGTATCCAAACCGGACTTTCCTGCATATATTGCCTGATAGAAAAATAATTCTGTTCCCAATCATAAAAACCCTCTATCCACCATTGATGCAGACAGCGCTTCCAATTTTTTATATTCGGGGCGGTTGCTAGCCTCAAAGCAGACAAAATTCTTTTTTCTTTTCATCTGCAAATACCTGCTGAAGCCACTGCTTTGTGTATTTGGGCTTTTCATCTAGGCGGTAGAAGCGAGCGGTGAAAAGCCCATGTGCCAGCCAATCGCATATCGCTCGATTTCTTGGAACCCAGATATGATTTGTTTGCTTTGTCATACCACAGTACTTCGTCCTTTTCAATTAGACATCATACCGTTCTTTTTTGATATTCAGTGAAACGCCGTCCAAAGATGCGATTTGCGCCAGTTCTGTTTCAGTCAAGTTTTTCAGAAAGATACAGTATTCGTTTGGATATCCACCTACAAACTCCATTTTTGGCATTGCAATTTGTTGTGGGTCAGTAATCCACAGGCAAGGCTCTCCCGTTGCCCAAAACCGAGTTAATATAAGAAGCTGACCATTATAAATAACTTTTCGATCCATCCTCATCCCTCCTGTAACTTCTTCAACGTTTTTACAGTTTGCTCTCGATTCTTTGCCGTTTTTATAAAGGTCAGCAAATGATCCGCCTGCGTTTTTCTTTGAATCGGAAAAAGTTTTCCCGTAAATCGGCACAGATATCGTCAAGCAGATATGCAAGATTGCTTTCCCTGGAAAAAAGTGAAAAATCACAATGCCAAACCGAACCAAACTGCTTTCCATTGTGAATTTCAGGGGCATAGGAAAAGGCTTCCACGGTTTTATGAACCTCTCTGGGTATGATTGTTCCACAATATGGGCAAACGGTTCTTTGAAAACAGGTTCGATTTTTGGATACTCTGCAATATTCAAAAGTCCATCATAAGTAACCGCCGTATGATCTATTTGGATATGTGTGAGCTTGGAAATAGCAGCCGCCTGCAACAATCCATTGTCATCCAATCCTGTGTGATTGCGTGTCAACAGATCCATCTTACACTGCCCCATAACAGACAAGCTGTTTTCGGTAATTTTATGGTTGCCATCAAGAAGCAGATAACCCAGTTTCGGCAATTTTGTCATTGTCATTCTTCCTTTCCTGTAACGGATCTCACTCATTTCCACAAAGCATGTTTGCTTTCCTCCAATTTCAAATGCCAGCTTCACAGTATCACCATCCGCCCAAGACCTTCATTTGCTTAATAGCGTCATAACGTGCCAGTCTGGTTCTTCAGCAAAAGTTGCACGCAAAATCACAGGCTGATTTGCATATTCTTTTTGAAACACTTCACTTTGCATATGATTCAGATACCACTCTATCTTTTCCGGCAGTGCTTTTTGCGTTTTCAAAGAGGCAATCATGAAGTGATCGTTGCTGTCAAATGCTTTCTTGGTATCTCACACCCTCATTCTTCATATTCTTCCGCAATATCAATAAAATGGATGTACACACCGCAAACATTTCCTTTTGCATCGTAACCAAAATAGCAAGGATATACACCATCTCCCCATCCAGATGCAAAAACAGGAAGATTGCAATCTGTGTCCGGAATATTCCAATTTACCCAATCACCATATTCTCTCTGATATTTCGGATATTTTTTTGCATTTTCTTCCAACAAATCACAAAATAGGTTATTATATGGATCAATGTCCGGATCTTCTTTCAGGCGTTGTTCCCAATATGCCTTGAAAGCCTCCTGTACCTTGACATCCGCAATACACCCCATACCCGCATCTACAACAAAACCAAAAAAAGAATCTTCATCCAACTTTTCATCCAAGCCTTCATCTCCCAGCATACCCAATTCATAACGAACGGGCTTTTGGTGGCTGATCTCTACTTTTACACAGGCATAACGATCGCCATATTCTTCGCTTGGCACCACACAGATCCTCACCGGATAAGTCCCTATGGGAATGGTTTGCATAAAGGGTGGCATATCCAGTTCAATCAGAGGATCACAAGCAAATATAGTACCTGTTGGAAAAGATACTTCCCCTATTTCCAGCACATCCACCGCAACCGTTCCGATCTTCTTTTCTGTAAAATAAGCATCTAAATCTATTTTACAAGTCAGCTTTTCCTTGACCGCTTCATATTTTTCCATCCATTCTTTTTCAAGCAATGTATTTCCCCCTGTTCTCAATCACATCATTTTCCACTCATTTTCAAAAATCCAAAACGCAACAGCGCTTGGAACGATCCGGCAGTTTTCCACTATGTCCTGATCCATGCTGTATATCTTCTGATGAAAAAAATTGGTTTTCCATATATGGATCAAAGTGGCGCTGTCCGCCTTGGGTCATCTGGTACATCTTCTCATTTCAGTCCTAACACAAATTCCCAGATACTTACCACAATGAGGAGCATACCCAACAACAAGAAAATCCGCCGCCGAGAACCACGGTCATAACGGTTGGCGTGTGGCGCTCCAGTGGGATCGCAGAGCCAATTCCAATTCATCATTGCACCTACCAACAGCAATACCCCTATCGCAAATAGGCAAGCATTGCGGTGTTCTTGCAAAAAAGACATGATTTTTTCGCTGTTCATTTCCATTTCCTCCTTATGGTCGTTGCCAATTTCCAGATTGATGATTTCTCTTTGTTTTCCTATATTAAATGGAAACGCCTTTTCTTCTTCCGGATACCATGCACAATGCTGAACCCAAAACCAATTTTTAGAGACTGCATCGAAGCTGTATGCCATCATATGGGCATATCCCATACAAAAATTCACTTTCTTTCATATGGTCTGACAAATTTCAATCGTTCCATTGTGTGCCAAAGAAATGCTTCATTGACCGCCCCATCGGAAATCTGATTTGGAAAAGCGGTATTCCTGCTTTGCACCACATTCAAAAATAAAACCATGTATACCATCAAATCTTGGCAACCTCATATCGCAATCGCTGCTTAGGTCTGCTGATGCTGCATAGATACAATCTGGCAATCCGAACAGAATTCGATATAAAGCGTTCCTTCCGTTCCATCCATAAGTGTATCCCATTGAATCTGCGCCAGATATTTCATAGGCTTTCCGCAATCAGGGCAAGCGGTATACTCCCAGTCCTGTATCCAATTTGCAAAGCCGCCAATGGTATTTACATCCTCGCAGGCATTGCCGTAAAACAAGGGTACAGATGCTTTTCCCAGCACGAAAAGATTTTCGGTAAGGGCAGCATAGTCCTCCTGTCGGACGTAGCAATCTATTTGCTCTGATGATCCGTCAAAGAGTTCTGATGGAAAGATCTCTACGCCACCATCCAAAGTAAAGCGGTTAAATGCAGGACCTTTGAGAAATCCCACACAGTTGGGGCAGCAGGTTGCGGTGAGGATGCCGTTGAGCCCCAAAAACTTCAGCCGCTCCTCCCTGCCATCCAGTACCAGCATATCCACCATTCTTCCACCGCAATGCTGGCAAGTGTCCTCCCGTACCATACCGATACGAGCGGGTGACGTTTCACCTATATCTCCCTGAACCATGGGATAGCAAGTATCAAAATTGAGTGGTATCCGCTGACCCTCTTTGTCAAAAGTCCAGCCACCGCACTGTGCATAGACGGATGGATCTACATAAAGTTTTTTTCTCCATGGACGTGGGTTTTTCTCAAGTTCCAGCAATATCTCCAGCGTCTTATCATCTCCTTGCATCCCCAGACATGCCATCAAATCGGATGCCTCCTTTGCGTCCCTAGTATCCAGCAATAGAGCAATCAATCCATCTCGCACATCTTCGGGAGCATGGTAGTAGAGTTCACTGGGATAAAATACTTTTGCTGCAAAAGCAGCACGCTGTATCTGCGGTGTGATGGCATCCCGATAGCTGAGCAGCTGCCAGAAATCCGTGAACTGTGGCTCAGCATAATCACTCAGTTTCTGAACATTCCGAATCAGCGCTTCTTGCTTCTCTGTGATTTGTTCCTGTGTCCACTTCAGAACTTTCGATCGTTCTTTTTCTGCTTTACATCTCCAGCATAGCCCATCATATCCCAAAGGGGTTCCGCAATTTGGACAATGATATTTCAAATGCATCCTGCAACACTCCTTTCATAACAAAAAAGCCCGCATCTACACTGTCAAATAGGCAGCATAATGCAAGGCATGAAAAATACAGAAGAAAAATCATATTTTTTACGGCATACGATGTTTTCCTGCAATAAAAAGTTCTTCCATTGATGTTTTTCCTTTGGATAAAATTGATATTTTTGTTTCATATGAAAATACCTCATGCAAAAATAGTATAAAATCCTTCTTTTGATTCTTTATCATCCTTTATTTTTTATTTGTTTTCCACAAAAAACATTTGATAAAATTATAAAAGAATGAAACACAAAAATCAAGTAAATCAAAATTCACGCTTTCTGAACAGAAACCATCGTCACATCTTCTGGTATGTATCCCAGCGCAAAGGTTCCAAATGCTACGGCATTTTCTTTCTGCCAACCATGTGCAATCATATAAAAAACAGAAAGAAAACAAAGTTTTCGTTTTCTCTCTGCTTCATATCATACTTTTCATCTGAAAAACAGAATATCCCCATTCCCGCCCTCACAAAAAACAGTCAATGACCGGTTCTAACAATTATCTATTACCATACATTTGTACGCCATCGGGGAGTTACCATTCTTGAGGAATTGAACCTCTCACCTACCCTTCAGTGAACCATACATTACGACTTGCGCTGTCGCCGCGTGACATTCGCCCTGTTTTTTGCTACCAAACAAAAAAATCATTCTATCAATTCTGTTTTCCAATTATTTTCCTGCAATTTGTTATCCAGCAATCGCAATTCTTTTGACATGCCATCAATTTCTCTTTGCCAATCCTCAATAGAAACGGATGCTTTGATTTTAATTTCCGTATTTCTGGCACGATAAGCGGTTTGGCTGCCTTCATACACCACATTTTTGTATATACGAATCTTTAGGTTCAGCGCATCTTTCTGTGCAATCAATTCTGTTAATGTTTGTCCATCCACAACGGTTTGACAGTTTGTGTGATTGATACATGCCATCAGTACAGACAGGCGTGCAATAGATGCATCCAACTCCTGCTTCAATTTTTCCGGATTTTCTACCGGTTGTTCTCCCTCCTGCACCAACACATTATGGTTCAATCTATTGTTCAGCTGTTCGATATTTCGGTTCAAATCAGCTCGTTCCTGTAATGCCTCTGCCAATTTCATACGATCACACTCCTTTTGATTTCTTTTTTATTATTCGTCTTTTTATCGTATGTTTCCTTCCAAAAACACATCGTTTTTACAGCCCTGATGCATAAAAAAATCAATGCCGATGCCATATCCATATGTATCTTCAAAGTGCAAAGCTGTTCATCATGGCAATTGGATTTGTTCTGTCAAAGTGTTTGTGTACTCCCTTTATTCTGAAAAATACCAATTGCTATGGCTGCTTTTATGCTTTGTTTTCTGCTTTTAGATAAAATCCATCGAAAAGATTGCATGGATATTCCCTTTTATATGCAGACAAGAAATTTTAGCAGCAAAAAAAGGTAATAAGAAAACAGACTTTGTCAATACGTTCCTTTCATTCCTTCATTTTCTATTTACCAATGAAGCATAGATCCCGATCATTCAGAAGACATCTCATCAAGCCACTCCTGCAACTCTTTGATATTTTTTTTATACAAATACTCATTTCCAAAGACAGCATTCAAAAATTTTTTGAGCGATCCGTCAAATTTACTTTTTACAAAATCCTGCGCTTCCATACTTTTATATTGTTCTTTACTAATCAGCGGAAAATAGCAAAGATTTCTCCCTTGTTTTTTCGATACCAGCATTTGCTTATCCTCTAATCTCTTAAGAAAGGTGGCAACGGTTTGATATGCCCACTTCTCCTCTTCACACAGCATAGATACCACCTCAGGTACAGTGGGTACAGTGACCATTCCGCCCTTTTCCCAGATTTTTTCCGCAACCTTCCTTTCCGCCTTAGAAAGCTGTATGCTATCTTTCATAGAATATTCCCCCTCATATATTACATTTCGTAATAAAATTATACCATATGTGACCATTCGTCTGCCATATCCATCATTCCACCAAACAAATAAACAATGGCAAATCGAATATATGACTCTATGGCTTTGTTTTTCCATAATCATATATGCATCTCGATCTTCATAATGGTCGGAACATTTTGATTTTTCATATTTTACATGTTCCTCTCTTGCAGCTTCTGTCATCTTCTTCCATCGCTTTGCCAAGAGAAACTTTCAAGAATCCCAAATATTTTGGACGGGCTGAATATTCTACACAATGAGAGTTATGTGTGCATCACAGCAATCACAACTTCAGGACGATTGTTCAAACGAACCGGAATGATGCTGTTCCCAATGCCTCGACTAACCACCATAGTTGTATCCTTTTCTTGATATATACCACTGTCATATTGAGGAAATATCCCTTGATTTGGTGCCACAAGCCCACCAATAAATGGCAAACGGAATTGCCCACCATGGGCATGACCGCAAAAAACAAGATGGATGCCTTCCTTCACATAGGTATGAAACAGCTCTGGACGATGAGATAGAAGGATCTTGTATTCTGCTTCATTGCCTGTATGCTCCGCTTTTGCAGCAATGATACAGGAAGAAAGATCAAATATTCCACTTTCTGCAAAATCCGGATCATCTACCCCCATAAGCCATACGCTATCGCCATTTGCCGTAATGCGTTCTGCTTGATTGCGCAAAACGTTCACACCGCAGTCCTTCAGCCGTTTTTCCAAATCGTCATACCGTTCCCCTAACCATGCTTCGTGATTTCCTGTTACATAGTAGCAGGGAGCAATCTGCGTCGCTTGCTCTGCAAAGGAAACTGCAATATCCATATCGGTATGGTTCGCATCTACCAGATCCCCCGTTATGACAATGATATTTGGCTGTTCTTTTTCAAGGATGGACAGCAATTTGGCATGATTCTCTCCAAATTCCGCATTATGTAAATCGGAAATCTGAGCAATGCGATATCCATCAAATCCCTCAGGAATACTATTGTCTTTTATATCCCATACTGTCGTTTTGACTGTCACATTTCCCCAAATCGTCCAAAGTATCAGCACAAAGAAAGCTGTTCGTACAACAGTCCAAATTTTTTTCTTTCTTGATGTTGGGTTCATCGTATCCTCCTTTGGAACAAATAATTTTTGATTTTCCTTCATGGAACGATTGGTTCTGTTATGCTACAACATGCATCAAACAGAACTTATGGCTCAAATGCAAAGCCTCCCTTCGCACAAAATATCAATCACTCATAGATCAGCAAGGACATCCAAATCGTTCCGTAATACGCAGGTTGATTGATCTACACATTCAGTTCATCTTATATGGGATTTTTTATATTATCCCTTCCCAAAGGTGTATTCCTTGCCTGTCCAATCAAAGGGTACCTCAAACGCCCAGTTTTCCTGTCTGCTTGTTGCTCTGTTCCAAAGCATCAGACCAATATAATTGGGTCCCAAATAGAAATACTCCTGTTTGTCCCAACTGATCTCAGAAGGCAATTCATCTGCAACATATTGGCAATCCCACTCCTCCGGCACTCCTTTCAGCAAGTATTCAGGCTTGTCCACACATTGAGCCAAATCCTCCCGTGTACAAATATCTGATAAGCAAAGAAATCTCTGTTCTGAGATGCTAAAGGTTACGCCATGCCACAGTTCTACGCCATGGCTCCCCCCTTGTGTAGCATCAATATGTAGACAGATACTTACAATATCTTCATTTGCAAATGTTATGTTATAGGAATTGTTAAAATTTTGACAACCATCAAAGTTTCTCAATGTTTCTTCATCCTGCCCATAGAACATCTCCTCAATCAACAGCGCGTTGACAGTTTCTTCAAATGAGGAATCGTCTGACACAAAAACAGGATAGCTGATGAACACATCATCAAAAGAGATCTGCTTTTCTTCGATTGCATACGTTTCAAATTGGACCTCTGTGGTGCAAGGTGTATCTCGCTCTTGCTCCAGCGTTTTATCAATAAAGCTGTACTTACCCAAGTTTTTAGACGAAAAGCGAGTCTTACCTTTGTTGGTAGCAAACCAATCCGGTAAGATACGAGCAAACAGGAAACTTTTCATTTCCGTATTTTCTAAGTCAGATGTATCATAGGTCAACGTTTTTTTGTCTGGTTCATAAGCATATTCATAATAGTCATAACCATCTGTCCTCTCTATCCAACACGTTATATACATAACGGGGTCTTCTATGTAAAAAACAAACTGAATGCGATAACCATCTTCCAAGAAATCCTGATCATAGGATTCATACATCATATTATCTATGGATCCATCATCTTCCTTGGTGCTAAGCTGAGGTATGTCCTGAAACAGCTTTCTGCGTTCTTCAAAAGAACCCTTGCGCACTCGGCTATAGTACATCTGGTCAAAGATATTCTGTTCCCAGAAACAGGTGCGATAACTATAATATTCAAAGAATAACAGAATAATAGCCACGATCCCCAATACCAGCTTCGAGCGTTTTGAAAGCTTTTTCATGAGTATCCCACCATCTTTTCGATTTCACAGGCAGTTATTTTCTGATCTTATTTTAGGATGTATTGTATGAAAAGTCTGAGCAATCTTGAATTTTTAGTGCCAACAAATGCCAAAGAACGACAGGCACTCTGAATCTTTGTTCCAAGCCCCGCCCCTCGTTCTGACTATGCCCTTGATGGGCAATCTATTGGTATCATCAAGCCATAATTCTGTCATATCGTCATTTCAACTGATGTCCGACTTTCCTGTATGGGATATGTTTCTGAGAGAACCATAATGTTACGATACCATCTTCCCCATTCAGCAGTGTAGTTCTCCGCAATATGCTCAGACTTTTACGGTGATATAAACATTCTCACTGGAAATACTCAATATACGGCACTCTACGGGCTATCTGCTTGTTACAATTTTTGGACCGTTGCTCTTGGATGATGTCTGTTCTGACTATTGGTACCCGCTCCCATCATCAGCAGCATAGTATATATACACCACATACACAGTCTTTGTTGGGTTCACGCACCGATCACGGTTGGGAGGCAAAGGTGTTCTTTATTGGTAAAGGGAGAACTCAACAGGGATAAAATATATGTACCCCTTCATCCGCATAATTTTCTTCTGAAACGATCTACATCAAGTCCCCTGCTGAAAAACAGCTAACCCTGATCGCCTTGCGTTTCATCACAGAGATTCGGAATCCACCTCTGTTTTTGATCCGATATGTATTTGGGTACGGATGAATAGTGATATCGTAAAAGACTCAATGCTGTCAATATCCGTATAAGGGATGGCAAACACCTGCCACAGAGATTTCACGATCCTGCCACCTCGGAAAAAGGATGTGCTGGTTCGTCAGTGTAATCGTACCGGCGATTTGGCTGTGAAGCAGACCAAAGAATCCACAGCAATCTCCCTTTATGGTTTTGGGCATAGTTTTTGCGGATCTAAGTGTCAAAATGTCACTTGGTTTTCCAATTTATCAGTTCTCCTTTATTTCATTTCAGTTGGCGTCCACCACTTCCACAATATTGCCACAGGCATCATACTCCCATTTTTGGGTTGTTCTTGCTGGATATACAAATATTGATCCGATTTTCTCCAAACCCAAAATATCAGTTTCTATAAGATAAAGCTATGAAAAACCAATCCATCAGACCATTCGCATCGTACTTATAACATAAGAAAGGGGTGGTACTCTCAATATGGTTCAAAATACTTGCCCCTCCTTACTTGTACCCATAAGAAGCAATTACTTCAATATATAAACAAAGTGCAAAATACACCTCAAATATTGGCTTTCATCTGACAAATATTTCATAAACACCTAGCAAAAACTAATCATATGTAAATATCGAAATTGTCGCTTTCCCAAGATTCTACTATGTCTGTGTACAAATCCTCCGTTACTAAAAACAGGGAATACTCACAATCACAATACATACTGTCTTCAAATACTATAAGGCGCTCTCCAGTGTGATTCAAAATTTGGTTCATAGCGGAAATAGATGCTTTGAAATTGTCCATATCATCACATTCGGTATAAATTCTTTCTTTGTCAAAGAGTATCTGTAACTCTGACAAATTTATTCCCTTCCCATTCAAGAAGGATGTTAAGGTTGGACGCACATCATCCTCATATATGCCAAGAGAAATTCCGTATTGTTTTTCACACAAATATGCAAAACAAAAACATTCCACATCTAAAACTTCCTCATTTACAAAATCCAAAAACTCGTCTAAATTTTCGAGGAATAAAATATTACGGATAATTCTTTCATTTGCCGTATAAAAAGCAGAATACTCCTTGTTCTGCAAAAGTTCTAAATCGCGTTGTAATTCAGTTTCTTCTTCCACCGTAAGGAGCATATATGTTAAGTCTTTAATTGTCATGGTTTTATTCTCCTAATCATTTAAATAGTCTTCAATGTTGTCTTTGAATGGTAAAAGCGCTCTTTGTACCAAGTTATTCATGGTTATATGCTATCGACCAGTACCATAAATTGGGGATGTGCCACCAATTGCTAATATTTCAGCCCCTTGATTTTTTGCTGTTTGCATCAACGTTTGCTCTGCATCATTATGCCTATTCCGACGTGATGCACCAACACTCTTATTACGAGCAATAAAAAGTAGCTTTGCCTAACAGATGGTCGCACATACCCCTTTTTTTCAGCCCCAGCAATCCATAACTTCATTAGGAAGTCGTACTTCTGCAACTCCATCATTTGTACGGCTATCCTCCCGAGTATGTAGTACACTGCCAATATGCTTCAACCCTAAATCCACATCGTTCCTATCATGAGCCAAGTTTATTCTCTCTTGACAATATCGAGCCTTCCATTCTTCTTTTATCATGGATTGCCCCCATTTCGTCACTGGCATAGTGGTAGTAGGTCCGTACCGCATTTATGCTTTAAGCAACCCGTCCTATAAAACAACTGAGAATAATCAAATTATATCATAAATGAGAAAATTTTAATATTTTTTTATAAAAAATGATGATGGATTTTTATAAACATTAGGAATCAGAGAGAGTGTGAAACTTTTTAGTGTTATGAAGGGTGTTCTATGGATCAAATGTTACAAATAAGATTCTTCCATAGATTAAAGACTGATAGAACCGCTCTCTTGATGAAGTCTATCCGATCCTGTATATTGTTGCGATACACTACTCTGTTCGTGATAATGGAATAATCCGGAAACTTGCAGTATATGTGATTCTTGTAATTTATACGGAAGGCAAGAAAGAAGTGCTTACCATTCGTATTGAAGAAAATGAAGTTCAAAATATCGGCTCTCTGTTTTAACTGAATGAAAGAATCGTAGTGTAAAATATATCCTGATGATTTGTGCAGATGGACTTACCGGTATCAAGAAAACGATTGCTACAGCATTTCCTAAAACAGAATATCAAAAATGTATCGTTCATCAAGTGAGAAATACCTCGAAGTATGTTCCGGATAAAGACAGAAAAGCATTTGCCATAGATTTGGAAATAATTTATCAGACGGCTGATAAAAAGCAAGCTCTGGCAGCTTTAGATTTTCTCTTTGTACTTCAGCGTATTGGATATCTTCTACTATTGCAAAATACTCTGATCATATGTGTTTTGTTACTGTCTTTTTATACTTTTGATTTTGTAGACAGATCATACAATCATACAGTTTTGCTGCCTTTGGCACTACTTTTTTCACAACTTTTTTATGTTGGTGTTTCTATCATCAGTTTTTATTTTATCAAAAAAGCCCAGCTTTTGCTGGACTTTCTCGATAGTCTGAAGGACTATTGTAATAGTACACTTATTTTTTATTATTAATATAATCTTTCTCTATTTGAATACTAAATTCAATTAAGGTCTCATCTAAGATTTTGTTATCCACAACGGCATTTCCTCTACAATTTAATTTTACCTTACTTAATTCATTTGGATTTACATCAGAATTGTAAGTTGCTACCCGTATTTCACAATATAGCTCATCATTATCTTGATCAAACTCCATTCCTTGTAAGTTTAAATCTATTGAATTTGTATGTTTTAGATTTCTTGATATCGGGTATGAAATATCTGTATTTTCATTCAACTCAACAAACAATTCCAAGTCATTTATTCTAGATGTGATTGATTTTATTTCTGTATCTTCTTCAAAGCGAAAAGAAACTAAACCAATAGTGATTGGCCACTTCATTGTGTTATATGTAGGGATATCCGATATTTGAATATATGCATATGGAACTATGTAAGTAGTATCTTTTTTGAAATTTAACCAGTTAGTTTCTAATACACGAATATCTCCCCAAAATAGTTCACCATTTTTATCAGATAAATAATTCTTCTGATACAAATCTAAATTCTCCTGCATGCTTTTATATTCATGATTGTTTTGGGTCGGATCAAGTAGATATGTTCTATATTGAATTGTACAATTCAATATTACGATTAAAAAAAATATAAACATTAGGGAGAAAAAACAACAGCATATTTTCTTCTTTATATTTGTCTTTTTATATACTTTAAGATTTTTCAAGTTTATCATCTCATTCCTATAGTTTGTATAAGGAAATAATAGGCAAATACTTGAATGCATCTGCCCCTCTTCACATCTTAGACTCTAAATATGGTATAAATTGTAGAATGTCTTGTACTATATCTAGAACCCCTTAATTTACAATAAAACCCCCCATATGACAAAAGTATTTGCTTTTGTTAATCCTAGTTTTTTCTTCTGCAAAAATACTATTTGCAATAATTGCTTCGACATCCTTATTCTGATTTTGTTGATGCTTTTTCCATTTTGGAAATAAGAAACAGATGGGTGACCTTTTCATTCAACCTGTATGCGCTACTACTCCATCACCTTCTACAATGTGTTTATGTAGGCGTACCTGTAGGAAGAATCTACAAATGCCAACATTTCCTTGTTACAGCTCAGTTCCATCCACTCCTCTAGGTTCTCATTCAAATAATAAACCCGCAAGTTGAACCAGTTCAGACTACACAACACAATCCGGAATAACGAATGAGAAAATCACAACCTTGTTGAGTTTGACCATAGATCCGCAGATGTATGCCTATACAGGAAGTTTTGCCATCTTCATGTACGATAAGCCTTTTATTTTCATCTTTATACCACTTTTTTCACCTACAAAAACGGAATATTGGTTTTCTTGTTTATATGCCATTCAGCATATTCCCAATAGAGATATCCTTTTTTGTATTTTTTATTATATTAACATTGCAACAAATAACAGGCAATAGTTTCCATGTCAAAAAACTATATTTGTAGTTATTCACAAATAAAAAATAACAGGCTGTAAAATCATCCAGCCCGCCTTGCCCCGCATTTCATTTTCCTCAATTTCACTTTTCTATGTTCGGCTCCACCTCCTTTTCAAAATGGTACAAAAGGACAAACAAGGCGACATAAACAGCGACTTGTCTTTCTATCCTCAATTTCTTTGCAATCATTCAATTTTTGGTTTTTAGCCTCCAACCTTTCTTTGGTTATCCTTTTGCATTTCATCTCTTTATTTTTCATGCCTCACTTTATTGCACTGCTTTCCCTTTTATGTATCAACAAAAAATATGTTTAACAAGAGATATAGAAACTAACCAAGAATCATTTTATTGCAGAAAAAAAGTGATTACTTTCTAAATTTTTCTCCCAATTGTTTGTTTTTACTTCTAACTTTTGGGAGGTAATTCATATGCAATCACTTTTTATTTTTATATTTTTTATATAACTGTTGTAGATGAAAACAAACCTTCTCATTCTTTCCAGTTTTTCCCTTTATTTTATTCATCTTTGCAATCAATCACAATCACATCACATATTGGACAATACCACGCTTTTTGTTTCTTTTTATCAAAAAATTGATGTTTTCCCAAACGAAACCCTTTGTCTTTTTCTTGCTTATCATATCTGTATTTTGCTTCTCCTTCCCAAGGAATCCATTCTATTGCTGCTGTTGGTATCCATCCCTCTTTCATTTCATTTTGACAATATCCGCATTTCATAATATGTACTCGCTCCTTTTGCTTTCTCTATTTTTTTATAGAATAACTTATATTTTATAAAATATCAAATGTACTTTCATTCTCAAAAATTGGATCTATATTAAAAAAAGCGGACACCAAAAGGAGGTATCCATATGTCCACAAATAACAAAGGTATCCGCTATGACGAAGACTTCAAAAGAACATTCGTAAATCTATATCAATCCGATGGCAAAACGCAAACTGCTCTTTGTAAAGAATACGGAGTGTCTCAGACTGCTCTCACTCGCTGGATCAAACAATACACAACCGTTGAAACAGATGATGGTGAAGTCATGACTGCCAAACAAGTCAAAGAACTTCAAAAACGGCTCGCTCAACTCGAAGAAGAGAACCTCATACTAAAAAAAGCGATTGCCATCTCCACGCCACACTCAGACAACGATTAGAAGCAGTTCATAAGCTTAGATTTCAACATGACATAAAAACTCTCTGTCGCGTCTTAGGTATCAACCGCAGCACCTACTATAAACATTACAATTCAGTACCAGCCGACAGAACCAAAGAAAATCAAGTGATTGCTTCCAAAATTCTTCACATTTATGCCCACTATAACAAACGGCTTGGAGCATATAAAATCACCGCGTGATTATGGCATTCACATCAGCGTCGGACGAGTGTACCGCCTGATGAAATCACTTCAATTACCAAAGATGTCTACCGAAAAGCCTTTTCATCCTCGCAAACACAATGAAAACGGCCACTGCACCAACCATCTTTCCAAAAAAGGATATCCTTTCGATAATGCCTGCTGTGAATGCTTCTTCAAGTACCTCAAAAAAGAAGAAGTGAACCGTAAAACATATCATTCTCTGCAGGAACTCCAGTTATCTGTGTTCGAATACATTGAAGGATTCTATAATGCCAAGAGACCGCATAGTTCTCTCGGAATGATGACACCTAATGAAAAAGAAGAATGGTACTGGGCACAGCTCTAAGCAGCTGTACTCGGCACTTTTTCTTTATAAATTGTATCCACTTTATTGACTATAGTCCACAAAAGACGATGACCAGACTGGTGATTGCAATTCCGTTGTGCGTCAAAATATCACGGGCCAGTATTTATGACTTGTGTACCAAAATGTATCCGTGGGCAGGAAAGGCGGCGATGTGCGCCATAGCATTATGATTCTTTCAAAATGCGGCATAGGGTATCTACGCCTGCTGGGATATCCTCATAGGGAATACCACTGAAGCTAAGCCGAAGGGATTGGTTTTCTGTCCAGTCCAGTTTTATGCCTGCCTGTGTCAATCGTTCTTGGGTTTCTATTTTCAAAGGGTAAGTGAGCGGGATGGTAACAGAAAACGAGGTTTCCCATAAGGAAATAGCGTCCAAAGGGAAATACTGTGCCAAGGCGGTAACGATGGCATCGCTTTTTTTGCGGTACAGGTTTCTTAACCGCCGCAGATGCTTTTCCAGATACCCTTTTTGGATATAGGCGGCAAGGGCAAGCTGTTCGATTTTTCCTACGGTAGGATTGTAGTCTGTGATTCTTTGCTGATAAGTCTCCATAAGCTGTTTTGGCAGCACCATATAGGCAATACGCACGGAAGGCAGAAGGAGCTTGGAGAAACTGCCAAAATAGGACACCTTATCATGGTTCATTTGCTGTAAGGCGGGCAGAGGACGGGTGAGATACCGCAGTTCTCCGTTATAATCGTCCTCTAAAATCAAGCGTTCTTCTTTTGCGGATGCCCAAGCCAATAAATCACCATAATGCTGCTTGACCTCTCCGGGGGTTCTTTTTGGCTGTTGGGCAGGAATGTCCAAATAAAGACAGGCATCGGATTCCTCCAGCTGCTGCAAGAGGGGCTTTTCCTTGTCTGTATCTACGTACACAATGGAAAAGCCATAATCCCGAAAAATCCGTTCTGCCTGCTTAAATCCGGGGGCTGGCATGGCAACTGTCCCGCGTTTGCCATAAAGACTGCAAAAGAGCATAAACAGCAGCTGTGTGCCTGCGCCGACGATGATGCTGTCTTTTTCTGTTTCCACGCCCCTTGTTCTGTATGCATATTCGGCAATGGCATGACGCAGAGAATCTTCTCCTTGGGGGTTTCCATAGGAAAGCATATCTGCTTGGTTTTGCAGCGCAGACCGCATCTGTTTGCACCAAAGAAGAATGTCGGTTGTTTTGCTGACCACCTGACCGGAGGAAAAATCCCAGCGGACGGGCAACGCAGGGGCTGGGGGCGGATTCTTTCTCATTTGCGGGGCAGGAATTTTCTCTTGGACATAGTAGCCGCTTTGAGGACGACTCTCTAAATAGCCCTTATTGCAAAGCTGAATATAGGCAGATTCCACCGTGGTACGGCTGACCTTCAATTCCGCAGCCGCCATGCGGATTGAGGGGAGTTTTTCATTTTTTTGGATACGTTTTGTGTCAATGCTTTTTTGCAGGGCAAGGGTAAGCTGATGGCACAAAGGGACAGAAGTGTTTCTGTCCAGTGTAATGTAGTCATAGATCATAAAAAAATTGTCCCTTCAAAAAGAGTTAAAACTGTATATTTTAAGAGGTACAGTTTTGTATTATAATGATAGCACACTTTTCGAAAATAATCTACTATCAGGAGGGAAAAAGCATGACAAAAGAAGAATATGCAGCAGCAGTAAAGTTGACAGACAGCCTGAGAGGCGGCGTTATCATGGATGTTACCACGCCGGAACAGGCAAAGATTGCCGAGGCGGCAGGCGCAAGCGCAGTGATGGCACTGGAGCGGATTCCTGCGGACATTCGTGCTGCAGGCGGTATTTCCAGAATGAGTGATCCCAAGATGATCAAGGGGATTCAGGCAGCAGTTAAAATTCCCGTTATGGCAAAATGCCGGATCGGTCATTTTGTAGAGGCGGGGATTCTGGAAGCCATCAATATCGACTATATTGATGAAAGCGAAGTGTTAAGTCCAGCGGACAATGTTTATCATATTGATAAAACAGAGTTCAAAACACCGTTTGTCTGTGGTGCAAGAAACTTGGGAGAAGCACTGAGAAGGATTCAGGAAGGTGCCTGCATGATTCGCACCAAAGGCGAGGCAGGAACGGGAGATGTGGTGCAGGCAGTGCAGCATATGCGTACCATCAACAAAGAGATGAGAGCGCTGACAACCCTGCGGAAGGATGAACTTTTTGAGGCGGCAAAGGAATATCAGGTGCCTTATGAACTGGTAAAGTATGTCCATGATAACGGTCGTCTGCCGGTTGCCAACTTCTCCGCAGGCGGTGTAGCGACCCCTGCCGATGCTGCCCTCATGATGCAGCTTGGTGCAGACGGTGTGTTCGTTGGCAGTGGTATTTTCAAATCCGGTGACCCTGCAAAGCGTGCCGCAGCCATTGTAAAAGCGGTCAAGAATTACAAAGATGCTAAGGTAATTGCTGAAGTATCCGAAGATCTGGGCGAAGCAATGGTCGGTATCAATGAAAGTGAAATCAAAGTACTGATGGCAGAGCGTGGTGAATAATTTTTAGTATATGTTGGAGATTGCTTCCGAAAGATGGATTTGTACCAACAATGCAGAAAAAGGCAAAGAAAGACAAGAGGAACGGTGCGTGACAGCGGTGTTCCTCTTGTCTTTCTTCGTGAGGAATCAGGAGATATCGTTTATTGGGTGGGTTGATAAGGTACAATGAGCAATATTATGTATACATACAAGGATTTACAATTGGACACATGCAAAATCCATGATATAATCATATAAATTGCAGAAGCATGATGCCTGCCTTGTGCCAGAAAAGGCACCGAAGAAACCAAAGCAGAGCCAAACGGTTGCACAGCAAAACCAATAAAACAAGCAATCGACTTTCCCATTTATAAACCCCAAACAACACAGAAAGCGAGTAGATTTTATGCCTTTCAACGAAAACATACACCATTCCACCCTTGCCAAAATCGTTGATATCAGTCAGGTAAAAAAGTATCGTTCTGGTCTCAGCTCGCATAAGACACGTGCCTTTGTGGAATTTACTGATTATAAAGGCGAGCCCGCCACCAGCAGCTTCACGATTCACACCACGTGAAAAGAAAAAAATTTGTAATGGCAAATGATAAATCCATTCCAGATTTTTTTGTTTCCTCTATTCAAAGAAACAAGAAGCACTGTTTTTTTGAAAAATAGCTCTACACCAAGGGGCAACCAGCTTCTTTTGGCATACTTTTTGTCCACGCAAGATGGGACATTCAGGAGTAATATAATAATTTAGAAAAATTAGTAAGAATGAGGCTTTCGACGGTTTTGAGGATATTTCAAATCCACAAAAATCCAATTTTATAGAGACGAAAGCGTTTTTGGAGTTAAAAAACGCTATTCGGCAGTGAGATGTTAGAAAATTTCACAGCTTTTTTGTATAATAACTATCCACCGGCTAGACTGTTGTATAGTTATTATACAAAAGAGAAAAAGTGATCAAAATGCCAAACTTGCACTTTAAATTACACTTGTCCGGTGCAGCAAAGAAAAGTCTTCAGTTGCTAGAGCTTTCTGTTAGAGCAGTAAGAATATGTTTTTTCAAGTATAACCAAAAGTACAAAAATACTGGAAACAGAATGTATGATCTTAAAAAACTATGATAACATTCATATTACACTGCAATATGACTATAGAGAACATTAAAAAAACATATAATTTTCATAGCTTTGTCGTTTATAAAAAATGAAAAGTGAATTGCGGGGTTGATTTTTTAATATAAATACGTTAGACTAAAGGAAAATTTTAAAAAATGTGGATTTCTTATCGACTGTGAAATGTAAACGCTGTGTAATGTAATCATCTAACATAGAAAACATTAGTCTGACCGAAGATCTCTGGCAAAATATGCGTTTTGAAATGTATTCTGGTTTTACTTTAAATATAGGTAGAAGCTGTATGGAATGCATTATTTGTATTCCTAGTTTTTCTATTTAGTTTTATAAATTTGCCCTATTATTTTTTTATAATTAAAAATTTTAAAAATGTATATATTTTTTTGTTTATATAGAAGGAGTGTATTATGAGTACAAGAAAAGAAGAAGAACTTAGCGGAATAACGCTTTTAGGAAATCAAAAAACAGAATATCGTTCTGATTATGCACCGGAAGTTTTAGAAACATTTCCTAATAAACATACGGAAAATGATTATTTTGTAAAATTTAATTGCCCTGAATTTACTAGCCTTTGTCCTATGACAGGGCAACCGGATTTTGCAACTATATATATATCCTATGTACCAAATAAAATTATGGTAGAAAGTAAATCTTTAAAACTTTATCTTTTCAGCTTTAGAAATCATGGAGATTTTCATGAGGATTGTGTGAATATTATAATGAAAGACCTTATCCGCCTTATGGATCCTAAATATATCGAAGTATGGGGTAAATTTACTCCAAGGGGAGGTATTTCAATAGATCCATATTGCAATTATGGAAAAGAAGGAACTCCTTGGAAAGATATTGCATTTATGCGTCTAAGCCAGCATGACCTTTATCCTGAAAAAGTTGATAATCGTTAAATAAAAATTTAAAAAAGATGTCAAATTTTTGACATCTTTTTTATTGGTATAACCAAATAAAACCTCTGGCTATGCGAGGAGAATCCATAAGCTTCAGCTTCAAGCAAAACCTCCTATATTATAATCGTTTTGAGTCCGCCAAGACACAAGAAAACATAGGAGGTGTTTATATTATAAAATATATTGACATAATATTTTAATTGTGATTATAATAGATATGCATCATTTGCCGACAGTTCATTTGTACCATCCTGTCGTAAAACAAAACTAGGGCTTTTT
>JAHHTW010000029.1 GCA_020024265.1 Anaerotignum sp. | reverse complement strand
CGATCAGGAAGAAGCCCGTCATATTTCGGCATACTTTCTGCACAGGTACGATCAGGAAGAAGCCTGTTATATTTCGGCATACTTTCTGCACAAGTCCGATCAAAACCAAAACCACCAGCGTTGCTGGTGGTTTTTTATACGGTGTTGGCAATCCTTTGGCTGTTGCTGTGTCGAATGACTGCGTAAGAGTAAAGTTTTGGTCAAGCTTTTTCAAAAGCTTGCGGAGTTTGAGGCGGAGCCTCAAGGTCTTTAGCGAAAAGCATCAAGCAAACGGTTTTTCGTGTGGTAAATGACAGTAAAATTCCTGTAGCTTTTCGATTTTGTGTTCGCCGTTCCATTCTACGAGGTAAATGCCCTCCCATTCACGGGTTTCGCCTTGTGTATTTTCGCTTTGGAAGAAAAACTCTACCATTGTTGTGTCTTGATGGTGGATGAAACGGTGTACATCCCATTTTGTGACATGGTTTTCTTTGTTCCATGTGTTGAACCAACGCCGGATTTCGTCTATGCCTTCGTATGCACGCCCTTGGAATTCGTAGTAATGTACATTTGGCGTAAATACGGCTTCAAGCGGCAGTAATTCTTGCCCCAGCCACATATCCAGCCAAGTTTTGATGATTTCTTCACGTTGTCTCATAGTGTAACACCCCCAAAAGAAAAAATACAATACCATCGCCTTTCTCTTTCGATATTACCATATGATACCAAAAAAAACAAGTAAATATAGATAAATTGCACAAAACAGAAGGTTTAGTGTGTTTCGCTTTCCTCAGATGCAAGCTCCGGATGTCGGTCGCCCAGACGTGCATGTACGTCTTGTCGCAGCAATGTATACAATACAGATAGCATGGGAATGAAAATCAACATACCCACAATCCCCATCAAACTGCCGCCAACAGTCACAGCGACCAATACCCAAATCGAGGGCAGACCGACAGAGCCGCCTACCACATGTGGATATATGAAATTCCCTTCTAGCTGCTGCAATATAAGGAATAGTACAACAAAACCCAGCGCTTGCATGGGGCTGACCATCAGTATTAAGAATGCCCCCACCACACAACCGATGAATGCGCCAAAAATGGGAATCAATGCGGTAATGGCAATCAATACCCCTACGAGCAGCGCATAGGGAAAGCGGAATATGGTCATAGCACCGAAGAACATCGTACCCAGAATGACAGCTTCTAAACATTGCCCAGTCAGGAAGTTTGCAAAGGTACGATGTGTGAGCGTTGCAATACGCAAAATACGCTCTGTCTGTGCTTCCTTCAAATATGCATACAGTACTTTTTTGCACTGTCTTTCCAGATTTTCTTTCTGCACCAGTATATAGCAGGCAAAAACAAAGCTGATAAAGAATGTTGCAATGCCGCTGAAAATGCCGTGTGCCACTTGAAAGGCAGAGCCAAGCACAAGAGAGGCGCCACTTTGTAAAAATTCAATGATTTTATGCAGCATACTTTGCCAATCCAAATCAATATTCCCCAAAAGATAAGAAAACTCAGGATGATTGTCCAAAAACAGCTCCAGATTATGAAACATCACAGGAAGCTTTGTCTGTATGGTTTTGCCCAGACTGGAAAATGTACGCCCCAGCTCCGGAAAGATCACCAGTGTGGCAAGCGCCAAGATCGCAACGACAAAAAGCAGTGTCAAAATCAGGCTCAAGGGACGCAGATGCTTTTCACGCCTTTGCCGCAAATGCTCGGGCAGGTTTTGATTGGAAAAATGCAGTATGGTCTGCTCAATGCGTTTCATTGGTACGCTCAGTATAAAGGCAATGGCAGCGCCAATGAGGAAGGGCATAAAAATTCCGCCGATGAAAAATACGGTTTTGCTCACTGCATCGAATTTCCATATGCCGAAAAATACAAGCAGTGTAAATAAAATGAGCAGGCGTAATTTTTTGAGAGTGTCTTTGTCTAATGTCATGGGAGAACCCCTTTCTTTTTTTTGGTTATGGCAAGTACATATATGTGAAATGCCATCTGCTGTTGTATGATATGTTTTGGGCGGTAGTACCATCCGTACTGCCGCCCCCAAGTTGTTGTCTATGATTTAGAATTTACCGCCGCCACCGCCAAAGCGGCTGCCGCCGGAGGAGAATGTGGAGGAGCTGCCGCCCCAGTCATTGTTTCCATCATTCTTTGGAATTTCGGTACGTGTGGTGTGTGTGGAAACAAAGGTATCCTGATTGATATGCATATGTACGCCATTGTGCTTGAGGTATGCTTGCCCGTCTGTAAATGGCTTGACGTTGTTATGAGAGGCACGCATCAAAAATACGGAAATTCCGGCAATCAACAGAGAAGCCACCAGCGCAGCCAGCATAAAAATGTGGCGGGTGTTTTTGCTTTGTTCCGCACCATATTCGGATACATAGCTGTCCGGATTTGCGAGGTATTTTTGATACTCGGTGCAGTAATGCGCCACATCCTGTAAGAACAGCGTCATAGCCTCGTAGTATTCCCCATCGGAAAGATAGGGAGAAACCTCATCCCAAATGACATCAATATAAAAATCCGTAAAAATATCAATCGCTTTACCATGTGTCACCATTTGGGCATCACGATTACCCATATCAATGACAAATACAATACCGTCCTGTGTACTGCCATAGCCAAAATTTCCATCTAGGAAATATTGTGCACCATATTCACGGGCAGGCAGACCATCGGTATCGTTTGTTGTCAAAATCAGTGTATCCATATCCCACGTATCCCCGATGTGTGATATGGAGTTCTCCAATTGTGTGATTTCATCTGTTGTGAACAATCCTGCATCATCGACTACATGCTGTGCTGCCAGTGCAGTGGCACAGCAAAGCAGTGTACAGATACAGGTCAGAAAAAGCAGCATCCGTCGTTTCATCAAAAACCACCTCCCAGCCAAAATACAAGCGCCTCTGTGATGACAAGCGATATGATGAAAATGATCAAAAACCAGGAAACGGCACGTTTCTTATCACAAGGCAGATCCCCAACGATTTTCCCTGTTTGTCCGTTCATCGCAAAGAGGTATTTCTTGCCCTGAAATTCGCTCACCAGCATCCATACCGGCAAAAGCAGATATGCCTGCTGATTGGATTGATAATTTTTGTGACAGCGTACACTATGTATATTGTCATAGTGCTTGCCTTCCTGTATTGCTCTGTTTTCCACACCATGAGAAATGCGCTCTTGCATACGTGGGAACAAATCCTTTGGTTCATAGGTATATTTCTCTGCCAGATAGCCTGTGAGATAGCGCAGGTCAAACGGCTCGATTTTGGAAAAATCAAAGGGTTCCAATGCATCCATCAAATCGTCACGCATATGCTCAGAGGCATCCAGTGGGATATTCTCAAAATCCATCTTTCCGGCACGGTGGATGTGATAGAGGTCTGTCTTTACATAATGATACTTGCTGTCGCTCCAATACTGATGATTTTCGCCTGTGGCATGATAATCAAAATCCGCAGTGCAGTCAAATACCCAATAGGGAACATATACCCCTGTGATTTTTTCCAATCGCTGTTCATTGGTATATCCCTTGGGCAAAAGCTTTTTGCCTTTGCATAGCCGGCGGAAGGCATCCTGCGCTTGTTTTTTGTCTGTGGTAAAGGGCAGCATGGCAGAGGGCTGATATTTTCCGCTGAGCTGCTGGGGCAGTACCGTTGGATTTTGGCAAAATACACAGAATGTTGCTGCTGTGACATCATCCGTGACAATTTCGGCACCGCAGCTGGGGCAATGGTAGGCACGCAGATGGCTGCTGTCTGCCGGACTTTCTGCAACATGTTCATCATAGCTGAACGCTACTTCTGTGGTATCTGGGACAGGCTGTGCGCTGTGCGTATGCCCTCCTCCTTTTTGCTCCAATTCTTCCTTTGTAAATTGTGAATCGCAGAAATCACACACCCATTTTCCGTTTTTTCCGTCATAGCGCAGATAAGCGCCACAAGCAGGACAAAAATACGTAATCGCCTCTGCCATATCAATCCCTCCTTTTTGCTGATATTGGTCTATGGTAATGGTACGGTAGGTTTCCAAAAACAGCATGACACCGTAAGGTTTTTTGTCGTATTTTGGCTATGCTATTATATATTGGCTGTTGGAGTGCATTTTCCTTTCTGGATTCCTTTTTTTATAGAGGCATACCATATTTTTTATCGCACGGATTGCTTCATCATATGCTGTATGCAATGGCATATGCAATGACACCGGCATGTGTGTCTGCAATCATTCCGGGATTGATATAACATACAATCTGATTTTTTTCGATATACGTATGGATATACTCCGGATGTGCGGAAAGCCGTTTTTTGGCATCTGCAAAAAATCCCTGCGGATTTGCGTCTATGAGTGTGTCAAAGCCTTTTTGCATGAGTGTCTGAAGCTCCTGTTCGCTATCTGCCACAACATCGGCAAGTGTGGTTGTGTTTCCTGTGTGCAAGCTGTAAAGCCAAGAGGATACGGATACTTCCTCATCTTCACCGGTAAAGCTGCGTTCACGCAGTACAATGGATGCAAGATCCGCTGTTTCTGCGGATACCTCGTAAACTCCCATGGCATAGCAGGGGGAAAATGGCTGATCTGCTTTTTTGGCAGCATCATACAATGCCTGTGCAATCTCGGTATATTGTGCAGTATATTCCTTGCCTTTGTCCTGTACCTTCTGGCGGAAATGGTCGTTGATGCGCTTTGCAGATGCGGTGTTTGCCTTCAGCGGGGCATAGCTGTAATCCACAGTCAGCAGCAGGGTACCATCTTCTGCAAATACCTCTTTGTGATAGCTGTTTTCGCTTGGCAAAGCGCTCTGAGTGGGAGAGGTAATATCAATGATATAATTGACACCGTCCCATTGGATATTGGCATCAAATGCTTTTGCCACTGCACGAATGGGCACCATGGTACGATCCTGCATGATCTGTGCAGGTACATCCATGGTGTATACAACCTGATCGTTGCGTAAAACCTCTTTTTTTCCAATGACCATTTTCACCGTATCGCTGTTGCGTACGGCAGTGATGGTTTGTGTAGGTTCTGACCATGAAACTGTGGCATCCATGGCTTCAAATATGCGACGCATAGGAACAAGTGTTCTTTCTTCTACAATCACAGGCGCTTGGTCGGAAAATACCACAGGTGTACCATCGACATATACACGAATGGGCGGATGTCCCCATGCGGGAACTGCCAAAAGGCAAATGAGCAATCCAATCAAACATGATTTTTTCATTTGGTATCCTCCTTTTTGAAAATAAATGTTTCAATCACTTCTGCAACCGCATCCTGCGTACAGTCCATACGTGTTACAAAATCCGCAGCCTGCTTGACATCCTCCTGTGCATTGGCTACCGCAATGCCAAGACCGGCAGCACGCAGCATAGACAAGTCATTTTCGCTGTCGCCAATGGCAATGACCTGTTTTGGGGAAACACCGGCAATTGCTGCCGTTTCCAAAAGCGCACGTCCTTTGTTGATGCCCGTTTTTACAAATTCCAAATAGGTAGGGCTGGAATAAAAGCTATCGAGCTTTCCCATAACTGCCTCTGCGGTTTCTGCACGCAGCCGTACCAGCCGGTCATTTGCACCAGAGAGCAGGCATTTTGTAAATCTGCCTGCATAGGTCAGACCATCCTCCAAAATACGCATATCGGTATGCATGATGTTGCAATATCTGCGTACCTCATCGGTGTCTGCCTCTGCCAAAAAGGTACGGTCGTCATAGAGATATACGGCAATACCCAAACGGCGTGCAGCAGTTACGACAGGCTCTAACTCCTGAGCGGAAAACGTATGCTTTTGTACCATTTCCATGGTGTGTAAATCATATACCGCAGCGCCGTTTTGGCAGATGACAAAGCCCTTTGTGCCAATCAGATTGAGCTGCTGTAAAAAGCGTTCTACGCCATAAATTCCACGACCGGTACAGATGACAAAGTCCACACCGGCAGCCACAGCACGGCAGATGCTTTTGCGGTTGCCGTCTGTCAATTCCGATGTACCCTTCAGCAGTGTACCATCCATATCGGAAAATATCATGCGATATTCCATTGTAGCTTCTCCTTTTCTTTTTGAAACATACGAATGTGGATAGAATGATGTGTTATCCACAGAATTTGTGGATAGTTATACACATTATCCACAGAGTTATCCACAAACGTATCTTTTTGTACCATAGTATCAATCTTTTTGTTCTGTTTCGTCCCGTTCTGACATATGTGCATCGGACATGAGTTTTTCTGTTGCACGCTCTAAGGCATCAAAAATCAAAGAAGCGCTATTTGTATTTTTGTCGATATCGTGTGCTTGTGCAGTCTGCAATGCATCCACAGACATGTCTTTTGCAATAGACGGTGCAGCCGTATGTACAGGCATCGCTTCTGCCTCAAAAGACGCTGGGACAGGAATGTCCGAAATATTTTCTAAGATTGTATTCGTTGTATCCGTTGTATCCGTTGTATCTGTTGTATCTGTCGCATCTGTTGCATCCGTTGTATTTGTTGCATCTGTTGTATCTGTTGTATCCATGTTCTGTGGCATGGTCGCCACTTGCTGTGTCTGTATTGCAGAGGTACGTAAATCCATAGCGGCTTCCTCTGCACGGCGGGGATGCGTGGCTGCGATCTGCTCCGCAGTATCCATTGCCTGTTGTTCGCTTTGCTCAAAGCGTGCAAAGAAGGTATCCATAGGGAATACACCGGCAGCAATTTTATCTGCCTGTATGTTTTCCCGCCGTATTTGTTCACGTTCTGCCTGTGTGGCATCGCCAATGGGTTCTTTACGAATGGGAAGATTTGCTTCCGATTTATCCGGCGCATACCGTCTTTTGAATAAGGGCTTAAATTTCAGCTTGCGTATTTTTTCATGCTGCGGTTCATAGGCGGTATCTCTGGCACGCTGTATGGCTTCCTGTTCTTCCTCGGAAAGCAGATAGGTGCTGACTCCCATTTCTATGGGCTTGGCATATGTAAAAGAGCCGGTGCGGCTGTGTATCCCGTTGAGTACCACACCATTGTCCTCGCTGTCCAAGAGCGCAAGGGCAAAACAAAGATTGCCCCCCATTTCCTGAAAAGGATTGTAGCGTACCAGACCTACCTTACGGATATTGCCTTTTACCGATTTGTCCAAATCGGTGATGGTATCCAAAATTTTGCTGTATTTTTCATCAATGGCTTTGACATGCGCAAAATATTCCTTCATTTGTGTTTCCAAGTTATAGGATGGTCTGCGTGAAGTACCCATAAAAAAATCGTAACGTTTTTTTTCACGTTTGATTTTGAAAAGCAGTACCACACAAAAGACAAATAAAAGCAGTATACACACAACAAGGGCAACAAGCAATGGTACAATATGTGCTTGTACCCAAGCAGTGATGGTTTCTAATTGTATCACGATGAACTCCTTTTTTTATTCTTCCAGCTTTTTCATAAGCAGCAATAAGCGATCCAAATCGTCATCGGAATAGTATTCGATTTCGATTTTTCCTTTGTGTTTTTTGCGATTGATTTTGACTTTGGTTGCAAATATGCTTTGCAATTCGTCCTCCACCTGTTTCCAAAGGGGATCTATGTTCTGTTTTTTCGGTGTTTGCTGTGGATGTTCCTCTTTTTGTGACAATGCTTTGACTGCCTGTTCTGCCTGACGGACGCTCAGACCATCTTCCAAGATCTGCTCTGCCAGTGCAAATTGTGCATCTGCATCCGCCAGCCCAAGCAATGCACGTGCATGACCTGCGGAAAGCTTGTTTTCCCATATAAAATTTTGTACTCTTGCATCCAATTGGAGCAGGCGCAATGCATTGGCAACCGCAGGACGGCTTTTGCCGATTTTGTTTGCGATTTGCTCTTGGCTGTAGCCAAATTCTTCTTGCAGACGCAAATAGCTTTGTGCTTCTTCCAAGGGATTGAGGTTTTCACGCTGTAGATTTTCCACAAGCGCTGCTTCAAATGCTTTTGCGGTTTCCCATTTTCGTACAATGGCAGGAATGGTGCGCAGACCGGCGATTTTTGCGGCACGCCAGCGACGTTCGCCTGCAATGATTTCGTAAAAGCCATCCTCTGTCTGTTTGACGAGAATGGGTTGCAGGATACCGTATTCCTTGAGAGAAGCTGCCAGCTCCTCCAGTGCAGCTTCTGCGAAGTATTTACGTGGTTGACTGCGATTGGGTGCAATTTTTTGTATATCAATTTCCATGGGCGGCTCTGTTTCCTGCGTGAAGTCCTCCATGGTATGATTGATGAGTGCTTCAATGCCAAGACCTTTTGCTCCAAGACCTTTTTTGAGTGCCATGCAATATTCCCTCCTGTTCAAATTGTGTGGTGTATGTGATTATGTTCCGAACATCTCTGCCAATATGACGCTCATTTTGGTGGCGCCAATGGTGCTGAGATGGTCAGAATCTATGAAATCCTCATGCCGAAAAAGCTCGGGGGCATCGTTGAAATCCACAAAATGCACATCCTCCGAAATGTCATCAATCATCTGCAAAAGGCTTTCTTTGAGTTCGCTTCGTATATAGCGGTTATACCCTTCAGAATAGGGTGTTACCACAAGAATGGGCATGATTTCCTGTTCATATAGGAGATGAATGAAATCCTTCAAAATTTGTTGATTTGGTTTTGTGGTGTCTTTGTATTGATAGCTTTGACAATGGGATGTGGCACGTTTTTTGTCTATTTCATCCCGTTGTGCATCTGTGAGCGTAGGCCATACAAATTCACCAAAACCATATAATGATACACGATTTCTCAATGTAAAATAGGAACCGACGATTTGCATGGCATCCAAAGCATTCTGTTCTATGGTGCTTTTCCATGCTTCTTCAGCCGGTATGTTTTGCCATAGATCTACACAATTTGCTTCTGTCCAGTTATGTGGATCGTGAAAAATAGGCATATATACCCCGGAAATCAAATTGGTACGTTCCAGTTCATTTTTGGAACGGGAAAAATCATGAAAAGGTGCATAATAGGGTGTTTCCAAAAAACATTTCTTTATGACACCTTTGGGGCGATTGCGCAAGGCTTCTTTTGCACAAAGAAAATCATAATACAAATCCTGTGAACTCATGGCGCAATTGATGGCATGCTTCCATGCAGTGCGATCAATGCCATAGAGCATATGTGAAGAACCGAAGATCAATGTAGAATCGGGAATGGTCGTGGTGCGTGCGGTTTGTATCATGGATTTCAGCCATACATAATCATAGTTGTTTATGATGAATTGCTCTGTCAATTCCTTAAGCTTGTTTTGCAGATCGGAATCCGATTTTTGCATGTTTCCTTCTCCTTTTCTTTTCTATTTGTATCATCATAGCGGCAGCTTGCATAGTCATGCTTTTTTGTTTATGACCTCCTGAGCCAAAAGACGATAGCTTTCTGCCCCCTTGGATTTGGAATCATAGAGATGGATGGGCAGTCCGTGGCTGGGCGCTTCGCCCAAACGCACGTTGCGGGGGATGATGCTGTGGTATACGTTTCCGCCCAAACTGCGTTTGACTTCTTCTACAACCTGAATGGAAAGATTGGTGCGTGCATCATACATTGTAAATACAATGCCTTCCAAATTCAGATGACGGTTGAGCCGTTTTTTCACAAGATTGACCGTGTGCAAAAGCTGTTCCAAACCCTCCAGTGCAAAATATTCACACTGTATGGGAACCAGTACCGTATCAGCGGCTGTGAGCGCATTGATGGTAATGAGGTTCAGAGAGGGTGGGCAGTCAATGAGTATGAAATCATAATTGTTTTTGATTTCCAAAAGTGCATTTTGCAATATATATTCTCTTTTTTCTTTACCGATCAATTCGATTTCGGCGCCAGTCAGATGAATGTTGGCAGGAATCAGTTCCAAACCATCCACACAGGTTGTTTGTATGACATCTGCCAAAGTTGCTTGCTCGAGCATGACATCATATATGGTTTGAGGGATTGCGTTTTTGTCCAGTCCCAACCCACTGGTGGCGTTTCCCTGCTGGTCTGCATCCACAAGCAGAACTTTTTTTCCGGCTTCTGCAAGACATGCAGAAAGATTGATTGCAGTTGTTGTTTTGCCGACACCGCCCTTTTGATTGGTGATGGCAATGGTTCTGACATTTCCCATATGGTTTCCACCTTTCTTTTGTTGGGGAAGCACAGGTGTACTTCCAAGGAATGTGACTGTAAAACATGCTTGATTGAGATGGTTCACTCATCAAAAACAGTGTAAATATAGTATACCACTAGAAAAAATGAGGGGCAAGTATTTCAAAAAAAGGAAACATGACTTTTCTTTTCCATATATTTGCATTTTATGATGTTTCACGTGAAACATGCAAACATGTTATATGGCGTGCAAATGGTTTTTCTGTTTGTTTCACGTGAAACAAAAAAAGGAATGTGTGACACATTCCTTTTTTGTATATCCTGTTTCCATATTTCTTCTCATTCTTGCTCTTACATAAACCCTTCCAAAAGTCTATGCGTGGGACAAAGCCACAAAATCAAGGGCTTTCCAATCGTTCGCTCTGCTTCTTAAATACCTTGCCTTGCTTGCTGCGACGGATTTTGTTGCACTGCTCAAATTTTCCGTAAATGGGATATGCCTTGGGCAGTACCCGAACGGTAAAGGGCATTTTTGGCCCGACTTCTCCGTCAATGGAAGATTCCATAATTTGAAAATCGGCATCCAAACATGCAATCTGAAAAAAATGATCCCGTATGTATAAAATATTTTTTTCATCCGACAGATGATCTCCTGCCACCAGCCGTAAGAGTATGGTGGGAAAATCCAGTATAGAGTTTGCACGGATGCCGATGAACTCAAATACCCCGTCTGTAACGGATGCCTCCGGCGAAAGCTTCGTAAAGCTCCCCGTACCGGCGCTGTTGAGTATCATATATAGATACATGTCTACTTCCTGACTGCCTGTGGATGTGGTAATCCGAAACGGTATCTTATGGAAGTTTGGAAGCTGCTCCATTCCCTTGAGATAATATGACAAATTGCCCAGTGCATTTTTGACATTCTTGTCCACGGTCTGAGAAACATTCGTCAATAGCCCGCCTGCACATACATTGATGAAATAAATATCATCATTGACCACACCAATATCAATCCATTGCGGCTCCGTTTCCACCATCACATGACAGGCATCTGTGACATCTCCTGTTTTTAATCCCAAAAATGTTGCAAAATCATTTGCGGTACCGGAGGGGATAATCCCCAAAGGAATATGCAGATGGTTGTGCATCAATGCGTTGAGTACAATATTTACTGTGCCATCACCGCCGGATGCAATTACGATGTCGTAATCTTTGTCCATTTGTGCAATATGTGCCTCAATATCGCCGGGAATCATCGTACGATAGGGATGTACCTCGTAGCCGGCTTGCTGAAAAATACCAATGCAAACATCTAAATCAAATCGGAATGTCTTATTGCCCGAAAAGGGATTGTAAAATAATTTTACCTTTTTCATGACAAATCATCTCCCTTGTAGCATTTTTACATCTGCTCCGGTGCATCTATGCCAAGCAATGCCAAACCGGCAGCCAATACCGTTTTGACAGCCATAACAACAGCAAGTCTTGCTTGACGTACCGTTGCTTCACTGCTCAAAATCGGATTGTCATGATAGAATTTATTGAAGGATTGTGCAATCGCTACCAGATGTCTGGTAAGCAGATATGGCTCCAGCTTTGCTGCTGCATCCGCAATCTTGGCAGGGAATGCTTCCAAAAGCTTGCATACCTGCAAAGACGCCTCATCATCCAGCTTGGAAAAATCAATATTCTCCATGGAAAAATCGGGTGCTTTTTTCAAAATGCTGCATGCTCTTGCATGTGTATACTGTACATATGGGCCGGTTTCTCCGTCGAAATTCAACATTCTCTCCCAGGAGAATACAACATCTTTGATTCTGGTGTTGTATAAATCGTTGAAGATCACAGCGCCGATCCCTACCTTTTGCGCAACGGTTTCTTTGTCCGGCAGACCGGGATTTTTTTCTTCAATGATTTTCTTTGTTTCGGCAATCGCCTGATGCAGCAAATCCTCCATCAATACGACATTTCCCTGACGTGTGGAGAGCTTTCCGCTTTCCAGACTGACCAGACCAAATGGTACATGAATGAGGTTTTTATACCAGTCATAGCCCATTTTGTGAATCACCTCAAACCACTGTGCAAAGTGGAGGTTTTGGTCTAAAGCAGTCAAATAAATGCATTTATCAAAGTCGTATGTTTTCTTACGATACAATGCAGCGGTAATATCTCTGGTAGCATACAATGTGCCGCCATCCTTACGGATAATCAGGCAGGGCGGCATATTGGCATCAGACAAATCCACAATCTGTGCGCCTTCGCTCTCTACCAGCAGACCTTTTTGCCGCAATTCCTCTACAACGGGAGCCATTTTGTCATTATAAAAGCTCTCGCCGGTATATGCGTCGAATGACACACCCAGCATATCATACACACGTGCAAATTCACGAATACTGATCTGATAGAACCATTTCCACAAAGAAATCGCTTCTTCGTCACCGTCCTGCATTTTGACAAACCAAAGGCGTGCTTCGTCATCCAAAGCGGGATTTTCTTTTGCAGCATCATGGAACATGACGTAAATACGCATCAATTCCTGAATGCCGTCTTTTTCGATTGCTTCGGCGCTGCCCCATTTTTGATATGCCACAATCAGCTTACCAAACTGTGTGCCCCAATCGCCCAAGTGGTTGATGCCCACACAATGATAGCCAAGCGCTTTATGAATCTGGTACAAAGCGTTACCAATGACGGTGGAACGCAAATGCCCAACGTGGAAGGGCTTTGCAATATTGGGGGAGGAATAGTCAATGACTATGGTTTTCCCTGCACCCATATTGCTTTTGCCGTAATCGCTGTTTTGTGTCAGCACATCCTGCAACACTTGTTTGGTATAGAACTGTTTATCCATAAAGAAATTGATATATGCGCCAACAATTTTTATTTCGGATATAAAGTCGGGCTTCACCAATTTTTCGCCGATTTCGGCAGCGATCATGGGTGGAGCCTTACGCAGCACCTTTGCAAGCTTAAAGCAGGGGTAAGCAAAGTCGCCCATATCGGGATTGGACGGTACTTCGATGGCAGCGGCGATTTCATCTGCCGCAACCGTACAGGCAGTTGAGATGGCTTCTGCCAGTTTTTGTTTCATATCCATATTCATTCATCCTCCGTTTTCCGTTTGGTTTTCATTTGGTTTTTGTGTATGATTTCGTGTGGTTGTTGTTTTCGTGTTTTTTGTCCGAAAAAAGAAAAATCCTGCCTACAGAACGTACTGCAAGGTCGGTGGGCTTTTTGGGAAAAAGCAGCGGCATCAAGCACGTGGCAGAGATTGCATTTGGCATTATTGTAGCACAAACACTGCGGAAAATCAAGAAACGTATTCAGCAGTTGGGGCGCTGCCACAAACCCCGCAGGCTTTTGAAAAAGCTGGCACAAAACGTTTCCGGCAGTGTTTTTTTTTGAAACACTGCAAGGGGGGAAGAAGCAGGAGAGGGGAAAAAGGAGCGGGTGAGAGAATGAGGAGAAAAAAACCATCACATCTTTTGTGTGATGGTTTTTTTGTATATATGATTTTCAGCCAATGCCGCCATAGATTGCACCTGCGATCAAAGCAATCAAAGCGAACAGGCAATAGATATATTTTCCGAAGGGATGAAACCAACGACCGATTTTTTTACCATTGCTGCGACCTTCCGCAACTGCGGCAAGAGCGGTTTCCTTTCTGAGTACCCAGAAAAACATGATACCGGCAAGCAATGCGCCCATCGGACAAATGTAAATGGACACAATATCCATCCATTGTGAGGTAAAGGGTTGTATGATAAGCGCAACAATGCCGCCGATGCCGCCGATGGTCAGCACAGCAGGCAGTCTGCGGAAATGGAATGTTTCCTGCAAAAAGGCAACCGGTGCTTCATATAGATTGATGATGGAGGAAATCCCAGCGAACAATACACAGATGAAAAATACCATGCCTACGATTTGTCCGCCTGCCATACCGTTGAATACATTTGGCAGGGATACAAACATCAATCCGGGGCCTGCGGTTTTTGGTACGACATTTCCAACGCCCATTGCCGGAAGGATGACCAGCATGGCGAGGCAGGCTGCCAGAGAGTCGAAAATGGCAATGTTTTTGGCAGAAGCCGGAATATCCTCTGTTTTTGGCAGATAAGAGCCGTAGATCACAGAGCCGTTGCCTGCAACAGACAATGAGAAAAATGCCTGACCAAAAGCGAATACCCAAACCTCAATATGCAAGAGTGCTTTTGGCTCAAATGTCAGGATATAGGCATAGCCTGCTTGTGCGCCGGGCAGTGTAAAAATATATGCTGCCAGTATCACAAAAAGGAAAAAAAGTACAGGCATCATGACTTTATTCGCTTTTTCGATACCACCGCCAATGCCGAGCGCCATAATCACAAGGGATACTGCCAAGCCGAAAATCAGCCATATGCCATTGCCTGTATGAAAGATGCCATGATCCAGCATCATAGAGATGGCTTCTTGTAACGTATCTGCCTCTGGGGCAATGCTGCCAAATGTACTGCCGATCACGTCCATATCCTGTCCCATGGCAAACAAGCTGCCGGAAAGCCCCATCCAAGTATAGAGGAAAATCCAGCTCAAAACGACCGTATAACCAATGGCGAGCATCAGTGCGCCGATGATGGGCAGTGCGCCGATGGCATGTCCGATTTTGGATTGGTTCCAACGCTCTTTTGTGCATGTGCCGAAAGCACCGACAGGCCCTGCGCCGGCATAACGCCCCAATGCAAATTCGCCGATGACGCCCGAGGATGCAATCAGTACAACAAATATGGCGTAGGGTATGAGAAATGTCAAACCGCCGTATTTGGATACCATAATGGGAAAGCGCCAGATATTCCCCATACCGACTGCGGAACCGATACAGGCAAGTATAAAACCATGCTTGTTGCGAAAACCATCCCGTTGTTTTTTTGTATGTGTATGCATTGTGCTGCTCCTTTGCTTGCTGTGCTTCAAACATGCACAGATATTCTCCAGTCATTTTATCAGGCGGAAAAGTGCGCTGTCAACCATCAATCCGGTTACCCTGCAAAAGCCAAGCGGTACAAAGGAGGGGATGGGTTTGAAAAACGGGAAGTTTGCGGATGAAAAAAACTGTAATTTTTCAATTTGTATGTATAGTATGGCGGTGGTATGGGTATGCTGTAAGTGTAGATGCAGAGAATCCCCAAATTCAAAACTCGCATCTACCTACTTCTTCCCCTTATGAAAAGGCGGTGCGACTGTTGCCGCCTTTTTTTATGTGACTTATGACACAGAAGTGTAGAAGAATGGTTATCATTTAACAAAATTTATTGCAATGTGTCATATCCTATGCTATACTGACCATAGAAATAAGGAAAACACAAAAAATACTTTTGTATGATATAAAAAGGAGGAAAACAGCATGTTAGTAAAAGCAGATGCGTTTCAGAAAGAGGTTTTAGAAAGTAATGTTCCCGTATTGGTTGACTTTTTTGCAACATGGTGCGGCCCCTGTCAGATGATGGGCCCTGTATTGGAACAGCTGCAAGCGGAATATGGTGACAAAGCGAAGGTTGTAAAAGTAGATATTGATCAGGCCATGGAATTGGCGCAGAAATATCAAGTCATGAGCGTACCAAATATGATTTTCTTCAAAAATGGTGCGGTGGCAGACAGCATCATCGGTGCAGTACCTGCTTCTGTATTGAAAGAAAAAATGGATAAATTGCTGTAAGATGCGCATAATGATAGAAAGAGAAGGTTTTAGACGGGAGAAGTAACCAAGGTTGCCAATCCCGTCCCTTTTTTTACAGAAAATGTTTTTGTAAAAAAAGGCAGAGTGGCAAAAACTTATCCACGGAAACAAAAAAGTTATCCACATGGTTATCCACAATTTTGGGGATAACTTGGCACAAAAAGCGACAAACGGGGATATCCCCATACGATGGCTTTTTGGATTGGTACAAGGTTTGATTGGTATTTTGATTTATGGTATGGTACGGAACATCAATGTATCTGTCTTTGGCTGACAAGTAGAGTGGTATTGGCAATATCATCCGTATACGGTCAGATTGCCGCTCTCTGCCTGTTTTCAAGCCGATGGTGTCATGGTGGATGGTATGGGGCAGAAAGCATGGATCTGTACAAGCTTTTGCAGAATATCACAAAAAGCCCAAGCATTTTCCCGATGCGCACACACAAGAGCGGTATGATGGGAATATCCATGCACACAATCGAAAACAAATCCAAAGAACGACAGAAAAATATTGACAGATATCCATAATTTCAGATATATTAAAAGAATAGTTCTTTTTTTGGACAAGCCGCAAAACGGCAGGCTGGGGTAGGGGATCATTTCTTACACAAACGGCAGAATTGCATGGTATTTTGGAAAAAAATGCCACAGCGCAATCTGGTATGTGTCAGCGTATCATCGCCGTGCTTGTGAATTGTCCGGTCAATCAATCAATCAGAAGGGGGTTTCTCAAATGCAATCTTTTCTGGAACGCAGGTTCCATCTGTCCCAAAACCATACGTCAGTCAAAACAGAGCTGATGGCTGGTATCACCACATTTATGACTATGGCTTATATCTTAGCCGTAAACCCTTCCATACTGGGAAGTACCGGTATGGACAGCGGCGCTATTTTTGTAGCAACCGCACTGTCTTCGGCAGTTGCAACGTTTTTGATGGCACTGTTCTCCAATTATCCATTTGCTCTGGCACCCGGTATGGGGCTGAATGCGTTTTTCGCATTTACGGTTGTTGGACAAATGGGGTATTCTTGGAATACCGCACTGGCAGCGGTATTTATTGAAGGTTTGATTTTTATTGTGCTTTCGATCACAAATGTGCGTGAAGCGATTTTTAACTGTATTCCGCATTCCTTGAAACTGGGGATCACAAGCGGGATTGGTTTGTTTATCGCCTTTTTGGGTTTACAAAATGCAAAAATCGTTGTAGATGGTCCGACATTGGTAAGCATGTTCCCCTTCCGTGGCTCTTTGGCAGACGGTACATTTGCTTCTATGGGTATGGGTGCGGTGCTGGCATTTGTCGGTATTCTTTTGACATTGGTATTTATGATTAAGAAAGTACCGGGAGCCATTCTTTGTGGGATTGTATGTACATGGATTTTGGCAATGCTTTGTGAAGTGACAGGGGTTTATGTGCCAAATCCGGAGCTGGGAATGTTTTCTGTATTCCCTGATTTTTCTTCCGGATTCTCTATTCCATCCATGGCGCCAACATTCTTTCAAATGGATTTTTCCGGTCTTTTGAATTTGAATTTTATGACGATTATGCTGTCCTTCTTATTTGTGGATTTGTTTGATACACTGGGTACACTCATTGGTGTTGCATCCAAAGCGGATATGTTGGATGAAAATGGCAAATTGCCTCGTATTCGTGGCGCACTGCTGGCAGATGCCATTGGTACCAGCTTTGGTGCAATCTGTGGTACTTCCACAGTAAGTACCTATGTAGAAAGCTCCTCAGGCGTTATGGTAGGCGGCAGAACCGGTTTGACAGGCATCGTGACAGGCGTATTGTTCTTGATTGCAATTTTCTTCTCACCCTTGTTCCTTGCCATTCCCGGCTTTGCAACAGCGCCTGCATTGGTGGTTGTTGGATTTTTGATGGCAAATGGTATTCGTAACATTGATTTCTCCGATATTGCGGAGGCAGCGCCTGCATTTTTGGCAATGCTGGCAATGCCCCTGACATATTCCATTTCCGAAGGGATTTGTGTGGGTGTCATTTCTTATACGGTCATCAATGCGCTGACAGGCAGAGCAAAGAATGTACATTGGTTGATGTACGTGCTTTCTATTGCATTCTTCCTGAAGTATATTTTTGTATGATCCTCAAAAAAGCTCTCCTGTTTTTGGAGAGCTTTTTTTACGCTTTGCAGGGAAAGCAGCCATTTTGTGCAAAGAAAGGGGCGGTATGGATGAAGCGAATATTTTTATGCAGTCTTTGGGTATGCAGATGTGGGAAAAGCCAATATACGCTGTATGTCTTAGGCATGCAGCAATACGTTTCTGCCATCTATTTCAATCAATCCATCGGTTTTCATTTTCCGCAGCTCTCTGGTCATTGCGCTACGGTCAATGCATAAATAGTTGGCAAGTGCGCTGAAAGAAAATGGGAGCTGGAAGCTGTTGCTTTCTTTCTTATTGCTCTGCATACGAAAATAGCAAAGCAGTTTCTCACGTATGGTACGGTGGGAAAGTATTTCCACTTTTTCGCTGAGCTGTTGTACCTTATCGGTCATCAGATTCAGCAGGTTTTCTACCACAACACTGTGATGATGACAAGCACGCTCACAGCGTTTGGTGATATGCTTGCTGTCAATGAAAATGACGCTGCAAGCTTTTTCGCAAATGGCAATCATATCCCCTTGGTTGTCCAAAAGTGAAATAAACGAACCAAAGATTCCTCCATCTGATAAATATTCCAGCATATCCAAATTCCCATCCATATTGATGCGGTTCAAAGAAACACAGCCGGAGAGCAAAATACCGATTTTTCCGTCAATGGGCAATTCGTCTTTTTCCATGTATGTTTTGCGCTCCATCTCAAAGCACGTTTCCATTTGGGACAATTCATCGTGGGAAACACCAAAAAACAGCGGATTTTCCAATAATTCCATAAAAAAACCTCCTTCTTGTTGCAAATGCAACAACGATTTTTTCATTTCCGTGTTATAATTATAACATAAAAAAAGAAAAAAGTATTTGTATGATTCACAGATTACTTGTAAAAAATATAGAATGAACCAGATAGATAGACCAAAGGAGGCAGAAAATGATGAAAACACCAAGATTTTTTATATGCAACCATTGCAAGAACATCATCAAAATGGTAGAAGACAAGGGCGTACCCGTCGTATGCTGTGGCGAAAAAATGACAGAATTGGTACCCAACACAACAGATGCAGCAGGCGAAAAGCATGTGCCTGTGGTTTGTGCAGATGGCAATATGGTATCTGTGAAGGTTGGCGAAGTGACACATCCCATGCTGGAAGAACACCACATTGCATGGATTTATCTGCAAACCACAAACGGTGGTCAGATGCGTTATTTGGATCATACCGGCGCACCGGAAGCAGTATTCGCATTGACAGAAGGCGAAAAAGCAATTGCGGCATTTGAATACTGTAATCTACATGGCTTGTGGAAAAAAGAAATCTGATAGAAGCGTTATGATGTAACAAAGTATGCATCCCCAAAAAGGCACAGTGCAAGATCTTGCCGCTGTGCCTGTTTTGGAAAAGAAGAAATATTTTTGCGGGAGAAAAATATTTCCAAAGGGGCAGAAGCAATAGAGTGAGAGAAAAGCAAAAAAAGGGTTAGCGTTTTTGAAGGAGGAATGTTTTTATGAAAGCATTGCAATTGCGTCCAGATTTTTATTGGACTGGTGTACTGGATAAGGACTTACGTGTATTTGACATCATCATGCAGACAGAATTTGGGACTACATATAATTCATATGTACTCAAATGTGGGGATAAAACCGTATTGTTTGAAACAGCAAAGGAAGTCTTTTTTGATGATTATTTGAAAACACTTTCTGAAATTGTAGATGTAAAGAGCATTGACTACATTGTGGTAGATCATACAGAACCCGACCATGCGGGCAGTATTCAGAGAATTTTGGATATTTGTCCCCGTGCGAAAATTTTGGCAACATCTACAGCAATCGGTCTGCTCAAGCAGGTGGCAAATGATGATTTTTACAGCATTGCGGTAGAAGATGGTCAGGAAATCAAGATTGGGAACAAAACACTGCGTTTCCATATTTTCCCCAATCTGCATTGGCCGGATACCATGTATACCTATATTGTAGAGGATAACATTCTGGTAACCTGTGACTCTTTTGGCTCGCACTATGCGCATGAAGGCGTTTTGCGCAGCACCGTAACAGATACAGAGGGTTATCTGCGTGCAACAAAGTATTATTTTGACAACATTCTTGGACCATTCAAGGTGCCTTATATGACAGATGCATTGGCTGCGGTCAGAAATATGAAGATAGATATGATCTGCCCTGGTCATGGCCCTGTGCTGGACAGCCATATTGACGAACTTCTTGACATTTACGAAGGCTGGTGTCAAGTACCGGAAAATCCACGGAAAAAAGTAGTCATCCCTTATGTAAGCGCATATGGCTATACCGGTCAGCTGGCACAGCAGATTGCCAAGGGTATTGAGGACAACGGCGATATTGATGTGAAGATGTACGATATGGTAACAGCAGATGCCGCTGAGGTTGCCGGCGAAATCGGCAGTGCGGACGGCATCCTCTTTGGGACACCCACCATTTTGGCAGAAGCGCTCAAGCCCATTTGGGATTTGACAACCGGTATGTATGCACCCATCCATGGCGGCAAGCTGGCAAGTGCATTTGGCAGCTATGCTTGGAGTGGGGAAGGCGTACCCAATATTCTGGCACGTCTTAGACAAATTCAGCTGCGTGTTGTAGAAGGCTTTACCGTACGTTTGAAACCATCGGAAAATGACTTGCTGGAAGCATATGAGTATGGATACCGTTTTGCGGATACACTGAAAAAGAGAATCAAAAAAGCAAGCGGCGCAAGCGGCTTGGTAAAATGCTTGGTTTGCGGCGAAATCTTTGACGCAGCTTTGGAAACCTGTCCTGTCTGCGGTGTGGGCAAAGAGAACTTTGTGCCTGTGGAAAAGGAAGAAATTACATTCCGTCTGGATATGCCGACTACATTCGTTGTACTGGGTGGCGGTACTGCGGCAGTCAATGCGGCAAAAGCCATTCGTGATCGTAATGCGGCGGCAAAAATCATCATGCTTTCCGAGGAAGCAGAACTGCCCTACGATCGTCCTATGCTGACAAAGAATATGTTCGGTGATATTGCAAAAGGTGCAATTGCAAGCCGTCCGGAAAGCTGGTACAAAGAACTGGATATTGATCTGCGCCTGAATACCAAGGTAGCAGGTATGGACTTGGGGCAGAAAACCATTCATTTGGCAGATGGCACACAGCTCTCTTATGACAAATGTGTCTATGCGCTGGGCTCCCGCAGCTTTGTACCACCCATTGCAGGCGCTGATCTGAAGGGCGTTACACCTGTGCGTACCATTGCAGATGTAGAAAAGATTCAGGATATGGCATTGACAGCGAAACATGCAGTTGTAATCGGTGGCGGTGTGCTTGGTCTGGAAGCTGCATGGGAACTGCGCAAGGAAAAACTTTCCGTAACCGTACTGGAAGGTATGCCACAGCTGATGCAGGGTAAGCTGGATGCAGCGGCAGCGGATATGCTTACCACCATTGCAAGCAGAGCGAAGATAGAGATTCAGGTTGGCGTGAAGATCGCAAAAATCGAAGGCAATGACAAGGTAGAGGCTGTGGTACTGGAGGATGGTACCAGAATCCCTGCGGATATTGTCATCATGTCCACCGGTGTACGTGCGAACAAGGAACTGGCAGAGGATGCCGGTATTCTGGCAAACCGTGCTGTGATTGTTACAGACAAAATGCAGACCAGTGACAAGGATGTATATGCAGCTGGCGACTGTGCGGAGTTTGACGGTGCAAACATTGCAATCTGGCCCGTAGCGATGGAAATGGGACGTATTGCAGGTGCAAATGCAGCCGGTGATCAGGTGCCTTATTATCCGGAAGTACAGGGTATGAGCATGGCAGCAATGCACACATCCGTATTTGCGATCGGCGATGTGGGAACGAACCCCAATATTGCATACAAGACAATGGAAATCCGTGATGACAAGAAACTTACACTGGAGAAATATTATTTCAAGAACAACGCAATGTGTGGTGCAATTCTGATTGGTGATACGTCCAAGATGAAGGATGTAACAGAAGGCGTTGTAGAAAAAATGTCCTTTGCAGATTATATGCTGCTGTAAGATACAAAGAATCCGAAACAAAAAACAAAACCCAAAAATGCTTTGATAGAAGAAACCAAAGGCAGCCTCAAAATACTGAGGCTGCTTTTGTGTTGGAAAGACCTTGGGACGCCGTCCCAAACCCTGCAAGGGACTTCGCCCCTTGACCCGATTGCCTTCACCGATACTCGGTGAAGGAGTGGAGAACTGTGTTTTTTTTGGAAGTACTGCAAAGAATAGCAAAGGGGAATGAAAAAATAACATTTTATTGCCCTTGCGCCAATACATTCCATACATCCTTCAAGCAGTGTTTTGTAAAAACACTGCGCTGAAAAGTTTTGCTCAAGCTTTTTCAAAAGCTTGTGGGGTATTGGGGCAAAGCCCC
>JAHHTW010000028.1 GCA_020024265.1 Anaerotignum sp. | reverse complement strand
TGCAAAAGACACTGCCCTCGTGGATTGTTCTGTCCTCCTGCTTTTCCTTTCTTACTTCTTCTTATGCAGTGTTTCATAGAAACACTGCAATAAAAGTTTTCATCAATCTTTTTCAAAAGATTGCGGGGTATTGGGGCAGCGCCCCAAGGTCTTAAGCAGCGCCCCAAGGTCTTAACACTGCAAGGTCTTATCATATCCTCTCAAAGACGGACATAAAGTAAATTAAGTGAAAAATTGTCTTGGGGGAAAAGAAATGAAAAAAAGGATATGCGTGTGGCTGTGTATTTTTTGTATGCTATGCCCAATATGTGCGGTATATGCAGAAGAACCGACGCAATACGACAATCTGTCCGATTTGGGCCTGCATTCCAAAAGTGCGCTGCTGATGGATGCGGATACAGGTACAATCCTGTATGAACAAAACAGCAATGAGGAGCTACCGCCGGCAAGCGTGACAAAGATTATGACTATGCTGTTGATTTATGAAGCGGAAAAAGAAGGGAAATTCGCTTGGACGGATTCGGTGCAGGTGAGCGCACATGCCACATCCATGGGTGGTTCTCAGGTGTATCTGGAGGAGGGAGAAATACAGACAGCAGCCGATTTGACAAAATGTATTGCCATTGCCTCTGCCAACGATGCCGCTGTGGCTATGGCAGAGTTTGTTGCGGGCAGTGAGGAAGCCTTTGTAGAAAAAATGAATGCACGTGCAAAGGCGCTTGGCATGGTACATACGCATTTTGTCAATGCCTGTGGATTGGATGCGGATGGTCATTTGACTACGGCACATGATATTGCACTGATGAGCCGGGAGCTGATTCGGAATTTTCCGGAAATCAAAGAATATACCACTACATGGCAGGATACCATCATCCATCATACCAGACGTGGGGATTCGGAGTTTGGGCTTACCAATACCAATAAACTGATTCGGTGGTATGATGGTGCAACGGGACTCAAAACAGGCTCTACGGGAAATGCCCTGTACTGCCTTTCCGGCACAGCCGAAAAAGATGGTCTTTCCCTGATTGCGGTTGTTATGGCAGCGCCGGACTATAAAACACGTTTTCGTGAGGTAATGCAGCTTTTGGATTATGGTTTTGCCAATTATACATTGGAAAAAGGACGGGAACAAGGCTATATCATGGGTGCAGTACCGGTAAGCAAGGGCGAAAAAGTAGAGGTGGATGCAGCGATTGCACAGGAGATCTCTGTATTGGTGCAAAAGGGGGCAGAAAGCACATGGGAAACAGAAACAAAGCTGTTGCCGGCACTGGAAGCGCCGGTAGAGAAGGGTACAAAATTGGGTGAGCTGATTTATCTGAAAGATGGTACAGAGATACAGCGTGTAGACCTTGTGGCAGCAGAGGACATTCCCCGTGTTGGCATGGAGCAAATGCTGGAGCGGCTTTTGATGCATTGGTGTTAATCTAGGGCTGAAGCAGAATACATACAATATAGGCTACGGCAAGAAACACGCTTTTCCATCTATCATATTGTGTGAGTACCTGTCATATAGACCGACGAAACGCTTTGTTTCGTCGGTTTTTGGCTGTTTTGCTGTAGGGGCAGCATTTGACTTCAAGTGTGTATTTATGGTATCATGGCAACATATCATACAAAGAAAGGAAACAAAAGAGATTATGAATTATTTACTTGCTTTTCTTTGTAGCATTCCGGGGATATTGATTGCTACAACGATGCACGAATTTACAAGAGCAGTGGCATCTTCGGCATTTGGCGACCAGATGCCAAAAAATATGGGGCGTTTGACGCTCAATCCCATCAAGCATTTTGAGCCGATTGGGTTTTTGCTGCTGTTTTATACCGGCGGTTTTGGCTGGGGCAAACCGGTGGAAACCAGTGGTCTGTATTACAAAAACAGAAAAAAAGATACACTTTTGACAGCAATATTGCCTTCTGTGGTGAATCTGCTTTTGGCTATCATATTTGTGGGTGTTTTTGTGTGCCTGCCCTCCAGTATAAACCCAATTTTGTATCATATGTTTTATTATGTGGCATTTTATAACATCGGTCTGGTTGTATATAATATGCTGCCGGTATCCCCCATGGACTGTGTAAAGGTGCTTTCTGTGGTACTGCCGGCGAATAAATACTACACCTATTTGCAGTATGAGAAAATGATACAGATGGTATTTTTATTTTTGATATTCCTTGGTGTATTTGGTGGAATTTTCAGTGCCATTACCAATGCTGTGATGCAGGGATTAACCAGTATATTAAGCAATATATTTGCGATGTTTGGATTTATGATTTTCTACTAAGGAAGGATGGCTATGCAGCAGATTACAGTGCGTTTGGATGCGTTTGAAGGGCCTTTGGATTTGTTATACCATTTGATTCAAAAAAATGAGCTGGATATTTATGATATTCCGATAGCCGTTTTGACAGACCAATACCTTGCGTATTTAGACGCAGCGGAAGACCGCAGTATGGATGGTATGAGTGCATTTTTGGTCATGGCAGCGACGCTTTTGGAAATCAAAAGCAAAATGCTTCTGCCAAAGCCCAAAAAAGAAGCAGAGCTGGCGGAAGCGGAGGCGGAAGATCCACGTGCAGAGCTGGTTGCAAGGCTGTTGGAGTACAAAAAAATAAAGGATGTCACAAGCGAATGGAAGCTTCGTGCCGAGCAGGCAGCACAGATTCTTTATAAGCCACAGGATGCAGCCGTAAAGAAATTGAAACAGGCGGCAGAGGGGGAACTGGAGCAGTTTATGATGGGCATTACACTCGATGACTTGTACCATGCCTTTCAGGATGTTATGCAGCGCAAAGACAATCGCATAGACCATGTACGCAGTTCCTTTCGCAGCGTAGAGCGGGATTTGTTTACCATAGAGGATAAAATGGAGTTCTTACAGGACTTGCTGATTTTACAGCCGAAGATTACATTTTTTGATATTTTCCGCAGACAGACAAAAAAGATTGAAATGGTTGTGACATTTCTGGCGCTATTGGAAATGATGAAACAAAAACAGGTGATTGTGACACAGAATACCACATTTGGTGAAATTTTGATTTGTGCGCATACAGAAGAAAAAGGGAGTGCAGGAGCATGAGATTGGCACAATTGGAGGCAGTTACGGAGTCCTTGCTTTTTATTGCGGGGGAAGCAGTACCGCTGGCGACCATTGCGCAAACCATAGAAATGGATCAGGCGACCACAAAGGCAATCGTACAGGCGCTTGCGGATAAATATGAGCAGGAGCAAAGAGGCTTGCGTATTGTTGCCTATGATGGGGCATACCAGATGTGTACGGCAGCCGAATGTTTTTCCTATATTCGCAGTATGTATAAAAGCCCGCAGCGACAGGGCTTGACACAGGCGCTTTTGGAAACATTGGCGATCATTGCGTATAAACAGCCAATTACCAGAGGGCAAATCGAAGAAATTCGTGGTGTCAATGCAGAACATGCAGTCAACAAATTGATGGAGCGCAAGCTTATTTGTGAAGTGGGACGGATGAATGCACCGGGCAAACCCATACTGTTTGGTACAACAGATGATTTCTTGCGCTATTTCGGCTTTCGCTCCGTACAGGAGCTTCCGCCATTGGAAGAACCTTTGCAGTCAGAGGATATGGGCATAGAAGAATAGAAAAAAGCAGTATTTTGTGGAACCTATGCGCAGTCTGTCGCTCAAGTACGGTTTGGGACAACCATCTTTGGGCTTCTGTCAAAGGGCAGTTCCGCAAAACGGGTGTATCTGTTTTTCAAGCGGATGCCAAGATGGTGTGTTTACGATTCCAGACGGATTTGCAATAGAAAAGCCCGAAAAAAATCCGTACTTTTCGGAAGGCTGAACGGTATGACTGGTCATAGCGTTTTTTGTATCATACAATACCCTCAGCGATGTTGGGAATATAGAGCGTGACAAAGCGGCATGAGAGAACTCATGCCGCTTTGCCGTACTTGCTCTTTGATGTATGTGTATAAAGGATTCGGACAAACTCCGTATGGCGTAGTCCAAAGAGGTAGCTTAGTAATTGTTTGCTGCAATCTGGAAGTATGCCTGTGGATGTTTACATACAGGACATACACCGGGCGCTTGTTTGCCGATATGGATATGACCGCAGTTTGCACATTGCCAAATCATGTCTTGATCTTTGGAGAATACCAGACCGCCTTTGACATTTTCCAGAAGCTTGCGATAACGTTCTTCGTGGTGTTTTTCAATTTTGCCAACTGCTTCAAAAAGATATGCAATGTCATCAAAGCCTTCTTCTCTGGCATCTTTGGCAAAACCATCATACATATCTGTCCATTCGTAGTTTTCACCCTGTGCCGCATCCAGAAGGTTTTCTTCTGTAGAAGGTACTGCGCCGTCATGGAGCAGCTTAAACCAAAGCTTTGCATGTTCTTTTTCATTTTCTGCTGTTTCTAAAAACAGTGCTGCAATCTGTTCATAGCCTTCTTTTTTTGCCTTGCTTGCATAGTATGTGTATTTGTTTCTAGCCATAGATTCGCCGGCAAATGCGTTTTGCAAGTTTTGTTCTGTTTTTGTACCTTTTAAGTTTTTCATATGTACGCCCTCCTCAAATAATTTTTACTAGATAAGAATTATTATCAACTAATTTATGATAGTATTATATCAAAAAAATAGGATATGTCAATGGTTTTTTGAAAATTTTTTTGAAAAATCATAGAAAAGATGCAAAACAGTAAAAAATCCCCTTTTGCTTGGGAATACAAAAGGGGATTTCTTTCTATCGTTTTTGAAATATGCAGATACACAGATGTACCATACAAGATGTTTCACAGCAATCAGCCTTTGAAATTTGTGGCAAAGTAATACTGGTATTTGGAGGATGGATCATATCCTCCACCAATACCCATAGCAGTAAATTCATTGAAAAGCATGTTGTTGCGATGACCTTCCGAATTCAGCCATTTATCAAAGACATCCATACCGGCTGATCTTCCTCCGGCAGCAATGATTTCACCATATGCTTGGTAGGAGGTACCGCCGTTTGCATAATACCGCTCATTCGGCTTTTTGTTGTCCAAAGAAATATGATCAAAATAATTCTGATCTGCCATATCCACCGCATGAAGCTTTGCGGTTTTGGCAAGCAGGTCATCCCATACCAGAGGTTTTAATCCATTGGCAACACGGAAACTGTTGATACAGTCGGAAGCGATGCGGGACTGAATATCCAAATATTCTTCTGATTGTTCATATGCCAAAGCGTCTTGTGAAATATAGTTTTTGGGATATACAAAAACAGCATATACCGCATCGTTGCGGAATTTGTCATAGTAAAGGGTCATATTTTCGGTGGCTTTGGCATCGGTCTGTCCGGAAAATATGCTGTCATTGACGGAAAATTCTGCGGTATTGGTATAAAAACCGCATATGATATCATTCTCTACAGCAACCATGAGAAATTCCTCATAGTCATGGTTGTATATATACCAAGTCAGGCCCAAAATGCCTTTTTCGATACGATCGGGTCTGCCCATTTCAGAAGTCAGCGTTTCTATGTTTTCACCGGTTGTCAGCGTATGCCATTTTGTTTTCAGTGTAAATTTACCCATTTGTGCAATGGGTTTTGCAATATCCTCCTGAGAACGAATTTGTACGGTTTTGCTCTCTTTGACCCATACAACCTCCGTACCCAGTGTTTCGGAAACAAAGCGTATTGGTACAAGTGTTCTCCCGTTTTTCACCACAGGTGCAATGGGAATGAGTACTTTGTCTGTTTTTCCGTTTTTTGTGACATAAGCATAACGATCGCCGATTTTTAGCTGATTGGTAATGCTGTCGTTTGTGATTGTGATTTCTCCACGCTCCTTGTCCCAATCGGTTTTGGCATCCAGTGCATCGCAAATGGCACGCAGAGGGATCATGGTATAGCCATCTATGGATTGTGCTGCTACATCAGAGGTGATGGGCGTACCATTTACCAGAACGGTGATATCTGAGGCATATGCCGGAATACTGCTGCACACAAGTGCTGTGGATAAAATAGAAAATAATAATTTTTTCAAGTGATGCTCCCTCCTTAAATAAGGTTGTTTTATGTTGTATTGCTGCGTTTATATGGGGCTTGGGTATGTTTGATGGAGCTTCATAAAAGTAGCTGATGCAGTGGCTGCAAGAATTTGCTCCCGCTCCAAAATCGCTTGTGCTGTCATCTGATATAAGGTCTGTCCCAGATGGTTCATACATACTTTGTAATGTACAATATCGGTTGGCTCTACAGGTTTGAGAAATGTGGTATTGATGGAAATGGTAGATACCACATGCTGCTTTGCAAAATAATGACTCAAAAGCCCAAAGGAGATGTCAAAGCCTGTTACCAAAATCCCGCCATGCAAGCCCTTTGCGGGATTGAGCTGCCAGTCTTTGACAGCAAATGCAAATTCAGCGGTACGCTCTGCAAAGTTGCAGGAAACAAATTGTGGTTCTACAAAATGCAGCAGGGTATCTTTGACAAGTGGAAACGCAGGATCTTTGAGCTGCGAAAGCCATGCCTCCATATTTTCCTGTGAAGCAGTTTCTTCTGATAAATAAATCATATTTCCGTTCCTTTCATACCATATGTTTTGGGTGCTTCGTCCTGTTTATCTGCAAGCGCCGGACGATGCAGTATCTTAAATGTAGCGGTTGCCGTTGCCACAACCTCATTGCTGCCTTTTTGCATGGCTCTGCCTTCCAGTGTGACAAGACTGCGTCCATAGGACTGAATCTTGCTGTGATAAATCATGGGAGCCTTTGCATGTATGGGATGCAAAAAAGATGTATATAAATTGACGGTGGTTAATGCATTGGGATATGCGTAGTAATGTGCGATCATCCCCAATGCTGTATCAAAGCTGGTGGATATGATGCCGTTGTGCAGCATATGCTGCATGCCGACTTCCCAATGCAGTATTTCATAGGATATGGTGCTTTCGCCTGCACCAAAATCACAGCCGATGAATTTTGGCTGCATCTGAGAGATGATACCACCTTGTGTATCGCTGTTGTAGCGAGCAATCATTTGCTGAAACCAAGCTTCCATATGTGATTGAGATAAGCCCGGAATATCGTAAAAATGCAATCTGAAAACCTGCCTTTCGCCATATTAATTTTCCAAAAATTCCAGAATGATTTCACCAAATGCCTTACTGTTTTCCAGATGTGGAAGGCAAGCAGTATCTTCAAAAAGCAGAAATTGCCCTTTTTCTTGGAGCTTTTCGGCATGCTCCAGATAGATGGCACTATTATGCATATTATGTTCTCCCCAAATTAAGAGAAACGGAATATCCAGTGCTGCGAATGTTTTTTTGGTATCTGCCGCAAAAAAGCGTGTGACATAAGCAGCATAGCTTGCCTGTGCGCCTGCGCCAAAGCGTGCATTTTGGTGTAAATTTTTGACAAAATCTGAGGGCATCCGTTCTTTTTGATAAAACAATTCCTCAGACAATCGACGCAGACTTTGTTTGGACGTACCTTTCAAAAACTGCTGTGTGCCATAAAATGGCATCAAAAGTTTTTTGAGCTGCGCAGTGTCCTGTGGTGTGGCAAATCCATGTCCAATCCCCTCCGGAGAAATCAAGATCAATTTTTCAAAATCCTCCGGATGCATCTTGGATACAACAAGTGCAATATCCGCACTGCCATTGGCGGCAGCAAGTACGACAGGCCTTCCAATCACATCATCCAAAAAGTGATGGAGCGCTTTTGCATATTGATATGCTGTCCAAGGCTTTTGGGGCTTGTCGGATTGCCCGTAGCCGGGAAGGTCTACGGTGTATACCCGATAACGCTTGGCCAATGCTTCAATCTGTGGACGCCATTCCCGACGGGAGGCGCCAAGATGCATGCTGTGCAGCAAAACCACAGGAGAACCAAAGCCATGCACCTCATATGCCATGGAGATGCCATTGGATGTGGTATAGGTTTCAAATGGTGTGGCATCATGCTTACGGGAGGCGAACAGAATACTGGTACGTTGGTATGCCAATAGCGCTGCGACAGCCATACCGGCAGAGGCACACAAAGGGAGGGCTCCTTTACGGACTACTTTTTTCATCATACAAAATACCTCCTTTTACAAAGTCAATGCTTATATTATATATTATGAACCGAAAAATTGCATTTGAAAAGAAAAAATTTCATAGTATATTAAGGAAACACTGCCCATACGTATGGGTTTGGCATAGCAAAAGCAGGCGCATCAAGCGCCATACCCATACAAAAAAAGGAGGAAACAGTATGCAGGCATTTTTGACACTCACCGGGCAGATCCTGTTTATTATCTGTATCCAAGCTGTTTTGGAAGTACTTGCAGCAGACCGTTTCCAAAATCATTTTCAAAAAATCATATCTGCCGCATGCTATCTTGCGGCATTGGCATTGGTGCTGCGCTTTATGCAAAATTATCTTTTGGATATCCTGCATAGTATGATGCGTAATTTTTGAAGCCGTTCTTTTGTATTTTTCTTTACTTGTATGGACGCTCGTGCTACAATGATGCTGTGGAATTGTTCCATAGCAAATACAGAGTAGGGTATTGTGCGTTAAGTGTCCGGTGAACGGGGAGTTGTCACCGGAACGAAAAGAACGATGTTCTTGCGGTACAAAACCCGCATCCCGCTGTCTATAATGAAGAATTGCACACTCTTTGTTATCACACAGCAAACTGCACTGTTTGTGTAGGTATTTGCGATATCATTTTTGAGCGCATCTGCGGACGTACAGATGCATACAGGAATCGGATAACAAGGGGGTTTTTTTATGTCCGAAACAAAAAATATTACAACACGACAGCTGGTATTTATGGCATTGATGGTAGCGATGCAAATTGTGCTTTCACGCTTTTTGTCCATTGCCGCATGGAATTTGAAAATTGGCTTTGCATTTGTGCCGATTGTCCTGACGGCAATCATGCTGGGACCATGGAAAGCAGGCATCGTTGCTGCATTGTCAGATTTTCTGGGTGCAACACTCTTTCCGATTGCACGATATTTTCCGGGATTTACTGTCACGGCATTTTTGGTTGGTGTAATATATGGGCTTTTTTTGTATAAAAAGCAGAATATGACACGTATTTTTGGCGCAGTACTGGTAACAGAGGTAATTGGTGCTTTGCTGCTCAATACCTTATGGATTAGCATGCTCTTTGGTTCACCATACCTGCCCTTGATGGCAACACGTGTGTTCCAATGTATCGGCATGGGTGTGGTAGAAATTTTGCTGATTCGCATATTGGCATCTTTGGTACCGCATCTGTATACAAAAGCAGTGGGTTGATGTAGTATGCAATCAAGCATATGAGGGTATGATAGATCTGAGAAAAGGAGAGAGTGCTTGTGCTTGCGCTGATTACAGGAGCGACTGGTGGCATTGGCTGTGCGTTTGCAAGACTGCTTGCTGCACAGGGATATGACTTGATATTGGCAAGCAGAAATACAAAGAAAATGCGTGCCATGCAGCATCGGCTGCCGACAAAGGTACAAATTGTGACTGTGGACTTGTCCAAAGAAGCCGATTGCCATCGGCTGTATGATATGGTACAGGCACAAAAGATAGATCTGCTCATCAATAATGCCGGTTTTGGTGTGTATGGTGCATTTTCCGATACAGCATTGGAGGAGGAGCTGAATATGCTGGCTGTCAATGTACAGGCAGTGCATATCCTGACAAAGCTGTTTTTGCAGGATTTTATACAAAGGGATTATGGATATATTCTCAATGTGGCTTCTTCTGCCGGCTTTCTCGCAGGGCCTTTGATGGCTTCCTATTATGCCGGAAAGAGCTATGTGCTGCGTTTGACAGAGGGCATTGCGCAGGAGCTGAAGGAAAGCGGCAGCCGTGTACGTGTGGCGGCGCTTTGTCCGGGGCCTGTGAATACAGCGTTTCATCAGCGTGCCAATATCCATCAGGCAATCAAAGGGATTTCACCGCAGTGTGCAGCGGTGGAGGGCCTGCGTGGATTGTTTGCGGGAAAAACAATCATACTGCCGGATTTACAGACGAAGGCAGCCAGATTTGGGCAGAGATTTTTGCCTGAGCGTATGCTGCTTTGGGTGCTATACCGCATACAGAAAGCAAAGGCACAAAAGCAATAAAATGGTATCAAAGAAAGGAGGGGTCCAATGAATCTTTTGGAAAGATTCAAGCAAAAAGGAGGCTGGTGCAGGGTCTTTGCTTTGATGGTAGAAGGCTATTTTACCAACCATATCGGCAGGACAGCAGCAGCAATGACGTATTATTTTTTGTTTGCAATATTTCCGTTTTTGATTGTTGTGACCTCTCTTTTGGGTTTGATGGATTTGCCGGCGCTGACATTTGAGGGGGAAATCACACGGTTTTTGCCAAAGGATGTTGTGCTTTTGTTGAATACGGCATTGTTCCACATTACAAAAAACAGCAGCAATGCATGGCTGACATTTGGTTTGGTATTGACCGTATGGTTTCCGTATCGTGCAGTATCCAATCTGATGGAGGTGGTCAATGATATTTATGACGGCAAAGCTTTGGTGCGGCGTGTGCATCCCCTGCGGATACTGTTTGTAGCGGTGCTTTTGGTGGTACTTATTCCCATGATGGTATTGTTTTTGGTGGTAGGTGAGCGGGTACTGCTTTTTGTATCACAGTATGTTCCGCTTTCTCTGGAATTTATCAGAGAGTGGAATATCATGCGTTTTCTGCCTTTGTCCGCTGCGCTGCTTTTTGTGCTGTGCATGGTATACTTCCTTTCCCCAACACTGCATCAGCCGGTACGCTATGTTTTGCCGGGGGCGGTGCTGTCTGTGCTGGCATGGATGCTCTTTTCTCTGCTGTTTTCCTTTTATGTGGATAATATTGCGTCGTATTCTGTCGTCTACGGTTCCATTGGTGTGATGATTGCACTTTTGGTATGGATGAATTGCAGCATGATTGCCATGCTGATGGGAGCGGTATGCAATGTCGCACTCAGGCAGACGTTTGCAACATAATTTGCTTGCACAAAGTGGTGGTTCACGATATACTACAAAAGAAAAGGAAACATAAGACAGTGTGACAGAAAGTCCTTGCTGTCGGAATTTTTAGGAGGAATGTTATATGACCATTGCAACACTTGAAATCGGTTCCATTGGCACAAATTGCTATGTCATTGCGGATGAACAGGGGCAGGCAGCCATTATTGACTGTGATGGCAATACTGCACCGCTGTATCGTTATATTGCGGAAAATAATTTGAAACCAACACATATCCTGCTGACACACGGGCATTTTGACCATATCGGTGCAGTAGACGAGGTAAAGGAAAAATATGGCTGTCAGGTCTATGCTGCGAAAGAAGAATTGCGTGTTTTGGCAGATCCATCCATCAATTTCTCTGTATCCACAGGCACTGCCATTTCCATTACACCGGATGTATGTGTGACAGAAGGAGATGAGATTGCAGTTGGCAATCTGAAATTTCATGTATTGCTGACACCGGGGCATACCGAAGGCAGTATTTGCTTTATGATTGACAACAATATTTTCTCTGGAGATACCTTGTTTCAAGGCTCCTGCGGGCGCACCGATTTCCCGACAGGGGATTGGCAGAGCATATTGCAATCTTTGAAGCGTCTGCGTGATTTGCCCGGAAATTATCAAGTATATCCGGGACATGGCCCATCCACAACATTGGATATAGAGCGTCGTATGAATCCATATATGTAATATCAAACAAACAGCTAAGTACAAGCATATGCACTTAGCTGTTTTTTTATGAACAGCGCCCGAAGCATCCCAAACGGCTTTCCACACCCATGCATTGCTATAAAATCTGTTTCTGATTGTTACGAATTTGTCTTTTTCCGCAAGGTTGCGCATAGAATACAAGAAACAGACGCAGAAAATCAAGCCAAGGGGGAAATATATGAAGCATGCATATACAGGGCGAATGGTACTGCTTTTTTGCTGTGCGGTACTATGCAGCTTATTCATTCAACAGGGAAAGGTGTTGGAAACCATGCTGCCTGTAGGGGCAAAAACAATTATACTGGATGCTGGGCATGGCGGATGGGATCCTGGAAAGACGGGCAAGCATGGTGCGGATGAACAGGAAATCAATCTTGCTATTGTCAAAAAACTGCAAGCATATTTGGAGCAAGGCGGTGCGAGGGTATATTTGACACGTGCGGATGATATGGCGCTTGGAAAAAATAAAAATGAAGATATGCGGATACGCAAAGAAATGATCAACAGTGCAAAAGCGGATATTCTAATCAGCATACATCAAAATGCCTTTCCATCCTCCTCTGTAAAGGGGGCGCAGGTATTCTATCATGCAAACAGCAAAGAGGGTGAGCAATTGGCAGATTGTTTGCAGGAGGCACTGCGATTGCATACAGACCCAGACAATACCAGAGAAAAAAAGCCAAACAGTGATTATTATATCTTGCGTACCACGAATATTCCGGCAGCATTGGTCGAATGTGGTTTTCTGTCGCATACGGATGAGGAACGTCGGCTGAACGATACGGCATATCAGGAGAAGGTAGCATGGGGGATTTATTGCGGAATATTGGAATACTTTTCAAAAGATGGCAATTTAGGGACAGTGGAAGGTATATGAAACGGGAATTTTTGATTGTACAAAAAAAGGAAGCGTAGAAATGCTTTTTCTGGAAATACTTGGAATTGAATATAGACAAAGTTTGTTTTATTTTTGGCAAAGAATACAAAAGGAGGGAGCAGACACTGTGCAATATGCTGTATACAAAAGACAATTTTGGTATTGTCTTTCATACAAAAACATATGTCTGTAAAAAATTACGGTTTTTTGATGGGAAAAGAAACATTTTTTGCACTTTCCTCCGAATTTTGGTTCTATGGGAAGAAAAAAAGATTTTTGGGTTGACGCTGTATGCCGGCATGTTATAATCAACTGCATATACAAAATATGATAACATATATTTTCCATATAGAAAATGGCAATATGTCAATTCGGTTATTTTGCTGAAAAAATAAGAAAGATTGTTGGAAAACGGTTTTGATTTTCACAGAATCCAATACAAAATACGGCAAAGCAAATGTATTTTTGGTCTTTCTTTTGACATAGAGCATTTCTGTATTCGGAAAATACCAAACGTGTGAGGAGGCTTCAAACTATGGAAAGAGTGTATAATTTTTCAGCAGGACCATCTATGCTGCCATTTGCAGTGTTGAAACAGGCACAGGAAGAATTTGTCTGTTACGGCGATAGTGGCATGTCAGTGATGGAGATGAGCCACCGATCACAAGTGTTTGAGAAGATACTGGAAAAAGCAAAATCCGACTTGCGTACATTGATGCATATTCCGGAAAATTATCATATCCTGTTTTTACAAGGTGGCGGTTCAACACAATTTGCAATGGTGCCACTCAATTTGATGTCCAAAAACAAAAAGGCAGACTATATCATTACCGGACAGTGGGCAAAAAAAGCCGCAGAAGAAGCATCCCGTTATGGGGAAGTACATATTGTGGCAAGCTCTGCGGATACAAACTTTGATCGCATACCGGAATTTTCCGCAAGTGATTTATCTTTGGATGCAGACTATGTATATATCACACTGAACAATACCATTTATGGTACACGTTGGCATGCACTGCCCGATACAGGGGATATTCCGTTGGTAGGGGATATGTCCTCCTCTATATTGTCAGAGGAAATCGACATCACAAAGTTTGGCCTGCTCTTTGCAGGTGCGCAGAAAAACCTTGGGCCGGCTGGTGTGACGGTTGTCATCGTGCGGGACGATCTTTTGGGCAATGCAATGGATTTTACACCTACCATGCTGCGCTATGATATCCATGCAAAGAACAATTCCCTGTATAATACACCACCCACATACGGCATCTATTTTATGGGGCGTGTATTTGAATGGCTGCTCGCACAGGGTGGTGTTGCACAGATACAGAAACGCAATGAAGAAAAAGCAGCACTGCTGTATGATTTTTTGGATCATTCCAAATTGTTCCGTGGCACTGTTGTTGCAAAAGATCGCTCTTTGATGAATGTACCCTTTGTATTGCCTACAGAGGAATTGAATCAGGAATTTCTTGCGCTGGCAAAGGAAAATGGTCTGGTCAATCTGAAGGGACACCGCACGGTTGGCGGTATGCGTGCAAGCATTTATAATGCAATGCCAAAGGAAGGGGTAGCAGCATTGGTAGCGCTGATGCAGCGCTTTGAACAAACACATCAATAAAACAGGAATGAAGGAGAATCACAATGTATACAATAAAGACACTCAATGAGATTTCTAAGGCAGGACTGAGCAAGCTGCCAAAGGAAGAATTTATCATAGATCCAGCTGAGCAGGATCCGGACGGGATCATTCTGCGTAGCTTTCAGATGCACGATATGGAACTGGGAGAACATCTGCTGGGGGTTGCCCGTGCCGGCGCCGGCACAAACAATATTCCGATTGAAAAATGTACCGAAAGAGGGATTCCGGTATTCAATACGCCTGGTGCAAATGCAAATGCAGTAAAGGAATTGGTATTGGCAGGTCTTTTGATTTCCTCCAGACGCATTGTACAGGGGGCGCAATGGGTACAGCAACAGACAAGCGATCTGGAAAAAGCGGTGGAATCCGGCAAAAAGCAGTTTATTGGGCCGGAGATTTCCGGTAAGACACTGGGTGTCATTGGTTTGGGCGCCATTGGTGTATTGGTGGCAAATGCTGCTTTGGATTTGGGTATGGATGTCATTGGCTATGATCCATTTTTGACATTGGAATCTGCATGGCATTTGTCTGCTTCTGTAGACAAAGCAGAAACATTGGAAGAATTGGTGTCGCAATGTGATTATATCACCATACATACACCACTGAATGATAAGACAAGACATACATTTCATGCACAGCTGTTTGCGGTAACAAAGCCAGGCGTGCGTCTTTTGAACTTTGCCCGTGGCCCATTGGTAGATACAGAAGCATTGAAAAATGCCATTGATCAGGGGATTGTGGCTCGTTATGTGACAGACTTCCCAGAAGAAGGATTGCTGGGGAATGAGAATGTGATATTGCTGCCGCATTTGGGTGCATCTACCCCGGAATCCGAAGAAAACTGTGCAGAAATGGCAGCGGTGGAACTGCGTGAATATCTGCGATATGGCAATATTCGCAATTCTGTAAATTTCCCGGGCTGTATCGTTCCGTATTCCGGAAAACCACGTATTGCAATTTCACACTCCAATATTGTCAATATGATTGGTCAGCTGGGTGCAGTGTTCACAAAGCACGAAATCAATATTGATAAAATGGTCAACAACTCCAAGGGAGAATTGGCATACAACATCATTGTATGCGACAGCCTGCCTGAGGACACCACAGAGATTGTGAATGATTTGTATGCAATCCAGAGTGTAAAAAGAGTACGTATATTGAAGTAGGAAGGAGAATATTATGGCAACAATCAGACCCTTTGCAGGTATTCGCCCAGCGCCGCAGTATGCACGTGATGTTGCGGCACTGCCATATGATGTTATGAATACGGAAGAAGCAAGAGAGATGGTAGCGGGCAAGCCATATTCATTTTTGCACATTGACAGGGCAGAAATCGACTTGCCAAAAGGCACAGATCCATATAGTCCGCAGGTATACGCACAGGCTGCACAGACATTTCAGAACATGCGTGATCAGGGGATTTTCATACAAGATACAAAGCCTTGTTTCTATATCTATCGTTTGACGATGGATGGTCGTGCGCAGACCGGTCTTGTGGTTTGTACCAGCATAGATGAATATTTGGATGGCACCATCAAAAAGCATGAACTGACAAGAGCAGAAAAGGAAGCAGACCGTATTCGTCATGTGGATACACTCAATGCAAATACCGGCCCGATTTTCCTTGCCTATCGTGGTAAGCAAGCCATTGATGAAATTTTGCATCAGGAAACCAAAAAAGAATCCATGTATCATTTTGTTTCCGCAGATGGTATTGAGCATGAGGTATGGCTGATTGCACAGGAAGATACCATTGCAAAATTGATTGCAGCTTTTGCAGATGTTCCCAATCTGTATATTGCAGATGGGCATCACCGCAATGCTTCTGCAGTGAAGGTAGGCTTAAAGCGCAGAGCGGAACAGCCGGACTATACAGGAGAAGAAGAATTCAATTACTATCTATCTGTATTGTTTACATCGGATGAATTGTATATTTTAGATTATAACCGTGTGGTGAAGGACTTAAACGGTTTGACCGCAGCGGAATTTTTGAAAAAATTAGAAGAAAAATTTAACGTGACTATGGTGGAAAATGGACCATGCGCACCACCACAGCGTCATAGCTTTGGCATGTATCTGGACAAACAGTGGTATCTCATAGAGGCAAAGCAGGAGATCCTTTCCGATGATCCTGTAGATGGGTTGGATGTTTCCATATTGCAAAACAATGTGCTGACACCGCTTTTGAATATAGGTGATCCCAGAACAGATGCACGCATTGATTTTGTTGGCGGGATTCGTGGGCTTTTGGAATTGGAAAAACGTGTGGACTCCGGAGAAATGCAGCTCGCATTTGCCATGTATCCAACAGCTATGGACGAGCTGATGGGTGTCGCAGATGCAGGGCTTCTGATGCCGCCAAAATCTACATGGTTTGAACCAAAGCTGCGCAGTGGTTTGTTCATTCATGAACTTTCCTGATATGCATTGCAGCATATTAAGAAAAAGCAGCAAAATGGGAAGTGATTGTACGGTCTCAGTTTGTATGTGCAGCACAAAAAAGCTCCTCTTGGTAAGGCTTATGAGGAAGCTTTTCGCACAGTGGCACAGCGTCAGCGGTGCCACTTTTGTTTTCGTTGGATACTTTTGCTTCTTATATACTTCCACATGCTTCGATCGTCATATGTGTTGTCGCAATATTTCTGATGTTCTCAAATCTCCTTTACCGATGGGTTCTTTCTCGTTGACTGTACCAGAGGATGCACAAAATCAAAGTATTCACTCCTGGAAAACTCAAAACTTGGAATGTAATGGAAATGCAATATCATACCATATGCCCACAGATCATATGGTATTTGACGTTTTTATGCGCACTTCCTTTCTGTTAATTGCAGAAAATGTCGTAGTACCCCCTTCTCTATTCTAAAATGTTTTGTCTTTATTCATAATTCTACAGAATTTTTCATTTTTTTCTGTCTTGAGGCAGCGGCACCATTTGACGTTATCTTGTTTCTGGATCTAATATGCGCCAGTTTTGGATTCTGGGTGACGAATTTCATATATTTGATATATGGTGTAATATATAGTCATATTATGTCAATTCATGGAAATATGTATTGATGAAAGAATCAATACATGATACAATAAAAACCATATTTTAGGAAATAATGAAAGGAAGAATTTTTATTATGGAAATCAATGAAAATGGAAACAATGGGAATACCATTAAGCAGTTTCCAATTAATTATAATTTGCGTCCAAAATATTATAATGACTTCCAATGTAAAGCGCAAGATTGCAGGGTGACTTGTTGTACAGGTTGGGGTATCATAATGAATCGTGCGGATTATTTGAAAATGCGCAGCCAACGTGGTTCAGAAGAATTTAATCAAAAAATCAAAAAAGCATTGCGTCTCATAAAAAATGGACAAGAAGAAGATTTCTATGCAGAAATATGTTATGATGAAAGAAATTATTGTCCTTTGTATACAAAAGAAGGACTTTGTGGCTTGCAAATCGAGTGTGGATTTGAAGTATTGCCGCAGATTTGCAAAACATTTCCTCGCTTTGAAAAATATGCTCACTCCGGATATCTGGAACGATCCTTGTCATTTGGTTGTGAAGCAGTATTAGAACTTTTATGGGATTTACCGGAAGGAATTGATTTTATTTTAGACGAGTTGCCCCAAAGTGAGCAGATGATTGGAAGTAGCCGTATATCTATTCCAAATGTTTATTTTCAGGAGATACGTTCTTTGTGCATTGATTTATTGCAAGACAGACGTTTTCTGGTAAGACAACGGATTCTGTTGATGGGATTCTTTTTACAAAAATTACCTTTTGATATTGCGAAAATTTCACAATGGTGTGCAGAAACAGAAGCAATTATGAAAGGCGCTGCTTTCGCGGAATTGGTTGAAACTTTATGTCAAACAACAGAAGATATGACTCAAAAATATATTTCACAAAATGTACAAATCTGGATGCAAGCATCCATACATTCTCAAAATTCCAAATTAGAAAAGTATCATAAGAAACTCTTAAATCAATTCTTACTCAATACAGAATCAGAAGAAGAAAACAGTATTAGCAAGAAGATAGCATATTATCAACAATGTAAAGAAAGATTTATACATAATTTTGGTGATATCGAATATTTCTTTGAAAATATTATGGTATCTTTATTTTTCGAACAGCAACATCCGACGCTATCGTCCAAAGAGGATATGTGGAAAGAGTATATCAGTTTTTGCAATATCTATAGCAGTATTCGTTTCATGGCGATAATCAGTTGTACAGAAGATGCAGAAAATCCAAAAGAACAGTTGATAGACACATTATTATTTATTGCACGTGAGGTTTTACATAGCAGCAAGACAATCCAAAATTTCAAGGAGTTATTTGTTCAAAATAAAAGTACAACCTTGGCGCACATGGCAATTTTACTGAGTGAGTGAAAAAATTAAAACGAGAAATGGTAATTTGCTTTGTGTTCCATAATATGCAGATGTGATAAAATTTTAGTCTGACAGAGAGCAATAAAAAGACATCAAATAAAATGCTCCTGTGTGTTGTATGGTAGTGATTTGTTTCCTGAATTTCTTAAAAGACAGGAAACTGTGTCAGAAAAGACAGAAAAAGTTTCTCTTATAGTGGTTGAAGAAATAGATATCATACTTCTGTATTTCTGAAAGTATGCACCGTTGCAGATGTGTACTTAATACATGGTTTGGATTTCAAAAATAGCAAGATATGATGTTTTTATCAATGCAAATGCCACATAAACATGGATATAAGATGTTTTACATGATATAATGAAACCAGATTTTAGGAAATGAAGGGAAGAATTTTTATTATGGAAATCAATAAAAATGGAAACAATGAAAATACCATCAAGCAGTTTCCTGTAAATTATAATCTGCGTCCAAAGTATTATGATGAGTTCCAATGTAAAGCGCAAGATTGTAAAGTGACTTGTTGTGCAGGTTGGGGCATTACGATGAATCGCAAGGATTATTTGAAAATGCGCAGCCAACGTGGTTCAGAAGAATTTAATCAAAAAATCAAAAAAGCATTGCATAGAATCAAAAATGGACCAAGCGAAGATTTCTATGCGGAAATAAATTGCAATGAAAATCAATGTTGTCCTTTGTGTACGGAAGAAGGTCTTTGCAGCCTACAAATCGAGTGCGGATTTGAAGCATTGCCAAAGGTATGCAAAAAATTTCCACGTGCTGAAAATGCTGTATATTCCGGATATTTGGAGCATTCTTTGACACTGGGATGTGAAGCGGTATTGGAACTTTTATGGGATTTACCGGAAGGGATTGATTTTGTTTCAGACGAGCTCCCGCAAAGTGAGAAAATGATTGGAAGCTGCAGTACATCTTCACCCAATTTGTATTTTCAGGAAATTCGTTCTTTGTGCATTGATTTATTGCAAGACAGACGTTTTCCGGTGAGACAACGTATTCTGCTGATGGGTTTATTTTTACAAAAATTGCCTTTTGATGTTGCGAAGGTTCCACAATGGTGTATAGAAACAGAGCAAGCCATACAAAGTGCTGCGTTGCTAGAATTATCTCAAGGTTTGTGTCAAACAACAGAAGATATGACGAAAAAATATGTTGCACAAAATATGCAAATACTGATACAGCCAGCCCTCAACTCTAAAAATTCCGTATTAGAAGAATATCATAAGAAGCTTTTAAGTAAATTTCTATGTCATACAGAATCAGAAGAGGAAGAGAATGATGGCATTAGCATCAATCTTCCGTTTTATCAGCAATGCAAAAAAAGATTTCTACAGACTTTTGGTGATATGGAATATTTCTTTGAAAATATTATGGTATCTTTATTTTTCCATTATAGCTTACCAATATTGTCTTCCAAAGAGGATATGTGGAAAGAATATGTAGGATTTTGTAATCTCTACAGCCTGCTCCGTTTTGTAGCAATCACCAGTTGTACAGAGGATGGGGAGCAACCGAAGGAACAGCTGATCAAAGCGATTGTATGGATTGCACGTGAAATTTTACACAGCAGAGAAACAAATCAGCGATTGAAAGAGATATTTTTTGAAAATGAAAGCGCTTCATTGGCGCATATGGCGGTTTTGCTGAGTGAATAATCAGGAAATCAGAAACAATACCAAAAAACTGGCATTTGCAAGAGAACTCTTTTGCAGATGCCAGTTTTTTTCAAAAATGCTCCAATACGAAAATATTTGGTTTTTATTTTTGTAATTTTTCCAAAAGTCCGGCATATGTGGCAACACCAAGAGAGAGTATTTCCTCATCAAAGCGGAAGGAGGCACTATGCAAAGAGTGGGTATAGCCTTTTTGCGGATTTCCGCTTCCAAGGAAGAAGAACATCCCCGGAATTTCCTGCATATAAAGTGAAAAATCCTCTGCCAGCATATAGGGTGGTGTTTCTTCGTAATGCGCACCGGCAACCTCCTCCAACAATGCAACAAGAGCAGGGTCATTGTCTACCACTCGATACATGTGACGGAATACAGCTTTTGCACGACACCCATAGCCGGCAGCGATACCGGAAGCGGTTTCCTGTATGCGTTTTACCATAATATCATACGTGGTGTCGCTGAAGGCACGCATTGTCCCTTTCAAAATAACTTCTTTTGCAATGATATTGCAGGCTTCTCCGCCATGAATGGAACCGAATGTCAGTACACCGTTGTCCAATGGAGATACATTGCGAGAGAGTATGGTATGCAGTCCTGTAATGACTGCACCAGCAGCCAATACCGCATCATATCCAAGCTGTGGCTGTGCACCATGAGCGCTTTGCCCATAGATATGAATGTCTACTTCTCCATTGCGTGCCATCATGGCACCTTTGCGACATCCAATCTTGCCTTGTGGAATCTGTGGGAAAATATGGCAGCCGATGATACAGCGAACGGGATGTTTTTCAAACAGCCCGGCATCCACAAGCAATTTTGCACCTCCCGGACCTTCCTCTGCCGGTTGGAAAATCAATACCACATCCCCCTTGAGCCGGTCTTGGTAGTCGTGGAGATATTTGGCAAAGCCAAGCAACATGGCAGTATGTCCATCATGCCCACAGGCATGCATATAGCCACTATGGCAGGAAGTGAAGTCACAGCTGCTTTCCTCTTGTACAGGCAGTGCATCCATATCTGCACGAAAGGCAACCGCAGGCGCATTGCCATTTCCTTTGATGACAGCAACCACGCCGGTATCCAACCAGTGTTCCAGAGGACTGATGCCAAATTCTGTGAGCTTTTGACAGATGTATGCGGATGTTTTATACTCTTGCAGCCCAATTTCCGGTATTTTGTGCAGGTGATGATAAATTTCTGTCAGCTCCTGCTGTAAATTTAGAAAATAAGTATCCATATATATCATTCTCTCCTTTTCTGATGGTTCTCTTTATTGTTTCATTGAATGGCATACATGTCAATCTCTTTTATAAATTTTTGTGGGTATCGTGGAAAAAGTGGTAATGCTGTCGAAGGCATGATATTTTTGTTGTACGATTTTTGAAAAAACAGGGATTTGGCGTGTTAAAATGAAGAAAAAGAGATCTTTCCAATTTCAGAGCGTGACAAAAAAAGGAGTGTAACCGTATGAGAGCCAGTAAATTATCAGAATTTCGATGGAAAAAAGAGCGGACAGAAAATATCGTACAGATACCACTTTCACAAATTCGTACAAATCCGTATCAACCACGAAGGTATTTTCAGCGCAGCAGTTTGGAGGAGCTTTCTGCCTCATTACAAGTGTATGGTATGCTGGAGCCCATGTTGGTACGCAGAATGGGGCTGTGCTGTTATGAGCTGGTGGCAGGGGAGAGAAGGCTGCGTGCGGCAGAAATGGCAGGGTTGGAACGTGTACCTGTGCGTGTGGTACACGTCAGTGAGCAGGAGAGTGCAATTTGGATATTGACGGAAAATTTACAGCAAAAGCCGTTGACATTTTTGGAGGAGGCAGAGGGGTATCAAGCATTGATGCAGGATTATGGACTGTCTATCGAAGAAATTGCAAAAAAAATCGGAAAAAGCAAAATGCATATCAGCGATTGTTTGCGCATATTAAAGCTGGAGGAACCCATTCGCAGACTTTTGGTGGAGAATGCGTATACCATGCGTCATGCACGGGCATTGCTGCGTTTGCCGGATGACCATACCAGAATGTTGGTATTGGAACAAATCATACGTAAGGACTTGACGGCATATCAGACAGAAGCTTTTGTGGATGAGGTGCTGCAAAATCTCTGTTTCCGCTTGCCAATACATACCGCACAAAAAGAAAAACAGGTGGTAAAGGATGCAAGATTATTTCGCAATACACTCAAACAGGCAATTGAGCTGGTACGGCGTGCGGGCGGAGAGGCACAATGGGCAGAGGAGGAGAACGAGGACGGCTGGAGAATTACCATTGAACTAAACAAACAGGGGATGCAGCCGAGCTGAGTTTTGGCGGATATGAAAAAGAACCCCATACCAATTGTGGTAAGGGGTTCTGGTTTTGTGATTAGTCCTGTGTATAGGGCATCAGTGCAACGTGTCTTGCTCTTTTGATTGCTGTTGTCAGCGCTCTCTGGTGCTTTGCGCAGTTGCCTGTAATTCTTCTGGGAAGGATTTTGCCTCTTTCGGAAACATATCTTCTCAGCTTGCTTACATCTTTGTAATCAATGGTTGTTACTTTATCTGCACAGCACTGGCATACACGTTTTTTTCTGCGGCCACGCTTTTTCTGAATCATGTTGCAATCCTCCTTTTCTGAAAGCTTTTTGAGAAATCCCCATATTGGAAAATCTCTTTAGAAGGGCAGATCGTCATCTTCGATGCTCTCGTTGATGGGATAAAAACCACCGTTATCCATACTGCCTTGTGGCTGCGGCGCAGCTGCTTGAGGCGCAGGAGCGGGAGTGGGTGCAGGTGCGGAATGATGCTGGTTCTGTTCAAAGGAAGCTTTGCTTTCTGCAAAATGCTGTTCTTCAATCACAACCTCTGTACTCCAATGTTTTTTCCCTTCGTTGTCGTCCCAGGAACGTACCTGTAAACGTCCGACAACAGCGACCATCTGACCTTTTTTGAAATATTTTTCTGCAAATTCGCCGCTTTTCCCAAAAACAACGCATGGGATAAAGTCAGCATCGGGTTCGCCTGCGCGTTTGAAGCGACGGTTTACGGCCAAAGTATATCTTGCAACTGCCACAGGCTCACTGCCTTGGCTGTAACGCACTTCTGGATCTCTTGTCAATCTGCCAAGCAACATTACTTTGTTCATAAAAACCCTCCTTAACTACGCTCTTACGCTTCCTTTCTTACAATCAGGTAACGCAGAACGTTTTCCATAATACGCATACGAGCTTCGATTTCTGCAGGAGCGGATGCAGGAGCTTCGAATGTTGTGAAGCTGAAGAAACCTTCGTTTACTTTCTGGATTTCGTAAGCGAGCTTTCTCTTACCCCAATCATCTACTTTTTCGATTTTTGCGCCGAATCTTTCCAGCACAGCCTGCACATTTGCAACTTCCGCTGCTTTGCTTTCTTCATCGAGTGTAGGATGCAATACCAATGCCAATTCGTATTTGTTCATCTCAGATTACACCTCCTTTTGGACATATGGCCCTTTCCGACTATGAGAAAGAGCAAGGATCATTTACAGTATAGACAAAATGTCATACTCCGATATACTATCATATCCTGCCACAAAAAGCAAGACATTTTTTACGGTTTTCCAAAAAACTGCAAAAAAAAATGGAAGTTACAGGGCTCGAACCTGTGACCCTCTGCTTGTAAGGCAGATGCTCTC
>JAHHTW010000027.1 GCA_020024265.1 Anaerotignum sp. | reverse complement strand
CTGTTGATTCAACTTTATAGAAATATATATTTCTCCATACACCACGAAACAGCTTCACAGACGTAACCGCAACAGACCTACATTTTTTCAACTAGTCTATTTTGTGTATGGGATATTTGCTGCAAAGACTTATCTTTGTATCGGCAAATACTGTATCCCTCCATTCTGTCCTTCTGCTCATTGAATTTTTCAACTAGTCTATTTTCAGTTGTATCATTCAGCCAGCAAGCACACAAAAAAGCAATATTCTAAACTGAATAAACAGTTACAATCAAGAATCCATAATAATAATCTATGCAAAAAAAATGTAAAAAAAAAGACAGATGCTTCCATCTGCCTTTTCTATACTGTCTAACGATATATATTTAATGCTTTTCCATATTCAAAATAGGCATCGACCACTGCATCCCGCAAACAAGTGTTGAGTAAATCGTCAGCCTGATTTACCACAATCATTTGTACTAAGGTTCTTTGGCTTGCTCTATCAAAAAGAATATACCCAGCTGAACAACGTCTTACACCGATAAACTGCTTTGCTTTCATTGTTTTTCTTACTTCTCCCATGCTATCTCCCCCTTTGTAAATCACCTTTCCTTATATTCTAAACAGAAAAATGTATGGAAATATGATTTAATCAAGTTATCATTGTATCCATTTGCTAAAGCCCATTCTTTGAATGCTGTGAAAGAATTTTCCCATTCTCTACATACTCTTATGCCTCTATCGTAGTAGTCCTCGTGACGTTTATGTGTATAACTGCATCGTTTTTTCATATGTGCCCATTCACTGTATAGCCTAGTGCCTGTCATGCCATGACTTTCATTACACTCACCATTTAAACAACCACAACTTTTAGTATTACTGTTTATTTTTATTAAGTTGTGTAACATTACTAATGTATAATTACCACAGTTACATCTGCAAATAACATATGGATATACCTTATTGTCACTTTTATGTCTTAAACGTAGCATCCCATAAACTGTTAATTGTTCATATGTATCTCCTTTCCTTATTACCGTTTCCATTCTTCCATCTTCTCTTGGTTTTATATGCTTTACTGTGTATGTGTCCATTAATCTATTTTCTGTAATGCCTAGCCTATCAAGTATCTCATTTAATGTCATTATCTCACCTCTTTAATACTTTAATGCAAAGGGGCAGATGCACTATTAAAAAATGTATCTGCCCTGTAAGCTTTGTGTTTATATTCTTTTAATGCTTATTTTATGCTGTAGGTATAATACTCGTCCATGTACCCTCATAAACCTTAAAGCAAGCTTCTTTTTCACTGCACAGATTTCCATGTATATCTGCATAGCTACCTTCTTTTGCATTAGGGTACTTATCCATCAACTTGTGTCCTGTTACATTTTCTATACGTAACCATTCATCTCTCCAGTAGGTATAGCCTTTAAACTCAACGTATTTACCTTTGGCGTTTTCATCATAACCAGCTGCATATAAAGGAGCATCGTCGCCTACTTCAATTTGTGCACCGTTACCATATTTAACGCCTGTATATATACCTCCGTGCTGTCCATTACCAAAACCTAATACGCCTGTTTCTTTATCTCTACTGATAGGCTTGCCATTTGGACCGATCTGACCTTCAGCTGGTAATGTCATTCCATCTGGCAGTACGTTACTACCATCGGGAAGTGCTGTATAAACACCAGCCTGATTATTATTTACTTCAGGCTTAACTTCTGGTTTCACTGCTTCTGGCTTAACCTCTACGTTTATTCTCTTTGATGGATCTAAAAGCCTATTCATTATAGCCGCTGCTTCCGCTCTTTTAGCTGTTGCCGCTGGTTTATAATCACCTGCATCATTTGTTCCACAAAGTATACCATTACTGTATGCTTTTAAGATGTAATTTACATCATCTTTATGTTTAAGAACTTCTTCATAATCACCAATGTTGTTTTTGATTGCATCTTTTATAAGGAATTGTTCTCCTCCCATCTGTTCAGAGATTGTCATTACAATGTATGCCATTTCCGAACGTGTAGCTGGTTTTTGCCAACGCTCCTTCCCTGTTCCAAACCTATCCGTTAAACCAAACTTCTGTGACGCACAGATAGTACTGTTACCCCAAAATTCACCATTGCTCGCTTCAATGCTTTCCAAGTTTCCTTGCTGTTTAGCTAGTTCAATAGCTGCATCTTTCCCTCCGTATGCTCGCATAGCCATTGAAGCAAATTCAAGTACGGTTACACTGGCTGCTGGAGCGTACTTACTGTTACCTATGCCATAAAGAACACCTTGTGCTGCCATATTTTCTATAGCTGGTCTCGCCCAATCATAACCTTGTAAGTCATCAAATACCACACTGTTACCTGCACCAAATGCTACTGTAGACTGTGCCATAATAGCTGTCATTGTTAATACAGCCATAGTCTGTTTCATTTTCATAAGTATTACCCCTTCCCATTTTGTTGTCTAATAAACTAATTTGTCCAATTCATACAATCCCTGCTATCCCACAACTTTACTGGTTATAGACACAGTTCTTGTGTTTTAAATAGTATATATTGTTTGTAATATAGAAGTCAACACCGTCCATCAAAACATAAGTTAAGTACTATCTTAGTCTCTTTTGCTCTCTTATCTTCAATCTCTTCTGGGGTACATAACTTTTCAGCTGGCAATACATATTGCCTACTATGTTGCATCTTATGCTAGGTATTTTATGTAGTAAGAGAACCCTTATGTCACATAGTTATTACATAACTGTTATATATTTATTTCGTATGTATTGCGTATTTATTACATATATGTAATAAATGAACAAAAAACGCTTTACCATATCTACGAATGATATAAAAAAATGGACTTGATGCCCTTTGATTTTATAATAGCCTAATACAAAAAATACAATCTGTACTTTGTAAAATTCCATGCTTTTTGCACTCCAAATGCTCCAATGGTAAAATATCAATGCACTTTTGATGTACCACAAACAGGCTTATCACCAACTTTCAACCCAAGTCCTTTTTTATTTATCTGACTGTTCATCACTTTTTGAGAATGTCACAAACATAAAATTCTCAAATTATTATCTGTTCAAAAATCATAATATTTTATCGACTTGTTGAAAAAATACCCACTGTACCGTGGAATGTACCATATTTTTTTTACCCAATGCAGCACACAATGTATATCACTTTTATCACGCTTCAACCAACCTGAAAATTTTTTTAATTTTTATAATTTCTTTTTATCCACCCTTACTATGTATCACCTCACTTTGCACATTTGATTTATCTAAATGTTATATCGAATATATATCGTATCCACCTCGGTTCTATGCTTCACAATCTCTATATGCTTTTCTGTATTCTAACGCCAAACAGTATCTATGAATAGCCATGGAAATATCAGAAAGTCAGTCTTTGCATTTTACAGGAATTAGCCAAAATGCCCATATAGATAAGTGGGGTATACCACCTTTGGCAGTATACCCCAATAAACATTACTGTTTTCTATTGCAAACTGTTTTCTTGCTTTTTATCTATGCCTGATACCTGAACAGATAAATCTTGATTGCATAAATTATGTTCATATTCTATTTTGCGTCTATAGAATGTTGCCCTGCTTACCTCCAATAGTTTGGCTGCTTGTTCCGCACTTATCTTATGATCGAACCACTGCTGATAAACCCTATCAAAGTTTTGTATTTCCTTTCTTTTACGCCCTTTATATCTTCCCTCACGCTTGGCAATCTCAATCCCTTGCCTTTGCCTTTCTAAAATAGTCGTTCTCTCTAATTCTGCTACCGCTGCTAATATTGTTAAGATAAACTTACCCATGTCCTTTGATGTGTCAATTTGATTATCCAGACTTTTAAAGTGTGCCCCTTGTGAATTTATGTAGTCTACCAGATTTAATAAATCTTTTGCACTTCTTGCGATACGATCCACAGAAGTTACAACGACTATATCACCTTCTCTTAATGCTTCTAACATTTGCTGTAATTTGGGACGCTTTAAGTCTTTGCCTGATAAATGTTCTTCCAGTAAACGATCCACACCATATGCTGTCAAAGCTTCTACTTGCCTGTCTGTATTCTGCTGTATCGTAGATACACGCACATATCCAAAAATCATATGTATCATTCCTTTCTCTTATTGTTGTAATTTTGGTAATTTGTATTTTTAACTAGTATAGAAAATGCTCTGCTATCAAAAATACTATTTTTCTTATTAGGGTATACCCTATGGATTGTTTCAAAAAACGTTTCTTTTCTTGCCCCTTTTTATAAAAATCCAAATTTTTATTACCAAGCCCCAACAAGATTTCTATATTTGATACGAATTATGAAACATCTCAAATACATCGTATCAAATATAAAACAATAGATATGTACACTACGTTTCTTCTTGTTCCATCACACAGAAACAGTCCCCACAAATGATATGAACCACTCTGGTTGCTCTGACACTCATTCCACACGCTGGACAGACATATTTTCTTGTACTGCTTTTTTTCTTGGGTTTACCCGTTGTATTTGTTGGCAATGATACATCTAAAGGCTGTAATCGAAAATGTTGTATCGTATCCTCTAATAAACCATGCTGCTGTAACACAGTAATAAATTGCTCACTGGGAGCAGTTTTGCTATAACCAATGTATTTTACATATTCAATCAGCAACCCTCTCTTCTCTGCTTCTGCCTTGAAATTTTTATTATGATATCGTCCTTTCTTAGATGTATCTTGTATCCCGTTTATCATACAATATAGATGTACCATTTCGTGTTGCAAGGTCGCCAGTACATTTTCCATTGGTCTGTTCAAATACTCCGCAGTAATATTGATTTCATAGTAGGAACGGTCTGCATCTGTCCACACTTCGTTACAAGTGATATATCCATATGCTTTTGGTTTTGATTGAATGGTAATCACCACTTTGGGCAGTTTTGTATCAAAGTATACTTGATTCAGAACGTCAAATGCCCTTTCAAATAGTGCGTTGTCTTTTGATAACAAGTTTATCACCTCCACACTATTTTATATAACACACGTCCAAAAGTTGGCAGTGCACTGCCATGTTCTAAATAAATTAAAAGACCGAAGCCGTTAGGCTCCAGTCTTCTGATCTTCTGACTGTATGGTATCCGTCTTTTTTGATGTTTTGTTTTCTTGCGTCTGTTTTTCCACGCACAATGTAATTTTTCCTTTACTGTCTACTTCAATCCCATTGACAGCACCCAATTCATACAAGGTTTTCATCTTCGATTCTGTCATGTATCCTTGCCAGAATCGACTTGATATTACTTTATATTGACTGCCTTCTCTGCCAATAACAGTAAAAATCAGATTTACAATACAGTCTGTTTCCAGCTTTGGTGTCAGTGTAGAAATGCCTGATTTACACATAATATTTTTACAAAATGTTTTATCTACTTTTAACTGTCCGTCTGCATCCAGTATAAACCCAATCACAGGATTTCCAGCTTGAAACTGTGTTTTAATTTGTTTCTCTGTATACCCCACAATTTCACCTGTTTCCATTGAAAAACACTCAAAACCAACATTCCGTTTCCCAAGCATAACTTCGTTAATTAAAATTTTACACATAAACATCAGCCTCCAATTTGTTTAGATTGTTTTCAATTTCAATCTAATTATAACGCTGCTGAAATGTGACGTCTGTGGTGATAATGCAAGGGAATTACAACGCTGTTTGATGGAATTTGACAGATATAAAAAATACACTGTCTGTTTTTCAGACAGTGTATCTTGATTTAATAGTTACGCCAAATGACTTCTAAACGCTCTTTTGATTTTGTAGAACTGTTTGAAACAGTTGTTTTTGTTAAATACGTTTCTTTGGACCAGCCATTTTCTTGGGTTAAGTACCGATCATATAGTTGCAAGTCATAATTACATACAAGCATTTTACACTTTGCATTTTGAATGCTTCGTAAAAATTGTTCCTGCTCTTTATAACCAAAAGAACGTGCATAGCTAGAACCTAGGTTCTTAGGCATCTTCCGTCCTGCCCACGCTTCTTCAATGGCATCGGATACCCACTCCCCATGCTCCACATCAATCTGCTCCAGATCTATTTGTATATTGATGTTCTTACTTGCATCTGTATAATGCAAAACCTGACTTTCTGTGCTGGGAGAAATATATGAAGGATCGGCAAACATCATCACATCAGGATTGTTCAGCCAGTCATAGAGAATGCTTTTGCCCTCTAAACCAGTGTCCTTATATAGATGCTGCTTAAAGAAAGACATGGCATCCAACTGCAATACCTTTACGTTTTTTAATCTATCTGCACAGTCATATAAATTCAAAATATGTCTTTTATATGCTTCATCTGTCTTAAATTTACCACTGCCATAAAATGTACCAATTGCACTAAAACTAAGTGTGTATACAAGATATGTTGCAACAGCCAAATCCAAATCGGAAATGTTTTCAGTGGTCATGTCACGGTATCTTGGCAACGCACCGTTTTCTTTTTGCCGTTTTAACTGATACCAGTTGCCAAAATAGAATTGCAAATTTTGTTTCATTTCTTCTGATGCCGAATCCATAAATTCATCCATTTGACAATGATAATTTTCGTGTAATGACACATTGATTTTGTTAATAATTTTTTTACTATGCTGTAATGCTTTTTCATTGCTGCAAATACCATAATCAGCCAAGTATTCAGCTAAACGAACTATTATGTTATTTGGGTCTGTTCGGTCAATAAGATCCAATATATCATCTGTAATTTCAACAGCCAAAGAGCCATAAACAATATCATGATGAATCAGATAATTTTTTATGTCCTCTTGATAATAGGCTAATCTATCATCTTTAATTGATATCAATCTATACATCTCTTCCAAAAACTGATCAATTTTCTTGGTCGGTATAAATTTCAAATTTTTTTGTATAAATGTTTTCAGCTCGTTCCTATAAACTTGCTCCACATCTTCTTTACAACACCAGTATAAATCTTTTGCTGCTAGAAACTGTTCTTTTGTAGGCACTGTATCATAATATAACTTGTCTATCAATTCCTGTGCTGTAACAGGATTGGATAATAGCCCCATCAAAGCACACAGTCCAGAGTCATACTCGTTATAAAATTCCACAGGATGTGGTGGTTTATTTAACAATTCACGACAACCCCCACCAAAGAGTGTGACAAAAACAGAAGTATTATAGTCCAGCCGTTCAGAAATGAAAGAAGCCATCTTTGCTTTTCCGCCATAATACGGAATTACAGAAAGGGGTCTATTCTTGCCCACGCTCATTCCCCCTGTACTGCATCACTGCCTAATTGACTATAATAATTTTGTGCTACCATCGTTGCATCAATAAACCCGATTACCCTTTTTACTTTTCCATGAAAACGTATAATTAAAGTATTTCTGTTACCAACTGTATGGATATATCCGTTTTGCTTCAACAGACTACGCAATCCATTTATTTCAAAAGGTTGATACCCACAATCTAAAGCAATCGCATCAAAGTCAGCCACCAAAACATAAGATAAACCATTTTTTCTCTGTTCCTTTGCTGCCTTGATGTATTCACCTATAGCACCTAAAAAATCAATAAACCTTTCATTATTCTCTTGATTATCAGATTGTGTCTGTATGGACACTGCAATTTGTTGATAATTTTGTTCTATGCAACGAGCCAATTTAATTCTACTGTTATCATCTGAAAAGATAATGCCATATTCTCTTAATGAGAGTAGTCCTTGGGCAATATTAGCTGGTTCAACAGACACAGTTCCATTACAATCACCGTCCACCATCGTTTTGATATTCAAATGCTCTTTTTTCGTAACACCATCTTTTACTCGTTCAATTTCAAATACATAATGTGCTTCGTTGACATTTGTATTCGCATTTTTTATATTGGAATCGAGTTGAAATGTCTTTGAATCTGTAAACTCCCAAATAATACTTACCACAAGATTTCCTCCTAAACGAGTCAACGATAAAATATATATAATACAGTTTGGTTACGCCGGTTATATCGGTTACACTGGTTACAACACACAAATAAATATATTTATTTAAAATTCTAGCACAAATGATACGTTTAAGCAATATTCAAATAAACTGCATACCATTATTTCTCTATTGTTTACTGGCTTTTTCATAACTTGCTACGGATTGCCATTTATATGACATCTACCAATTAGTATTTCTTAAATAATATAAAAAAGTCCCTATTTTATCAAATAGAGACTTTATAGTCAAAAATGGAATTTGAACCCAAAGTTTATTACTTACGAATCAGTTACTCTACCAACTGAGTTATTCCGGCACACATAATTTTTCAAAAAGCTATACTATTATAGCATGATAATATGAAAAAAGCAATACCAAATTTTATAATAGTATAGGCAAAAGGGCAGCCTTCCGCCAACAATACAAATATGAGGCAATTTGCAAAATACAAATTGCCTCAATCAAATGCTTATTTTCCAATAGAGCGTTTGTAAGCCTCAACATCCTCATCTGTCAAAGGACGCAGTTCTTCGGGGTCCATCCAACGAATCCAAATACGTCCCTGCAAACGGGAAATATCCAATGGTTCATCGAATTGATCTTTGTCAATGCCGATGACAGTATCATTATCACCATTGAACATCATTTGAAAAGGTTTGTATACACCATCTTCAAATACAAACATCTGTGTGCTGTAGAAATTCAAGTATCCGGCCTCGCTCATCAGGTGCTTTTCCAACGTGGGTAGATCAGGGAATGTTACTACAACCCATTCGCCTGTGCTATCGGAAAAATCATAGAGCTGCAAACCGTGAAAATCAATTTCTTCTGTACCTACAGTCCCTTTGTTTTCTTCCGCTTTGCCTTTCAGTGCAACAGGTGTATTGTTTTTGCCATCACGTAAAATTTCTGCACCGGACAAGAAACATTCTACAAATGCAGAAACCTCTTGGTCTTTGAACTTGTCACGTACTGCCCAAAAATCCCCATTATCAAAGGAAAGACTACCAACTTCTTCTAAAAAATCTCGAATCGTGCGAATCATAAGATGTGACCTCCGTTTTGTATAATTTGTAACAAATGTAGCCGTATCATATTTGTATGATAGGACATAGGTACTCTTTTATTTAATAGCATTTTCCCCATTCTGTCAATAGTCAATCCATCAGATTCTACCTTTGTATACTCTTTTGGTACATCTCCAGGAAGTACGGCATCCAGAAGCATAATTTTTCTGCTTAGTGGGATACTATCTTGATACATAGGGTAAATGATGCGTATTTCAAGTGAAATATTTAACCAAATCTGCATATGCAGCTGATTGATGCCCAGTGCTTCAATGGCAGTGTCATAATCTACCGATACATTGCCTTTGGGTTGGAGTTTCAATGAAAAGTCTGGTCCCCAATGTGAAAGAAAATCCAGACCGCTGATGGTGCCAAGAGGAATGTCAATATCTGTAGCAGTCAAAGTGGCAAGCTGTTGGCTGATTTTATTGCTGAGCATAGAGCAAAATGTGTTGACAGTCATAGTATCTACAAAAATGCTGTGGATTGCGGTAGGGTCTTGTATATAAAAATCATTGGCAGAAAGTTGCAGCTGTTCCAATGTATCATTCAGTGCTTGATCAATGGCTTGATTTGCACGTTTTTTCGATTCCATAGCAGAAATTTGTTTTCCGATTTCTGCCATCTTGGTATCAAACCAATGCAGGCAGAATGTGACAGAAGCAAATACAAGCACAAAGAGTAAAAATGTGGCACAAGAATGAGAAATGTTTTTTTTATGATACTTATGCATAGGCACCTCCTTTGCTTACTCATATATGATATGCTGGCGTTTGCGTATTGTATGAAAAGAAGGCGATTTCGATGAAAAAACACAGGCTTAAAAGACAGATTTGATAGATTTTAAGAATATCATAAAGTTTTTTTACCCAATTTGGCTTTTCCTCCGCTGTGAAATCTGATATAATCATCAGATATAAAGGAGGTTTTGAACGATGAGTGATTCTCAATACGGAGGACGTCCGCGCAATTCAGCAAAAGAGCATACTTCTGCGTATGGCGCTGACAGCCGATCCCAGCAACAGTATGGTTCTGGTACAAATCGTATGAACCGCCAGCCAACACAAGGCTATGGCGCTTCTGCTTACCGTACCGATTATCATACAACGCAGGCACACGGTTCTTCCGCATATAGCAACAACAATCGTACGATGCCAAGGCAAAGTACTACTGCATACAATGCAGATCGTCGAAACATACAGGCTTCTGGATATGGCGCAAACAATCGTACGCCGAATCAACCACGCCGCAGTACACAAGAACAGGCTACAAGGATGTATCGCAATGCTGCTGCCAATACGCAACGCAGTGCATATGAATCCGGAAGATCCCACCCAGAAGGCAGCCAAAGAGCGAAACAACATACTGCTTATGAGGATTATGGGCAGCCGGACAAGCGTCCGTCTGGCTCCAATCATGGCAAACGTCCGAAAAAGAAGAAGAAAAAGAGAGGAAAAGTAGCGAAATTTTTTCTGATTTTACTCCTCTTATTGGTAGTTGTGATTGGAGGGGCAGTGATTGGAACCGTAGTGGGAATTTTGAAAGATACCCAAACACTGAATACAGATGATGTCATACCGGAATCCTATACCACCATTGTTTATGATGACAAGGGCAACGAAGTGGACAAACTTTACGGCAATGAAAACAGAGAATACGTCAACATAGAAGAAATTCCAAAGCATTTACAAAATGCAGTCATTGCAATCGAGGATGAGCGTTTCTATGAGCATGGCGGAATAGATGTGAGAGGTATCTTCCGTGCTATGGTGGAGAACATCAAGAGCATGAGTTTTAAGCAGGGGGCAAGCACCATTACACAGCAGCTCATCAAAAATGAGGCGCTTTCAGCGAAAAAAAGCTTGGTGCGAAAAATCAAGGAACAATATCTGGCAGTCAATTTGGAATCGGAGCTGAAGAAACAGCTTGGCTCCAAGGATGCAGCCAAGAAATATATTTTGGAGATGTATTTGAATACCATTGCACTCAGTCATGGACTCAATGGTGTGGAATCTGCATCACAGTACTATTTCGGCAAGCATGTATCAGATTTGACATTGGCAGAAAGTGCCAGTATTGCAGCAATCACAAAGTCTCCGACAAAGTATGCGCCTGACACCAATCCGGAGTATAACAAGGAACGCCAAACATTGGTTCTGAATAAAATGCTGGAATGTGGTTTTATTACACAGTCAGAGTATGATTCTGCAAAAGCGGAGGATATTTATGCAAATCTGGTTTGTAATGATCAGAAGGGTGATGCAGAAGGGAATGCAAAGCATAACTATTTTGTAGAAGCGATGATTGATCAATTGGCAAAGGATTTACAGGGTAAGGGATATACTTCTGCACAGGCGTATAAAATGATTTATAACAATGGTCTGCAAATTCATATGACGATGGATACCAATATGCAGAAAACACTGGATACAACCTTTACAGATGACAGCATGTTCCCTCCAAGTGATGGTATGCTGGATGTGACATACTTGATTTCTGTATTGGATACCACAAAGCCGACAAAAGATCCGAATGATACATCCAATCAATCGCATTACGAACGGAAAGCCAGTGTCAGAACGCAAGAGGAAGTAGATGCCTTTGTAAAGTCTGTAAAGGATGAGCTTTTGGATGAAACACATACATTGGTGTTGGATAACTTAACGATTTCCAAGTCTTTGCAGTCTGCAATGGTCATTATGGATCAGAGCAATGGCGAAGTCAAAGCAGTGGTTGGTGGTCGTGGACAGAAGCCCGGCGATTCCGTATTCAATCGTGCAACACAGGGGCTCAGACAGCAGGGTTCTGCAATGAAGGTTTTGGCATCCTATGTACCCGCAGTGGATATGGGACTTTTGATGCCGGGATCTATCATTATTGATGAACCAATACGATATGGCAGTTGGGCACCGCAAAACTGGCAAAGACGTTTCTTTGGGCCTATGACAGTCAGACAGGGGATTCGAGATTCTATGAACATACTTGCGGTGAAAACATTTATGCAGGTAGGTGCAGAAAATTCCTTCAATTATATGACACGCATGGGATTAGAACACTTAACAGAAGAAGATAAAGCAGCGACCACTGCATTGGGTGGTTTGACACAGGGTGTGTCTGTACTGGAAATGACAAATGCTTATGCAACGATTGCAAATGGCGGTACATATTTTGAGCCGGTATACTACTCTGTCGTCTATGATCATGACGGTAAGGTCTTGATTGACAACCGAAAGAGAGAGGGAGAGCGTGTACTGAAACCAACAACGGCATATCTTTTAACTGATATGATGAAGGATGTGATTACAGGTGGTACAGGTGGTGCAGCACGTATTTCCGGTATGACGATTGCGGGTAAAACCGGTACAACCAATGACAGTGTGGATTTGACATTCTATGGATATTCTCCATACTATACAGCTGGTATTTGGATGGGGTATGACAACTCAAAGCCTATGACAAAGGTTGCCGGTGATGCACATTTGAAAATTTGGCGTCGTGTGATGACGCAGGTACATCAAAATCTGGAAAATAAGGATTTTGTAAAGCCGGATGGGATTGTGACATATTCTGTTTGTGCAGCAACAGGCGATATTCCAAGCAGTCTGTGCAGTCAAGATTACTATGGGTATACAACACGCTCAGATATTGCCGCATCAGATTTTAAGACATCCGGAAAAACCTGTACCGCACATCAAAGCTTTGTAGTTTGTAAAGAGTCCGGATGCTTGGCAGGAGAAAATTGTCCGGCAGAAGATCGTGTTTCCGTTGTGTTGGCTGTAGAAGGTACCAAAATTTTAGGCAAACCAGATAAGATAGAAGGTAAGATGGATATTGATATCAGTAAAACTTGCAGTATGGATCATTCTGGATCAATCGTAGAGAATCCGGACAGCATAGATGATCCGGCAGAATCTCCGGAACAGAGTGAAAATCCGGACAATAATGGACAGACAGATCCCCTCACACCTCCGCCAAATGAGGACGATGAGTTGGACGATTTGAATGATTCCAATACAGAAGACGAATGGTCAGATGCAAATTTTGGTATTCAATAAAATAGCATTTGTTTTGGGAAGAAGGCGATATGCTTTCTTCCCTTTTCTATGTTCCATACAATTTTGGTATGACAAAAAGGATTGGATTTTGTAATATTCGTTTCTATATTTTGTGTGCAAAACCGCGAATGATTTCAGAGATGAAAAACTTCTATGCGATCTGACAGACACAAAGTATGGGAAATCATCATATCTTACATCAATAGAAAACTGAGAAAAGAGTGAGAAGCATGGCGGAATTTCAGAATGCTAAGAAATGGTGGGAAACGAGCGACGATTTGGTGATGCCGTTGCCATTGACAGAGGAAGGGATTCGCAATTTGCCCAGCGAAAGCCTGACAGAAGAATTTGTAGATCAAACCATACGCAATTTGTATCCGGGACTCAATTTGCCACAAAATGTAAACATTACAGCAATTCCAATCATTCCGGGGATTACATTGTTTAGCTACATCCGCTTTTTCAATGCAAACCCTAAGGAGGACGGTGTGGATATTTATATCAATGGTAAAAAAATTGCAACCAATTTGCTATATCGCAATTTTACAGAGTATTTCAAAACATTTCCGGGCTATTACCGTGTGGCGGTATTTCCGACTGGCAAGAAGAAAAATCCCATTTGCGTCAATTATATGAATTTGATTGGTTATCGCATTTATACTGCTGCGATTACATCAGCAGGGGAGGGTGGTGGCTGTTTGGAAATGATCAATGACAATCGGCGGTTGCTCAAAAAGAACCAGTCATATATCCGTTTTGTACAGCTCTCTGAAAATGCACCAAGATTGGATGTATATTTGGATAATCGCTTGATCATATCGGATTTGAATTATCGTGAGGTGAGCCGTTATATGGCGGTAGAGCCCGGAATGCACAGTTTGATTCTGCGTGACTATCTAAGCGGTTTGTCTGTGCTGGAAGATCCTGATATTACACTGAAGGGTGGAAAGGCGTATACCGTTTATATTGTGGGGGATATGACAGATCGTGTGGGATTGCAGGTCATCATTCCGCTCGAAGGTGTAACATATCTTACATTCTAATCATACGAATCATAAAGATCGCATAACAAATGCCTGCAAATGTTTATTGCAGGCATTTGTATGTCATGGGATTTTTTTGTGTCTTTTGCTCTCCCAAAGTATGCAAGGAACGATGGAGTCTTTTTTGCAGATCTCTTTGCGGCAGCAGGAAAAGATGTACAATCATTTTTGGAAAATATCTGTACTCTTGAAGAAAATTTTGTTATAATATCCACAAAAAGATTGAGAAAAATCATCAGAAAAGATATAAAAAAGCAAAAGTGAAAGAAAAGGATGTTGATGTATGCAAAAAGGAAAAACAGTCATTTTGGGGGTTACAGGTAGTATTGCAGCATATAAGATGGCAAACGTTGCAAGTATGCTGGTAAAAATGGGCTGCGATGTACATGTGATTATGACAAAAAATGCGACAAACTTTATCACACCCACCACATTTGAAACATTGACAGCAAATAAATGCTTGGTGGATACGTTTGATAGAAATTTTCAATTTCATGTGGCACATATTTCTCTGGCGAAAAAAGCGGATCTTCTGTTGGTAGCACCCGCTTCTGCAAATGTCATTGGTAAGCTGGCAAATGGGATTGCAGATGATATGCTCACCACAACAGCTTTGGCTTGTACCTGCAAAAAGCTGATTGCGCCTGCCATGAATACCAATATGTACCACAATCCGGCAGTACAAGACAACCTGAAAAAGCTGCAAGACTATGGATATACCGTCATACAACCCGATAGCGGTATGCTTGCATGCCGTGATCAGGGGGATGGCAAGATGCCAAAAGAGGAAGTGCTTGTTTCTTATATTTTGAGAGAAATCGCTTACGAAAAGGATTTGAAGGGCAAAAAAGTCTTGGTAACGGCAGGCCCCACACAAGAAAGTGTAGATCCGGTACGCTATATTACAAACCATTCCACTGGAAAAATGGGCTATGAAGTGGCAAAAGCAGCCATGCTGCGGGGGGCCGAGGTAACATTGGTCAGTGGTGTTACCGCACTGGAAAAACCGATGTTTGTAGACTATGTGCAGGTCGTAAGTGCAGAGGATATGTTTGAGGCGATGAAGGCTCGTTTCTTAGATTATGATATTATTATAAAATCCGCAGCAGTGGCAGATTATAAGCCGAAAACGGTTGCAAACGATAAAATGAAGAAAAACGACGGCGAAATGAGCATTGCGCTGGATCGTACACATGATATATTGAAATACATGGGCGAGCATCGCAGAGAAAATCAGTTCTATTGCGGCTTCTCGATGGAAACACAGAATATGATAGAAAATTCTCGTGCAAAGCTGGATAAAAAGAACATTGATTTGGTCATTGCCAATAACCTGAAGGTGGCTGGCAGCGGCTTTGGTACGGATACCAATGTAGTGACTATGATTTCCAAACAAGAAGAAATTCAGCTGGAGCTTTTGACAAAGGAAGAAGTGGCGCATCAAATTTTGGACGAAATTTTGAAATTGCAAGCCCTTCCATCAAAATCATAAAAATCAAGGTCAAAGTGATATGACTTATGATAGGACAAAAAGCAAATGAAGGATAAGAAATGGAGGTTTTGGATATGTTAATTACAACCACAGAACAGATCCCCGGAAGAGAGTATGAAATATTAGGTATAGTAAAAGGCGCAACCATACAAAGTAAACATATTGGTAAAGATTTTGGCGCCGGTTTAAAATCTATTGTAGGCGGTGAATTGACCGGCTATACAGAAATGATGGAAGAAGCAAGAGGTATTGCGGAACAGCGTATGGTAGCAGAAGCAAACAAAATGCAAGCAGATGCCATTGTGTGCGCACGTTTTTCCACAAGCGCCATTATGCAGGGTGCAGCAGAAGTTATGGCGTTTGGCACTGCGGTAATATTCAAATAAACGAAACAGAAAACGGCATTTTCGCAGCGATGTTTGAGAAAATGCCGTTTTTTGGAAAGAAGGGACGGTATGTATCTTTTGATACAGGAAAGCAAATATCATATTGCAAAAGAGGCGGAGCAGGCAGATGCAGTTCTGTGTGTATTTTCTTATGAAGAAATGGAGCAATGTGCAAAGGAATATGATATTTCCATGCCGGTATTGGAGCAGGCACGTCATTTCGGTTTTGCAAAGTATGACAGCTTTGAGGATTTTGATTGCATGAGTTTGGAAATGCAGAACTTTGATAACATATTCATCAGTCATGGCAGTGTGATTGTGTATATCAAAGCACAGCGTGCATATTTTTTTACCTCTCAGGTGCAAAGGGTATCTCATATGCTGCATACATGTGCAGAGGCGCTTGGGGATCGGATTTCTTTTTCTCGTATGCTGTATTTGTTTTTGGAGGCGCAGACGAAAGAGGATGATATTGCTTTTGATACAATTGAAAAAGAAATCCTTGCGCTGGAACAGGAGATTATTACAGCACAGCAAAGTCCAAAGTATGTAACACAAATCATTGGCTTAAGAAAAAGGCTCATGCTCATGAAGCGTTACTATGAGCAATTTCTGAACGTTTTGGATATGGCAATGGAAAACGAAAATCATATTTTCGACGCCAAAACATTGCGTTCTTTACAAATACTCTCACGTCGCACAGAACGCAGCTATCAAAATATATTGAATTTGCAAGAGTCTGTGACACAGGTGCGAGAGTCCTATGAAGCAGAGGTGGATATCAATCTGAATACCACAATGAAAATTTTTACCGTAGTTACAACGATTTTTCTGCCATTGACACTCATCGCCGGATGGTATGGCATGAATTTTGAAATGCCGGAGTATCATTGGGGGCATGGTTATATTATGGTGATTGTGTTGTCCGTATTGTGTGTGGTGGGTGGAATTGCATTTTTCAAAAAGAAAAAATGGTTTTGATTTAATTTTGAAAAAAGTATTGACATCTTTGCATTGCGTGCTATAATCTCATATAGAAGCGTTGACGAGGACAGTAGTCCTTTTGAGGCGGTCAGAGAGGGATGCCTTGGCTGAAAGTATCCTGCGCCAAAAGAGTGTACGAAAACCACCTCCGAGTTGCCTTAATGCGGCACGGTGATTCCGTTATCATCACAATGAAGTGGTTTTGCAAACAAGAAGGGTGGAACCGCGGGAGAATATGACTCTCGTCCCTTTTCCGATAAAGGAAAGTGGACGGGATTTTTTTATGTAAAAAAATCGCACTTTCCAGAGAGAACAATCAAAAAAAGGAGCGAAAAGAATATGAAAATTACACTCAAAGACAATGTTGTAAAAGAATTTGATCATCCGGTATCTGTTTTGGAGATTGCAAAATCCATCAGCGAAGGTCTGGCAAGAAATGCTTGTGCCGGTTTGGTGGATGGAGAAGTGAAGGATTTGCGTTTTGTTGTAGAGCAGGATGCAGAGGTAAGTATCTGTACATTTGAAGACGAAGCCGGGAAACTGGCTTTCCGTCATACCACATCCCATATTCTTTCTCAGGCGGTCAAAAGACTGTATCCTGATGTAAAGCTGGCAATTGGGCCTGCGATTGCAGATGGTTTCTACTATGACTTTGATAAAGAAAAGGCTTTCACACCGGAAGAATTGGAAGCAATCGAAGCCGAAATGAAAAAAATCGTGAAAGAAGATATTGCCATTGAACGCTTTGAATTGCCTCGTGCAGAAGCAATCAAATATATGGAAGAAAGACAGGAGCCTTATAAAGTAGAACTGATTCAGGATTTGCCTGAAGACGCAATCATCTCTTTCTACAAACAGGGCGACTTTACAGACCTGTGCGCAGGCCCTCACCTGATGAGTACAAAGATGGTAAAGGCAATCAAGCTGACAAGCGTTGCAGGTGCGTATTGGAGAGGCAGCGAAAAAAACAAGATGCTTTCCCGTATCTATGGAACATCTTATCCTAAGGCTTCTGAACTGGATGCTTATCTGACCATGATGGAAGAAGCAAAAAAACGTGACCATAGAAAATTGGGGAAAGAATTGAAACTCTTTGCAATGATGGATGAAGGCCCAGGTTTCCCCTTCTTCTTGCCCAATGGTATGGTTTTGAAAAATACACTGCTGGATTATTGGAGAGAAATTCATAAAAAAGCAGGTTATGTAGAAGTTTCTACCCCCATCATCCTCAATCGTGATTTGTGGTACAGAAGTGGTCACTGGGAACACTACAAAGATAATATGTACACAACTGTTATTGATGAAGAAGACTATGCAATCAAACCAATGAACTGCCCCGGTGGTATGCTGATTTTCAAACAGGATATGCATTCTTATAGAGATTTGCCACTGCGTATGGCAGAAATCGGTCTGGTGCATAGACACGAAAAATCCGGTGCATTGCATGGCTTGATGCGTGTACGTTGCTTCAATCAGGATGATGCACATATCTTTATGACAGAAGAACAGATCAAGGATGAAATCAGCGGTGTAATTCGTTTGATTGATGGTGTATATAAGCTCTTTGGCTTCAAATACCATATTGAACTTTCCACCAGACCGGAAGACAGCATGGGCTCCGATGAAGCTTGGGAAATTGCTACCAATGGTCTGCGTGATGCATTGGAAGAAAACCATATCGTTTACACAGTAAACGAAGGCGATGGCGCATTCTATGGCCCCAAGATTGACTTCCATCTGGAAGACTCCATTGGCAGAACATGGCAGTGTGGTACCATTCAGCTGGATATGCAGATGCCCGAAAGATTTGAACTGGAATACACAGCAGCAGATGGCAGCAAGAAACGTCCGGTTATGATTCATCGTGTATGTTTTGGTTCCATTGAACGTTTCATTGGTATCCTGATTGAGCATTTTGCAGGACAGTTCCCGACATGGTTGGCACCTGTACAGGTAAAGGTACTTCCTATTTCAGAAAAATTCTCCGATTATGCAAAAGAAGTATCCGATCAGTTGGATGCTGCTGGTATCCGTGTACAAACAGATTACAGAGCAGAAAAAATTGGTTACAAAATTCGAGAAGCAAGAAACGAAAGAGTACCTTATATCATCGTTGTGGGTGAAAAAGATGTGGAAGCAAAGAAAGTATCTCTGCGCTCCAGAAAAAATGGTGAAGAAGGTCAGATGGATTTGGCAGATGTTATTGCAAGACTGCAAGAAGAAATCAAAACAAGAAGTTTGGATTGATTTGTCAGAAGTGACAATCTATCAGATATCAGACAGAAAGGGTGCTGTATGACAGCCCCTTTCTTCTTGTTTGGAAACGTGACGCTCTTTTTTTACAAGAAGTAAAAAAGTATTGACGAAAGAGAAAAAAGATGATATAATTTTTCAGGTAACAAAGAAGAAGTTCCGCTTCTCACCTTATAGCAAAGGCTCATAAGGTTTATACATTGATCAAAAGCAGGGGGATGCTCTGTTTTTCTGTGTGCGGCGGATTTTCTTTCGGCGCATTTTTTTGTGCAGCCAGATAAGGGTAAAACAGGAGATCCTGTTTCAAAAATTTTAGGAGGTGCTTGACGATTACTGACTTAATGATTAACGAACAAATCAGGGACAAGGAAATCAGACTTATTGACGAGAACGGCGAACAGCTTGGTCTTATGTCTTCGAGAGATGCCCAGAAGATTGCAGATGAAAGAAAGCTTGATCTGGTAAAAATCGCTCCAACGGCAAAACCGCCTGTGTGTCGCATTATGGACTATGGCAAATATAAATTTGATCAGGCAAAGAAAGAAAAGGAAGCAAGAAAGAAACAGAAAACCGTGGACGTAAAGGAATTGCGTTTGTCCCCGAGTATCGATACACATGATGTTCAGGTTAAGGTTAAGAAAGCCAATGAATTTTTGAAAAATGGGGATAAGGTTAAGGTAAGCATTCGTTTCAGAGGTCGTGAAATTGGCCATTCCAAGGTTGGTATGATGATTTTGGAGAACTTTGCCAAAGACACAGCGGAGTTCGGTATCATCGACAAAGAACCAAAGATGGAAGGAAAGAGCCTTGTAATGTTCCTGGCACCAAAAGGCTGATTTGCCCGGCAAAGAACAGATAAACAAAATAGTTTTTAGGAGGAATACAAAATGCCTAAGTTAAAAACCAAAAAAGCAGCAGCAAAAAGATTCAAAATCACAGGTACTGGCAAACTGAAAAGACAGAAATCCAATACACAGCATATTCTTGGTAAGAAGTCCAGAAAGAGAAAAAGAAATTTGAGACATGCTACAACAGTAGATAAGACTGTTGAAAACAGCATCAAGAAGAAACTGTTACCCTACGCATAATTCAAAGATCAATCAGATTTAGGAGGACTTCATCATGGCAAGAGTAAAAGGCGCATTAAATGCGAGAAAAAGACATAAAAAGGTACTGAAGCTGGCTAGAGGTTATCGTGGCGCAAGAAGCAAACAGTACAGAGTAGCAAAACAGTCTGTTATGAAAGCAATGGCATTTGCATTTGCCGGCAGAAAACAGACAAAGAGAGATTACAGAAGCCTGTGGATTACAAGAATCAATGCAGCTGCAAGAATGAACAATATCTCTTACAGCAAACTGATGCACGGTCTGAAACTGGCTGATGTAAACATCAACAGAAAGATGCTGGCTGATTTGGCAGTATCCGATCCTGCAGCTTTTACCGTATTGGTAGATACAGCAAAAGCAAAATTGAACTAATTTATATGCAGTAAAAAGGATGGTATGGGATACCATCCTTTTTTGTATATCCATATATGACGATAGGAAAATCATATAAAAAAGGAGCTTCTGGGCGTATGCGCCAATGAAACTCCTTTTTTTTGTTGCGGTTTTACACGAATGAGAACAGGTGTTATCCCTGATATTCTGTATCATCTACATCCAGTGCTTCTACAAGCTTTACCTCTGTATGCTTCTGCATGAAGTTGTTCAGTGTGTATTGATTTGCAAAAAGCAGCAAAGGACGCTCAAAATGATCATATACCAATGCACTGCGAGCGACAATATAATCATGAATATCCTTGGGAGAACCGGGAGCAACCCAACGTGCCACACTAAAATCCAGAGGTTCCATACGCACTTCTGAGTTATATTCGTTGTTTAGGCGATATTCAAATACTTCAAACTGGAGTTGTCCAACTGCACCCAAAATAACATCGTTAAAGTCGTTGTGATATACCTGAATGGCACCTTCCTGTGCAAGCTGCTGTACACCCTTTTGGAATTGCTTGGATTTGAGGGAGTTGATGGGATGCACACGGCAGAACAATTCAGGAGGGAATGTAGGCAACGGTTCAAAGAACAGTTTTTCTTTGCGGTCTGTGATGGTATCCCCGATTTGGTAGTTGCCACTGTCATAAATCCCGATGATATCGCCGGCAATGGCAGTTTCTACCGTTTCTCTGTCGTTTGCCATCAGGTGTGTGGATTGACTGAGCTTGATTTGTTTGCCGGTACGAGAGAGTGTTACAGACATCCCTCTTTGAAATGTGCCGGAGCAAATGCGTAAAAATGCCAGTCGATCACGATGTGCAGGGTTCATATTTGCCTGTATTTTGAAAATAAATCCACTAAAAAATTCGTCTGTGGGCTGTATTTCACCGGTGGTTGTTTTTCTGGAACCGGGAGCAGGTGACCACTCAAGAAAGTGTTTCAAAAATGGTGTTACACCAAAGTCTGCCAATGCAGAACCAAAGAATACAGGCGAGAGCTTACCATCTTTGATTGCCTGCAAATCAAATGGGTTGCCGGCACCATCCAGAAGCTCCATTTCACCACGCAGAATATCTAAATTGGCATCTGTAATCACACCTTCCAGCGCATCGCCAAACACACCATTTGCACCAAGATCAATCACACCATCTTTCTGTTTGTAGAGGTAAACTTTATTTTCCAATCTGTCATAAATACCCTCAAAGGTCAGACCGTTGCCAATGGGCCATGTGACAGCTGTAGAAGGCAGCCCCAATGCATCTTCCAAGTCAGACATACAATCCAGAGGGTCTTTGGATTGGCGATCCAGTTTGTTGATGAATGTAAAAATAGGGATTTCACGCATACTGCAAACCTTAAAGAGCTTTACTGTCTGTGCTTCCACACCCTTTGCAGCATCAATGACCATAACGGCACTGTCTACAGAGGTTAAAATACGGTAAGTATCTTCACCAAAGTCATTATGCCCTGGTGTATCCATAATAGATACTACTTTTCCTTCGTATTCAAACTGCATAACAGAGGAAGTAACAGAAATCCCTCTCTGCTTTTCAATTTCCATCCAGTCACTTTTTGCGAATTTTGCATTTCTTCTTGCCTTTACGGTTCCGGCTTCACGAATGGCTCCGCCATGCAGCAATAATTTTTCGGTTAATGTCGTTTTACCAGCATCGGGGTGAGAGATGATGCCGAAAATCCTTCGTTTTTGAATTGCTTCTAAGTTACTCATAGTTGCAGTCCTTTCTATCTTTCGATTTTGTCCATAACATTACTATTTTAACCGAAATAAAAGAAAAATGGAATATAGAATCCGTGGTTTTTCATAATTTTTGTGTATTCTGTAAAAATACATTGACTTGAATTTGTCTTTGAGATACAATAAAAAAGAAAATATTGAAAATTTAGGGAGGTAATTTATATGTTTAAAATTACAAACACAGATAAAGCACCAGCAGCTATTGGACCTTATTCTCAGGCAATCGCAGTAAACGGTTTCCTGTTTGCTTCCGGTCAGATCCCCATTGATCCTGCGGTAGGGGATGTAGTTGCAACAACAATCGTAGATCAGACAGAGCAGGTAATGAAAAATATTGGTGCAATTCTGGAAGCAAATGGTCTGACATACACAGATGTTGTAAAGACAACATGCTTCTTGGCTGATATGGGCGATTTTGCTACATTTAACGAAGTTTATGGCAAATATTTTACAAATAAGCCCGCACGTTCTTGTGTAGCAGTAAAGACACTGCCTAAGAATGTACTTTGTGAAGTAGAAATTTTGGCTGTTACAAAATAATCGGTCTCAACACAAAGAAAAAATAGGGGACAAGCACCTATGGTGCGACTGTCCATGAATGTGGGCAGTCGCATACTCTTTTGTGCATGAAACGCAATGCACAAAAAGCAGCTAAGACCTATTTTTCAAAAAATTCTTGACAAAATACATCGTATATTATAAATGAAACAAGTCGTCGAGGCGTGGCTCAGCTTGGTAGAGCGCTACATTAGGGATGTAGAGGTCGCAAGTTCAAATCTTGTCGCCTCGATGGTTTCTTTTTTGCCTGTTATCTCAGGCTTTGCGGTATGGTTGTTGGTAGCAATCGTACCGCTTTTTCATTTCATGGGTGATGGTATAAAAATTCTGTGACAATCTCCGCTGCTGTCTGGTCAATTTCATCCAAACAATGCAAATAAAATTTTGTAGTTTCTATGTCGCGGTGTCCTAAACGTCCGGCAACGGTTTGGAGGTCTAAGCCATTCACTAAAAGTTGAGTAGCTGCTGTATGTCTGAGAGAATGAAAGCGAAAGGGTGGTAAATCATACCGATTTAAGAATTTACGAAGCCATGCTGTAGGCGTATCAGGATACATAAGTTCACCAATATTACCAAACATATAAAGGCGATCAGACCAAGAAGCCCCTTTTTTCAGGCAGTTTTTTTTCTGCACCCGCTGCCACTGCTGTAATAAAGCAGCGGTTTCAGAAGCGATATATATTTTTCTATCCCTTCCGTTTTTGGGTCGCTTGATGCCGATATGCCCAACTGTTTTATATGCAGCTTGTTGTATATGTACCTCTTGTCCTGATAGATCAGACCAGCGTAAAGCAATAATCTCCCCACGCCGTGCCCCACTATCCAACGCAAAATAAATCAACGCACGCCAGCGGATACTAGCAAAATTATCCAGCACATCAAGAAAAGCGAACATATGTTCACGTGTCATGATATATATTTCTTGTTTTTCTCCGGTTAGGCGCTCCAATCGATCAGAATTTGCAGGATTTTCTGCAATCAATCCAACTTTAACAGCCTTTGACATCATAGATCGAAATACTGCCAAATATCTTTTAATCGTTCCAACAGCTAAATTCTGGTCATACAAAGAAGTTATAAACATTTCAACAAAGGCTGTGGAAATATCCGAAATTTCCATATCACCGAAAAAGGGTAATATTACACGCTGCATTGCATCAGCGTAGCCTTCTACGGTAGTCGGTGACAGGCTGCGCCTTTTCGTATTCAGCCATACGTAGCAAAATTCCGTAATTTTCATGATGTCTGTAACTCTCCCAATCCACACAATGACATAAGTCAGCTTCAAGTAAGCCCCTAATGTACGCAGATACATTTGTAAAATAGCCGTATTTTGCAGAATCCTCAACAAGATAACGAGTACCTTTAGGTATCAATACAGTAACACGATCATAACGCGCATTGATAGAATTATTTATCTCTTTTGCTGTCTGATTTTTGCCCATAATTTTTTCCCTCCTTTCTATTTTTGGATATTATAATATATATCAGGTATAAATACAAGCCATATTTTAGAAATAGGCTCTACAAGTCAGAATTTACAAAGCATCGCGCCCTGTTTGCCCACGCGCGGGGGCGTGTTTCCCCCGCCGTCCCCC
>JAHHTW010000026.1 GCA_020024265.1 Anaerotignum sp. | reverse complement strand
CAAAGGGGGAGAGAGCGAAGGGCGGAGTGCAGGCATATGCAAAGGGGGAGAGAGCGAAGGGCGGAGTGCAGGCATATGCAAAGGGGGAGAGAGCAAAGAGCGGAGTGCAGGCATATGCAAAGGGGGAGAGAGCGAAGGGCTGAGTGCAGGCATATGCAAAGGGGGAGAGAGCGAAGGGCGGAGTTCAGGCATATGCAAAGGGGGAGAGAGCAAAGAGCGGAGTGCAGGCATATGCAAAAGGGGAGAGAGAAGGGCAGAGTGCAGGCATATGCAAAGGGGAGAGAGAAGGGCGAAGTTCAGGGGCAGGTCAAAGGGGAATGGAAGCAAAAGAAAGCGTTTACAAAAGGGGAAGATTGTATTTTGTTTTATTTTCTACCAATCTTCTAGGATTTCTCTTGACAGCGATATAAAAATCGCTGTATCATAGGTGCAACAAGCTTTTTGCTTGCACAATCAGAATACAATGACGAGGAAAAATCATGTGTAATATTATTTTGGAATATACACCCTATCAAGAAGGGGTAAAAATTATCGGCATGACAGGACGTGCCACGGAGATTGCCATACCATCGGAAATCGAAGGCTTGCCTGTGATTGCCATTGGGCAGTATGCCTTTGCCATCAAGCAGGAGGCAGAGTGTGCAGAATGTGAGGCAGAGCTGACATTGGTACGTGTGGAGGATGTATTGCGCAAAGCAGCCGCAGAGGTGCAGGAGGGTGCGGCATTGCAGCGGTTGTTTTTGCCGGAAACGGTAAGGGAAATCGGTGCATATGCCTTTTCCGGCTGCACGGCGCTTTCACTGGTGCATTTGCCTGAGCGGTTGACCGTACTGCCGGATCATGCGTTTTCCGGCTGTGCGGCATTGGAAAAAATTGCATTGCCAAAGGCATTGCAGGCGATTGAGGCATATGCGTTCTATGACTGCCGTGCGCTGGAGCGGCTGCATCTGCCCGAGCGTGTGGAACAGATTGGGAAATATGCCTTTTACAACTGTCGCAATATGACAGAAATCAATATTCCGCAAGCAGCCATCAATCTGGGCATGGGGTTGTTTTTGAATTGTGACCATCTGCACGAGATTACATTTGGCAGATGTCAGCATATTGCAGATCTGACAGCGGTACTCAATCAGGAACTGCATTTGACGATTGATTTTCCGGATGGGGAGAGAGCAAAGCTCTTGATTCCCGATTTTCAGTATGAATATATTGAGGATACGCCAGCCAGACAGTTCCATCAAATCAATTATGGTACGGGGCATCTCTTTCGCCAGTGTATCGGCAATTCGGACATTGATTTTCGCCGTTTTGATGAGCTGTTTTATTTGACACGCAGAGAAGATGGTGCAGAGCTGGTGCTTTTGCTGGCGATGTACCGTCTGGAATATCCTTACCGCTTGCAGGAAAAGCGGAAGGCGGATTATATGCAGTATTTGAAGGAGCATTTTTTATGGGCGTTTTCCTATTATGCGAAGAAAGGCGATTTGCATACCATTCGCCTGTTTGCACACTGGGGGCTTTTGACGCAGGAAAATATGCCCAAGCTTTTGGAGATTTCCGGAAAATACCGCAAAACAGAAATTACGGGTTTTTTGCTCCAGCAGCAGCATGCCCGTTTTGCACCAAAGCAAAAGACATTTGATTTATAATTCATAAAGGAGAAATACAATATGAACGAAACGCATCAGCGTTTGATTGCCGTCGGCAGTCAGATTTTGAGTGCATCCAGAAATGAGCTGTATCTTTCCATGCGTTTTCTGGATGTGGCATTGAGTATGCTGCCCTATGAAATGACGTTGTCCTCATTGTATGTGGGGACAGACGGGCGAAAAATATTGTTTCATCCAAGATATCTCATACAGCAGTATCTTTCCGACCGTGTACTGGTCAATCGGTTGTATCTGCATATTTTGCTGCACTGCATCTTTCGGCATCCCTTCCATCAGGGAAAGCGTGACGAGGAATATTGGCATTTGGCATGTGATATTGCGGTGGAATCCATGATTGATGCTTTGCCCTTTGCTTCGGTACGCTTGGTGGTATCTGATCGCAGAGAGGAATGGTACGCCAAGCTGAAAAGAAAGCTGCCTGTGCTTTCGGCAGAGGGGATTTATGAGGCGCTGCGGGCAGAAAATCTTTCGTTACAGGATTTTGGAAGATTGCAGCTGGAATTTTGGGTGGATGACCATATGTTTTGGGAAAAGCATCAGGATGATGACGAGCGTGAGCAAAACAATCAAAATCAGGACGAGGATCAGAACCAAAATCAGGATCAAGAACAAAAACAAGACCAAAGACAGCAGGAATTGGAGGAGCAATGGCGGGATATCAGCGAAAAGATACAGACCAATCTGGAAACCTTTTCACAGCAGGCAGGAGAGGATGCAGGATCGCTTTTGCAATACCTGCGGATTGAAAACAGAGAACGCTATGACTATCGGCGGTTTTTGCAAAAATTTGTCACACTGCATGAGGATATGCAGGTGGATGATGACAGCTATGATTATATTTTTTATACCTATGGCTTACAGCTCTATGGCAATATGCCGTTGATTGAGGCGTTGGAGTATAAAGAGGTGCAGAGGATAGAGGAGTTGGTCATTGCCATTGATACTTCGGAATCGTGTGAGGGGGGTACGGTACGTCGTTTTTTGGAAGAAACGTACAGCATATTGCAGCAGCAAGAGAGTTTTTTCCAAAAATTCCGTATTCATATCATACAGTGCGATACCGTGATCCAAAAAGACCATATCGTGACATCTGCAGAGGAACTGGCAGAATATATGGCACATTTTGATTTGCGTGGCAGTGGAGGTACGGATTTCCGCCCTGTGTTCACATATGTGGCACAGCTGATGGAGCAAAAACAGCTGTACAATCTGAAGGGACTGATTTATTTTACAGACGGTTGGGGGACGTTCCCCAAACGCAAACCGCCCTATGATACCGCCTTTGTATTTTTGGATGAGGGCTTTTACAATGAACGGGAAGTACCGCCCTGGGCAATGAAGGTCATACTGGGTAAAGAGGATTTACAGATTACAGAGCATAAGGAGTAAACGGATATGAATATCAAACAGGCAAAGGAAGAAATCAAAAACGCCGTAACGGCATATCTTGCAAAAGACGGCTTTGGGGAATACAAAATTCCTGTGGTTCGCCAGCGTCCCCTGCTTTTGATGGGTGCGCCGGGCATTGGCAAAACGGCAATTATGGAGCAGGTGGCAAGGGATTGCAATATTGCGCTTGTGGCATACAGCATCACACATCATACCAGACAAAGCGCCATTGGTCTGCCTTTTATACAGCATAAGCACTATGGAGGTAAGGAATATGCCGTAACAGAATATACCATGAGCGAAATCATTGCATCGGTATATGAAAAAATGGAGGAAACAGGGCTTTGTGAGGGCATACTGTTTTTGGACGAAATCAACTGTGTATCGGAAACATTGGCGCCTGCGATGCTCCAATTCCTACAGGCAAAGACATTTGGTGCGCATAAAGTGCCGGAGGGCTGGATCATTGTTGCCGCAGGCAATCCACCCGAATACAACAAATCCGTGCGTGAATTTGACGTGGTTACACTTGACCGTGTCAAGAAAATAGAGGTTTCTCCGGATTTTGCGGCATGGAAGGAATATGCATGGAAGCAGGGACTGCATGGAGCGGTGCTTTCCTATCTGGAAATCAAGAAAAATCATTTCTATGCAATGGAAACAACCGTAGACGGCAAACGTTTTGCAACTGCCAGAGGCTGGGAGGATTTGTCGAATATGCTTCAGGTATATGAGGAGCTGGGCATTGCCGTGGATGAAACACTCATCATACAATATTTGCAGCATACAAAGATTGCAAAGGATTTTGCAAATTATTTTGATCTATACTGCAAATACCGCACAGACTATCGCATTGGCGAAATACTCTCCGGACATATTCCGGCAGGGGCTATGGAAAAGCTGCAAAATGCACCCTTTGATGAACGTTTGAGCGTTATGGGTTTGCTTTTGAGCCGTTTGACAGAGGATTTTACCGCAGCCGATACCGCAGACTTAAAAACAACCATACTGCATGGTTATTTGAAGGAATTAAAGGAACGCTTTGCCGTAGCAGAGCCGATGCAAGCCATTTCTGCCGTTTTGGTGGCAGAATGGAAAAAATACGAAAAAGAAAAAGCAGCAAACCTGATGGATCAGCATACGGCACAGGCAAACCTTGGCGCATTGCAAACATTGGAGGGCTATGCACAGGCAGTGAAGGCAGCCGGCTTACAGGATGCTGCGGAGGTCTTTGCGGATCTGAAGGCACGCTTTGCGCAAGAGGTACAGGCGAGAGAGGATGCCATTGCATACGCAGCAAATGCACTGGACAATGCCTTTGTATTTTTGGAGGATGCCTTTGGAGAGGGGCAGGAAATGGTCATCTTTATCACAGAGCTGACAGAGAATTATTTTAGTGTGAAATTCATCAGCCAAAACGGCAGTGAGAAATACTATCGGTACAACAAAGCGTTGCTCTTTGAGGAAAAACAGCGTTCCATACTGGAGGATATTGAAAGAGCGAAAAGCGAAACATTGTTATTCTAAAACAACGCTACCAAGACCAAGACAAAGACCTTGGGGCGCTGCCCCAATGCCCCGCAAACTTTTGAAAAAGTTTGATCAAAACTTTGATGCGCCGTGTTTTTACAAAGCACGGCTGAGCAAGCAAGGGTATGGGTAAGCGGCAAAGAACGGGGCAAGCGGGGGCTGTATTTTGTAGTATCATACCCCGAAGGAGCTATATAATATTTGCACGATGCGTAAGCATACAGATCAAAGACCTTTGGATGAAATCCAAAGGTCTTTTCAATGGGTCAAGGGACGAAGTCCCTTGTGGGGAATTGGGGCAAAGCCCCAAGGTCTTTCAAATGGGTCAAGGGACGAAGTCCCTTGTGGGGAATTGGGGCAAAGTCCCAAGGTCTTTCAAATGGGTCAAGGGACGGAATACACCAATGTATACAGCAATGAAGTTGCTGCTGTCGAGTGATTGTATTTGGTGCGATGCCGCAGCATATGGAATATGGTTTGTTGTTTGGCAACGAGGAAAATCCAATAGCCAAGCAGTGTGCCGATGATATTGGTCAAGAGGTCGTCCAAGTCTGTGGTACGCATACAAAACATTTGTAGCAGTTCAATCATGAACGAAAGGCAAAAGCCAAGGAGTAATACGCTTTTTTCATTGCGGTATTTTGGGAACAGCAAGGGTGGCAGAAAGCCAAGCGGAACAAAAAGCAGTATATTCAGTACATATTGTATTGGGCAGGAAAAAATATCAACGAACAATTCGAAATTGAAGTATGGTGCAAAATGCGGTGTGGCAAACAAAAAATAATGCAGTCCGGTTGCAGTCATCAAGCTGCTGATATAGAATGTGAATACCAAAAGCCCAAGGATATATATTGGCTTCTGATTCTTGGCAGTACAGCTTTGCCACACAAGAAGTATGGGCAGCATACACAGAAAGAGCAGAATACTTTGCCCGCATATATCGAAAAACCAGTCAACCATGTCAAACCCCCTCCTTTATATGGTATTGTTGTACTACTTTGTTTTGATTGGTATATATACAGTATAGCGTGTAATTCTTAAGTTTCCCGATAGAAAAACAGCCGTTTTTCCTAAATATTACCAAGACTAAGACCTTGGGGCTTAAAGACCTTGGGGCGCTGCCCCAACACCCCGCAAGCTTTTGAAAAAGCTTGAGCAAAACTTTGATGCGCCGTGTTTTTATAAAACACGGCGTAGGAAGAAAGGGCATGGGCAAGTGGCAAAGGATGATATATGAGGATGCTATATTTTGCAATATCATACCCAGAAGAAGATACGCTATGTTTACACGATGCGTAAGCATACAGATCAAAGACCTTTGGATGAAATCCAAAGGTCTTTTCAATGGGTCAAGGGACGAAGTCCCTTGTGGGGGATTGGGGCAAAGCCCCAAGGTCTTAAGAAAGGGTCAAGGGACGGAGCCCCAAGGTCTTTTTTGTGCAATCTGCTGTTTTTGAAACATATGCGTTTTCTTTTGCCGTACAAAATATTGTTTTTGTGCAATCGGAAAAAACTTGTATTGACAAAAGCCTTTGTTTTTTGGTAAAATAACTTGTCGGTGATTGAAAAAATCAAGCTTCACCACCATTCACATCAAACATTTGTACTTCAATCCCGCAACATGGGATTGTTGTCAGCAAAAGTTGATGTGTTTTTTATTTTTTTGCCAAAATGCAAGCTGGCATATTTGTCAGCGGCTTTGTTTTTTATTTCCCAAAACATAAATTTTAGGAGGTTTTTCATTATGGCAGGTACAATTTCCAGAGGCATCAAAGCGCCCATTATCAGACAGGGTGACGATATTGTAAAGATTGTGACAGATTCTGTGCTGGATGCAGCAAAGGCAGATGGCTTTGCACTGCATACAAAGGACGTAATCTGTGTAACCGAAGCCGTAGTAGCCAGAGCAGATGGCAACTATGCAACCACTGCGGATATTGCAGCAGATGTCAAAGCAAAGCTGGGCGGTGAAACCGTAGGTGTGATTTTCCCCATATTAAGCCGTAACCGTTTTGCAATCTGTCTGCGTGGCATTGCAAAAGGCGCAAAAAAAGTTGTACTGATGCTGAGCTATCCCTCTGACGAAGTGGGGAACCACCTCTTTGATATGGATGTACTCGATGACAGCGGCGTAAATCCCTATACAGATGTTCTGACATTGGAGGATTATCGCAAGCATTTCGGTTATATCAAACACCCCTTCACAGGTGTGGACTATGTAGAATATTATGCTTCCCTGATTGAAGAAGAAGGCGCAGAAGCAGAAATTATATTTGCAAACCATCCGGAAGCCATTGTAAAATTCACCAAGAATGTGTTATGCTGCGATATTCATTCCAGAGAACGCTCCAAACGCCGTATTCTGGCAGCAGGCGGCGAAAAGGTATTGACACTGTGCGAGATCCTCAATGCGCCTGTCGATGGTAGCGGCTATAATCCGCAGTATGGTCTTTTGGGCTCAAACAAAGCAACAGAAGATACTGTAAAGCTGTTCCCGAAAAATGCACAGGAAATTGCAGAAAGCATACAGAAAGAAATTCTGGCACGTACCGGTGTTTCTGTAGAAGCAATGATTTATGGCGATGGCGCATTCAAAGATCCTGTAGGAAAAATCTGGGAGCTGGCTGATCCTGTGGTTGGCGCAGGCTTTACATCCGGACTGAATGGACTGCCCAACGAAGTGAAGCTCAAATATCTGGCAGATAACGACTTTGCAGATCTGAAGGGGGAAGAACTCTCCGAAGCAATTTGCCAGCGCATCAAGCAAAAAGATGCAGATCTGAAGGGGAAAATGGATTCCGAAGGCACAACGCCTCGTCGTTTGACAGACTTGATTGGTTCTTTGGCAGATTTAACCAGCGGCAGTGGAGATAAGGGAACACCCATTATTCTGGTACAGAATTATTTCAATAACTACGCAAACTAAGAATCACTCAGGCAGACGGCATCGCTGTGTCATGCCGATGCAACAGGGTAGATCAGGGGGGATGCTCCACATATGGGGTATCCCCTTTTTTGTATCAAAATACCGCTTAAGGAGGAAGCATATGACCGCATATCTGCAACAGCTCTATCATTTGTTGGAACAAAAGGATTTTGAACCCGTTTTTGGGATTTCCGGGCTTTTTTTGAGAATAGAAAATCCGGTGCTGTATCTTTTGGCTATACAGCCATTGGACGAGAGCAGTGCGGAGCATCAGACGGCAGTGTGCGCATTGGCAGAGCGTCTGCAAAACGAGCTTGCCGATTATTGCTGCACACAGCTGGTTTGCTTGTATCTGACGATTGATGATGCACCGGCTGTACCCAAGGCACTGCAAAGGACAGAGCGTATGACAAGCCTGCATCATATTGCATGGCATTTTGTGCCGGAAAGCGGCAGCTTGCAGGTGGCAGAGGATAGCCCAAAAAAGCTGTTGGGGATAGAAAAGCTGCTGCAAATGGCAGCAAAAGGCGAACAAATTCCAGAGGATACGCTATATACCGCCCCTGCCGCACGATTGCCTTTTGCCACACTGTCTATCTTTGCGGTGTGTGTGAGCATACTTGCTTATGGTCTGCTGTTCGGCAAACAAGCGCAGATCTTGGATGCTTGGAGCGTCAGCCGGCAGGGAGTTTTGCAGCAGGGGGAATATATGCGTCTGTTTTCGTGTATGTTTGTACATAGCGGTTTGACACATTTGCTGGCAAATAGTGTATATTTGCTGTATTTTGGCACAAGAGCGGAATATATGCTGGGATGGAAGCGTTTTTTGCTGCTGTATATCGCTTCCGGGCTTTGTGGCAGTGTATGCAGTATGCTTTTCGGGGATGCTCCGTCTGTAGGGGCATCGGGTGCGGTCTGTGGTCTGATTGGCGCCATGCTTGTGGCAAGCAGAGAAAAGGGTGCATCCTTTACAGGTATGAATTATGCAACGATGCTGTTGTTGTCTTTTGCTGTACTGGCAATGGGCTTTTTGGATATTGGTGTGGACAATTGGGCGCATTTGGGTGGATTCTGTTTTGGCGCTTTGCTGTTTTTTGTTATGCTGTATTGGAAGGCGAAAAAATGAAGAAAAAACGACTGCATCCTTTGAAAGGTATCCCCAGCTTTTTTTGTGGATAACTTGCCATTTATACACAATATGCGATACAATATGTGTATGAAATAAATTTTTTGTAAAATATCGCATATTTTTTCAATATATGCTATTTTTATGTATATAATAAAACAAGATATAGTATCTGAAAAAATAGGTTATCCACATTTTTTCTGTGGATAAGTAGCAATTTGTGTGGACAACTAGAAAGGAGAATGGAAAAATGGACCAAATACAAGCGTTACAGCAAGCATTGATTGCCGATGCGGCTGCTGCTTATCCGGGGCATACCATTGTGCATGGAGAAGGCGCACATACAGCAAAATTGATGATGATTGGCGAAGCCCCCGGCGGTGATGAGGAAAAGCAGGGGCGTCCCTTTGTCGGAAAAGCAGGAAAGAACCTCTCCTCCTTTTTGGAGGTGGTCGGACTGACACGTGAGGAAATTTATATCACAAATGTCGTAAAGCTCCGTCCCACAAAAGAAAGCCCAAAAACAAAAAAATTGGTCAATCGCCCACCATCAAAGCAGGAGATTGCATTTTTTCTGCCTTATTTACAGCAGGAAATACAGCAGATTGCGCCGCAATGGATTGTGACACTGGGCAATGTGCCGCTGCGTGCCGTAACAGAGGATGCAAAGGCAAACATCGGAGATTATCATGGAAAGGCATTGCCTTTGGCGTCCGGACAGACGCTCTTTGCGCTGTATCATCCGGCAGCCATCATCTATAATCGTGATTTGACAGAAGTATATCAGCAGGATTTGCAAACACTGCGGCAGGCATTGTATGCAAACGGCAAAGCATCAATTTGATCTGTTCCAATGAAAAAACACGGAAAGGCGATTGCTGGATCCCATCCGTGACAATCCAAGCAAAATGGAGGTATATTATGCAGTTTCGTATCGTAAGTGACAGTGCATGTGATTTCACACAAGAGCAGATGGCACATCTGGAGGTTGAGGTGGTACCGTTTTATATTGCTTTTACAGAAGGCGAGTACCGCAAGGAGCGTGAGGAAATTTCGGTTTTTGCATGCTATGAGAAAATGGTAGAGCAGCCCGATGTTTTTCCGAAAACAGCCATGCCTACCTCGGAGGACTATTTGCAGAAATTCCGCAGCATCCTTTCACAGGGCTTTGACGTACTTTGTTTTTGCATTACATCTACATTAAGTGGCTCTGTACAGGCGGCGCATCTGGCAAGAACGGAAGCTTTGGAGGAATTTCCACAGCGGCAGGTGGTTGTGGTGGACTCCTTTTGTGCAACCGTAGAGCAGGGGCTTTTGATTGAACAGGCGGCAAAGGCAGCACAAGCCGGATACTCTGTCACACAAACTGCACAATGGATCGAAGATGCAAAACGCCGAGCGCATATTTACTTCACCATTGGGGATTTGCGGCATTTGCAAAAAGGCGGAAGAATCGGAAAGGCAATCAAGCTGGCTGCGATTGCATTGAAAATCAAGCCCTTGCTGCATTTGTTTGAGGGCGAGCTGCATCCCATTGGGATTGCACGCAGCCGCAAAAAGGCGCTTGCCTCATTGCTTTCCGATTTATACAAACAGTTTGCAGACGGCAAACAGAGCATACAGGATTTTGTATTTGCGGTAGGGCATGGCTATGACAAGGAGGAGGGCGAGGCATTTCGGATACAGATGCAGGAGGTGCTTGCGTCCTTAGGCTATCATGAAAAAGTGGCGTTGCGTGAAATCGGGATTACCATTGGCGTGCATACGGGACCGTATCCCATTGGCTTTGGTTTTGTACCACGTTTTCAGAAGCAGTGAAGAAAAAACAAAGCGGTTTCATACAGCCCGCCCAAACAAATGACCGCTTTTCTTTTGGATAGATTAAGATATGATTAAGTCGTAGCATTTTGCAAGCAGTTGTGCTATCATAGCAATTGTATTTCTGTATCCCATACAGAAATTTGTATGATCACAAATACACTTGATACAGAACACCGATACCTTCCAAAGGAGGAAATGAAGTATATGAAATCCTATATGAAAAGAACCGTTGTCAATACCACATTGGCTGTTGTGCTTGCAGCCACTCCTGTATTTGCAGCAGCTTCGGATGCGGGCGAAACAGTGATTGGTACAGCGCAAATCTACAATCAAACCACACAAGATACCGCAAAGCAACCTGCCAAGGATGCCCCAAAACAGGATGCCGCCAATGCTACGATGATTGCGGATGATTTGGTAATCGGCAATCCCAGCATCGTGACAAAAACACTCACGTATGAAGATGCTGTCAGTATGGCAAAAGAAAACAGCACAAAGCTGCGTGGATTTGAAGATCAGGCAGAATATCTGCAAGAGCTGAAGGAGGATATTTGGGATATGACAGGCAGCTTTGCAGTATCCCCCGTGACACATCAAACATGGGTATCTCCCGAGGTATATGGCATTTATTCCTCCATTCAAAATATTACCAGCGGCATGGTACAAAACAAATATGGTAAGGAAATTACAAACCTGACACTGGAAGCAACGGTCAAAAACTACTTTACATCCCTCTTTAGCGATGAAAGCTCTCTGGAGCTTGCAAAGGCGGATGCAAAAGTCAAGAAAGAGCTGTATGAACAGGGACAGCGCAAAAACGAACTGGGTATGCTCAGCCAGTATAAGCTGGATATGCTGAAAAATGACTATGAACAAAGCAAGCTGAAAGTAGATCAGCTGAGCATAGCGCTGCAACAGGAGTATGCGGCATTTTACGATTTGATTGGCAAGCAAGACGATGAGCATTTCACATTGCTGTACGATACGGTCTATGCACCTTATGAGATGCAGGACAGTCTGGAGCATTATATTGACAGCCAGCTCAACACAGACTATACCATCAAAATTCGTCAACAGGCTTTGGAGGATGCGCAGTTCTCCAAGAACTATATGTCCGAGATGATTACATCCACACAGCAAAAAACAAATGCATTTTCTTATGATGAGGCAAAGCGTGCCTTGAAAACGGCAAAAGACCAAAAGAAGCTTGCCATCAAAAATGCGTATAACAATTTGCAGCAAATCGAAACACAGTATGAAACTGCACAAAATGCACGCAAACAGGCAGAGTCCGCACTGCATGTGGCACAGGTGAATTACAAAGTAGGCTATGCGACAAAGATTGCCGTAGAGCAGGCAGAGCTTGCTGTGATACAGGCAAAAAATGCTGTGCGTCAGCTGGAGTATGCACATGATATGCAAATTTACCAGTTTGAAAATACAGAACTGTTGGGCAGTGGGCAGCAGGCATAAAACAGATATGGGAATTTCCGCTGTTTGATTGGTGGATGCCCGTACCATACCGTAAAATCAGGGAGAAGCCTTTGGGATACCAGTCGGGGCTTCTCTTTGTTTTTATATCACATGTGGCAAGAAGCAGTCGGGCATATGCTCAAGATAGGCTGGCGGTATGACGAGAGGGCAAAAGAAACCGTTTTTTGCGAAAGAAATGTGGTGCTGCATTGCTGTTTGTTATGGAATTTTGTGTTATACTGAAGGATAAAGCAAGAACATGCTTTTGCGCAAACCTACAAGAGAGGAAAAGAAATATGGATATTGTACAAACATTGCAAAAAGAGTTTTCTCTTACAAAACAACAGGTAGAGAATATCATAAATCTGCTGGATGCAGGAAATACCGTACCATTTATCGCACGATACCGTAAGGAGCAGACAGGCTCTTTGGACGACCAAATCATACGCAGGCTTTCCGAGCGGCTCACTGCACTGCGTCATTTAGAGGAGAAGCGTGAGATGGTGCGTCATGCCATTACGGAGCTTGCGGCGATGACAGACGAGATTGCAAAAAACCTCGATGCTGCACAGACACAGACGGAAATAGAGGATATTTACCGTCCGTATCGCCCCAAAAGGCGTACCCGTGCATCCATTGCCAAGGAAAAAGGTCTGGCAGCGCTGGCGCTGTATATACAGATGCAGGATTTTTCCAAGACACCGCTTGCGGTCTATGCACAGGCGTTTCTCAACGAGGAAAAAGGTGTGGAAACAATCGCAGATGCCATACAGGGTGCAAAGGATATATTGGCAGAGGAAGTCTCAGACAATGCACAGCTGCGCCAAATGGTGCGAGAGCAGACGTATAAGCATGGATATTTGGTATCGGTAAAATCCAAGCAGGAGGATGCAGAGGGCATATTTGAAATGTATTACGATTACAGGGAACCGCTCTCAAAGGTTGCAGGGCATCGTGTGCTTGCGGTCAATCGTGGAGAGAAAAAGGGTGTGCTTTCTGTCAGGATTGATGTGGAGGAAGCGGAGATTTTGGGCAAATTGCAGCAGCAAATCATACACAAGTGCAGCGATGCCAAGGATGTCTTGGAAGATGTGATTGCAGACAGCTACAAGCGTTTGCTTGCGCCCTCCTTGGACAGAGAACTGCGCAACGAAATGACGGAGCGTGCGGAGAATGAAGCCATAGAGATTTTCCGTGCCAATCTCAAGCAGCTGCTTTTGCAGCCGCCCATAAAGGGCAAAACGGTTCTGGCGCTTGATCCTGCTTACCGCACGGGCTGCAAGATTGCAGTCATGGACGAAACAGGAAAACCGCTTGCCACCACTGTGGTATATCCCACACCGCCGCAAAACAAAATTGCAGAGGCAGAAGAAGTGCTGACCAAGCTGATAGAAACATACCATGTCGATCTGATTTCCATAGGCAATGGCACAGCATCCAGAGAGTCCGAGCAATTCGTTGCAGACCTGCTCAAAAAGTGCAAGCGCAAGATACATTATGTCATTACAAATGAAGCAGGCGCCTCTGTATACTCCGCTTCCAAGCTGGGCGCAGAGGAGTTTCCCAATTATGATGTTTCTTTGCGCTCTGCCGTATCCATTGGACGGCGTGTACAGGATCCGCTTGCGGAACTGGTAAAGATTGATCCAAAATCCATCGGTGTGGGGCAGTATCAGCATGACATGAACCAAAAGCATTTGGGCGAAGCACTCGGCGCTGTGGTAGAGGACTGTGTCAACAGTGTTGGTGTGGATTTGAATACGGCAAGTCCGGCACTGCTTTCCTATATCTCCGGCATCAACAGCACCGTTGCCAAAAACATACAGCGCTACAGAGAAGAACACGGTATGTTCCGCAACAGAAAGGAACTGAAAAAAGTACCCAAGCTCGGGCCGAAGGCATTTGAACAGTGTGCCGGATTTTTGCGTATTTTACAAAGCGATATGCCTTTGGACTGTACCGGTGTGCATCCGGAGAGCTATAAGGCGGCGGAGGGGATACTGCGTATGGCAGGCTATACGCTTTCGGATGTACAGCAGGGGGGCATTTTTGGTCTTTCCCAAAAACTGAACATTCAGGAAGCAACCGCTGAGGCGCTGGGCATTGGTCTGCCCACGCTCCAAGATATTGTGCGGGAGCTGGAAAAATCGGGGAGAGATCCCAGAGAGGATGCACCGGCACCCGTTTTGCGCAGCGATGTTTTGACCATGGAGGATTTGCAGGAGGGCATGATCCTCAAAGGTACGGTGCGAAACGTCATAGACTTTGGCGCATTTGTGGACATTGGGGTGCATCAGGACGGTTTGGTGCATATCTCCAAGATTTGCAAACGCTTCATCAAGCACCCTTTGGAAGCAGTGAAAATCGGGGATGTGGTGACGGTTCAGGTATTACAGGTAGATATAGAGAAAAAGAGGATCTCACTGTCTATGAAGGATATAACACAATAAACTGTTTGATAATATAGAAAGAGGAAACACAATGAGTATTTTTGAGCGTTGGAAAAATCAGGACAAAGGACAGGAATGGTATGCCATTGTCGGTTTGGGCAATCCGGGAGCGGAATATGCACAAACCAAGCACAATATCGGCTTTCGTGTCATTGACCGTCTGGCAGAGAAATATGATATTTCTGTCAGCAAATACAAGCACAAGGCATTGATGGGCGATGGCAGCATCAAAGGAAAGCGTGTACTGCTCATCCAGCCACAGACCTATATGAATTTGAGCGGTGAAAGTGTGCGTGAGATTGTCAATTTTTATAAAATCCCACAGGAACGCTTTGTTGTGATTTATGATGATATTTCTTTGCCGCTCGGACAGCTGCGCTTGAGAGAAAAGGGCAGCCATGGTGGGCATAATGGCATCAAAAATATCATACAGCTGATGGGTACAGATGTTTTTGGACGGATTAAGGTGGGTGTTGGAGAAAAGCCAAATGGCTGGGATTTGGCAGACTATGTACTGGCAAAATTCGATGCCGATACACTGCCGCTGATGGAAAGCGGCATAGACAAAGCGGTACAAGCCGTAGAGCTGATACTTTCCCGTGGCATGGCAGATGCGATGAATCGTATGAATCAACGTCCCAAGCCGCCCAAAAAGCCCAAAGAGGAAACGCAGGAGGTACAGGAGGGAGAAGCATGAACAGTCTGAACAGCTTGCTTGCACCGCTGTTGGAGCTGGACAGCTATCAAAAGCTATTGGAACAAATCAGAAAAGGGATCACCCCTGTTTTGGTATCAGGGGTGATTGATGTGCAAAAAACACATCTCATGTATGCGATAGAGGCGCATTTGCAGCGTCCCATTGTCATATTGACGTACAATGAGCTGCGGGCAAAAGCCATTTGTGAGGATTTGCGGTTTTTTACCAAAAACTATCTCTATTATCCGGCAAAGGATCTGCTTTTTTACAGTGCGGATGTGCATAGCACAGAAATCAATCGGCAACGCTTTGTTGCTATAGAACAGCTGATGATGGGCAATCATCCCATATTGGTGGCATCCGCAGAGGCATTTCTGGATCGCTATCCCAAAGAGGAGGTGTTTCGCTCCCATCTTTTGAAGCTGCAAGTAGGGGATGTTTACGAAATAGAGGAGCTGACAAAGAAGCTGGTGTATCTGGGCTACGAACGTGCGGCGCTTGTGGAAAGCCCCGGGCAATTTGCGGTACGTGGCGGGATATTGGATGTGTTTGCACTGACAGCAGAGGAAGCTGTGCGTATTGAATTTTGGGATGATGAAATTGACAGTATTCGTTCCATGGATGTGCAAAGCCAGCGTTCGCTAGAGCAAATCAAGGAAGTGACCATATTCCCCATGCGAGAGCTTGTGTATGATGCACAGCAGGCACAAAAGGCAGCAGATCGCATGGAGCAAGAGTATAAAAAGGCATTGGCAGCCATGCAAAAAAGTGATGTCCCAGATGGTGTGGAACGCTTGCAGGAGCAGATTGGGGAAAATATAGAAAAATTACGTACACAGCATAGCTTTCCCTCTGTTGGTACGTTCATCAACTATTTTTATGAGGATGCGGATACCGTCAGTCTGTTTTCCTATCTTCCAAAAGACAGTATTCTGCTTTTTGATGAACCGCAGCGTATCCATGAACATTTACAGACATTGTGTGAGGAGTATGCACAAAGCATACGTGGACGTATCATACAGGGCTTTTTGCTGTCGGGGCAGAGCAATCTGCTTTTTGATCAAACGGCATTTTTGCGACAGACAGAGCGCTTTTCTTCTGTACTCTTTTCCGGAATTTCCCAAAGAACGCCGGGCTTTGTGCCAAAGGCACAGCTTGCATTTTCCGTCAAAGGCACACCTTCATTCGATCGGCGTGTGGATTTGTTTTGTGAGGAATTGTCCTGTCTGCGCAGACAGTCATCCCGTATTTTGATTGTGGCAGGGACTTTGGCACGTGCCAAGCATATGGCACAGGAGCTGACAGAGCGTGGGCTGTTTGCGACATATATGGAGGATTTGAGCAAGGAAATGCCCGCAGGCTGTCTTTGGGTGACAAAGGGTTCGCTTTCTCGAGGCTTTCAGTATGATTTTATCAATCTGGCTGTTTTTTCGGCAAATGAGATATTTGGCAGCAAGGAAAAACGCAAAAAACGCAAAACCAAACGCAGCGGGGATGTCATAAAGAGCTTTGCCGATTTGCATATTGGGGATTATGTGGTGCATGATGCCTATGGGATTGGTGTATTTCGTGGGTTGGAAAAAATCAAATTTCAGGGCGTACAGAAGGAATACCTGAAAATATCGTATCAAGGCGGAGATAATCTCTTTTTATCCGTCAATCAGCTGGAAACACTGCAAAAATATATTGGCTCTGGCGGCAATCCGCCCAAGCTCAGCAAAATGGGCGGCAAGGACTGGGAAAAGGCAAAGGCAAAGGCACGAAAGGCAGTCAAAATACTGGCAGAGGATTTGGTTGGGCTTTATGCCAAGCGTGCGGCAGCAAAGGGCTATGTCTATGGACCGGATACCACATGGCAAACAGAGTTTGAGGAATCCTTTCCTTATGAAGAAACGGAGGATCAGCTGGCAGCGATTGCCGATGTCAAGCGGGATATGCAGAGTGAGAAGGTCATGGATCGCTTGATTTGCGGGGATGTGGGCTATGGCAAGACGGAGATAGCCATTCGTGCGGCGTTTAAGGCGGTGCAGGATGGAAAGCAGGTGGCTTATCTGGTACCCACCACCATATTGGCACAGCAGCATTACAATACATTTGTGCAGCGTATGGCAAATTATCCGGTGCAGATCGAACTGCTTTCCCGCTTCCGTACACCCAAAAAGCAGAAGGAAAGCATACAAAAGCTGGAAAAAGGTCTTTCGGACATTGTCATCGGCACCCATCGTCTGCTTTCCAAGGATGTACAGTTCCATGACTTGGGGCTGATTATTGTGGATGAGGAACAGCGTTTCGGGGTATCGCACAAAGAAAAGCTCAAGCGTTTGAGAGAAAATGTGGATGTACTGACATTGACGGCAACACCCATTCCCCGTACACTGCATATGAGCCTTTCCGGTATTCGGGATATGAGTATATTGGAAGAACCGCCGCAAGAGCGCAGACCGGTACAAACCTATGTTATGGAAAACAATCCGGAATTTATACGGGAGGCAATCCATAGGGAATTGAGCAGAGAAGGACAGGTATATTATCTGTATAACCGTGTGGATTCTATTTTGCAGGAAACGGCAAAGGTACAGCAGCTTGCACCCGAAGCAGTGGTGGCATATGCGCATGGACAAATGTCAGAGAGAGAGCTGGAAGGCATCATGCAGGATTTTATCAGCGGCGAGATTGATGTTTTGGTATGTACCACAATCATAGAAACCGGTCTGGATATTCCCAATGTCAATACCATTATCATACAGGATGCAGACCGTATGGGGCTTTCTCAGCTCTATCAGCTGCGTGGGCGTGTGGGCAGAAGCAGCCGCACATCCTATGCGTACTTGATGTACCAGAGAAATAAAATGCTCAAAGAGGTGGCAGAAAAACGTTTGCAGACCATTCGGGATTTCACAGAGTTTGGCTCCGGCTTTCAGGTAGCGATGCGTGATTTGGAGCTGCGAGGAGCAGGCAATCTCTTGGGCGCAGAGCAGCATGGGCATATGGAGCTGGTCGGCTATGATATGTACTGCCGCTTGCTGGAGGACGAAGTGCAGCAGCTGCGTGGCATACCGGTAGAGGAACGCTTTGAAACAACGATGGATTTACCCATCAATGCCTTTTTGCCGGAGTTTTATATCCGCAATCAGGAGCAGCGTATCGAGATGTATAAGAAAATTGCAACCATACAGACAGAGGAGGATTTTCTGGATTTGCAGGATGAGCTTCTGGATCGTTATGGGGATTTGCCAAAGAGTGTGCAGCTCTTGCTGGAAATCGCATTGCGTAAAGCGCAGGCGCACCGTTTGGGCATTCTCTCCATACAGTACAAAGCGGGTAATGTGATGCTCAAATTTCAGGACAAGGCACGCATCAATCAACAGAAGCTTCAGGTGGTACTCAAGGAGGGCAGAGGACGGTATCTGTATGTACCGGGGGCAAACCCTGCCATTACCATACGTTTGTCCAAACAGGAGGAAAAACAGATGCTCGATTATATTACATTTATATTACAAGGGTTAAAACCATAGTTTTTCCCGTAGAAAGTGTGTATAATAATGTCTATCAAGAAGCTGGCAGAGAGCTGTTTTGTGGGCTTTGAAAGACAGGAGAGTGATGCCATGAAGCGGATACAGGCAATACTGGTGGGATGCTTGCTGATGCTTGGTCTGTGCAGCGGATGTGCTGCACGGGCAACGGATGTGGTGATTGCACGGATTGATGAAAGAGAAGTCATGAAGTCGGAATATATGGTTTATTTGTATACAACCACACAGAGCTTTGTCGGCACAGCCGGCAGCGATGTATGGGATTTGGATTTTGATGGTATGACAGCAGATGAATTGATGCAGGAACGTGCCTTCCATACCATACAAAGTGTTGTGGCAGCAGAACAGTATGCCAAAGAAAATCATATTACACTGACAGAGGAGGACAAAAAACAGGCACATGGCGCAGCAGAGGATTTTCTGATGCAGGTTTCCGATGATGATTTTGCCAAAATGGGTGTGAGCGAAAAACAGCTGGATACACTGATGGAGTCCTCATATCTGTATACTGTGGTATATGATAAGCTGGCATCAGAGTTTGAGGTAAATCCAGAGGAAATGGAATGGTATTGCAAGGAGCATGCAGAGGATGTACGCAAGGCGCATGTACGGATTACGATGGATACCATTATGGTGGATGATCCGCAGACAGCCGATCTCGTTGCACAAAAGGCAAAGGCGGGAGAAGATTTTGCAGCATTGTTTGCACAGTATGATACAGACACAACAGCACGTGATGATCCCAATCGGGGAGAAATGACGCTGTATCAACAATATTTGTATACCACTTTTGGAATGACAGAGCCATTCACCATTGGTCAGGTGACAGATCCCATTCCGGTCAATGGGCAGTATTTTATACTGAAAATCAAAGATGTTCAGCCGCCCACGCAGGAGCAAGTCCGGCAGCAGGCAGAGCAGGAGTACCGCCAAATGGTACAGATGGAGTATGTGGATGCAAGGTTATCCAAAATGATAGAGGCGCAGAAGGTAGAGAAGCTACCGGAAGCGTGGGAAAATTTAGAGGATTTTCATACCACAATACCCCAGCCATAATATATGGAGCATCAAAAAACCGCAGTCACAGTATATGTGCCTGCGGTTTTTTTGATATTCCCGCTGTTTCCAATATTTCCTACTTCCGCAGACCTTGGGGCAAAGCCTCCAAGGTCGTCTGATCGCCTAAGGCTTTTTGGATCACTCGTTGTCTGTAATGTGCAGCGGTTGTAAGCCCCAGATCTCGTCTGCATACTGCTCAATGGTTCTGTCGCTGGAGAATTTTCCGCTCTTTGCCACATTGTATATCGCCATTTTTGCCCATGCTTCCTGGTTGCGGTATGCTGCATCAATATCCTGCTGCGCACGTGCATAGTCCGCATAGTCCGCCAGTACAAAGTATTCGTCTGCACGGCTGCCGTAGCCGTTTAAGAGTGCTTCGTAGATCTCACGGAATGTGTCCGGATTTGGGTCAAACGTCCCATCAATCAGTCTGGTCAGTGCCATGCGTATCTCTTGATTTGTATTGTAAATCATCCATGGATCATAGGGCGCTTGGTATTTTTGTTGTACCTCGTCGGCAGACATGCCAAATATAAATATGTTGTCTTTTCCGACTTCGTCATAAATCTCTACATTCGCACCATCCATCGTACCAATCGTAATGGCACCATTGAGCATGAATTTCATATTCCCTGTGCCGGAAGCCTCCTTGCCCGCAGTGGAAATCTGTTCGCTGACATCCGCACTTGGAATCAAACGCTCTGCTAAGGATACCCGATAATTTTCCATAAATACTACTTTGATCTTGCCATCTATGGATGCATCGTTGTTTACCACACGTGCCACTGCATTGATGAGTTTGATAATCAGCTTTGCACGATGATACCCTGCGGCTGCCTTTGCACCAAAAATAAATGTGCGTGGTACCATATCCAGATTTGGATTCATTTTCAGTTGGTTGTATCGACCAATCACATGCAGAATGTTCAAAAGCTGTCTTTTGTATTCGTGCAGTCTTTTGATTTGAATGTCAAATATCGAATCCGGACGAATGGCAATGGCCTTTGTCTTTGCAATATATTGCGCCAGCGCCGCTTTATTCGATTGTTTGATCTGCATAAAGCGTTCACAAAAAGCAGCATCCTCTGCATAGGGCAAGAGTTTTTCCAGTTCGTTCAGGTTTTTGATCCAGCCGTTGCCAATGGTGTCTGTAATCAGCTGCGCAAGTGCGGGATTGGCATGTAACAGCCATCGTCTTTGCGTAATGCCGTTTGTCTTGTTGTTGAAACGCTCCGGATATAAAGCATAGAAATCCTTCAGCTCTTGATGCTTTAATATTTCGGTATGCAGCGCTGCAACACCGTTGACAGAATGGCTGCCTACAATCGCAAGGTATGCCATACGGATTTGCCCATCTGCAATGATTGCCATTTGGCGCAGTTTTTTTGGATCGTAGCCGTATCTTTCTGTCAGCTGCAAACAGTAGCGGCGGTTGATTTCCTCTATAATTTGGTAAATGCGTGGCAGAAGACGGCTGAAAAGCTCGACAGGCCATTTTTCCAGCGCTTCGGACATGATGGTGTGGTTGGTATAGCCGCATACCTTTTGTGTGATTTCCCATGCATCGTTCCAAGGAACATCATATACATCCACCAGTACACGCATCAGCTCGGCAACGGCGACAGATGGATGGGTATCATTGAGCTGGAAGGCAACTTTATTGGGCAGATCATGAAAATCCGTATGCTTTGCAGCAAAACGTGCCACCACACGCTGTACGGTCGCAGAGATAAAGAAATACTGCTGACGCAGACGCAGCTCCTTACCTGCCATATGCTCATCGGCAGGGTATAACACATCTGTCAATGTGTTTGCGGCAAGTGTCTGTGCGGAAGCCTTCTGATAGTCCCCTTGATTGAAGAAATTCAAATCCAGCTTTGTTTTGGGCTGCGCATCCCATAAGCGCAATGTATTGACCGTATTGTTGCCATAGCCCAGCACCGGATAATCGTAGGGTACTGCAATGACGGATTGATAATTTTCCTGTACGAAGCGGTAGGAACCGTCCGGTTTCGCCTCTGTGCGTACCGTGCCGCCAAATTTGACTTCTGTGGCGTACTCATTTCTGCGGATACCCCAAGGGTCGCCGTTTTCCAGCCAGTTGTCGGGGGCTTCGATTTGTTCCCCGTCTTTGTTGAGCTGCTGCTCGAAAATACCGTAGTGATAGCGAATGCCGCAGCCATATGCCGGAAGCTCCAATGTAGAGAGGGAGTCCAGAAAACAGGCAGCAAGACGGCCAAGTCCGCCATTGCCAAGTCCGGGGTCCGGTTCTGCGTCCTCAATGCGGTTCAAATCAACGTCAAGCTCCTGCAAAACTTCTTTGATTTCGTCGTACATTTGCAGATTGATCAGACTGTTGCCCAAAAAACGCCCCATCAGAAATTCCATGGAAAGATAATACACAACTTTGACATCCGCTTTGTCATATGCGTCATGTGTTTGAATCCATTTGTCCGTAATGATGTCACGAATGGTAAAGACAACCGCCTGATAAATTTCCTCTGCATTTGCAGATGGCAGTGTTTTGCGGTACAGCGTTTTGATATTTTCCCGTATCATCTGTTTGAGTTGTTCTTTTTCAATCCATTGATTCATAAAAAACCTCCAATTACAAATTTCATTCTGTGTCATGCGATACCAAGGTACGAAAAACGGTATCTGTGTTGTACCTTGGTATCATATCATAAAAAAAGAAACCTATGCAGTGTTCTTCTTTTACATACAGATTACTGTGCAGGGATTGACAGCGTCGATGCCTGTGGATTTTTTGTACTTTTGTTTTTGTAAAAGGGCTGTATTTGTTCTGCTTTTTGCCCAGTATAGGCATTGACTACAAAGGGAGCGGTATTCTCCAATGTATAAATGCGGTAGCAGGGGACGGCATATATGGTCGCTGTGGAATAGCTGTCATTTTGCATGACAATATCATACCCCAGCTCTATGCGTGTAATGGCAATGGTTTCACTTTGTACTTGCTTTTGTGTTTCACGCAAAAATGTCAGCAGTGCTTCATCGGCAAGAAAAATATCTTTTTCCTCACCATTTTCCGCATCCACAGGGTAGTTGGAAAACCATACCTGCCAGATGCCATCTTGTGTGAGATCGACAATCACACAGTTTGAAAATACCGGTTTGTCTGCAAAGCGTTCAAAAAATTCCAGCCGGCAGCCCCATTCCGTTTCAAATACACCGAAAAGCTCCATGTCCGCAAAAAGCGGGTCCAATTGTTTGATATAGTCTTTGCCCTTATGCATTGCTTCGTCCTGTGGCAGTGTACACAGCTTGGGTGAAACATTGTGATACACAACATGTCCGCCTGTGGCAGAGAGTGTGAGTGTTGCCAGATCGTTGCGGTATATGGTTTGCTGTTTCGATGGCTCTACCGTTGTTTTTTGTCCGAAGAAAAATGCCTGTTCCAAATCCTCTTTATGGTATGACGGCAGATGACAAAGCAAACGCTTCATAGGCATTTCGTCCTCAGGCAAATCGGTATACATCGTAATGCCGTTTTTGGACAATACTTCAAAAATCGCTTTTTCCTGCTGTGCGGTTGTAATATTTTCTTGATTTTGCTGTACATTTAATAAAAACAGCAGGCAATTGAGCGCAAGCAAAAGCAGAATGACAAATTTTTTGGCATAACCCCATTCCATAGATTTTCCCTCCTATGTGTTTGGCAGCTGCCCCGTGGGTACGGATGGCATTGCGGTTTGCTTGACAGGGATGGCAAAGAGTTCGTCATAGAGTGTGACAAACCATTTGAGCGAGATGTGTGAAGGCTGTGTGGCATCATATGCCAAAGAAATATTTTGCACTTCTGCAATCTCTCTGGGGGCTATGGTTTGCTGGTACAAACGGTTTGCCTGATCCAGTGCATCAATAAATGGTACGGTGATTTCCTCTCTCCATGGAGTTGCTTGGAAGTTGACGGCATAGCGTCGATACTTTTTGACAGAGTGGTTTTGCACCGTTACTGAGATGGCATGCGGCATATCAATCTGCGTTATGGTTTCGTCAGAAAGCAGTATGGGCAGATTGTCTAATGCATAATCAAAATAATAAATACGCTCACTGCCGTTTTCTGCAATTGCCGATAAATAAATACTGTTTTGCAGTGAGGTATCGTTTTTCAGGAATTGGGAACAGATTTGATAACCGTCAAGCAAGGAAACCTGTTGGCTGTCATTGCCGTAATTGTCATAGTTATAATATTCCAATATACGGTTTGCCGGGTAATATTTCAGTACAACGGAGCTGTCACTGAATATAAAATTTCCGTTTTCATCCCTGCTGCTCCAATCTACGGAAAAATTGGCAAAGAAATGCTCAGCGGTATTTTCCAAAAGTGTACGGCTCAAAGCATCATTTTCTTCAAATGCCGCCTGCTGTGCAATGACGGGATAATCGTAGGGTACACGAGAAATCTGTGGCAGGAACAGATTGTGCCGCAAAACGGCAGAGCCTGTTTTCTGCCCTGTGGAGATATATACCATATCGTTTTCGCTGCGTGTCAAAAGCTCAAAGAGCGCAGGTGCAGATTTGCTTTTTTGCGCCTGATAGCATACAGCCGTATTTTCGTGGGTATTGACCAGATAGGCAAGGCTTTCTTCTCCGGTATATTTTCCCGGAGAGAGTATGATGCAGTCAAATTGTTCCAGAGGCTGCCCATTTTTGAGGCTGCGGATGTTTGCCAAATAATCATCCATGGGGATCAAGAAATCGTATTGTATGACCATACAGCTTTTTTGCAGCATGGTTTTCCAGTCTGCATCCATCAGCTCTGTGCTTTTGCCAATGTTTTCGGATAATATTTCCTGTAATACCTGATTGGCTGCCTCCAAAGCATCGCTGCTGCCGCTTTGGTCGGGATAGTAGAGTGTGAAATTGGATGTGCCGTCGCCAATGGCATATCGGGTATCCATCAGTGCGTGTTCTCCAAGCTGCATCATTTGCCGATGCTCCTCTTTGGAAAAAAGCGCATGAAAAAAGTTATGGCCTGTTGCTTTGGCAAGCCATAACTCTTGTGTCTGATAAATTGCGGCTAAGACCAAAGCAACAATGATATAATTCGTAATCCTGTTTACTTTCATATTCTCACCGCTTCTGATAAATTTTTTGCATTATTGTACACCGGGCAGCACGATTAGATTTTGCAGCTCGGACTTAATTTGCTGTGGTACACGTTTGACGGTCATGGTATGTGAGATGGGGGTATAACCATCTTTTTCTGCTGTCAATGTGATATAATTATACCCTTCTTGCAGGGAAATCGTAGCAGAAAAAATACCCATGATGCCAACGGACAGTGATTGTGTGCTGATATTCTGCATTTCTCCGCAAGCATCCTTCTGATCTACAGAGAGCGAGATCTGTGTGCCGTATTTCGCTTCACCATATATTGTACGGCGTTCGGCGAATGTGGATTCGGTTTCCTCTGAGGACAGATCAAATCCGCTGCTGATGGTGATGGGGGTTTCGCTTGCCCATGCGCTGACGGGTGCCAAACAAAGAAAGGCAGCCATAAAGCAACCCAGTATTCTTTTTTTTGCTTGTTTCATCTCCGTCACCTCCCTTGACTTCACACATAGCGTTGGATACAAATTACCATAAAATGATCATACCATAGAAATATTACAATACTGTTACAATGTACTTACAGTTTACTAACAACTGCGTTTTTTTCTGCGGTGTGAAAAAAAGCGTCAGGTTGTATGCTCCTCCTGCTCATACTCCAGTATGGGGCGTGTTTTGGGAAAGTGCATGGTCATGGTCGTACCCTTGCCGTATTCGCTTTCTGCGGTCAGCCTGCCCTTATGGCCCTCCATAATTTCTTTCGCAATGGCAAGTCCCAGACCGGTGCCGCCCATGGCACGGCTTCTTGCCTTATCTACACGATAGAAACGCTCAAAGATACGTGGCAGATCCTCTCTTGTGATGCCCATACCGGTATCCTTGACAGAAATTTTGTAGTAATTTTCATCTTCTGTAATGAAAATATGAATGCTTGCCTGATCCAAGCTATATTTGATGGCATTGGTTACAATGTTATTGATTACCTGTGATACCCGATCCTGATCGCCATATATGATGACCGGATGCGGATATGGCTCAAAGGACAGCGTTTGATGCTTTGCCTCTGTATGGATTTTGTTTTGACGTACGGTGGTTTCCAAAAATGCGTTCATTTCGATTTCCGTCAGCTGTAAGCGTACCTGATTGTTGTCAAAGCGAGAAAGCTGCAACAAATCACGTACCAAAAATGCCATACGGTCGGATTCGCTGTCTATGATGGAAAGAAACTCCATGGCAGTTTCTCTGTCATCCAATACGCCATCCATCAGTGTTTCCGTATAGCTTTTGACAGTAGTCAGAGGGGTACGCAATTCATGGGAAACATTTGCCACAAATTCTTTGCGCATATCATCCAGTTTTTTCTGCTCGGTGACATCCTGCAATACGACAACCACACCTTCAATATCTTTTTTATCTCCTTTGCTGTGGATGTTGTAATAGGGAGAAAATGTTGCATTGATGAATTGCTGGCCGACAGGGAATGTGACGTTTTGCGACATCTCGTTGCCCATGTCAAAATATACACCGGAGGTAATATCGAATTTGTTTATGAATTGTGAAAAGCTCAAATTCATATGCTCCATATGCAGCATATCCTCTGCTGCGGTATTGGCCAAAATCAGCTTGCCATCTCCGGCAAAGGAAATCACACCGTCGCTCATGTTATGCAGTATGATTTCCAGTCTGTTTTTTTGCGTAGAGGTTTCGGACATCATTTTTTTCAGCTCTGAGGACATATGGTTAAAACTGCTGGTCAGCTGACCGATTTCATCGTTGCTGCGTACCGACAGGCTTTGGTTGAGCTTACCCTCTGCCATATTTTTTGCGCCCTTTGTCAATGCCAGAATAGGCCCTGTCAGCGTTTGTGCAAAAACATAGCTCATTACGGCTGCAAAAAATAATGCAATGGCAACGGCTGCCACAATGGTTTTTGTGGTCTGTTCCAAGCTGCTTTGCATATCTCCGGCATCCAGTCTGGTGTATATGATATATGTGACATCTCCTTGATCGTTTGTAATGGGCATGGCATAACTCAGCCATTCACGCAAAAGACCGAAGGCATCGGTGCTTTTTTTGCCGGAGGAAAAGGCGGCGCTGCCATTCATGCCGGAGATAATGGCCTGATCGGAATATTCCGGAAAGGGAGGCTGCAATGCGGTGGTGGTAGCCAGTGTCTGCCCCTGCGCATTGAGTATATTGCCTTGTATTCCGATGGCATTTGTCACGGTTTTTTGCAGGTTTTCCTGAAAGCTGTCTGCATTGCCGGAACCGATCACCTGCTCTTGTATTTTTTCTGCATAGATTTCCAGCTGTCTGCGGGATTTATCCATTTCGATATTGCGAAGACTCAGGAGGATATAGGTACCGCTGACAATCATAACAATCAGTACCAGACCCAAATACATCACAATTAATTTCCATTTTATACTGCGCACATTTTTGCACCCCATTTGATCTTTATTCTATAGTATGGCATGTTTTCAGGTATTGCGACGTTGGTTTCGGCAGGGATGTTCTTTGGGAACAAAGGGAGTATGTTTTATTCATTTTCGTCATCAAAATAATAGCCGATTCCACGTTTGGTACGGATGTAAACCGGTTTTCCGGGGTCTTCCTCTATTTTTTCTCTCAAACGGCGGATGGTCACATCTACGGTACGCACATCCCCGAAATATTCATAGCCCCAAACCTTTTCCAGCAGCGTTTCACGGGAAAAAATTTGACCTTTTTGCTGTACCAGAAATTTCAAAAGCTCAAACTCGCGCAATGTCAGGCTGACAGGATTGCCATCTCTTTTGACTTCATAGCGTTCGCTGTCAATGGTTAGTTTGCCAAATCCTTCTTGCTGTGTACCGTCCTTCTGGATCTGCTGGAGTGCGGCAATCTTACGCAGATTGGCTTTGACACGTGCGATCAGTTCACGTACACCAAAGGGCTTTGTGACATAATCATCTGCGCCAAGTTCCAGCCCCAGTACTTTATCAATTTCTTCTGCACGTGCAGTCAGCATAATGATGGGAGTATGCTTCTTTTCACGGATTTTGCGACAGGCTTCATAGCCGTCCATTTTGGGCATCATAATATCGAGGAGAATGAGATCCGGATCCTCGGACAATGCTTTTTTGACACCTTCCTCGCCATCGGATGCTGTGATTACAGTATAGCCTTCTTTTTTGAGATTAAAGGCGATGATATTGACAATATTTTTTTCGTCATCTACAATTAGAATTTTTTTATCCATAATTTCGTCCCCTTTCGCACTTGGTATGCTCAAGTTGGTTTTATTATACGCAATTTTATAGGAAATGTAAACAGCTTGCAAAAGAGCTTCAGGGGAAAAAGACCTTGGGGCTTTGCCCCAACACCCCACAAGGGAGTTCCTCCCTTGACCC
>JAHHTW010000025.1 GCA_020024265.1 Anaerotignum sp. | reverse complement strand
GCCCAGAACCGGAATCGAACCAGTGACACGAGGATTTTCAGTCCTCTGCTCTACCAACTGAGCTATCTGGGCATATTCTGTTTTGCCTGCCTGCTTTGTAAAAAGCTGCCCGAGACCGGGATCGAACCGGTACGAGTTTTACCTCGCAGGATTTTAAGTCCTGTGCGTCTGCCAATTCCGCCACTCGGGCCTATCCTGCTACTGCTGACGGCTTGTTAATCATATCAAAAGAACTTTTTTTTGTCAATACTTTTTTCATTTTTTCTTCTATTTTTCCACAAGCAAGCGAAAAATGCAGCTTTGTGCATTGTCACACCACAAAAAAGGAGCGTGGCTCTTGCCATCCACTGCCTGCGCCACGATCCCTTCCGCATCCTTCCCCATACCATACGCATTTTTGACACAAAGCAACCTCTCCTACGTCATAATTTCCATAAAAACCATATCATTTGTTGAAAAAAACACTGCATTTCCTGCTCTTTTCGGCAAAAAAAGCCTCCTCCCTTCTATAAAATGGAATCAGAAAGGAGATCGAACATTATGGAAAAAACCGAAATCACAATGGAAGTATATCAAAAAACCGCAATACCCAAAGCCAACCTGCCTCCACTTGGAAAAGCCATCGCCAAGCCATCGGCAAAAAGCGGAGGCGTCCCGCATATACACATATTGCAAAGCATCGGCATATGGTGCATGGTCTTTTTGTGGAGCCGAGGGACGGTGCTGCATATTTTACATCCCCTATCCATCGGAATATTATCCGTATTTTTGGGGAAATCGGGATTTTATATCGCACTTTCTGCCGCTTTTCTGGGAGGTCTTGGAAACGGCATACTGCTCAAACATATTGCAACATTGCTTGCTGCACTGCTTTTGCATTGGTCTTTTGCAGCATTTGCAAAAGACCATCTGCGCCGTGCATTGCTGGGGGCATTTGCCATGCTCTTGGGCGGTATCTTGGATACCATCGGTCGTGGCGGTTTGCGATTTGATTTTGTTGTAACCGTGGTAGAAGCGCTTTTGGTACTGGGGCTTTCGCTTTTGCTGCAAAAAGGGGTTGCCATACTCTTTGCACGCACACATACAGGCATATGGACACGTGAGGAAACCCTTTCCGCACTTTTGGTGCTGGGCGGCATGCTTGCAGGTGCCGCCAATATTGATTTGCCTTTTTTGGAGGGCAGGCTGTTTGCCTACCTGACCGCCATATTTTTGCTCATTGCCGCATGGCGGGAGGGTGTCGGCGGTGGTGCTGCTGCCGGTGTCATGATGGGGTTTTTACTCTATTTGTGCGATGCGGCTGAGCTGACACTTTTTGTACTGCTTGCTCTGGGTGGTCTGCTTGCCGGATGCTTCAAAGAAATCGGCCGCATTGCCGCTTCCAGCAGTCTGTTTCTCACCGCCGCACTTTTGCTGTTTTACACAGAACCGGAGCATATAGATACGCACTGGCTGCTTTGGTTTGGTATGGGTGCGCTCACATTTGTATTGCTGCCCAAACGCATATTAAACGGTGCCGGCGGCTTTTGGCAAAGTGCCACGTTGCATGACCATTACATACGTCTGCAAAGCCATACCGCAGAAAAATTGGAGCGTGCCTCCGGTGCTTTTGATGCGCTTGCAAAATCTTTTGTCACAGAAACCACAACCAAACAGGAGGACTTGGCATTGCTTGTCAGCCAAACGGCAGAGTATGTGTGCAAGGGCTGTTCCATGACGCATTACTGCTGGAACGAGGAGGTCTATCGCACATACAGCATGACCTTCTCTCTCTTTTCCATATGCGATGCAAACGGATCGCTTACAACAAAGGACTTACCGAAATGGTTCCAAGATATCTGCCCCCGCATAGACAGCTATGCGCAAACCGTCAACATGCGCTATCAACGGCACCGGCATGATGGGATCTGGACAAGCCGTTTGCAGGAATGTCGGCAGCTTGTCGGAGCGCAGCTTTCCGAAGTAGGCAACATACTCAAAGAATTGACACACGATTTGACAGACGAAAACACCCTATTGGATGAGAGAGAAAAAGAGCTTCTTTTTGCCTTGCGTCGAGCAGGCATTGCCATACATCGTGCCGATGTCATACAGGAAAAACACAGGCTATGCGCCATACTGTATCTCAAAGACTGTCATGGGCGGGGTATTTGTAAAGAAAGCATACTGCCACTGGTACAGAAAACATTGGGGTGCCCCATGATGCAGCAGGAATTGGGGCATTGCTGTATTACAGAAGGCTTGTGCCGTTTGACTTTTGTAGAGGAACCCATTTATGCCATATCCGCTGCAACTGCCCACGCAGCCAGCGATACCGTATGCGGTGACGCAGATGCTTATATGGAAAGCGAAAAAGGCATTGCATTGCTTGCGCTTTCCGATGGCATGGGTGTTGGATTGGGCGCTGCTGCACAAAGCAAGACTGCCATTGAGCTTTTGGAGGAATTTACACAAGCCGGCTTTTCCAAAGAGCTTGCCATACGCCTGATCAATTCGGCATTGCTTTTGCGCCGTGCCGAGGAATCCTATGCCACATTGGATATTTGTACCATTGATTTATACAGCGCACAGGCAGAGTGGTTGAAATTGGGTGCCGTAGCGTCCTATATCTGCCGTCAAAACCGTGTCATTGCGGTATATACCCATTCTCTGCCTGCCGGTATTCTGCAAACCGTACCCATCATCAAAAACAATATGCGTTTATGGGATGAGGATATGCTTCTGATGATGACAGACGGCATTACAGACGCATTCGGCGGGGAACAGCAAACTGCCATATGGCTGGAGGAATGTTTCTTGCCACAGCATTTTGCAAACCCACAGGACGCAGCGGATTTTATATTGCAGCAGGCAAGAGCGCACTCTGATACGCAAATGGATGATATGACTGTACAGGCTGCACGTTTTTGGAAAAAACGCCCCTTTGTACAGAAAACATAATGCAGCATATGCGCAGCTGCAAAAAAACCACCGGTTTTATGACATCATCATAAAACCGATGGTTTTTTGTATCTTACGAGCGTTTGTTGCGAAACAGCAACAGGAAAAACAGCACAGCTGTCACAACACCGGAAAATGCCGCATAGCGCATTGCCTCTGCTCTTGTCACATACATGCCTTCTTTTGGCGTTTCTTCTATCTGACGCATAGCCACACGATAATGTCTTCTATGTTCTCGTTCCATACCATCTCTTCCTTTCTGTAGGATTCTTTTTCTTTTGTTTCGTCGTTTTACTTCTTGTATTGTTATTATAACACAAAAATAAAAAAGCACTATCCCTATTTTTTGGGATTGTACCTTTTTTTCACAGGAGAAAACATCTGCAAAACGGATATGCTAACACAGAAAGGGGCGAGAAATATGAAAAAAATACGAATACTTTGTCTTTTTTGCATCTTTTTTGCAAGCAGCTGCACGATGCGCAATGTGCAAAATCATTTATTGCAAATTCCGCCATCGGATGCCACACGCAGGATTGCCATTGCTTCTGCACTCTCCCAATTGCCTGAAGTATCTGAGAGCGTCGTTTTTGTAGACGGGCATACAGCACTGATCGGAATTGTTACGAATGCAGACAGCCGTGCATTACGCAATCAGATCGCACAAAGCGTATTATATGCCGATCCTTACACATTTTCCGTATCTACCACCACAAATACCGCCATCATCGAAAAAATCAGTCAGCTCAGCCAAACACAGGATTTGACAGGGGATGTGGCGGACAAAGACAAAAAAACAGCAGACCGCATATCCGGCAGTCTGCTGTCTAATTTACAAAACATCCATCTGTAATTATTTCAGGTTTTCCGGATTCAGGCAATCCAATTCCGGCAATACAAACAGCCCATCCTTCCGAATCAGTACATCATCAAACCAGATTTCGCCACCGCCGTATTCCGGTGTCATAATCAGCACCAAATCCCAATGGATTGCGGAGTGGTTTCCGTTTGGTGCATCGTCATAGCAATTGCCCGGTGTAAAGTGGATGCTGCCACTGATTTTTTCATCAAAGAGGATATTGTTCATGGGCTTTGTGATATACGGATTGACACCTATGGCAAATTCCCCCACATAGCGTGCGCCTGCATCTGTATCAAAGATTTCATTCAGACGCTTTTTGTCATTGCCGTCACAGTCCACAATTTTACCATTTTCAAATGTCAAACGCACATTTTCAAATGTAAAGCTATTGTATTCGGATGGTGTGTTATAGGTAATGACGCCATTGATGGAATCCTTCACGGGTGCGGTATACACCTCGCCGTCCGGAATATTGCAGCCTCCTGCGCATTTGATTGCGGGAATGTCTTTGATCGAGAATGTCAAATCCGTACCCTGTGCCACCAATCGCACACGGTCTGTGCGGTTCATGAATGCCACAAGTGTATCCATCGCCTCGGACATCTTGCTGTAATCCAAATTGCATACCTTGAAATAGAAATCTTCAAAATCCTCCAAACTGGTATGCGCCGCCTGCGCCATACCATTTGTGGGATAACGCAGTACCACCCACTTGGTATGCGGCACACGGATGTCATGATGCACAGGAGCAGAATAGAAGCGTTCGTATAATGTCTGTTTGTCGCTGGGGACATCTGCCTGTTCTGTGATATTATCCTCCCCCCGCACACCAATGAACGCATCCATTTCTTTCATCAGCAGTGCATCTGCATCTGCCATCAGGCGCATTTGCTGCTCATTCGCACCCAAAAGCAGCTCTCTTTCCAAGCTGTTTGTCATCAATCGCAAAAAGGGTACCGCACCCACCTTGTATGTTTCCTTAATAATGGCACGTACCAGAGGTGCGGGATGTATCCCGTTTTGGTGAATCATCAGTTTTTCGCCTTTTTTCAGGCGGCAGGAATCGTTGACCAAATGATAAGCCAGTTCTTCTAATCTAGGATCCATAAAAAACATTGCTCCTTTCCATCGTTCCAATCACAAAGCGCCATCCGCAGCATATGCGCATGGCTGCAGAGGATTGGATCCATTGTATGTGTCACAGTATCCAATGCTTGTACATTGCTGCCATCCAACCGACAGCAAGGATATGACCAAAATCTCGCTGCAATGGTATCACACATCCCTTTTGCAGCAAGGAAGTTTTTCAGGCATTGCAAAAACTTACACGCTTTTTCCAAAGCATATGGTATACCACAGCGCCCTAAGGTTTTCCGTTCCTATTGTACCCCTTTTTTTCAAAATACGCAAAAAAATTTATGTGAAAATTTGACAAGGGGTACTCCATGCAGATAAAATAAGAGCAAACTATGTCAAAGGACAAACACAAGCAATGCGAAAGGACGGCGTAAGCGCATATGAAAGTTGCCATTCCCACAGAATATGGACAAATCACCCAAAGATTGGAAAACGCAAGAGAATTTACCATATATGATGTAGAAATTGAGCTGGTGCAAACAAAAGAAATCCTACCGCTCGATGGGCAGAGCTTTTCCGATTTTTTACTGACACAAGGCATCAATGCCATCATATGCTGCAATATCCGCTCAGCTTCCCGTACCCTTTTGCGTACCAGACGCATTGAGCTGACATACGGCGTCACCGGAGCGGCAGATGATGTGATGATTCGCTATTTGAGCGGAGAATGTCTTGGGACAATCGAAGAAAATGCTCTTTTGCAGCTGGAGCAGGATGATTTGGGTGATATCACATATTCACAAAGAAAATAGGAGGCTGATAAGCAATGCTGTTAGAAAGGTTTTTCCCCGATCTCTATATACCATCCATATACGACCTGCCCTTACAGGAACTGCAAAAAATGGGCATCCGTGGATTGGTGTTTGATATTGATAATACCATTGCCCCCTTTGATGTGGCTGATCCTGACGAAAAGCTGATTGCATATTTCAAGCAATTGCGGAGCATGGGCTTTCGTCTTTGTATTCTTTCCAATAACAACAAAGCACGTGTACACCGCTTCAACCGTCCGCTGCATACGCTTGCCGTACACAAGGCAGGCAAGCCTTCTGCCAAAAAACTCAAGCGTGCGCTTGCCAAATTACAGCTTGCGCCATCAGAAGCGGCAATGGTTGGCGATCAGGTGTTTACGGATATGTGGTGCGGACATATCGGCGGACTGTATGCCATTATGACTGCCCCCATCTGCGAGCGTGATCAGCTGATTACGAAAGTCAAGCGTGGTCTGGAGCGTCAGGTAATGCGTGTATATTTCAAGAAAATCGGACTGTAAAATGGTAGAAACTATCTAAAATTGTCCGGTTGTATAGTTTTTTTCGTATTATGTATTGAAAAAACATGAATTTTCCATTAAAATATAAAGGAATATGCTTACTTACAGTATAGCAAATGAAAAAAACGGGGGATACTATCCCCATCAGATGTATTTATGAGGAGGAAATAAAATGATTTCTGCAGGTGAACTTAGAAATGGCGTAACCATGGAATACGAAGGCGATATTTACAGCGTATTGGAATTCCAGCACGTAAAACCCGGCAAAGGTGCAGCTTTTGTTCGTACAAGACTGAAAAATATCAAAACAGGTGCGGTAGTGGAAAAAACATTCCGTCCTACAGAAAAAATGTCCAAAGCACACATCGACAGAATGGACATGCAATATCTGTACAACGATGGCGAACTGTACCATTTCATGAACAATGAAACTTTTGATCAGATCGCTCTGAACGCTGCGGATGTTGGCGATTCTCTGGAATTTGTAAAAGAAAACGAAAACGTAAAGCTGCTTTCCCATGATGGCAACGTATTCGGTATCGAACCCCCTCTGTTTGTAGAGCTGGAAATCACAGAAACAGAACCTGGCTTCGCCGGCAATACAGCACAGGGCGCTACAAAGCCTGCCATTGTAGAAACAGGCGCTTCCGTACAGGTTCCCCTGTTCATCAACCAAGGCGAAATCATTAAGATTGATACACGTACAGGTGAATACCTGAGCAGAGTAAACAACTGATTTTGGGAAACAAACAACATTGCAGAGTGCCATTTGGCACTCTGTTATTTCTATGGCATATCGGGAAAAGACGTATAAATGGGCTTTTTCCCAAAAGGATATAGATGGTCAGGGAGGCGGTATCATGGAATATTTTGATAAGAAAATTACCTATTTACGTGGTTTATGTGATGGCAGCGGATTTGATCCTGAAACCAAGGAGGGCAAGATTTTTCATGGCATCATGGATATCTTAGAAGATATGGCATTTATGCTTGAAACATTTCTGGATGACGAAGATCTCGAAGCCGTAGATATGGATGATCCTCATGCATCAAAGGAGGATGAACCGGTATATCTCTATTCCTTCATCTGTCCATCCTGCGGGAAGGAAATGGATGTGGATGAAGAAACAATGGAAACCATGTCGGAAATTGCTTGCCCTGCTTGTGGCAATGCCATTCCAATGGGTACCATTGATTTGGATATCCTGAAGTTCTGATATGCTGTTTGCACAGAACCAGACCTGCTGTTTGCCGGTCTGGTTTTTTGAATTTTGCTGTTGTTTCTTGCCATTTTACGGTTTTTTCGCTATAATGTTTCACGAAAGCAAAAAAATGCTTCGGGCATATCCGGCAGAATTGCAAATGACAAAGGATAGCCCCTTGGAAAGGAAGATTACTCTATGAAACTTGGTATTGTAGGTTTGCCCAATGTAGGCAAAAGCACACTTTTTAACTCCATGACACTTGGCAAAGCAGAGGCTGCAAACTATCCCTTTTGTACCATTGAACCAAATGTAGGTATTGTAACCGTACCCGATGAACGCTTGACAAAGCTGACAGAAATGTACCATTCTGCAAAAACCGTACCTGCCGTCATTGAATTTGTGGACATTGCGGGCTTGGTACGTGGTGCGAGCAAAGGAGAGGGGCTGGGGAACAAGTTCCTCTCCCATATCAGGGAAGTGGATGCAGTGGTACATGTTGTACGCTGTTTTGAGGATGGCAACGTTGTGCATGTAGATGGCTGCATTGATCCCATTCGAGATATTGAAACAATCAATCTGGAATTGGTATTTTCTGATTTGGAAATACTGGAAAGACGTATTGCAAAAACAGGGAAAATGGCAAAGGCGGACAAATCCCTACAAAAAGAAATGGATATTTTACAAAAGCTCAAGGACGCACTGGAGCAGGGACACAGCGCAAGAACGGTGGAGCTGGACACGCCGGAGGAACGTGCCTTTGTAGACAGTCTGACGCTTCTGACGGCAAAGCCGGTACTTTATGCTGCCAATGTATCTGAGGACGACCTTGCAGATGATGGCGCAAGCAATGCTTATGTACAGCGGGTACGTGAATATGCGACAAAGGAACACAACGAAGTTTTTGTACTCTGCGCAAAAATCGAGGAGGAAATTTCCGATTTGGACGATGCGGACAAGAAGGAATTTCTTGCCGATTTCGGTGTAGACAGCAGTGGTTTGGATCGACTGATTGCAGCAAGCTATCATTTATTGGGGCTAATCAGTTATTTGACTGCCGGACCTCAAGAATCCCGTGCTTGGACAATCACAAACGGCACGAAGGCACCACAGGCAGCCGGCAAGATCCACAGCGATTTTGAACGTGGTTTTATCCGTGCAGAAGTTGTGGCATATGACGATTTGATGCGTCTTGGCTCTTACAATGCAGCAAAGGAACAGGGCTTAGTGCGTTCCGAAGGCAAAGAGTATGTTGTCAAAGACGGGGATGTTGTATTATTCCGTTTCAACGTATAAGAGCAAGACCTTGGGGCTCTGCATACAGACCTTGGGGCTCTGCCCCAACACCCCGCAAGGGACTCCGTCCCTTGACCCATGATAAAAAAAGACCTCAGGGCATGCCCTAAGGTCTTTTTTTGTGCAAGTATGGATATGAACTGGGGAAAACAGAGAAAATGCATGTCGTATATGCAAAGTGCAGGGATGCGAAAAACCTTCCAAGTTCTTTCCACCCGAACCCTTTTCTCTCTCTTTATCTGCTTCCCCTTATGCAGTGTTTCAAAGAAACACTGCAATCAAAGTTTTGCTCAAGCTTTTTCAAAAGCTTGCAGGGCTTGGGACAGCGTCCCAAGGTCTTTCTTAGCCAAACCCTTTTCTCTCGCTCCCACCTTTCCCCATACTCCCTCCTTGGGGCTTGGGGCATCGCCCCAAAGAATGGGTCAAGGGGTGAAACCCCTTGCAGGGTGTTGGGGCAGAGCCCCAAGGTCTTTCTTAGCCAAACCCTTTTCTCTCGCTCCCGCCTTTCCCCATACCCCCTCCTTGGGGCTTGGGGCATCGCCCCCAAAGAATGGTCAAGGGGTGAAGCCCCTTGCAGGGCTTGGGACAGCGTCCCAAGGTCTTTCCAGACAACCCCTTTGCTCTCCCCTCACCTGTCCCATGTATCCTCCCCTTCGGGGTTTGGGGCAGAGCCCCAAATAATGGGTCAAGGGGTGAAACCCCTTGCGGGGTGTTGGGGCAGAGCCCCAAATAATGGGTCAAGGGGTGAAGCCCCTTGCAGGGCTTGGGGCAGAGCCCCAAGGTCTTTCCGCACAACTCCTTTGCTCTCCGCTTCACCTGTCCCATGTATCCTCCCCTTCGGGGTTTGGGGCAGAGCCCCAAAGAATGGGTCAAGGGGTGAAGCCCCTTGCGGGGTGTTGGGGCAGAGCCCCAAGGTCTTACGCATTTTTCTCGTACAATATCTTTAACCCCTTGAGCGTCAGCACAGGGTCTAAAATATCAAATATCTTTTTGTTCGGATCAATCACACGTGCCAAGCCACCGGTTGCAATCACCTTCATATCCGGCATTTCCAACTCATCCTTGAGCCGTTCAATGATATATATGGTCTGCCCAATATGCCCCAATACCAAACCAGCTTGTATGCTGTCTACCGTATTCTTTGCAATAATGGTTTTGGGCTTTTTGATCTCAATCTTAGGCAGCTGTGCCGCCCTTTGTGTCAGTGCGTCTGCACAGATGGAAATGCCCGGCGTAATCAATCCTGTGATAAACTCCGACCTGTCATTGATTACATCAAATGTATTGGCTGTACCATAATCAATGACCACAGCAGGCCCGCCATAAATCTCGTTGGCTGCAACCAGATTGACAATACGGTCTGCACCTACCCCCTTCGGGTTATCCCTGCGGATGGAAATACCCGTTTTCATCCCCACACTGACAATCATCGGTTCAATATTGAAATATTTACGAATACCCTGAGAAAGAGAATACATAATATCCGGTACAACAGAAGAAATGATAACCGCCTCAATACTGCTTGCCTTGACATCCGAAGCATCAAATAGAGAGTGGATAAAAATACCCGTTTCATCCGCAGTACGTACACCGGCTGTTGCCATACGCCAGCATTTGATGAGCTTTTCTCCACGGTATACCCCCAATACATAATTGGTGTTACCAACATCTATGACCAAAAGCATGTAAAAATTACCTCCCTATCTTCTATGCCTGTTCTTTTCATAAATCAAGCGTAAGCCCTGTAATGCCAATACCGGATCATACACATCAAAGATTTCTTCTTTCTCATCAATGACTTTACCAAGACCACCGGTTGCGATCACCTTAAGCTCCGGCATATCCAGTTCCTGCTTGATTTGTTCAATCAAATAAATGGTTTCCCCAATATGGCTGATCACCAAGCCTGCCTGTATGCTGTCCACGGTATTTTTTGTAATCAGGCTTTCTGGGCATTTGATTTCGATTTTCGGCAGCTGTGCCGCTCTCTGCGTCAATGCATCCGCACAAACCTGCATACCAGGCGCTGTAAGTCCTGTCAAAAATACACCATTTGCATCAATGACATCAAATGTGGTCGCCGTACTGTAATCAATGACGATTGCAGGCCCACCATATAGCTCTTGTGCTGCCATCAAATTGATGATCCGGTCTGTACCCATTTCCTTCGGGTTCTCCATACGCAGATTGATGCCCGTTTTCATGCCGGCACGCACCACCATAGGCTCCTGCTTCAGATATTTGCGTATTCCATTGAGCATAGAATACATCACATTTGGCACTACAGACGATACCACGACCGCATCAATATCCTTGATTTCCATACCGGAATGTACGAACAACATCCGCAACAGCATACCGGTTTCATCAGAAGTACGATTACCGAGTGTAGAGAGCCTCCAGTTTCCCACCAGCTTTTCGCCTTCAAATACCCCCAGTATGGTATTGATATTGCTTACATCTATGACGAGTATCATGTTTCTCTTTCTCCTTCTATTGTTGCTACATAGCACATATTTGAAAAAAGGTGCCGACACCATCGACACCTTTTTGTAAAGACATTCCTGCCGTATCTGTTCCTTTTGGTACTGCCGGATTATACACGTTTTTTATGAATACTTTTATTGACCGCTTTGGAAACCAGACCACCCACAATACAGCTTGCAGACATTTCCAAAACTCCGTTTAGCCCAACAAAGGCACAAACAAAGAACAAGGGATTGAGGTCGCCAAGTCCCTGATTCATGCTTTGGATATATTCTGTATTCCAAAAACAGATGAGCAGCATACCCATAAAGAATACGGTATTCAAAAATGCTGCACTGAATCCGCCTACAAAATAGCTTACTGTTTTGCTACGATCTGCTTTGTATACCAAGCGGAATACCACCCCTGTCAACCAACCCATCAACATTCTGCTTGGTACGCATACCAGAAATGTATAAAACGGATTGATGCTCATGAGCATTGCGGTAAATGTACTGGGTGCAGTCCCGCCATTGTATATCTGCCACCCACAGCATGACATCAATGTATGACACTTCACTTTACTGACCAAATACATTATAACAGCAAATCAGATTATTACAATCATTTTTTTCTATTTTTTTGTTATTTTTTATACAAAGTTATCCGTTTTGTTTTGTATCATTTGCCAAATCTGCCTGATGCAATAATTCTTCTTTGATTTTTTCTCCATCTTTTGTAAAATATACTGCATACCAAAGCTCAATGGCACGCAAAAGTTCTTTCTGCTGCCGCTGTACACGCTTGATTTCCAGCTCTGCACCAATATCGTCAAAATCACAATCATCGGCATTGCGTATGGTTTCAAAATACAATGCGCCCTCTGCAAAGCCCATGAGAAACGTACAATTCAGCTTTTGCGCAAGCAGTATGCAAATCATGCGGATTTCTTCCTGTATGGCATCCGGCAAAGCGGAGAACTCCGGCTCCAAATAATATTTTTGTTCCTGTGCATTTGCTGCTGCCAATATTTTCTTTTCCGTCATACCTTCACTCCTCGAATGGATACCTCTCCTGAGTATACAATTTCTTCTTTGTCATTGGACAAATTGCGTACCAAAAGCTCTCCGCCCTCTGTCACATCCAGCGCCTGTGCCAAAAATGTCTTTGTCCCACGCACCTCTACTTCCTTCCCCAGCGTCATACAACGTTTACGATATGCCACAAGCAATACAGCAAAACTCTTTGTATGTAGAAATTCCATATAATGCTTTTCGATCTTTGCCATTACGGCATGTACCAATCTGCTTCTGGAAAAACTCTTTCCACTTTCCAAATACAGGGATGTCGCAATATCCGCAAGCTCCGGCGGAAATTCCTTTGTATTGACATTGATACCGATACCCGGAATGACAAAATGCACCTGTGTCATTTCGCAATCCATTTCTGTCAATATCCCGACAACCTTCTTGCCATTTATCAAAACATCGTTGGGCCATTTGATTTGTGGCAAAAGCCCTGTTTCCTCCTCCAATGCTTCCGCAACTGCCAAACCGCAAAGCAGTGTCAATACAGATGCTTGTGCAGGCATGATTTCCGGTCTGAGTACCAGACTCATCCAAATCCCGCTACCCTCTGCCGACTCCCATACTCTGCCACGTCTGCCACGTCCGGCAGTTTGTGTTTCCGCCACAACCAATGTACCTTCCGGTGCGCCTTCGTGTGCCAGCTCTCTGGCACGGTTATTTGTGGTATCAATGCTTGTATAAAAATGTACATGCTGCCCCATGATTTTTGTTGGCATACCATTTGCAATCTCTGCCTGATTGTACATCGCCTCCGGATGCACCAGACGATACCCCCGATGCGTCACTGCTTCAATGGCATAGCCCTCCTCACGCAGCTTCTTGATGCCCTTCCATACCGCCGCACGGGATACTTCCAGACGTTTTCCGATATCTTCTCCCGATAAATAGTCCTCACTCTGCCGCAGCAGCTCCAGAATACGATACATACCTGTTTTCCTCCAAAAAATCAGAAACGTCAGGGATCTCCCTGACGTTTCTGAGCATCCTTATGCGCTCTGTTCTTATTGTTTGCCTTTTGCATTGACACGGCTTAAGAATTTATCCAGTTCAATGATTGCACGTCCATGTGTACCTTCACAAATCTTGTCAATTTCATCATAAGCCTTTACGCTGAATGTCAGCAGCTTGCCTTTCACTTCTGTCAGCTCTGTCACTACACGTACCTTCATGCCCACAGGCGTTGCAGCCAGATGCTTGAAATCAAATGTCGTACCAACCGTTTCCCAACCATCCGGCAGGAATGGTGCTACTGTGCCGATTGCAGTACCTTCGATCCAAGAGAGCAGCTTGGGAGAAGCAAATACAGGCACCTTGTCATTGCCAAAGTGTGCCGCTGTATCTGTTTCTTCTACCATGTATTCTCTTTCATAGCACATACCGGGTACAATATTGTTAAATTCCATCTTCGCTTTCCCCTTTCTCTGTTTCATTTTTTTCGTTGGTTTCATGATCCGCATTTGTTTTGTCCAAAGAAACAGCAGCGGTTTGCTTTTGTTCTGCTACCTGTACCTCAGCTTCCTCTGTCGCTGTCAAGCCCAGAATTTCTGCCCGTACATTTTCATCAAAGAGCCTACGGAACTCATCGCCTGTTACCTTTTCTTTTTCCACCAGAATTTTTGCAGTCGCATGCAATACTTCCATATTATCCTGCAAAATGCGGATTGCTTCATCATAGGCATGTGTCACAATACGCTTTACTTCTTCGTCGATGGTGGTTGCCACGGCTTCGCCGTAATTGCGTGTATGTCCCCAATCTCTGCCGATAAATACCTCGTTACTGTCCCCGCCAAACTGTATCGGACCCAATATTTCACTCATACCATACTGTGTCACCATGCCACGTGCCATAGCGGTTGCACGCTCAATATCATTCGATGCACCTGTGGTAATATCTTTGATCACAAGCGCCTCTGCCGCACGACCGCCCAGCAGGCTGACAATTTCCTGTTCCATATACAGCTTTGTCATATACATCTTATCCTCGCCGGGCAAAGGCATGGTATAACCGCCTGCCATACCGGTTGGTATGATGGAGATGCTGTGTACCGGATCAAGTTCGCTGAGTTTCTCAAACAAAATCGCATGACCGCTTTCATGGTATGCCGTGATATATTTTTCTTTTTCGGAAATGACACGTGTCTTTTTCTCCGTACCCACACCAATCTTAATCAGCGCTTTTTGCAATGCTTCCATATCCACGGCTTTTTTGTTATCTCTTGCAGATAACAATGCCGCTTCGTTCAAGAGATTGGCAAGATCTGCTCCGGTAAAGCCTGCAGTTGTCTGTGCAACCACCCGTAAATCCACCTCGTCTGCCAATGGTTTGCCCTTTGCATGTACTCTCAAAATGGCTTCTCTGCCCTTCACATCCGGTCTGCCGACATATACCTGTCTGTCAAAACGACCGGGACGCAGCAGTGCAGGGTCCAGAATATCCGCTCTGTTGGTTGCCGCAATGATGATGACGCTTTCATTGATACCAAAGCCATCCATTTCCACCAGCAACTGATTGAGCGTTTGTTCTCTTTCGTCGTGTCCGCCGCCAAGTCCTGCGCCTCTACGTCTGCCAACGGCATCAATTTCGTCGATAAATACGATGCTGGGTGCGTTTTTCTTTGCCTGATCAAACAAGTCACGTACACGGGATGCGCCGACACCTACAAACATTTCTACAAAATCGGAACCGGAAATGGAGAAAAACGGTACACCTGCCTCGCCTGCCACTGCCTTTGCCAGCAGTGTTTTACCCGTTCCGGGAGGGCCTACCAGCAATACGCCCTTGGGGATTCTTGCCCCCAATTCCGTAAACTTCTTGGGGTTTTTCAAGAACTGTACCAATTCTTCCAATTCTTCTTTTTCTTCGTCACAGCCTGCGACATGATCGAATGTTACCTTGTTGTTTTCATCCAGATTCATTTTTGCCTTACTCTTGCCAAAGGACGCCATTTTTCCGCCGCCGCCCTGCATCCTGCCAAAGAGTACAACAAACAATATCACCATAATAATCATCATAACCAAAGAAGGCAGTATTGCAGAAAGCATGCTTTCTTTCTTAACATCCGGTGTGACGATCTGGATATCGCTGCCCTGTGCAGGCATCATATTCACTTTTTCAATAAAGGCTTCTGTACTTGGAATATTCACCTGAATGACCGTGCCGTCGTCCAATACGGCTCTTGCTGTTCCGTAGCCGTCTACATCTTTGCTTCTGGTTACTTCAATGGATTTTACTGTGTCTTTGTCCAATTCACGAATCAAATCGCTGTATGCTGTGATTTTCACTTCCTGCGTTTCAGACAGCATACCTTTTCCGCTAAACATCAATGCAACTAAAATCACTAAAAATATCAGAACATACAGTCCTGCGGATTGCCAATATTTTTTCAAGAGATTCCCCCCTATTTCACATATTTTGATTTTTTATTCTTGTATATAACGTTTCAGTTTATAATTCTATCACAACTTAAAAAAAAAGGCAATTCTTGTTTTATAAAACATTTTATCAAAAACAGTCATTTTCTTTGCCCGAAATTTAAGAAAGAATTAAGAGAAAACTCGCAATTTCCTAAAAAGTCTGCCGTATACTATTACCATAGCATATTGGGGAGATATTGCATCGGAATACAAAATAGGAGAGCCCCGCCTTGCATCCCTCTTGGGCGCAGGGCGTATGGGTCATATATCGCATACCATTCATGTATATGTATATACGTATCAATGTATAAAGGAGATTGGCTTTTATGAAAAAGAAGCATACCGCTGCTGAAAAGCAAAGCAAAAAAGAAAAAACAATGATACTCGTCAGTGCGGGCAAGGACTCTGTACGCTTTGCAGAGGCAATTTTATCTGTGCAGAACGAACCCTGCCATATTTTATACGTCACACAGGACAAAACACTCTCTGCCAACACAGAGCGTCTTATGGCATTGCAGGAGCTGATGGATCACTGCAAAAAATATGGTGCGGAGCTGAGTTTTTGCTGCAAGGAAAATACGGCGCTCTACATCGAGCAGTTCACCAAAAAACACGGCATCACACAGCTGATTGCAGAACCCGAAGCAAAACGCAATATGTGGAAGGAAATCTGGCAGCATTTGGTAGAGCTGCTGCCCGATCCGTCTACACAAATCCGTATGGCATAACCATATAGCAATGTAACAGAGAGGATGTTGTCAGCATCCTCTTTTTTATGCGGCATTGCCCCAATGCCGCACACGGGCTTTTGCAAAAGCTTGCCACAGCAAGACGCACAAGAGCAAAAGCGGGTGCGGATAAAACCATGGAACGCTTTGCCCTGTCAGGGACAAGCCCCTTATGCAAAGCCTTGACGCATCCTCTTTTTTCGTGTACAGTTTGTTCATAAATCAATCAGGAGGGTTTGGGATATGCTCAAAACAGTCAAACACACCATACAGAAATATGCCATGCTGGAAGAAGGCACGCCTGTTGTCATCGGTCTGTCCGGTGGCGCTGATTCCATTGCACTGACACATATCCTATGGCAGCTTGCCCAAAGCATGCAGCTTCGCCTTACGGCTGTACATGTACATCACGGGATTCGTGGTGCACAAGCGGATGCAGATGCATGCTTCTGCCACCGCTTTACGGAAAATCTTGGCATACCATTTGTTGTGCGTCATGTAAATGTACCCTATGAAGCCAAACAGCGTGGTATGGGGGAAGAAGAAACCGGCAGGCTGCTGCGCTATGAAATCCTACAGCAAATCGCAGGCAATGATGGCAAAATTGCCGTTGCACATCATATAGGCGATCAGGCAGAAACACTGCTGATGCGCCTTTGTCGTGGTACGGGACTCGATGGGCTAACCGGCATTTTGCCGATTCGTGGAAACATCATCCGTCCACTCCTGTTTTGCAGTCGTGCGCAGATCGAAGCATACTGCAAAGAAAACCATCTGGACTTTCGGCAGGACAGCACCAATTTTGACATACACTATACACGCAACCGTCTGCGGCATCAGGTATTGCCGCTTTTGGAGCAGGTACATCAGGGCAGTACATCGCATTTGGCACAGACTGCCGCACAGCTTGCGCTCGAAAACGATTTTATGCAGCAACAGGCAAAGCTTGCGCTCCAGCAGGCACAGCTGCCGGCAGAAGAAACCGTTCTTTCCTGCACGGCACTTTCCGCACTCCATCCGGCTTTATGTATGCGGGTACTGCGCCTTGCCATTGCACAGGTACATACGCTGCATAATATCTCTCAGACGCATCTTTCCGCTGTTTACGGCTTGCTGGAAAAGCAAAGCGGCAAAACATTGCATCTGCCCAATCATCTTTGTGTGACACGCAGTTATGACACACTGATTTTTACAGCCAAACAGCAGAAAACGGAACACAAATTCTGTTATCCCCTGACTGTTGGCACAACCACCCAGATCAAAGAAGCCGGTTTATCCATTTCTCTGATATTGACAGACAAAAAAAATGCGGAAATTGCCGCTGATTGCTGTACGACCGTCTTGGATTATGATAAAATAACAGAAGAACTGACCTGTCGTACCAGAAATGCCGGGGATTTCATCAAATTATCCGGTGGCACAAAGAAATTAAAAAAGCTCTGGATTGATGAAAAAATTCCATACCAGCTGCGTCAGCAGCTGCCGTTGATTGCCTGCGGCAATGAAATTGTATGGATCTACGGCAGGCAGATATCGACAGCCTTCTTACCCGATGCTGCAACAAAGAGATATTTGTATATGAAAACAATGGAGGAGTAAACACAATGAAAGAAAGAGTAGAAGTCATGATTTCCGCAGAAGCAATTGAAAAGCGTCTGGACGAGCTTGCTGATGAAATCAATCGTGATTTTCATGGTGAGCCTGTAGAAGTGGTTTGTGTACTCAAGGGGGGCGTAGTGACCATGGTAGAGCTTGCAAAGCGTCTGACTATGCCGGTAACACTGAATTTTATGGAAGTATCCAGCTACGGAAACAGCACAGAAAGCAGCGGGCATATCAAAATCCTGCGTGACTTGGATGAGGAAATTACCGGCAAAAATGTATTACTGGTAGAGGACATTATTGATAGTGGGCGTACACTGAGCAAGCTGCGTAAACTGCTCTTGCAGCGTGGCCCAAAAACATTTAAGATTTGTACACTGCTGGATAAGCCGGATCGCCGTGTTGCAGAAGTACCAACAGAGTATATCGGCTTTACCATTCCGGATGCCTTTGTGGTAGGCTATGGCATGGACTATGCGCAGAGATACCGCAATTTAAATTATATTGGCGAAGTCCATTTTGACGAAAACTAATCCTTTGGTATTCCGCAACCATACAACCTGATACAATTTGAAAAAATGCCCCATTTTTGTACGAATCGTACAAAATGGGGCATTTCGGCATTTGAAAAGGGGTTTTGTTGAAACAATATTTGTTTGTTCCTGCCCTACCGCAGCCTTTGGCTGCATGTACATGTCTTGTGGGCTATATAGGGGTTTTGATTATTTCAGGTTTGCAATTACGTCTGCGGATACGCACATTTTGCCATCCTTCAGTACGGCTTGCGCCTGAGCGGTCAGTGTTGTTTTGCCATCAACGGTATAGGATACACTGCCTAAGCTGATTTCTGCTTTTACATCACCCTTACTTACCAAAACAGGCTGATTTTTGCCCTGCCATACAACGGTGTAACCTTTTTCTTTTGCTGCATCACGCAGGCTTACCATTTCAGGCGCCTTTGCTTCTTTTGCATCCACCATGCTCTCTGTATCCGCTTCTTTTTCCACGTCTTCGGTTTGCATCTGCGTCTGTATCAGCAGTACCATAGAAGGAGCGGTCTGTGCAGGAATACTTCTTGTCGTCATATCATAGAATACCACCGCTGTTTGATTTTTGACATCCTCCGCACCCAAAATGCTTTTTGTACCAAGTGTGGTCCGTATGGGTGTTTTTTCGTCGATGTTCAGCTGCAATTTTTCCGCTTCGTTTACCAGCTCGTCATTGAACAGACCAACGGAAACATTGCCCTTGTCTGTATTTGTTACCACTGCTGCTACCTGACCTAAGTAAGGAGGCATGCTCATGCCCATTGGTGCATTTTCCTCATATACCACAAAAACCTCCATACCATCCTTCAGCTGATCTGCTGCCACCTGTGCATTGCTTTGACGGTCTACCAAAACTGTGGTGGGTGCTACCACAAAACGCAAGCCGCCTTGTTCATTTTCAATGGTAACGATTTTGTTGCCTTTTTCATCAGGACTGATTTCTATGATTTTACCTGTGGTATGGATGTATGCAGCATCTGCATTTTCATCATTGTCCTTACTTGTATCATATGAATCCACCTGTGTTTCATCCTTTTCTTCTGTGACTGTTGCAGCAGGATCTGCTGTCTTTGCTGCAAATGCAGCCGTACTGCTCACCACTGCAAACGCCATGGATACTGCGAGAAATTTACCAATATTCTTTTTCATACTTGTTTCCTCCTAAAAAATATACCTTCATTCTTTGATTTGCTTACTGATGTATCATAAGACGCAGCATATTTTCAAAAGTTCCAAAAAATCGAAAAATTTTTTTCTTTCTTTACATACTCCCTCATATCATAGAAAGAGCGGGATTTTTCCCTATAAGCTTTGCAGAATATTCTATTGCCCATCGCCTGAGCAACAAAATATTTTGTATGGGCTATCTATACAGGTTCCCCCCCAAAAAACGGCATCTGAAGAAATTTCCATATTTTACATATTTTTATTACAAAAAAACAAAAAATCTTAATAAATTCGACAACATCTATAGGATAAAATATGCTATTCTATGATAGAAATATTTTTTTGTCATAATTGTATCATGGAGCATCAAAGAGGAGGTATGCCAGTATGATATTTTATTTTTCCGCCAGCGGAAACTCTTATCATGTTGCACGCAGGCTTTCCGAAGCTTTGGGGGAATCAATGGTGGATATTGGCAAAGCCATACGCAATCATGCATATGCCTATACCATCGCACCCAATGAAAAGCTTGGCTTTGTATTTCCCATACATGCATGGGCGCCGCCCGAAATCGTCGAAGACTTTGTACGCCATTTGGAGCTGTACGTTCCGGAGGATTTATACATATACGCAATTTGTACCTGCGGACAGTCCGCAGGCGAAGGCATGTCTATTTTTGATGCCTGCCTACGTGACCAAAATCTGCATCTGAACAGCGGATATTCCGTTATGATGCCAGACAATTACGCCGTATTGTTTCCAGCCCCTCAGGAAACAGAATGTAATGAGATATTGCAATGTGCCGAAGAAATCATACAGCGGATTGTGCATGCGGTAAAGCTGGAACGAAAACAATTTTTCCGTGTGAAAAAAGGAAAATGCAGCGCCTTTTTGAGCAATGTCATCCATCCCTGTTTTCGTCGCTTTGCTACCAGTACAAAGCCATTTTATGCAGAAGAAAGCTGTATCGGCTGCGGGCATTGTGCAGATATCTGTCCCATCGGCTGCATTTCCATGACAAAAAATCAAAAACCTGACTGGACTGATACACACTGTACCAAGTGTATGGCGTGTTTACAACAATGTCCTGCCCATGCGATACAATGCGGCAGAAAAACGCATGACAAAGGACGTTATTTACATCCGGATTATCGCAAAAACAAGGAGGAACTTTATGCTTCAAAGGAAGAAACCCAAAAAAAGAAAATTTCTTGTGATATTTAGCGTACTCACATTGATACTGGTACTTACATGCTGCGTATATGCCATTGCAAGCGTGATGACAGATAAAAAAGCAAACTTGATTGCAAACGAAGCCAATGCCTATTTTGCATCCTTTGCAGAGAAACAAACTGCCGGCACGTCATTGCAGAAAATCGAAAATTCAAATGATCAGCCTTTCACATTTGCACTGCAATATCCTTCTACGGACAACCAGTTTGTCAATACATATATCACCGATGCCATAGAAGAACGCAAAAATATTTTTATCTCACACTATGAAAAACTAAGAAACAAATCCAATGCACATAAAAAATCAGAACAGTATGCATTGTTTTTATCCTACACATCCAACCTCACAGAGGATCATATCCTGAGTGTGGCGTTCCATGACCTTTATCAGGAATATAAAAGCGATACCACATATGCTTACTGGACACCCCGTATGTTCGATTTGCAAAGCGGTAAGGAATTGACTGCGTCAGATATTTTCCGTGATAAAAGCTATCGCCAGATTGCTTCTGCGTATTTGATTTCATATTTCCAGAATCAATCTACACTGACAGAGCATCTATATACCAACTACGAAACCACTCTGGCACCGGAAAGCCCGATCTATGATCGTTTTACATTGACAGAGGATGCCGTTGTATTTTATATGAACCAGTATAAAATACTGCCACAAAGCTATGGCGCCATTTCGGTAGCCATTCCAAGGGAGGAATTTTCCGGACATTTTCTCTCAGACCCACAAAGCCCGCCAGCCGTATGTGACGATACCATACAAAACCATCCCCGTGGCATTGATCCCAACAAAAAAATGGTGGCACTGACATTCGATGACGGTCCGTCTCCCACGGCGACCAATCGCATTTTGGATGTATTGGAAAAATATGGTGTTGTTGCAACATTCTATGATGTCGGCTATCGTGTGGCACAGCATCCGGAGGTTGTCAAAAGAGAGGCGGCAAGCGGTTCTGATGTTGCCAGCCATTCCTATGACCATAAGGATTTTGCAAAAATGACCGCTGCACAAATACAGGAGGATGTCGAAAAGACTGCACAAGCATTTGCCCTTGCCGGTGTTACTCCCAGCTCCTTCCGTCCACCCTACGGCAGCACCAATGCTACCGTAGAAAAGAATATTTCCATGCCTATTGTCACATGGTCGATCGACACACTCGACTGGAAAAGCCGCAATACCAATGCCATATTAAATCAGGTAAATGCAGCCGGCAATTTGGATGGCAAGGTACTTCTGTTCCATGGCATTTATGACAGCACGGCAGCAGCCATTGAAACACTTGTTCCGCAGCTCATTGCAGATGGCTACCAGCTGGTTACCGTCACAGAGATGATTACCTACCGCCACAACGAAACACCGGAAAACGGCAAGCTTTATGGTTATTCCTATTTCCAATAACTACATCTCATGGATTATACCAAAAAAACGGATTGCAAAAATCCGTTTTTTTGTGTATGCTATCTCTAGCATATTTCCAGCAGATATGGAAATTTTGACTGTTTTGATTCACACCGGAATACATAAGGAGCTATCACAATGAGAATACGAAAAAAACCTTGGGCAGAAACAGAGCTTGCCCAAAACAGCCATGTGATGAAAGATGCCGAAAACCACCGTGGACAATGGGCAAAGCACTTCGGCAATGACAACCCGATCTACGTAGAAATCGGTTGTGGCAAAGGGGGATTTCTGCGCAAGAATGCACAAGCCTACCCCAACATCAATTTTGTCGGCATTGAACGCAATCTCAGTGTCGTGGCAGTTGCGGCACGCCGCACACAGCAGGAGCTGCCCAATCTTGCCTTTGTATGGGATGATGCCAAAAAATTAACTGATTTTTTTGCTGTTGGCGAATTTCAACGTTTGTATCTGAATTTCAGTGATCCATGGCCCAAAAAACGCACCTATAAACGTCGTTTGACATACCGTGGATATTTGCAAAGCTATCGTGATGCATTCGGCGAAAAGGGTGAAATCTTTTTCAAAACGGATAATCGTGGATTGTTTGAATTTTCACTCAATGAATTTTGCGCCGACCATTGGCAGCTATCCAGAATCTCTTTGGATTTGCACAACAGCGATTACAAAGAAAACATCATGACAGAGTACGAAGAAAAATTCTCTGCACAGGGTATGCCAATCTATCGCTTGGAAGCACGATATGGTATGGAAGAAAACACAAAAACAGAACAAAAGAAACACACAGAACACGCATAAGACTGCTTTTTGCGCCTGTGGCACAGCATGTACACAGGCGTTTTGCTTTCCAATACAATTTTTTATTTTTCCATAAAAAAGTATTGACAACAAAAATAATATATAGTATTCTATTTAGGCAACCATTTGATATGCGGATGTGGCGGAATTGGCAGACGCGCTAGATTCAGGTTCTAGTGGACATTACGTCCGTGCAGGTTCAAGTCCTGTCATCCGCATCCTTAAAAAAAACATCGTCCAAGGGGACGATGTTTTTTTTGCAGTCTGATAAACCTTTGGCTCTACCATCCGATATTCTCATGGCAGGATTTCAGAAATGGGATTGTTTTCTTTTTGATAACAGCGGCATACAGGAGCAATTTTTTGCAATCCGTCTGTCTATTCCATGATGCCGATTCAATATCTATGATTCACATATTCATCAATCAGCGAAATACGACTTCCTTCCTGAAATACCATCTCATCTCTCAAGCAGTTGAGTATTTGTGTACTGGTAGAATGCAGTATGATATTTTCCTCTGCAATGACGATTTCAAACAATTTTCCTTTGAGGTATTTGCTGCGCATTTTGATAAAATACGCTTCCACACCCCGATAATCCAAAAGTCGTAATATCTGTAAGGTTGCACGATCTTTTTTGCTATAGTAATAATTGCTTTGTCCCTGATACTCATGCTTGAGTATGCCATCCATATCCTTTGTGGTACTGATGGTTTTCATCTCTTTTGCCAACGCATTGTAATATTGATAATTAAACAATGCCTTTTCCACAGTGTCCATATTGCGAAACGGACGGATATCCCCATAAACAACGGCTTCATAATTGCGTTGTAAATACTCTCGCTTTGTCATATCACCCTTGAGATATTGGTCAATCAAACTTTGGCGATACTGAAAATATTTTTGTATGGCATTCATATTGGTAGTCCCTTCTTTCCCATCCATTCCCTATGGTATGGCAGCTTTTTGCCTGATACAATACAAAGGAATCATTTTTTACACATGCCAAATATCATACCAGGAGGAGAGGGTTTATGGCAACATTTTTCGACTATTACAAAAAACAAATTCGTCCACGGATTGAACAAGCAGATGTATTTTTGAAAACTGCATCCGAGCCATATCCGGCAGAGCAGATTGCATCTGTATTTGGTTTATGCAATACCAATTTACAGCCGCTTTGGACAAAGGAACAGCTCATATGCCAGCTGCAAAACAGTTCGGAGGGCTTGTGGCAAATGTTCCAAAAAGAGCTGCGCTGTGGTCTGCCATGCGTGTATACAGCGGATCAAATTTCTTACATATATGATATTGCGCTTGAAGTGGTAGAACAGGCAGCAGAACGCACAGGGCTTACCCACTGCCCAAAATCATTGCTTCCTTTATTGTTTGATGCGATCGAGCTTAATCAAACACAATACTCTCTTTGAGTCCCCTTGCGATTTCTTCGCCCTCCAATGCCGCAACCAAAGCCAATGTAAAAGCAATGGCTGTACCGGGTGCGCGGGAGGTGATGATATTTCCATCACGGCAGACATACTCTGTTACAGGGATTGCCCCTGTCAAAAGTTCTTCCATACCTGGATAAATCGTAGCTTCCTTGCCCTGCAACAGCCCAAGGTGCCCCAATACCATAGGAGCAGCACAGATGGCACAAACAAATTTTCCCTTTGCTGCTGCTTCTTTGAGTAATGCACCCAATGCTGTATGGTCTTGCAAATTTTTTGCACCTGGCATACCGCCGGGCAATACCAACATATCCGCATGTTCCACATCCACATCCTCCAAAAGCACATCTGCACGATAGGTCACACCATGCGCACCTGTGACAATATGGTTTTTGGTGACGGAAACAAATTTTGCATCTACGCCCACACGACGCAGCAAATCCAAAGGTGTAATCGCCTCTATTTCCTCAAAGCCTTCTGCAAGAAAAATCCATACCTGTTTCATATCAAAAAAACACCTCCATGTTCTGATTGCAGCATATCACAGCAGTCCATCTCTGTACTTTGATACCATCATCCAATACAGCTTCTGCTTTTTCATATGCAATAAAAAAATCTGTTTTTATTATACGGTATTTTCTGTTTTTTATCAACATCACCAAATCGTGTTGCCAAACACGGACATTTTCACGTATGATAGAAGAAATGAAATCATATCAAAGGAGGGACAGCTTTGGAAATCGAAAGAAAATTTTTGACAAAGGAAATTCCGTTTGCACTATCGGCATATCCCATGCATACCATAGAGCAATGCTATATCAGCACATCGCCGACCATACGCATCAGGGCATATGACGATACATATATATTGACGGTCAAAGGCAGGGGGGACATTGCACGGGCGGAATTTGAGCTGGCAATTACAAGGCAGGAGTATATCCATTTGCTGCAAAAGGCAGAAACCCCTATGGTATGCAAAAAGCGGTATGTGGTACCGATTGGCGATGGTCTAAAAGCAGAAATCGACATATACGAAGGCAAATTATCCGGATTGATTACCACAGAAGTAGAGTTTGCATCTGTTGCACAAGCCGAGCGATTTGTGCCGCCGGATTGGTTCGGAAAGGATGTTTCACAAGACCATCGCTATAAAAATACCAGCTTGTCCAAGCATGGCATCCCATCTGAGCAAGCAGACATATAAACGGTTTTCCATTTGGGTTTCTGTGCGCAGGCTTACAGATTTTACAGCTTGATGCTTTGTTTGATGTAAGGACATGTTTCATAAAAAAAGTGCAGCTTTTTTGCTGCACTTTTTTGATCATTTATGGTATATTCTCTTTGTCTGTTTCTTCTGTTGCTTCTGTGCGCACAGTCAAAGCATCGGACGTTTTGTCCTGCCCTTGCAGCACCTGCATAAATTCCTCACCCGTAATGGTTTCTTTCTCCAGAAGATATGCGGCGATCTCATCCAGCTTGTCACGATGCTTCTGTAATATGGTCTTTGCTTTGTCATGCGCCTGTTGAATCAGGGCTATCACTGCTGCGTCAATTTTGGTAGCAGTTTCATTGGAGCAGGCCAAGGAGGTATCTCCGCCCAAATATGCATTGTTCAATGTTTCCAGAGCCACCATACCAAATTCATCACTCATCCCATATCGTGTAATCATCGCTCTTGCCATTTTGGTTGCCTGCTCAATGTCATTGGCGGCGCCCGTTGTGACAGATCCAAACTGTATTTCCTCTGCCGCACGTCCGCCTGTGAGTGTGGCAATCTTATTGAATACTTCCTCACGGTTCATCAGGAATTTTTCACCCTCGTCGATTTGCATGGTATAGCCCAAAGCGCCGGAGGTTCTTGGAATAATCGTAATTTTATGCACAGGTGCAGAGTTCTTTTGCAGCGCTGCAACAAGTGCGTGCCCAACCTCATGATAGGCAATGATTTCTTTTTCTTTTTTGGAAATGACAGCGCCCTTTCTCTGATAGCCTGCCAAAATCACTTCTACACTTTCTTCCAAATCCATCTGTGATACACGCTCTCTGCCCATACGCACCGCACGCAATGCGCCTTCATTGATGATATTGGCAAGCTCTGCACCGGAAGCACCGCTTGTGGCTCTTGCCACTGCACCAAAATCTACATTCTCCTCCATTTTGATATTGGCAGCATGCACCTTCAATATTGCCTCTCTGCCCTTCATATCCGGCAGTTCTACAGGAATGCGTCTATCAAAACGTCCCGGTCTTAACAACGCCTTATCCAGCGTCTCGGGACGGTTGGTTGCCGCCAAAATGACAACACCCTTTGCCGCATCAAATCCATCCATTTCTGTCAACAGCTGATTGAGCGTCTGTTCTCTTTCATCATTTCCGCCCATACCACGTCCGTCACGCTTTTTCCCAATGGTATCAATTTCGTCTATAAATACAATACATGGCGCTTTCTCATTTGCCTGTTTGAACAGATCTCTCACCTTTGCAGCGCCCATACCGACAAACATCTCTACAAATTCCGAACCGGAAATAGAGAAAAACGGTACATTGGCTTCTCCTGCAACTGCCTGTGCAAGCAGTGTTTTACCGGTTCCGGGTGGCCCGACCAAAAGCGCACCCTTTGGCATTTTGGCACCAATGCCCGTATATTTTGCAGGATTATGCAAAAAGTCAACAATCTCTGTCAGTGCTTCCTTTGCCTCGTCCTGCCCTGCCACATTGTCAAATGTCTTTCCGGTCTGTGCCTTGACATAAACCTTGGCATTGGATTTGCCAAAAGCCATTGCATTGGCACCAAATCCACCCTTCTTCATCATGCGGCCCATCAAAAAACGCCACAGCATAAAGAATAAAAAGAACATAATCAGGGAGCTGAGCCATGGAGAAACCTCTACCGGCGCAATGGCGGAGAAATTTGCCCCAGCAGAATATAAACGATCTACCAACATGCTGTCCTGCATACGCACAGTGCTGTACAGATGCGTTTGTCGGAGCTGTGAGGGTATGATTTGTGTATTTTGTGTATTTTGTGCATCGGTATGATCCTGCTTCAAAGAATAATAAATCACATCTTCATTGACCTGTACCTGATCAATATTCTTTTCTTCCAGCTCATCTAGGAAGATATTATAGCTGACCTCCTGCACGCCACCGCCCGAAAACAAAGGCAATACCACCCAATTGATGACAAACATCACCAATACGGCAATCAGCCAATAATAAATGAGCGGCTTTTTATGATTGTTCATATTTCTTCACTCTCTTTCTTCTTCCGCTATGTACACAAAAACATAGGGCATAGGTTTCGGCAAACATATCCCACTTTATGCTTCACTGCCTGTGTGATCTTGCCTTAGATTCTCTTTCATTGTATTCCAAACTATGAATTTCTTCATACTGTGAAGCCCTTCCATGCAATCTCTGCTCCTTGCTTGCCACTGCCTGTATCGCTGCCCCATGGAGCGCTATGGTATGTTCTGTCCAAAGAAACGGCTTTCATCGGGCATCCTCCCTCACAGAAACACGTCAAAGCTGCTTTTTTTGCTCCATCCCCTGCATAAGCCCTGTGGTGGTGGAACGACGTATTGGAAATGTGGCTGCCAAATCCTTTGGAAAGACCGCATGATGTGGATTGTAGGATCAAGCATCCAAATCAAAAATCTGTATTTTCCATACATCTGTTGCCTTTGTGCAAAAACTGTGCGCATTGACCTGTCTGCACATCAAATTGCGTATGATTTTCCATTCCATACAAAAGGGCATATGCATGTATTCACCTCCAAACTGTTCGGGCGCCAACTGTATATTATCGAACAGTATAGCACCCTTGGCGCCCTGATGTGTGAATAAAGTATGAATATTTCATAAATCTTTTGTGCGGCGGATATCGACGCCCAATGCCCGCAGTTTTTCATCAATATGATGATATCCTCTTTCGATATGGTAAATATCGCTGATTTCCGTTTCTCCCTTTGCTGCCAAAGCCGATAAAATCAATGCTGCACCCGCACGTAAATCTGTTGCACGCACCTGTGTGCCTGTCAGCTCCTCCTTGCCTTCAATAATGGCAGAACGGCTGTCAATCTTAATATCCGCCCCCATACGCTGCAATTCTCCGGCATGCAAAAATCGGTTTTCAAATACGGTTTCTGTGATGACGCTTGTTCCCTTGGTCACAGCTGCCAAACTCATAAACTGTGCCTGCATATCTGTAGGGAAGCCGGGAAAGGGCATTGTCTTAAGCTGTATGGGACGCAGCTTACCCTTACGGGAAACACGCAGACCTTCCGGCAGATGCTCGATTTTGACATTGCTTTCTGCCAACTTTGCAATAACCGGCTTGAGATGCTCCTCACAGACATTCGTCAAAAGCACATCCCCACCGGTAATGGCAACTGCTGTCATAAAAGTACCTGCCTCCATACGATCCGGAATCACACAATGCGTTGCACCATGCAATTGTTTGACACCACAAATCTCTATGGTATCCGTTCCATCTCCTGTAATTTCCGCCCCCATTTTACGCAAAAAATTTGCCAAATCCACAATTTCCGGTTCCGCAGCTGCGTTTTCTATGACGGTTGTACCCTTTGCCAGTGTTGCTGCCAGCATAATATTTTCGGTTGCCCCTACACTTGGGAAGTCCAAATAGATATTTTTGCCCTTTAATCCATTTTTTGCAATCAGCTCCACAGTGCCATGTTCCAGCCTGCATACAACACCCATGGCAGAAAATCCTTTCAAATGCAGGTCAATGGGACGGCTGCCAATGGGACAGCCACCAGGCATGGGGATTTTTGCCATGCGCAAACGTGCCAGCAGAGGTCCGGCGCTTAAAAAAGACGCACGCATTTTTGCTGCCTGTGTCTGTGGCACTTCGCATGTATTCAGCTGCTTTGCCTCCACCTGTACACATTCTGCTGCTTCATCAAATTTCACCGCTGCCCCCAAGCCTTCCAAAAGCCCCAGCATCTCTTTGACATCCCGTAACGGGGGTACATTGGCAATCTCACATCGCTCCTGTGTTAAAATACTTGCCGTTAATATGGGAAGCACAGCATTTTTTGCACCACTGATTTTCACATTGCCATGTAGTGGTTGTGCCTGTTTTACAATAAATTTTTCCATAACCAACCCTCTTTTCTCCGTTTCCTGTGTTTTATATTGTGCAGATATGCTCTAGTATGCCCATAAGTTGCAATCTCAAGTACAAGAATGATTTACAAAAAATTTATACTTTACATATCCATCATTTCGATGTATAATAAATTACAGTTTTGCGGATGTAGTTCATTGGTAGAATGAAAGCTTCCCAAGCTTTAGAGGCGGGTTCGATTCCCGTCATCCGCTCTAAGGCCTATCCTATATCGGGGATAGGTCTTTTTTTATCAACCGGAAAGAAAGTGAGGTAAACAACATGAAGAAAAATGTAATTTTGGCAATGTCTTTGGTAATTGCTATGAGCTGTGGCAGTGTTTCTGCTTTTGCAACAGAAACAGCGCAAACAACTCCTTTGACAAAGGTAGAAGACACTGCAACCGAACAGAAAGAAGACAAGGATGCCGCTGACAAGGACGCTGCAACCGAAAAGAAAGAAGACAAGGATGCTGCTGACAAGGACGCTGCAACCGAAAAGAAAGAAGACAAGGATGCTGCTGATAAAGATGCTGCAACCGAAAAGAAAGAAGATCAGAAAAGCGTTCCTATGACAAAATTGGTAGAAGCTGCTCCCGCTGAAACTCCCAAAGTAGAAGTTTCCTTCAAAAAAGCAGATCTGCCTGTTGTAAACGATGTTGTTTTCGTTTCTCTGCGTGATAGTGCATCTGCGCTGAAATTGAACATCGCATGGGATGCAAAAACACGTACCGCAACAGTAAGCAGCGATGTACGCAGCATGAAACTGACAGATGGCAAAGATGTATACGCTTCCACAACAACCATTCCGGGTGCTGTTGGTATGCCTCAGCCTATGCAACTGGGTGCTGCACCCTTCATCAACAAAGAAGGTAAAATGTACATCCCTGCAAAAGCATATACAGCATTGGTAGGCTACGACGTAACCATCACAGATACAGATGTTGTGATTGCAAAACAGATGGAAGCGAAAAAAGAAGAAACACTTCCTACTGATAAGAAAGACGAAAAGGTAGAAGCTGATAAAAAAGACGAAAAAGTAGAAGCTGACAAGAAAGACGAAAAAGTAGAAGCTGACAAGAAAGACGAAAAGGTAGAAGCTGACAAGAAAGACGAAAAGGTAGAAGCTGACCAAAAAGACGAAAAAGTGGAAGCTGACCAAAAAGACAACGACAAGAAAGAATCTTCTACTGAAAAAGCCTAATTTATAAAAAAACCAAAGCAATTTTGCTTTGGTTTTTTTTATTCTGTGTCTTTGCTCGACAAACTCCCCATTTTGGCAGAGAGAAAGAATAGAGAGAAATCATGAGAGCCAGCATGCTTGATCGGGCAGTATACCTCCATACATACCTGACATACCTGTAAAACTGTTTACAAGTGTGTGCATATTGTGGAAATAGCGTATTCTCTCTTTTATGGAAAAGTGATACTCTTGATCTTCCCTGAAGCTTTGGGGTACCCAATCTCTGGTTTCTTGGTATTTGAAATTTTAAAATAAAAAATGGGAGTTACAGGGCTCGAACCTGTGACCCTCTGCTTGTAAGGCAGATGCTCTC
>JAHHTW010000024.1 GCA_020024265.1 Anaerotignum sp. | reverse complement strand
TCAAACTGTTCTCTGGAGTCTTTGTACTTGTGTACCGCTCTGATGATTGTCACAACTTCCTTCTTTGTAGGAAGTGGAATAGGTCCACTGATCTGTGCTCCTGTTTTCTTCGCTGTTTCGATAATCTGCGCCGCAGACTGGTCGATCAACTGATGATCGTAAGCTTTGAGACTGATTCTGATTTTTGAGTTTGCCATAAAAAAAGTCCCCTCCTTTTCGTACTTTTCGTTTCAGCACGACAAGTGGTGACTGCACACTTATCCGGGTGTATCCTGCAACGGTGGATACGCATAGCTATCTGGTTTCAGATAAACACAGCTATCCTACCGAAATAACTTTCCCTAATATTCAGTACAGTGACCTTGTCGCCCGGTTTCTTGAACTGGACATCGCTCCTCGGAAACACCTGAACACCGCTCATTTCGGTGTCAGCAACCTTCCGTATCAACACTCTATGTCACAACATAACTTAGTATACACGACTTTTCCGCATTTGGCAATAGTTTTCTGAAATTTTTTTCTCAATTTTTTATTGTAATTTTCACAAAAAATCAAACCAGACTTCGCATAATAATTGAGCAATCGAAACAAATGTATACACAACCCCTTCTATTTTTCCCCTTCGCTTTATGCACTATGGTTTTTTTATTGTATATTTTGCCTGTTTTCTTGTCTACATTTTTGCTGAACACCCATTGTGCCTATATTTCCGTTGCCTTTTCTCTTTGTTCTTCTTTCCTTTCTGCTTTATTATTTCTTTTTCTTCCTATTATATGTCCTTTTTTTCAAAAATAAGGTATGGACAACCATGCCCATACCTCAACATACTTCATATTCTCTCCCTGCAAAATAACATTTTGCAGGCAATGGGTCAAGGGACAGCGTCCCTTGCGGAGGTTTGGGGGCAGCGCCCCCAAGGTCTTAGTTCTTAAAGCTGTGAATGGGTGCAGGAATTCTGCCGCCTCTTGCAATAAATGCGTCACAGCTGTATTCGTTCACCTTCATAATCGGTGCATAACCCAGTAAACCACCAAACTCTACAGATTCACCGACACCTCTGCCAATCACAGGAATCAAACGCACTGCTGTTGTCTTGTTGTTTACCATACCAATTGCAGCTTCGTCTGCAATGATGCCGGATAATGTCGCAGGCGAAGTATCGCCGGGTACTGCAATCATATCCAAGCCTACGGAACATACACAGGTCATCGCTTCCAGCTTTTCCAGTGTCAATGCACCTTTTTCTGCTGCTTCAATCATACCATGATCTTCGCTGACAGGAATAAATGCACCACTCAAACCACCTACATAAGAAGATGCCATAACACCGCCTTTTTTCACATTGTCATTGAGCAATGCCAACGCTGCTGTCGTACCAGGTGCGCCGGGTTCTGCCAGACCCATTTCTTGGAAGATTTCTGCAATACTGTCCCCTACCGCAGGTGTGGGAGCCAAGGAAAGATCAATGATACCAAAAGGTACGTTTAATCTCTTGGATGCTTCTCTTGCAATCATCTGACCTACACGCGTAATCTTAAATGCGGTACGCTTGATGGTTTCGCATAATGTTTCAAAATCTGCGCCTCGTACTTCTTCCAAAGCTTTTTTTACAACACCGGGACCGCTTACACCAACATTGATTGCACAATCCGCTTCCCCTACACCATGGAATGCACCTGCCATAAACGGATTGTCCTCTACTGCATTACAGAATACAACCAGCTTTGCACAGCCAATACATTCCTTGTCCTTTGTCAGCTCTGCTGTTTTATGAATGACTTCTCCCATTTCTTTTACCGCATCCATATTGATACCGTTGCGGGATGTACCAATATTTACAGAAGAACATACAAAATCTGTTACCTTCAACGCTTCCGGAATAGAAGCAATCAATTTGCGGTCGCTTTCTGTATAGCCTTTCTGTACCAAAGCAGAAAATCCGCCAATAAAATTGACGCCAACTGCCTTTGCAGCTTTATCCAGTGTCTGCGCAATGCTCACATAGGATTCTGTTTTGCAGCCGGCTGCTGCAATCGCAATGGGTGTTACAGAGATACGCTTGTTTACAACAGGAATACCATATTCCTTTGCCAGATCGTCGCCGACCTTTACCAGATCTTTTGCATACGTTGTAATTTTGTTGTAAACCTTCTCATTAAATTTATCAATATCCGCATCTGCGCAATCCAGCAAGCTAATGCCCATTGTAATGGTTCTTACATCCAGATTGGCATCATCTATCATTTGATTTGTTTCCAGAATTTCATTTCTTGTCATCATAGTCCTTGCCCCTCCTATCAAATGCGGTGCATTGCATCAAAAATCTCTGTATGCTGCATTTTGATTTTCAGTCCCAATTCCTCTCCGATCGAAGCAAGTTTGTCTGCCGCCGTATCAAAACCGTCCGTCATAGATGTAATATCCACTACCATCACCATATCAAAATATCCACCAACAATGGTCTGTGAAATATCCAGAATATTCACATTTCTTTCCGAAAGAAATGTACATACTCTTGCAATAATACCAACCTGGTCTTGCCCCAATACCGTAATGACTGCTTTTTTCATTTTCTTTTACCTCCTTGAAAATACGAGAAGCCTTTCCCCTCTACAAAATACAGTTCTGTTTTTTGCGGCATCGTCCATTTTGGCATAATGGCATTCTGCGCTTGCAAAAAAACCAAAAAACGGAAAACAAGGCAAAGCCTTGTTTTCTGTTTTATGACAATATTCTAATACCTCATCGCAGGAAAGTCCAGTATTATTTTGTATCTTGAATGAACGAAAAAACAGCCTATTGTCATCTATACCAAACAACTTCTTTGCTATGCAGTCAAATTTGATTGTTCCGTACAATATGTTCTGATTTCCCATAAAAATTTGAAACACTGTTTTTTATACAAAAACCCCTGTAGGAAAAATCCTACAGGGGTGGGTCAAACAGTACGGTTCATACTATTTGTTTGATTTTATTTTTTTGTATGAGAATTAGATCAAGCCCTGAGCCATCATAGCCTGTGCAACTTTCTTGAAGCCAGCGATGTTAGCACCTGCAACCAGGTTGTAACCCAGACCATATTCTTCAGCAGCAGCTGCGGAGTTGTCATGGATGTTCTTCATGATTGTTTTCAGCTTGCTATCTACTTCTTCGCCTTCCCAGCTGTATCTCATGGAGTTCTGGCTCATTTCCAGAGCGGAAACAGCAACACCACCAGCGTTAACAGCCTTAGAAGGAGCAACGATTACGCCAGGCTGATCCATAGCGAAAGCCAGAGCTTCGTTTGTTGTAGGCATGTTAGCTACTTCGATGTAGTATTTTACGCCGTTGTCAATAATCTGTTTGATTTCTGTCATGCCGATTTCGTTCTGGTATGCGCAAGGCATGCAGATATCAACCTTTGTGCCCCAAGGTTTCTGTTTCGGGAAGAATTCAACGCCGAATTTTTCAGCATAGTCCTGAGCACGGTTTCTACCGGATGTTCTCATTTCTACCATGTAATCAAATTTTTCCTGTGTTGTGATACCTTCGGGATCGTAGCAGTAGCCGTCAGGACCGGACAGAGTAACAACCTTACCACCCAGCTGAGCAACCTTCTGAGCAACACCCCAAGCTACGTTACCGAAACCGGACATAGCAACTGTCTTGCCTTCAAATGTGTCGCCTTCATGTGTCAGAACTTCGTTTACATAGTATGTAGCGCCAAAGCCTGTAGCTTCAGGTCTGAAAATGGAACCGCCGTAAGACAGATCTTTACCTGTCAAAACGCCATTTTCCCAGCAACCTTTGATTCTCTTGTACTGACCATACATGAAGCCGATTTCTCTACCAGCAACACCCATATCACCAGCAGGAACGTCAACGTCGGGACCGATGTATTTGTAAAGTTCTGTCATGAATGCCTGGCAGAATCTCATGATTTCAGCATCGCTCTTGCCGCTAGGATCGAAGTCAGCGCCACCTTTACCGCCACCGATAGGCAGACCTGTCAAGCTGTTTTTGAATGTCTGTTCAAAGCCAAGGAATTTTACTGTACCGGAGTATACGTTAGGCTGGAAACGCAGACCGCCTTTGTAGGGTCCGATTGCGCCGTTGAACTGTACTCTGTAACCACGGTTAACATGTACCTGACCAGCATCGTCTACCCATGTTACTCTGAAGGAAACCTGTCTGTCGGGTTCTACCAATCTTTCCAGCAGACCAGCTTTTTCATACTCAGGATGTGCATCAATTACTTTTTCCAAAGAATGGAATACTTCTTCTACTGTCTGGATGAATTCAGGTTCGTTTGCGTCACGTTTTTTTACCTGTTCGATTACTCTTGCCATATAAGCGTTCATAACTCATTGACCTCCTACATTTTTGTCTTTTTTTTGACTGTATTTTGTGCCAAAAAGCACAGTTCCATCTCTCCCAAAGAAGAAACGGATAAAATGAAAAGTCGCATTCTTCCGCTGTTTTCCACAAACCACCGGACCTGCTTGACCCTTTACTCTCTCATTATAACACGTTTTTGTCAGATGTATAGCTTTTTTTTGCTGTTTTCTGTTTAATATTATACAAAAATCTATATGAAAAATTATGCAAAAAAATATTTTGTTTTTGTTTTTGGGCAACTTTAATCAATTCATAATTTTTGGTATTGTTTTAACAATGATTTTGAAATTTCTTTTTATCAATATGCACAAATTTGATCCATACATCCTCTCTCACATAAAATGGAAGCGCTTTCACACACCATCTTTATTTATGACCCCGGCAATATTCCACTTATTCAAAGCTGTTTTTTATAAAAAATACCCCATCGAGCGATTGTCGATGGGGTATTTGCATCTTTCTGTACAATATTTCCAATTTATGGATTTCTAGAGTTTTTACACAAACCGTCCGTATGTGAAACGGATCTCTTGCTTTTTTTGCTTCCAGTATTTTTATTCTTCTTCTGTTTCTATGGTTATCTTTGGCTCATTTTTTTCTACCTTACCACCGGAAAGATATTCAATATAGCGCCCTGTACCGATTGCCACACAGCTTACTGCATCCTCTGCGACAATCGCATGGATTCCTGTCTTGCTTTCAATCATTTTATCCAACCCATAAAGCAGACTGCCGCCACCTGTCATGACAATGCCTCTTTCGTAAATATCCGCTGCCAGTTCCGGCGGAGTTTTCTCCAATACACTGTGTACTTCTTCTGCAATTGCCTCTACACATTCCTGCAATGCTTCATGCATTTCTTCGCTTGTCACCGTAATATTTTTTGGCAAGCCCGTAATCAGGTTTCTGCCTCTGACATCCAGTGTCACACTCACGGTTCTTTCAAACGCCGTACCGATTTCAATCTTCAAATCCTCAGCTGTTCTTTCCCCAATCAATACATTGTGTTTTTTGCGCATATACCGAATGATTGCTTCGTCAAAATTATTCCCTGCCATCTTCAGGGAATGGCTCACAACGGTGCCACCCAAGGAGATCACAGCAATATCCGTGGTTCCACCGCCGATATCTACCACCATACTGCCACATGCCTTAGAAATATCAATGCCCGCACCAATCGCTGCCGCAATCGGTTCTTCAATGATATGCACCCTTCTGGCACCTGCCTGTCTGGTAGCATCCTCGACAGCACGTTTTTCTACTTCTGTAACACTGCTTGGTACACATACCGCAATCGTGGGTTTTACAAAAGAACGTTTGCCCAGTGCCTTCTCAATAAAATACTGCAACATTCTCTCTGTAATATCATAATTGGAAATCACACCCTCACGCAAAGGGCGAATGGCTACAATATTGCCCGGTGTTCTGCCAAGCATACGTCTGGCTTCCTCCCCCACTGCCAAAATGGAATTGCTATCCTTGTCAATGGCAACGACAGAAGGCTCACGAATGACAATACCCTGCCCTTTAATATAAATCAAAACAGTTGCTGTTCCCAAATCTATGCCTATATTTTCTCCAAAACTCATAAAGTCAAACATACTTGCTTCTCCTTCGTTTCTTTCGCTCACTTTTCTTTTCAGTATAACGAAAAGGCACACGCTTGAAAAGGCATTTTATAAAAAAATTGGTTTTTTGTAAAAATTTCTTTCTATTTATTAGGTATTTTTCTTATTTATTTCAAAAGCTCCTGTGCCTTTTGCAGTTGTATATCATGCTCTCTTGGTATTTCCATATCCTGTTCGTATTCCTTAGGCATTGCCATAGGCAAATCTGGTGTAATTCCAGTACCATGTATGGAACGCCCCTTTGGTGTATAATATTTTTGTATGGTAATATTGACACCGGAACCATCCGGCAATACAAACATTCGTTGTACCAGCCCCTTGCCAAATGTATTTGTGCCAATGAGCGTACCTCTGCCCTGATCCTGTATGGCGCCTGCCAATATTTCAGATGCACTTGCACTGTTTTCATTGACCAGCACTGCCAAGGGCACATCTGTATACACCGCATCACATGTCAGCTCATTGCGATTTCCCTGTTTATCCATGGTATATACCATCACACCCTCGGACAACAGCTCATCTCCGATTTGATGTGCAGACTTTACCAGACCGCCTGGGTTGTTGCGCAAATCCAGTATCAAAGAACGCATCCCTTGTTTTTGCAATTCCTGCAAAGCCTTTTGGAACTGTTCATATGTATTTTCTCTGAAATTGTGTATGGCAATGTATCCGCTGTTGCCCTCCAGCATCTCCCATTGTACACTGGTAACCTGTATATCTCTGCGTTGCATAGAACAATCCAACGCTTCTCCTGTACTGGGACGGAATATCGAAAGCACCACCTTTGTGCCTTCTTTGCCTTTGATCAGTGAAACCGCCTCCTCGTATGGCAATGTTGCAATATCTGTACCATCCACACGAATAATCTGATCCTCTGGCAAAATACCCGCCTGCTGTGCAGGGCCATCCTTTGTGACACTCTCTACATGCAGATAACCTTCCTCTCCATGGAACACCGTCACACCCACACCTACAAAATGCCCGCTGTTCTTCTCCATCTGTGCCTGCAAAGCATCCTTTGGCAAATAGTATGTATACGGATCACCAACCCCTGCCAACAGCCCCGTATACATCAATTCCTCTGTCACGCTTTCATCATAGTCCTCTACATAATACTCTTTGAGATAATGCTCCAGAAAGCGCATCTTTGTCGCATCACCGAACAGAAAAGACGGCAGCTGTATGGGCAGGAGATACACATAATGTGCGCCCAAAGCCAAAACAACCGCCAATGCCATCGCTGTTGCAAAACCCTTCCAAAACTCTTTTTTCTGCAAATTCATCGCCTCGCTCTATGATTTTATACATATTATCATATGTATCAAAATACACAAAATCCCTGTAACGATATGTCACAGGGATTTGTTATTTCCTCTTGCTTACACCTGCAAATGTTTTTTGATAGATGTCACACTGCCAACTACGCCCAGCAACACCCCAAAAATCAAGGATGCGGGCAATAAGAACAAATACACATCACCGGTAAGACGAAAATGCACGAAGCTCTCTACAAATGGCACATATTCATAAAATACAGTCACCACTTTGCTGTACAGCGGCATACCGACAATCAATGGTACCAGCGCACCCACAAGACCAATGATCACGCCTTCAATGATGAACGGCCAACGAATGAACCAATCCGTCGCACCAACATATTTCATAATATTGATTTCCACACGACGGTTCATTACAGAAATACGGATGGTATTGATGATAATCATAACAGAAATCACACCAAGCACTGCCATAACCAGCAGTCCTCCTATTTGGAATATACGGCTGACACGCACAAGCACCTCAGAAAGGGACTGCCCGTACTCTACATTGTCAATGCCTTCCATCTGATCCAGCTCTGCAATGACAGCGCCTTGGGATTCAATTTGATCCAAAGAAATCTGGAAAGAATGTGATAACGGATTGTTTTGGTCATCAAACCCGATGAAAATATCCTCATCCGCACCCCATTCATTCTTGAGATTTTCCAAGGAATCTCTGGGCGAAACATAGGTAACGCCCGTGACATGCTCAATAGAAGAAATCTGCTGCTTCATGCTCTCGATTTCCTCACTGGTCATATCACCTTTCAAAAATACGGAAATACCAATGGAATCCTCCATCTGATCCAGCATGTACTGTAAATTGGTTACGGTACAATAAGAAAAAGACATAATCGAAATACATGCGATGACTGCAATGATGGATGCCACGGTCATCAGCAGATTCTTTTTCAAGCTGCCAAATCCTTCCTTTATAAAATATTTAATCGTACTAGGCCTCATCGTCATACCCACCTTTTTCTATGTCCCGAATAATATGCCCCTGTTTGAGCGTTACCACACGCTTTTGCATAACATCCACAATATCCCTTGCGTGTGTTGCCATAACAATCGTCGTGCCACGTCGATTGATATCCTCCAAAAGCTGCATAATGCCCCAAGCAGTATCCGGGTCCAAATTTCCTGTTGGTTCATCACAGATCAGAATGGGCGGATTGTTTACAATTGCTCTTGCAAGTGCAGTTCTTTGCTGCTCGCCACCGGAAAGCTGGTTTGGCAGGCTTTTTGCCTTTTTATTCAAGCCCACCAAAGACAGGACTGCCGGCACATTTCTGCGGATGACACGGCTGGGGGCTTCTATGACGCGCATGGCAAAGGCAACATTTTCATATACCGTTTTATTGGGCAGCAATCGAAAATCCTGAAATACCACACCCAGATTACGACGCAGATACGGAATCTGATTGCGTGTCAGCGTGGTTGTTTTGACATTGTTGATTGTAATTTCTCCCTCTGTCGGATCAAGCTCTTTCAACAACAGCTTAATGAGCGTGGATTTTCCGGAACCGCTGGAACCAACGATAAATACAAAATCACCTTTCTTGATATGTAAGTTGAGTCCCTCAACGCCCTTTGAGCCATTGGGATACATTTTTGTGATGTTTTCTAATCGAATCAAAATGAATCTCCCTTTCTTATGATTTGGGCATACCCGAAAAGTCACTTCCCAAAATATTTTTTACAAAAAGCTCTGTATGGGCAGCAATTCAGATATGTCCAAACTGGGCAAACCAAATGCAATCTATCATTTTTCTTTCTATTACAAAATATTACTTTTTTCTGCTTCTTTCGCCTTAAATACCATAGCATTATAGCATAAAATAGGGCATCTCACAAGTAGCAAAACCTGTTACCTCCATGAAGATTGCCTAAAAATCACTTTAGAAAGCGGGAGATTGCTCTCTTTTTCCTTTCTCAAAGCAACCAAAAAAAAGACCGTTTCCGGATATTCCATCTAAAAACGGTCTTTTTTGTTTTGCCATATTAATATGCCATTCTGTCCATATACATCATATATTTGCTTACCATCAGTGTAATCTTAAATATGATTGCATCATCAAAATTACGCAAATCCAAGCCTGTCATCTTCTGCAACTTATCCAGGCGATATACCAGTGTATTTCTATGGATGTACAGTTGGCGGCTGGTTTCGGATACATTTAAGTTGTTTTCAAAAAACTTATTGACCGTTGCCAATGTTTCATCATCAAAATCATCCATGGTCAGACCATGCAACACCTCTTTGATGAACATACGGCACAACGGCAGAGGCAGCTGATAAATCAAACGACCAATGCCAAGCTTTTCATAATTGACAATATATTTGTCTGTTTCAAAGATTTTACCAACCTCCAAAGCCATTTTCGCTTCTTTGTAGGAACGGGAAACATCCTTCAAATCGCCTACCACAGTACCGCTTGCAATATATACCTTGCTCTTTGTTTCGGCATTGAGTGTTTCCTCTATGACCTTGGCAATGCGGTCAATTTCCTCATTGCTTTCTTTCTCACGGACTTCCTTGACCAATATGATGCTATGCTCATCTACTGCTGTCACAAAATCCTTTGTTTTTGCCGGAAATACTCCTCTGACAATCTCCACAACATTCATTTCTTTGTCAATATTGGTTTCAATTAAATATACAATACGGCTGACGTTGTTTTCGATGTGCAGTTTTTTTGCACGGCTGTAGATGTCAACCAAAAGCAAGTTATCCAGCAACAAATTTTTGATGAAATTATCTTTATCATACCGCTCTTTATATGCCACCAACAGGCTTTGAATCTGGAATGCAGCAATCTTGCCAATACGATAACCTTCTTCATCCTCACCCTTTACCTGAACCACATATTCCGGCACACCATTGTCGTAAATCTTAAAATACTGATATCCCAAAATCAGCTGACTTTCCGCTTGAGAACCCACGAAGTTTTCTATTGCATCAATCTGACGACCTATCATATTTTCTTCTGTGGTAGCAATGACCTTGCCTTCCTTCTCAACGACGCTCAATTCTTTTCTTGTAATGTTTTTCAGCCCTTCAATGGTGCTTTGTAATATCTGATTGGAAATCATGCGCTATCACCTCAAATTTTTATTATGTTCTTTTGCAGCCCGATGACACATCGCAAAAACCCAACATCCGGATATTCCTTGCGGTACGCTCGGTATTTTTCTTTTCCATTTCACGTGATATTTCTTTGGCAAATCTGCCAAAAAATCTATCCCGTCTGCATTATTCAAATAGCCTAAAACTATTTTATACTAAAATGACAAAAAAAGAAAGAGAAATTGTAAAAAAACTTACGTTTTCTCTTTTCATTTATTTTTTTCATAAAAAAGATATTGTTTTTTTATCAAAACTGTTGTGTTTGTCCCATAGGAATGTTCTGAAAAACGGCTTTTGTCCATCTGTATCATTCGTCTTTTTTACCGACAAGTCGGCATTTCTCCCATAACTTCCCGTACATCCATCAGCAAAAATCCCATATCGCTATCCATATTGGCAAGGATTTGTTTCACTTTCGACAGCTCTTTTTGAGAAAAAACACAAAACAATAATTGTCCATCCTCTGCGGTATACATTCCAATCTGTATCTTCTGCAATACACAAACCTGTGCAGCGATCAGCTTGTCTGATAAGCCGGTACTGTTTTTGGCATAAATCCATGCTGCACATTTTTGATTGACACCCTCTGCCGCCAGATGCAGTACCTTTTCCATAATACCTACAGCAAGCAGGGCATAAAGCGTATTGGTTGCACCGAATGTCAAAAACCCAAGCATAATGATGGAGGCGTCCAATACAAAAATCAATGTTGGTACGGCAATATGCGCAAATACAGTACCATGCAGCAGGGATGCTGCCAAATCGACACCACCCGTTGTTGCGCCGCCACGCAGCACCATTGCAAGTCCTGCCCCACTCAAAAGCCCACCATAGGCAGATGCTGTCAGCAAATCCCCTGTGTAGCGTGGAAACCATGCAGCAATATACAGTGTAACAGAAAACAGCACGGTTGCCACAAACGTTCTACCTACAAACTGTCTGCCTTGTACACGAAATGCCAAAAGAAACAATGGCACATTGCACATGGTATTGACCAGCCAAAGCGGCACACCACCCATCCCCAATCTTCTGGATATATCATCCAGTATCATCCCAAGACCGGATATGCCACCGGCAACCAGTCCGGCAGGCTCCAAAAAATTCTGTACTCCTACTGCAAGCAGTGCAGTGCCGCTCAATATCCATATATATGCTCTACCAGTGCTTTGCTCCATGGCTTTCGCTGTCCTTTCCATCGAAAACAGACGGAAGAAATCTTCTCATCGTTTTTTCGTTTTTTTCAGGACTGTGATCGCAAACTTCGGCAAACGCATCATTCGTTTCCATCTTGTCGGCTGCGAAACAAGGCGATAGAACCATTCCAAGCCCAGCCTTTGGAACACCTTCGGCGCACGCTTGACATTGCCTGCCATCACGTCGAAGCTGCCGCCAATGCCAATGGCTACCTTTACCCCTACTTCCTCCAAATGCGCTACCATCCACTTTTCCTGTTTTGGCGCACCCAGTCCTACCAATAGTATGGACGGAGAAAGACGTTTTATGTCTGCAATGATTTTTTTCTCCTCCGCTTGATCGAAATACCCATTATGCCCACCAACGATTTTCAAACCTGGATATCTGGCTTTCATCTTTCGTGCCGCTGTAGAAGCAACTCCTGGTGCGCCACCGAAAAAGTATACGCTTTCTTCTGTTCCGGCAACTGCCTGAAACAGATTTTGTGTCAAATCATACCCCGCTACACGCTCTGTCAAACGGATTTCGCTGTATCTGGATGCCCATACCACACCAATGCCATCCGGCACAACAAGATCTGCCTCCCGCAAAATACGCATCAGCTCCTTATCCTCCTGTGCCTCCATCACAATCTCAGGATTGGGCGTACAGATATAATGCTGCTTCCCATCATGCAGAAAGCCTCTTACTTTTTCCACTGCTTCGGACATTGTCAATGCATCAAATGGGACATCTAAAATCTGTGTCATTCTTCTCATGCTCATACCACTCCTGCCCTTACCTTATTTTCGTTTTTCCAATAAACGCATCAAATATTTTTCATTGCGATGTGCCTTTTGATTGAGCATTGCTGCTTTTTCCCGCAATTTTTCTACATATACCTGCTTATGCTCCAGAATATCATCAATCAAACAAAGTGTATGTTCCAAGTCAAAATTTTTCAACTCGCCGCCACTTGGCATCTCCAACTGCTCCAGATAGTACGCAATCTTCGGATCATAGACAAATCCCACCAAAGGCACATGCTGTCTTGCTGCAAAAATCAACGTATGCAGACGCATACTCAATATAAAATTCGCCGTTGCAATAATCCCCATCACTTCTTCCGGAGAATAGCTGTTGTGCAGGATATATGCCGGATGCTCCATACGCTTTAGCACCTTTTCGCTGATGGTAATGTCATTGGGCATCTGCATTGCAAGAAAAACAATATTATGATTGTATTTTTCAATGATGGTATCGCACAGCTTTGCAAAGCGTGCAATAAATTTATCCATATCACGCCAATGCCGCACAGACACCACAACCAAAGGCTTGTCCAAAGGAATATTCTCCTGCTTCAAAAGTGCATAAGCACTTTCCTGATCCACGCCATCCATCGTAAATACAGGATCTGCTGTAACAAAGCATTTCTTTGGGTTGACACCCATTTCCAAAAGCTCCTGATGAGAATTTTCTTCTCTCAATGTGATCAAATCCGCACGATTGACCACCTGTTTGACCAATCGGCGGTTGCGCTTTCCGGATACCGGACCAATGCCGTTTGCATAAAGCATCACTTTTTTACGCATACATTTTGCTGCTACCGTAATGGAGAGATAGTAAAGCAGAGAGCGTGTGCTTGTGCTGTCCTGCAAAAGAGAGCCGCCACCGCTCAAAAGTGCATCACTGCCATAAATGGCACGCAGTACATCCCGTATCCCAAAACGGTACACTGCTTCAATGCCGTATTTTTCTCTGGTTTCCACCGGTTTATTGGAAAGCACCGTGATATGATAATTATCTCCCAGCTGCTGTATATTTTTGTGCATGGAAAGCATAATCGCCTCATCTCCGGTATTGTTAAAGCCATAGTATCCGCTCATCACGACATGATACTGCTTTTCATGGCTTTCCCTCCATGCCGCATCGTATGCGCTTGTGCTATCCTGCGCCATTTTGGTTACGGAATAATAGTCAAAAATCACTTCCCTGCCATACAGCCCAGCTGCCGCTCTGTCCTGTGCTGTCATGTCACAAAAAGCATATATGGTATCACGATACAGCTTTTCTTCCTCAGACATTTCACAACCACGACAGCAGAAATTGTTCTCCTGCGCCAGTTCCAGCTTTTCTCTGCCAAACAGCCCAATATAGCCTTCGTTTCCTGCCACAATGACGGTTTTGCCTGCTGCCATTGCTTCCAAGGCTGCACGGCTGACGCCAATGAATACATCTGCAACAGATACCAGCTCATTGATATCGGTTCTTGCACCTGTCATGATGATGCAGTTTCTGCCCACTTGGCGATTGACAATTTTGCTTTTTTCCAGAAGCTCATCAAAGACATCCCCGCCGCCTACCACCAAAATCTGTAAATCGGGGATTTTTTCTACCAGTCTTGGTGTAATCTCAATGAGCTGTCTTGCCACCATCGCACGGCTTTCATCCATACGACTGACATATACCAATGTTGGCTTGTCTGCATCAAGCTGAAATTCCTTGCGAATACGGCTGCCGTCGGTCTCTGGTGAAAATTTTTCGGTATCAATGCCATTGATGGTTACAAAAATATCTTCATTTCGTACATGATAATTGTCCATCAAATACTGCTTGATATCCTCGCTGACCGCAATCACCTTTTGCCCCCAGTTTGTGAGGTATTTCAGACCCATGCCGGTATAAAATACCCAATGCGCCGATGTGACAAATGTAAAGTTCATGCGCTTATGCAGCATCCCACAGATAAAGCCCGGTATTCTGGCATGTGAATGTACAATATCCACCTTTTCTTTTCTGATAATTTTTTTCAGCATAAAATAGGATTGCGCTATTTTGAATATATTTCTCTGATTCATAGGCACCTTATAATGCCGGATACCCACCTGTTCCAATTCCTTTTCGTATACGCCGCCATTGGATGCAACCAAAATATCATGTCCCTGTTTTTTCAGCTCCTTTGCAAGCTCCACAACATGGGTTTCTGCTCCGCCGATTTCCAGTCCCATCAACGCCATCAATATTTTATACTTCATATATTTCCCACCCATCATACATCAATCGCAGTTATCCTCATATTTGACTGTGCATATTTTGTAAATACTTTCATCATGGAATTTCCCTTAAGCTCTACAGATCCACTGGCAAAATATCCATCTTCTTTTTCAATGATTTCACTTTCCAGTGTCACTGTCACGGTATAATAATTGGGGTATTCCACCAAAAGACTATTTCCTTGTGCGCCCACAACGTTTTTCATTTTGGGTGCAGATTGTATATCGGCAATCACGCCAATGGACTTTCCGGATTTTTCATCATACATCGTGTCCCCGATATGCAGCGCATCTATCGTCGGCTTACGCACATCATCCAGAACAGCGGTATATGTAATCTTCTGTCCGTCAGCAGTAACACCATGCGATTCCTTCTGATTGACATAGGCAAATTTATACACTGCCAGTACCGCCAATGCAATCACAACCAGTATCATCAAAAAATCTATGATATTGGGTCTTTTCTTTGTCATATCATTCACCATCCCTTACTTCTACGATATAGCTGCCTACCGCAAAGCCTTTTCCCTTGACATCCAGCTTATCGCCGACTTTGACCACTTGTCCTTCCACTCTGATATTTTGATCATCCTCGCTGCCTGTGCCTTCGATTTCGATATAAATATCACTGTAGCCGGGCTGCGGAAGCAGCTCATAGCGGTTTGCCACACGGTTGAACATGGGTTCACAAAAATCCTGTGCCCATACACTTTTGATTTTTCCCAAATAAGCGCCGCTGTCACTTTCGTATACATTGGAGCCTTCCTTCGGGAAATGGATGGTTTCTGCACGCACCTGTCTTGCTTCTACCACATAGGTATATGTTTTTCCATTTGATGTATGCACATCACTCTCACGCATCCATGAAATGCCAAATGCCATTGCAGCAATCAGCACCAATATGATAAAAATATCCAATCCATTGAAAATACCAAATATCTTTTTGCTTTTATTTTCCTGCATACTCTTGAGCCTCCGTATAGAGTTTTTCTATTTTTTGTGCCATATTCTTTGCGGTAAAGAGGGATCTTGCCAACTGCATCCCTTTTTTACTCATACTCTCATAAGTGCTGCGATCCACAAGCAGCTCCAATATGCGCTCCGCAAGCGCTGCATCATCTCCCACAGCAACCAGATAGCCGCTTTCCCCATGTCGGATGACCTCGCTGACACCACCGCTGTCTGTACCAACCACCGGCACACCTGCGCTCATGGATTCGATTAAGGACAGACACAATGCCTCCTGTTTGGATGTAATGACTGCAACATCCAGCGCTGCCTCTATTTTTTCCACATCAGAAACGAAGCCTGTAAACAAAATGCGGTCTTTTTTCCCCATCAGCTTCACCTCTGCCTCCAGCGCCTCCTGCTGACTGCCTGTGCCAACAATCAAAAACGTAACATCCTGCCGTACTTCACAGATACGCTCTGCTGCGCACAAAAATGTATGATGATCCTTAACTTCCTCCAGTCTTGCGACAATCCCAACAGCCTTATGCCCGTTTGGCACATGAAAGGCATCCAAAATTTCCGCTTTCTCCTTGGGTGTCAAAGGTGCCAATGGTGTAATGCCGTTATAGATGGTCACAATCTGTTTGCTGTCTGTACCGCCTGCAATCATACTGTGGCGTACCGCCTTGCTGACCGCAATCACCTTCTCGCTGTAACGATGATTGATGATGCGTTTCGCCATTTTCTTTACCATATTATGAGAAACTGCTTCCATACAATGCTTTGTATGGAAAATATGCGCAACACCTGCTTTTTTTGCTGCAATACGTGCCGTCAGGCTGGCATGCGTATGTACCACATCCGGCTTATGCTCTACGAACAGCTTTTTCAGCGCAGACAATGCTGCTTTATCATAGGATTGATCTGCCATTTCCTGCATTTTGATTACCGGAATACGTAATTCCTCCACTTTTTCACATAGCAGACTATCTGCCGGAAGCACCACCCGCACATCGAACTGTTCTGTATCGCAGTATCTCAGATAGTTGAGCAGCCAACGTCCTGCGCCACCGATATTGCGGTCTGTCAGGACATGATAAACTTTCATTTTTTCTTTTTCCATGATCTCTCTCCCAATCTTACACCTGCAATCCCAATGCCAAGTACAGCCCAGAATAACAGTACAATACTGTAATCAAACCAAATATGATCCGTCATTCCTTGCAAAAGGATACCACCAAAGGCACCAAATACGGATGCCAAAAGGAAACGATAGCGTTTTGCCGCTCTTGCAATGGCGCTATAGAGCTTTTGGAAAAACAGCAGCAGCAATGCAAGAAATACGCCAAAGCCAAATATCCCAAGTTCAATCAGCTGCTGCAAAAACAGATTATGCACATGGTAAGCATTGGCTGCTTCCAAAGCAAATATGGGATAAATCTCATTGAATGCATCCACACCGATCCCCGTCCACGGATAGTGTTGTACCATATGAAATCCCGCTTCATAAATTGCCAAGCGATACTGCGACGAGGAATCACTCATGGTAACTGAGCTGAGCAGTCTTGCCCACAAATCAGACGGCAATATAAACGGCATGGCAAGCAGCGCCAAAATCCCTATGGGGATGAGCCGTCGTTCTGCCAGCAGTACAAACAGCCCTGCCGAGAACATCAGCCCCAGCATTGCACCACGGGAATTGGTTGCCACCAGCCCCATACAGATGATACCAAAGCAAGCGGCATAGAACACACGTCCTGCCATATGGCGCACCTTCCACAGCATCCCTGCTGCCAAAGAGCCAATGACAATGAGATATTCACCCAAAACATTGGGGTTGTCAAATGTCGCATAGGCTCGTGTACGAATGTTGTCAAAGCTTTCTTTGTCTACCCACGCTTCATTCATTTCTACACCCACCACATATTGATACATGGCATACAGCGCAATGAGTGTCCCTGTTACAATCAACACAAATAATACCAAATTCATTTTTTCCTCTGTATCAATGCAGTCCTTGCAAACAAAGAATACCGATACAAACACAAGGAAAATCGCCATTACCTGCAAAGCACGTGGAAAATGATAGCTGGTCAGCGTACCATATACCATACAGCAGGCAAACAATCCCACAAACACGCTGACAAAGCCTGTTCGCTGCATGCGAATCCGTCCCATCCATACATTCAGAATGTACAAGGCAAATGTACCGGCTGCCAAAACAGCGAGCAGCATTGTTGGAAGCACAGGCACCGACATCACCAAGATACATATACAAATTACAAGGAAGTTTGGATTACACAATCGTAATATCGCACTCTCCGATACTTGCGCAGCCAATGGTGTGCTTTTGTGTGCCACACAAAGCGCAAAGGCTTTTGCCGGCTGATGCAGGATATGCGGCAGTCTGGCTCTTGCGGTATGCATACCAAAATCCCAATTAAAACGGAAAAAGGAGAATATCGCACTTTCCCGAAACAGCCTGCCGACAGCTCTTGTAAGCTTTGCATAGCCTGCATAGCATAAACTGGCAGACCATATACCCCAAAACCAAAAAATCAAGCCATAGCAAACACGGAAGAAAAAGCTCTCCTCAATATATCGTGAAATCTTCTCCGTCATACAGTTCTTTCCTTTCTGTTCTTCTTCCTCCTGCTGCGTACCCTTCATCACACCGCCTTCGGTTGCACCCTTGCGCAAAAAACCGCCTACCATCGAAAATGCAAAACGGCTTTCTTCCACATGCAAAAGATATGTCAGGAGCATGTATACCAAAACACCAAATACTGTCGGTATGCCAACAATCAAAATTCTGGCAGCCAAGCCATCGGTCAATCTGCCTGACAGGAAGCGGTACGAAGCCCATACGCACACAAGCATCACAAGGGCACAAGCAACCATTTTACATAAATCACGCACCAAGGCGGCATCGACAATCCCCGGATACCGCTTTACGGTTGGTACAAACAGTATCAATGCAGCTACGGTCGCAGATACACCGGAAGCCAGTGCCAGGCCTCCCAGCCCCATACGTCCCATCAGTATATAACACAGTACCGCATTGACCACAATGGAAACTGCACCAGCAATGAGCGGCATTTTCCCTTCCTGCTCTGCATAAAACACACGACTGAGTATGGTTTGTACCCCATAGCCAATCATACCCACACAGAAGAAGCATAGCGCTGTTCCGGTCAGTGCGGAACCAGCGGCATCAAAGCTGCCTCTTTCGTATATGAGGCGTACCAGAGGTTCGCTCAATACCATCAATCCCACCATCATGGGAATGAGGAAAAACATCATTGCACGCAGCGTCACCTTTACCGTATGTCCAAAATCCTCCGCATCCCCTGTCATACGGGAAAGCTTCGGAAAAATCAAATTGGCAATCGCCAATACAAACACGCCAACAATAATCAGATAGAGATTGTTTGCGTATTGCAATGCCGAATTGGCATATGGCAAGGAAGTGCCTGTCATATTCAAATGAGAGGCAAACTGATTATTGATGAGCAGATTGATGGGCTGTATCCATGTTCCCACCATAACCGGAAGCATCAAAACCAGTATTTTTTTGATACCTTCATCCCGAAAATGGAAATCCGGTTTGTAGCGGTATCCTTTTTTGTGCATGGCAGGAATCTGCATGAATGCCTGCATTGCCCAGCCAATCAAAAACGCCACCGACAAACCATATACACCATAGCGCTCATTGAAAAACACATAATACACAATGATCACTGCATTGGAGGCTACGCTCAATGCTGCGGGTATATTAAATTCGTCCAAAGACTGCAAAATCCCCACAAACGAAAACGCAATCCCCGTAAAAAATATGGTGGGAAACATCACCTGCGACAGTCTGGCTGCCAATGCAACGGTTTGCTGATCAAAACCGCTTGCAAACAGCCACACAAACTGTGTGGAAAAAATCTCGCACAGCAATGTCATTGCAATGGTGACGACACCCATAAGCGTAATGAAGCGGTTAGAGAGCCGAAATGCCTCCTGACTGCCTTTTTTCTGCAAATACTCATTGAATATCGGAATGAAGCTTGCCGATATTGCAGATGCAAATACTGCATCAAAAAATGTTCTTGGCATCAGGCTTGCTGTCGTAAATGCGTTGGCTGCCATACCATTTCCGTAATTGGCTGCCAAAAGCTGTTCCCGTACAAGCCCCAACACCTTGCCGATTAAAGTAATCAGCATCATAAAGCTGACTGCCTTTACAGCGCTGTTTTTGCTTTTTGTTGTCATATTCTTTTTATAAAACTCCTTTTGCTGTTGTTTTTCTATCCGCCTTTTGTTCCATTCCTGCATCAGAAAAAGGTGGATATTGCTACCCACCTTATACTACCGTATTATGACCGAATTTACAAGAAAAGCCTCAGATTTTTTCATAAATTTTAGGATTTTCAAACAATATCCATCCGCAATGGTATCATATTTTATGCAATGCTTTCCATCATGCAAAAGCACATGGCATCTGCCTTCTACTGTTTGCGTATGAAAGATCCAAAAAACTGCTTTTCTTTCTTTGGCATCATACTTTTACTTTTTCATATGTAATTTCATCACCCAAAATACGGAATTGCAGCATATATACATTGGGGTTTGCTGTACCGTCGGCACGCCACAGGTTTGGCAGATTGATGTATCGTACCCCATCCTTTGCAGATGCCCAATAAGCCCTTCCACTGCTGGATACCACAAAAACATGTTTGCCTTGTGAAACGTATTTGTCCAAAATCGCACGGAAATATGCACCCTCTGCTGCGGATGGATAATCCGAAGGCGTTTTATCTGTGATAATAATGATATTGTTGTTGTTTGCCGCATCCAAATCCATTGTCATTTTGCCATACTGTGAAGGATCTGTTTTGCGGATACCATTGTATGCTGCCAGCATCACAATACTGGTTCCGCCACGGTTTAAGAAGCGATATCCGCCATTCCATGTCATACTGTCTTGTGCTGTTGGTGTCTTGATGTCGCAAGGGCCGCCATAAACTGTCATATCTGCTCCCTGATCGGCTGCTGCACGTACACGGCTTCTGTGTGCCTGATAGGTATTGCCATCAATCTTCTCGTTTCCCGTATACTGCAATTTCCCCGTAACATTCAGATAAAACGCACCATCGTTTTGTTTGGTTACATTCTTGAGCAGGGGATCTGGTACAGATGTGGATGTCGGAGCTTGGATTTTCGGCGCACCGCCCACACTGACTGTCACATAGGTTTCCTGCCCTGCCCAGCTGCACTTGATATAGGTAGCACCTTTTTGTAATCCGGTAAAGACATTGCCCTGCATACTGCCAATTGCAGGATTTGCCACTTGGTACTGCACATCCTTTGTAATTCCTCTGCCATATCCTTCCGTGTCATATGCTGTTACATAGATGTTTGCTTTGCCTCCTGCCTTCACGTTCAAATCGTTATAGGTTGCTTTGATTCTTGCAGTGGGATAGCAGGTTGCTTCTTCGGTTGCTGTCAAAGGTGCGCCTACCGGATTGCCCTCTGCATCCTTTGGCTGATAGATTGCGACCACTGCGTATTTTCCCGTACCGGACGGAAGGAAATGATAACCATTCCAAGATCCCTGCATACCAATTGCTTCCAGCTGTACATTTTCCGGTGCGATATTGATACGGTTTTTGTATTCATCTAAGCCATACACCTGAAATTCTGTTGTTTTTCCGGGCTGTGTATGCGCATCAACCACCTGAATGGCAATTTCTGCTATGGTTGTTGGTGCTGCATTTTGGAAGATACCGACAGAACTGATGACCTTACGCTGTGCGCCGTCGGATACATGATTTTTGACTTCGGGCTTTGCATCCTCTAGCGTTTTGACTGCCATTGTGGAAGAACCGCCACCATCCAGATGCAATGCGTCATATGCGCCATATTCCCGCATCAATGCTGCCATTTCTGCATGGGTTGCGCCAATGCTGTCTCCACGACCGTCTACCACCATCAACAGTGCTTTTTTGCCATCCTGAGAAATGCCGAATGCTGTTCTGGGCTGTCTGCCTGCTGCCACAATATCGGTTGCAGGTGCTTCCTGCCCGTTTGACAGCAACAGACCACCGCCGCCAAATGCGGTATCAATCTGGTCGAAATCAATGGTGGAATTGATTTGCAGGCTGACGGTATTCCCTACCTGAAACTGGAATGCGGCATTGTTGCGATAATCTGCACTCATCACAATCAGATAGCCGTCTTCGGGTGTATTGACCGTTTCGCCGGGCTGCGATATATAAGTAATCTGATTGTTCTGCACCACAAATTTTACAAGCTTGGGAAAACGTGCATCAATTGCTGCGGTATTGCTTGCCACATGCCTGTCAAAACAAATGGGAAATACCATGCTGGTTACTTTATTGATGGAAGCCAAATCAATGGTACGTATACCATTGGAAAACTTGGCTGTTGTCTTAAAATAAGTAAATACAGATGTACCATCCTCCTGCAATACATAAGAAGCATACTGATTTTTGTCATGGTTCAAAGAAGTACCGGCAGAAATCAATTCACCATCACGTACAACAGGCCCAAAGCCTGCGGAATACTTTCCGGACATGCCGAAAAAGTCAGCGTTGACACCGGCAATTGCGCCGTTTTCTGTCAACATTTTCTGTACGGTTTCCTTTAAGCCATATTCCTCTTTGCTTTCCACTTCTTTCAGTTCCAATGTACTTTCGTTCAAATCTATGTTCAAAGCATAGATATTTTGTATACCGTCTGTTGTCATACGGCTGTTATGTTCATATGTGACACCACGTGTGATGGTTTCTTTTGTACGGTTCTGATATACGGTCTGTGCTGCATATACCGAAAAAACGCCCCCCGCACCGGATATGAGCATCACAGACAAAGCTGCTGCCATCATACGTTTTGCCCAATAATACTTTTTTTTCATTTTCCCATTCACTCCTTTTGTACTGCTGTGCGATATACCATCCATATTGCCTTTCGCTTGTGTATGCTTATATATCTATACATTCCTTGGTAATATGATTTTTGAAAAGACATATCATACCCCACTACCATATTCAGACGGCTTTGGTTTTCCCTATATATCCGTCTTTTTTCACATCTTGTATTGGCTTGGGCTATGATATTCCAGCTACATGCTGCCATTTGATTATCATAACACAAATCCCTCTTTTTTTCCTTTGGATAAACAAAGTTTAATAATTTTGTAACCTTATTGAAATACAGAAAACCCGTTGTCCTGTCTGATTGCGATCTGCATTTGCAGTCCTCGAAAAAATCTTATGAAAAATCGCATTATATTATTGACATATGCCAATAATAAGACTATACTCAACTCATAAATGACATATGCCAATAATGACAAGGAGGTATTTCATAAATGATCATCGCAATTCCACTGGATGAAAATAAGAAAAATGTCTGTGTATCTTTTGCACGAGCGCCCTTTATGCTCTTTTGCGATACCGATGCAAATACCCATGATACGGTACCAAATCCTGCCGCACAGGCAGACGGCGGCGCCGGCTTAAAGGCTGCACAATGGATCATAGACCATGATGCCAATGCACTCATCACCGTACGTCTGGGACAAAATGCTGCCAATGTTTTGCAGGCTGCCGAGATCACCATTTACAAATCGGAAGGCGAAGATGCGCTGGCAAATGCAGCCGCTTTGCAGGAGGGGAAACTCTCAGTACTGGATCATTTCCATGCTGGATTCCATGGTATACAATGAAGGTCGCTGTACTCAGCGGCAAGGGCGGTACCGGAAAGACGTTCGTTTCGGTCAATCTCTCCCATGCTGCTGCCAAAACACAACCCGCCGTCACATATATCGACTGCGATGTAGAGGAGCCAAACGGCAGACTGTTTTTTCAGCCTACCCATGTACAAAGCGAGGAAGTCCATACGCTTCTGCCATTGTTTGATGCGGAAAAATGTACCGGCTGCCGTAAATGTGTAGATTTCTGTCATTTTCACGCACTGGTCTATATCAAGCAAAAACCTCTGCTTTTTTCCGAAATCTGTCATTCCTGCGGTGGATGTCAAATCGTCTGTCCAAAGCATGCCATCGGCGAACAACCCCACCTCGTTGGGCAATTGGAAATCGGAATGCATGACAGCATCCGTGTCATTACCGGTATCTTAAATACCGGCGAAGCCTCTGCCATACCTGTCATTCGGGCAGCGCTGGAAAAGGGATTTTCACAAAACGGCTTTGTACTCATCGACTGCCCACCCGGCAGCGGATGCTCCGTAATGGAAAGTGTTGCCGCAGCAGACTACGCACTGCTTGTGGTAGAGCCAACCGCTTTTGGATTCCATAACCTGCAAATGGTCTATGAATTGGTGCGGCTCTTGAATAAAAAATGCGGCATCGTCATCAACAAGGCAGATATGCCGTATGCCCCATTGGAAAATTTCTGTTTGGAGCAAAACATTCCGATCTTACAGCGGATCGGGTTTCGAGAGGACTTGGCACAGCTTTGTGCAGACGGCAAAATTGCTTCTTTGCACGATCAACGAACGGCAGAACAGTTTGCAGATATCTTACAGCAGATTGGTGGTGAAGCAACGATATGAAAAAGCTATTGATTTTAAGCGGTAAAGGCGGTACCGGAAAAACCACAACAACCGCTGCATTCATCCGCTTTGCAAATGCACAGGCATTTGCAGACTGTGATGTGGATGCCCCAAATTTACATATTGTTTCCAGCTTCGCACAAGAGCCAACCATCTCTGATTATTATGGTTCCGAAAAAGCCCACATACACAGCGAAAGCTGTATCGGCTGCGGTGCTTGTATGCAAGCCTGCCGTTTTGGAGCCATCAAACAAACAAACGGAAGCTATGCCATAAACGAATATGCCTGCGAAGGTTGTGGCGTTTGCGCCTATGTCTGTCCCTCCAGCGCTGCTGCATTGCAGCCCGATGTCGCCGGTGAACTGACATTGTATCGTGACAGCAAGATATTTTCCAGTGCCAAGCTGAAAATGGGACGTGGCAATTCCGGAAAGCTTGTGACTGCCGTAAAAACAGCGCTCACAGATGCAGCCGCACCCGAAACGCCGCTTGCCATCCTCGATGGTTCTCCAGGCATCGGATGCCCTGTCATTGCTTCCATCAACGGCGTGGACTTGGTATTGATTGTTGCAGAGCCTTCTCTTTCCGGCTTAAGCGACATGAAACGCATCCTGCATACGGCAGACATGTTCCAAACAAAGGCTGTCGTATGCGTCAACAAATATGATCTGAGTTTGGATAAAACAAACATGATTATAGATTTTTGCAAGGAAAACAACATTCCGTTTGTCGGACAGATTCCCTTTGACAAACAGGCAAGCAAAGCCATCAATAACGGTATGTCCCTTGCCGATATCAACTGTCCTGCAAGAGATGCGCTTTACAGTGTTTATCAAAATACCTTGCAATATTTATAGATACCGCCGCATATATCAATCACCATATGGATGGATACTTACCCAGAGAATGATGCTTTTCTTGCCCATGGAGCATGGCATACGCATGGATGCACCATTCCGCAAAAACCTGACACATCCGGTATGCGGGCAAATGCATACGGAAAATCGTTCATGTGACATCGTTTGGAGGCTTTGCCTGCCCAAAGGATGTTCTATATAAATCTCAAATATAAACAACCATATATTTTAGAAAAGGAGAAATGAATTATGAAAATCGCAGTCGCTTGTATGGGAACAGAAGTCGCAGGACATTTTGGACATTGTGAAACATTCCGCATTTATGATACAGAAAACAATGTCATCACCGCAGAAAGCGCAACACCCAATCCTGGGCACAAACCCGGTTTCCTGCCCAATTTTTTAGGTGATATGGGCGTAGAAGTCATCATTTCCGGAGGCATGGGTGGTGGCGCCGTAGAAATTTTCAATAGCCGAAACATTGAGGTAATCATCGGCGCACAGGGCGATGCCCGTCAGAACGTGGAAAGCTATCTGGCAGGTAATTTACAGTCCACCGGTTCCATCTGTCACAATCACGAACATGCACACGAGTGTGGAGAACACAATCATTAAGATCAAGACCTTGGAGCTTTGCTCCAAGGTCTTTTTTTTCGGGAAAAGCACAAATACTGTCATTTTTTTTACAAAAGCTTTCCACATTCTTCTTGCAAATCGTATAGAATGGATAAAGTTTCTTGGATTTGCGCTTTGTCGTTGTCAGAAAGTGCGGGGTTTGCTATAATGGTAAAATAATATTTTTCAATACAAGTAAACATCAGTATCACATTGCTTTTGGCAGAGTATGCTTTTTAGGAGTTGTAACCATGAAAGAAAACCGGACAGACCGTCAATATCGTACCAACCGCCAGATGCCCAATACCGAGCAGGAATACCGGCGCAGACAGCAGGAGGAACTTTATCGGCGCAAACAGCAGGAAGCCGCATACCTCAGAAAACAGCAGCAAGAGGCTTTGCAGCGCAGGCAACAGGAGGAGCTTTATCGCAGAAAACAACAGTATATGGCACAACAACGACAAGCACAGCAACGACAAGGACAACCTGTTGGGATACGTATGCAGCGTAACCATAAATCACAGCAAGAGATGAAGCGTAAACGCACAAGGCTTATTCTCTTTTTTATTGTTTTTCTTTTGCTTGGTATGCTTGCATTTGCTGCTTTCCGAATTTCCTCTGTATTGCATCTCTTTGGTAATGCAGAACATTCCGACTTCGTTGCAAGTGCAAAACCATCCGAACAGATAGATGAGGTATTGAATGTTGCAATATTGGGTACAGATAAAGATGGGTTCCGTACCGATGTCAATATCATTGCCAGCTTTCATACCAAAGACCATACACTCAATCTGATTTCCATACCACGTGATACACGTGTCACCATGACAACCGAAATGACAGATTATCTCGAGGAGCATGATCGTACGGTACCCAATCGCAATGGTGTATATGGTCAATGTAAATTAACCGAAGTCCATGCCTATGCGGGTGAAGGCAATCGCTGTGCATTCTCTGTAGCCATGCTGGAAGAAATACTGGGCATAGATATTGATTACTATGTAAAGGTAAATCTGGACGTATTCCAGAGCTTGGTTGATGAAGTGGGCGGTGTCCCCTTTCATGTGGAAGAACGCCTGTATTATCGTGATCCGCAACAGGGGCTATACATTGATTTGGCTCCCGGCGAGCAGGTGCTCACAGGCGAACAGGCAGAGATGCTGGTGCGTTTCCGCTCCGGCTATGCCGCAGGCGATTTGAAACGCATCGAGGTACAGCAACAATTCCTCAAAGCGATGATATCTCATATCACAAACAGCGAAACATTGCTCAAAAATCTCAATGGTATGATTCGCCTCGCATTGGAAAAAGCGGAAACCGATATGCCGATCTCCGAAGCTTTGCGCTATGCTACATACCTTGCCAAAATCGATCCCTCCACAGTCACAACAGACACCATTCCAGGGGAAGGTGGCGCATACTTCGATTTAGATGAGGAAGGCACAAAAGAACTGATTGACTACCGAATTTATGGCATAACGCCTTCTGTGGACGAGCCTATACAAGAAGATACTCCATCCGATGCAGATAGTTCTATCGCATAGGAAAGCAGTTCGGATCCAAATGAATAAATAACAGAATGGGTGATAGCATGAACCGAAATGATCGAAAGTACCACAACCAATACTATGATACCGACTATGCTGATGCAGATGCCCGACACAGCCATCGGCAAAAACCGAAGCAACCTGCACAAAGGGGCAGACACCATGCAACGCAGAAAAGGCGGAAAGCCTTTCATCCCATACGCACCTTTTTCAAGATTGTTGTTTCTATGGTATTTGCATTTTTGCTGCTTTCTAGCGGTGCAGTATTTGCTTATTATAAAATAACAGGGGAGCTTCCGTTTGCCGGTAACCATTCCGGTGCCATACAAGGCTCCGACCTGCATATATTGGATGCCCTTTTGAAGCGTGATATCAAAATGAATGTTGCGGTATTCGGTACAGATAAAGATGGAAGCAGAACAGACGTCATGTTTGTCATTCATTATGACAGCAAGGCAGAAAGTCTGGATTTGTTGTCCTTACCCCGTGACACACGTGTATCTGTTTGTGATGATGTCATAAAAAACTATGAAAAAAACGGCAATGCCTACAATCAGGTAACAAAGCTCAATGCCATCCATTCCTATAGTCAGGGGAAGCTTTGCTGCGAAAATACGGTATTACAGATCGAGGATTTGCTGCGTATCAACATCGACCATTATATCAAGGTGGATTTGGATGCTTTTCGTAAAATTGTAGATACGGTTGGCGGCGTGCAAGTCAATGTACCGCAGAATATGGACTATGACGATCCTGCACAGGATTTGCATATCCATTTGACTGCCGGCTTGCAGACATTGGATGGGGATATGGCAGAACAACTGGTACGTTTCCGAAAATATCCTACCGGTGACCAAGGACGTATTGAGGTACAGCAGCTGTTCTTAAATGCATTGGCAGAAAAGGTATTGAACAGCGAAAATATACTGTCCAATCTTCCGAAGTATATCTCCATACTGTATGAAGATATTCATACGGATATTTCACTTTCTGACTCTGTGAAATATGCAAACTATATCAAAAAAATCAATTTGCAAAACATCACAATGCAGACACTCCCCGGCTCTGGGCAATATGTCGGCAATGTATCCTATTTTCTTCACGACGCAGAGGAAACCTCTGCATTGGTGGATCAGATTTTTTACACAGAAAAAGCGGCTGCCCCAGATTCCCCTGCACACAGCAGCAAAAGCGATACCATACAGGTTGTCAATGGTGGAAACATCAATGGTCTGGCAGCGAATTATACGAACAAGCTCAAAGAAGACGGCTTCACATTGGCAGCAGCAGAAAATTTTACCGGAACACAGCAGACATATACCAGAATACAGGTATCTGCCGATGGTATGGGAGAAGATTTGATGGATTACTTTGCAAATCCAAAAATAGAGGTTGTCCCAAAGGAATTGCCGGAGGGTATTGACATTCGCATTATATTGGGTACAGAGGAGAGATAAGGAGAAGATATATGGATTGGAAGGAAAAACTCATAAAAGCCTTTGTTTCTGGGCTTTGCTTTAGTATGATGTACAATTTGATTTTTGTTTTTCAGGGTGTGAGCCTTGCCAAATTTATTGGTTTTACTGTGATATTTACGGTATTGTACTTTCTTTGGCTGATGATGATACCCAACAATAAAAACAAACGATAGCAGCATTGCACTGTTACGGAAATCATTGTGAAGCATCTATACACCTTTCCAGAAAGGGTCGTCGATCCAAACAAAAAAACCGCAGACAATCGGGTATGCGAACAGTATCCCTTTGCCTGCGGTTTTTATGGTTATGAATATTTTTTATGCCTGAAACATAGGGGTTGACAAATACCGATCCCCTGTATCCGGAAGCAATACCACAATTTGTTTCCCTTCATTTTCAGGACGCTTTGCCACTGCAATGGCTGCATGGATGGCTGCACCTGCGGAAATACCTACCAAAAGCCCCTCCTTCTGCGCTGCTGCACGTCCTGCTGCATAAGCCTCTGCCTCTGTTACGGTAATCAATTCATCATAAATTTGGGTATCCAAAATTTCAGGAACAAAGTTCGCCCCAATCCCCTGTAAGCCATGGCTGCCTGCTCTGCCTTCTGTCAACAAAGGAGAGGATGCAGGCTCTACGCCAATGATTTGTACATCTGTTTTTTTCTCTTTGAGATAACGACCTACACCTGTGAGCGTTCCCCCGGTACCAATGCCTGCAATGAAAATATCCACCGCACCATCGGTATCTGCATAGATTTCCGGCGCTGTGGTTTCATAATGCGCCTGTGGATTTGCAGGATTGTCAAACTGCCCAGGAATGAAAGAATTGGGGATTTCCTTTGCCAGTTCCTCTGCCTTTGCCACGGCACCTGCCATACCCTTTGCACCCTCAGTCAATACCAGCTCTGCACCAAAAGCAGTCATCATCAGACGGCGTTCCATGCTCATGGTTTCCGGCATAACGATGATTGCACGGTATCCCCTTGCTGCTGCCACAACAGCAAGACCAATGCCGGTATTGCCGCTGGTAGGCTCAATGATGGTTGCGCCGGGCTTTAGCAACCCTTTTGCTTCTGCGTCGTCTATCATTTTTTTTGCCACACGATCCTTCACACTGCCGCCCGGATTCAAAAATTCTATCTTTGCCAAAAGCTTGGCATGCAGCTGATATTCCTTTGCAATCCGTGTCAGTTCCAAAAGTGGCGTATGGCCAATGAGCTGTTCAATATTTTGATAAATGTTTGCCATTTGAATCATCCCTTCTTTTGTTTGATTGGTTTTATTATATATTGTACTACAGCATGTGTCAAATATAGCCCCATATGTTCCATACAGAGATTTTTCTTTGCCCTGCCCATTGTTTCATACCACATTTTGTGCTATCATGAACAAGGTAAAATGAAAAAAATTGATATTACTAAGAAAGGACGATAGATGATGCATAAAATCGGACGCAATGACCTTTGCTGGTGCGGAAGTGGCAAAAAATATAAACTCTGCCACGCTGTCTTTGATGATAAGCTGGCACAGCTCAAGGCAAAAGGCGAGCAGGTACCCAGTCATACACTTTTGAAAACAAAAGAACAGCTGGAAGGCATACGCAAAGCCGGTAAGCTCAATACAGAAATTCTGGATATGGTTGCTGAAAAAATCCATGCAGGCATGTCCACAGAGGAAATCAATACATTGGTACATGAATATACCATTGCGCATGGCGGCATCCCTGCCCCACTCAATTATTGCGGCTTTCCAAAAAGCGTCTGCACATCCATCAATGATGTGATCTGCCACGGCATCCCTTCTGCTGATGATGTGTTGCAAGATGGTGATATTATCAATGTAGATGTTACCACCATATTGGACGGATATTATGCAGATGCTTCTCGTATGTTCTGCATTGGTAAGGTCAGCGAAGATGCAAAAAAACTGGTAGAGGTAACAAAAGAAGCCGTAGACCTTGCGCTTGCCGCTACAAAGCCTTGGGGGCATCTGGGTGATATTGGGGAAGTCATCAGCAAACATGTCTATGCCCACGGCTACACTGTGCTGCATGATATTGGCGGACATGGCGTAGGCAACGGCTTTCATGAAGACCCTTATGTATGCCATATTGGGAAAAAAGGCAGTGGTATGCTGTTGGTTCCCGGCATGGTATTTACCATTGAACCTATGGTAAATATGGGTGAGGAGGACTTTTATCAGGATGCAGAAAACGGCTGGACCATTTATACAGAGGATGGCTCTCTTTCTGCACAGTGGGAATACACTGTTGCCATTACAGAGGACGGCGTAGAAATCATTACACATTAAGACCTTGGGACTTCGTCCCAAACCCTGTATTAAGACCTTAGGACTTCGTCCCAAACCCTATATTAAGACCTTGGGACTTCGTCCCAAACCCTATATTAAGACCTTGGGACTTCGTCCCAAACCCTACAAGGGGTTTCATCCCTTGACCCGTTATTTTGGGGCTTTGCCCCAAACCCCATAAGGACTTTAGACCTTATGATATTCTAAAATAAAAACAACCAAAGCCCTTGGGACAGCGTCCCAAGGGCTTTGTAATGGGTCAAGGGGCAGCGCCCCAAGGTCTTTTATAATGGGTCAAGGGACAATGTCCCTTGCGGGGTATTGGGGCAGCGCCCCAAGGTCTTTATAATGGGTCAAGGGACAGCGTCCCTTGCGGGGTATTGGGGCAGCGCCCCAAGGTCTTTATAATGGGTCAAGGGA
>JAHHTW010000023.1 GCA_020024265.1 Anaerotignum sp. | reverse complement strand
CAAAAGGGTCAAGGGGTGAAACCCCTTGCAGGGTTTGGGACAGCGTCCCAAGGTTATTGAATTTTGATTGGTTTTCTCTGTTTGTGAAACTTTACAGGAGTGGAAGAACCCCCTTCGCAGGGCGAAGGGGGCAAAAGGGTCAAGGGGTGAAACCCCTTGCAGGGTTTGGGACAGCGTCCCAAGGTTTTAATATTTTTCAATATCAATAATTTCTGCTTGATAGGGGTATTTGAGTGCTTTTTGACAAAGAAAAGCAAATGTGTTTGTGGTATCGCTCAAATAAAATCTGCGTACACCTTCTTTATTTTCCGTATTTTGCCCATTGCGTTCTGCAAGAAAGGTCTTTACCTGCTGTGCAGTTGCTTTTGCGGGATCTACCAGCTTGATGCTGTCCCCAACGGCTGTCCCAATACAGCGTTTTAACAGCGGATAGTGTGTACAGCCCAATACAACAGTATCAATCCCTTGCGCAACGATTTCTGCCAGATAGTTTTGTGCTGTGAGCCGTGCAATTTCGTTATCTGTCCAACCCTCCTCTGCCAAGGGCACAAAAAGCGGACATGCCTTTGAGAATACCTCGATATTTGGGTTTTGTTTACGAATCAATGTTTCATATGCCCCGGAGCGTATGGTGGCTGCCGTACCAATGATACCCACACGGTTGTTCTTGGTGGCATGTACAGCTGCCTCCACACCCGGTACAACGACGCCGAATATGGGCGTATCGGTTGCATCACGCATCGCAGAAAGGCTGTTAGAGCTTGCGGTATTACAAGCGACAATAATCGCCTTGACATTCTTTGTTTTCAAAAAGCGTACATTCTGCAAGGAATATTTTGTGACAGCATCCTTGGATTTGCTGCCATAGGGAACACGTGCTGTGTCACCGAAGTATACAATATTTTCATGGGGCATGACCTTCATCACCTGTTTGACAACTGTCAAACCGCCTACCCCGGAATCAAATACACCAATTGGTCTGGTATCCATAGTTTTCTCCCTTATGCTCGTATGCCGTTGTCACGCTCCAATGCAAGCGAAATCAAGCAATCCATCAATTCTGTTTTTGTCATGCCGCGTTCTTCCCAAAGCATGGGGTACATGCTGACAGAGGTAAATCCCGGTATGGTATTGAGTTCATTAAACAGTACACGTCCGGTCTTTCTCTCTACAAAAAAATCCACACGTGCCATACCACTGCCGTCCACAGCATAAAAAATCTTTGCGGCAATTTTTTGTATTTTCTGTATGGTTTTTTCATCCAGTGCTGCTGGGACAATGGTGCGGGATTCTGTATTGTTGTATTTGGCATCATAATCGTAAAATTCGGCAGCAGAGAGGATCTCCCCTACACCGCTGACACGGATCTCATGATTGCCAAGGACGGCACATTCGAGTTCTCTGCCTTCAATGGCTTCTTCTATGATAACCTTTCTGTCATACTTTGCAGCATGATACAATGCTTTTTCTAAGGCTTGGCGGTTCTTCGCTTTGGAAATCCCAACAGAGGAGCCGGCATTGGATGGTTTGACAAAACAGGGATAGCCAAGCTTTTTTTCCACCTGATTCATGAGCGTTTCCTTTTGTACATCCAATGTACGTCCATCACACCAGATATATTTCGCCATGGGAATACGCATGGATTTGGCAATCATTTTTGTGTAGACCTTATCCATAGATACCGCAGATGCAAGTACGCCACAGCCAACATATGGAATTTTTGACAGTTCTGCAAGCCCTTGTATGGTGCCGTCCTCTCCCCATGCGCCATGGAGTACAGGAAAGATGACATCAATCGGAATTTCCTTATATTTTCCGTTCACCAGTTTGAATAAACAGCTTTTGGATGCATCCGGGCTGATTACGGCGTCTATGCTGAATGGCTGCCAGTTGCAGTTTTTGATGTATTCCAGTGGCCCGTGATAAATACGCCAATTTCCCTCTTTGGTGATACCGATGGGAAGAATTTTGTATTTTTCTTGGTCTAAGGAGGCGATGATGTTCGCTGCTGACATACAGGATACTTCATGTTCCGAGGATTGCCCGCCAAAAATCACTGCGATGGTGAGTTTGTGCATAAATTTTATCCCTTCTTTCTTTGGGCGGCAAAAATACCGCCATTGGCAATTAGTAACATTATATGCAATCTAAGACGCACTGACAATAGCCAAAAGGGAACTTTTTTGAGATGTAAAAAATAGGAATCTGTTTTTTTCCAAGAAATGCAAATATCATAGTAAACCGATTGGGAAAACTGTACAGCAATGCATTGACAGCATGCCATATCTTCCTTTACAATATACGCTGATGAATGATTCAGACGAAAGGTGGTACATTATGACAACAACGAAATTTGAAGGAAGTAAAAACTATGTTGCAAGCGATGAGCTGATGCGCTCTGTAAATATCGCAATTGCACTGCAAAAACCACTCCTGATCAAAGGGGAACCGGGAACAGGCAAGACCATGCTGGCTGAGGCGATTGCACAGGCACTGAATAAAAAACTGATTATCTGGAATATCAAATCCACAACAAAAGCACAGGATGGTTTGTATGTATATGACGTGGTACAGCGCCTGTACGACAGCCAATTTGGCAATGAGGGTGTGGATGATATACAAAAATATGTAAAACTGGGTAAGCTGGGGGAAGCATTTTCCGCAGATGAGCAGGTAATCCTACTGATTGACGAAATTGATAAGGCAGATTTGGAATTTCCCAATGACTTGCTTTGGGAACTGGATAAAATGGAATTTTATATCCCAGAAACAAAGCAGACCATAAAGGCAAAGCAACGTCCCATTGTGATCATTACATCCAATGCCGAAAAGGAACTGCCGGATGCCTTTTTGCGTCGTTGTATCTTCCACTATATCGAGTTTCCCGATGAAGCACAGATGGAGGAAATCATTAAGGTGCATTTTGCGCATATTGAAGAAAACCTGTTGCAGCAGGTATTGGAAACATTCTATTGGATTCGTGGTATGTACCAGATTCAGAAAAAACCAAGCACCTCTGAGGTCATCGACTGGTTGCAGGCATTGCAGCTGAGCGGCATTTCACCTGAGCAGATTCGTCAGCAAATTCCGTTTGCCGGTGTTCTATTGAAGAAGAATGAAGATTTGGATAATCTGAAACGCTATATGAAGTAAAGAAGCAGGTGATACCATGTTTACAGCATTTTTTTATTTGCTGCGTGCAAAAGGGCTGAATATATCGCTCAATGAGTGGATGACGCTCATCGAAGCACTCAATTTGGGGCTGCATCAAAGCTCTTTGACCGGATTTTACTATCTTTGCCGCAGTGTTCTTGTAAAAAGCGAAGTGGATTTTGACAAATTTGATGGTGCATTTTTGGAATTTTTTAAGGATATTGAATTTACAGATGAATTGCCACAGGAGCTTTTGGATTGGCTGGAAAATCCGCAGGAAAAACCCGGTGATGAATTTGATATGGAGCGTGCCATGCAAAATGACGCATTGGCACAATCTGAAATACAGCGTATGTTCTTGGAACGCTTGGAGGAACAGAAGGAAGAACACAACGGTGGAAGCTATTGGGTAGGTACCGGAGGAGTATCGGTATTCGGTAATAGTGGCTTTAGCCCACGTGGGATTCGTGTCGGTGGTACCGGTGGGCAAAGACGTGCATTTCAGGTGGCAAGCGAACGAAAATTCCGTGATTTCCGTGCGGACAATACACTCGATACCAGACAATTTCAGGTGGCGCTGCGCCGCTTGCGTCAGTTCTCGACACATGAAGATACAGCCAAAACAGAGCTGGATGTGGATGGTACCATTCGGGAAACCTGCGACAATGCAGGCAATTTACATATCGTATACGACAGACCACGCAAAAATACCGTAAAGGTGATGCTGCTGATGGATAGCGGAGGTTCTATGGATTACTACAGCCGTCTTTGCTCCACACTCTTTCAGGCAGTCAGCAAGTCCAATCATTTCAAGGATTTGCAAGTATTCTATTTCCATAACTGTATCTATTCCCGTATTTATACAGATCCCAGACTGCGTCCAAAGTCTGTCATTCCGACAGACTGGATACTGAAAAATATCAGTAGTGAGTATAAGGTCATCATTGTAGGGGATGCCCAAATGGAGCCTTCAGAACTGCTGGATGGAAGCTATTACAGCTATGGTGTGCGTGATGATATTCCGGGGATTGAATGGCTGACACGCTTGCGAGAGAAATATCCGCATATCATTTGGCTCAATCCATCTGAACGTCCGTATTGGGGCGGATGGTGGGCAAGAACCTATGACATCATCCGAAAGGACTTTGATATGTATGACTTGAGTATGGAAGGCTTGCAGGACGGTTTGAAAAAACTGATGGTCAATCGTTAAATACAAAAGCCCTTGGTGTGCTGCTATAGGACCTTGGGACGCTGTCCCAAACCCTGCAAGCTTTTGAAAAAGCTTGAGCAAAACTTTTAGACGCATTGTTTTTTCAAAACACTGCTTAGGGAAAAGTAAGAAGTGTATGGCAGTGGCTTTGGGCATATGCAAAAGAAGTATGCGATTTTGTTTCAGACCTTGGGAGGCTGTCGCAAACCCTGCAAGGGTATTCCCCCCTTGCCCTGTTATTTGTGGCGAAGCCCCAAGTCATTGGGAGACTGTCGCAAACCCTGCCTGTTATTTGTGGCGAAGCCCCAAGCCCTTGGGAGGCTGTCGCAAACCCTATACGGGGTTTCACCTCTTGCCCTGTTATTTAGGGCACTGACCTAAGCCCCAAAGGAGTAAGCAAAAATTCAGGCGTATGGAATATCCCATACGCCTGAATTTTTTTATATATGCCTTGTCCTATTCTTCCCTTGCACCACTTGCCCTGCCCTTTCTTCCAAAGCAGTGTTTTGTAAAAACACTGCGTACAAAGTTTTGATCAAACTTTTTCAAAAGTTTGCGGGGTATTGGGGCAGCGCCCCAAGGTCTTAGCAGTGCCCCAAGGTCGAAACGGTCTTACAATAGCCAGTCCCGAACAGTCTGGGCGATGTTTTGTTTTTCGCATACGATTTTGTGCCGGATTTCTCTCTGCTGTAAGCCTTGAATGGGTGTAGGAATTTTGACACCGGAAAGCCGCTCCAGCTCCTGCATGAGCGCAAACGCATCCCCATCCTTGTATTTTGCATCAATCGCTGTCATAACATCCTTCGTGAATTTGTAAGGGCTGGCTGTGGATACAATGACCATAGGCACATTGCTTTGGCTCTCTGCCTGATATTTCTTGTATGCCGCATATGCTACAGCGGTATGCGTGTCCATGACATAGCCTGTCTTTTGGAATACATCACGAATGGCAGAGAATGTTTCCTCCTCTGTTGCATATGCTCCGGAGATGTTTGTGTTTGTCATATCACTCTGATATTTGCCTTCGCTTTGCAATGCACCCATTTGCTGCTTTGTCCGTTCCTGTCCGCCCATATGACAAAGCAGGCGTTCCAGATTGCTGGATACCAAAATATCCATAGACGGTGATACGGTCACATGAAATGGACGGTTTTTGTTATATTCTCCTGTACAAAAGAAATCATACAGCACTTTGTTGTCGTTCGATGCACATACAAAATGCCCTGCCGGCAAGCCCATCTGCGCAGCATACCATCCAGCCAGAATATCACCGAAATTTCCGGTTGGTACCGTGAAATCCAGTGCATCCCCCCACTTGATTTCTCCCATTTTCACAGCCTGTATGTATGCCCAATAGTAATATACTACCTGTGGCAGGAGCCTGCCAATGTTGATGGAATTGGCTGAGGAGAAGCGATAGCCTTTTTGCGCCAGTTCTTCTGCCAGCTGCGCATCGGTAAATATTTTCTTTACCGCAGTCTGTGCATCATCGAAATTCCCGTGAATCCCTATCACCCGTGTATTGTCGCCTTGCTGCGTGGTCATTTGCAGCTTTTGTACGGGGCTGACACCGTCTTCCGGGAAAAATACCATGATTTTGACACCGTCTACATTGGCAAAGCCCTCCAATGCTGCCTTTCCGGTATCTCCGGAGGTTGCGGTCAAAATAACGATTTCCTCAGATAAGCCCTGCTTTTTTGCAGCTGTTTTCATCAGATAGGGCAGTATGGAAAGCGCCATGTCCTTAAACGCAAGCGTACGCCCGTGGAATAGCTCCAGATAGAGCGCATCCCCTTTCTTGACAAGCGGTACGATTTCAGGTGTGTCAAACTTGCTGTCATATGCCCCATCAATGCAGGCATGCAGCTCCTCAGGGGTAAAGTCCAGATATTGACGCAAAATTTCATAGGCAAGTGTGCGGTAATCCATTTGTAACAATGCTTCCGGCTCTGTGGTCAGCTGAGGGATTTTTTCCGGAATGTATAAACCGCCGTCTGGGCAGATGCCACGCAATATGGCTTCTGAAGCGGATGCCGTCATTTCTTTGTTTCTTGTTCCAATATAACGCATGGGGAGTTCGTCCTTTCTTTATCCGGTATACAATAGCAGTTATGCAACACAATGCAGATGGTATTTTTGCATTGTGATACAAAATTAAGATAGTTTTATTGTACGCAGTATTTTTGATTTGTCAACAGCTATCAAACAAATGTTTTTCCATAACGGACAAAAAAGAGCGTGTTTTGCAGCTGCGCTCTGAAACAGCGCCTACAAATTCCATAAAAACAGCGATAAAAGGTTTTTGTCATTCCCGCTTATGGCAATCATAATGGACCCAAAGCATCTTTCCATGCTTCCTGCAACCGTTCCAAATTCCAAGCGGCATTGGCAGGACTGGTAGACGGAAGTTTTGTAATGGGGATATTTGTAGTAGGAAACAGATATTTCTGATAGAGCTTTTGTGCAGTGCCTCCGTTTGCGAAGATCGGAATATTGCCTGTCGTCTGTAAAATGGGGGCAAGCGAAACCGGTGTGACATCCCGTATGCTGCTGTCACTGCTTCCGGTGATGGTGCAGCTTTCCACAACATCATATAAAGCAATATGATGCCGCAAAAGAAGCTGCGTCTTTTCTTCCTGCGTTGTGGGAATGGGTGCATCACACAGCCATGCGATGAGCTTCCAAAACCGATTTTGTGGATGCCCATAATAAAAATCGCATTCTCTGGATTTGACAGAGGGTATCGTGCCTAGAATCAAGAGTCGGCTGTCATATGAAAATATGGGTGCAAAGGTATGACGTACAAAAATAGGTTCCATAAATTCCTCCCGATCTATCTGGTTTTGCCCAAGTGGGCTTTGTCAAAAGAAAACCGCCCAGCAAGGACGACTGGGCGGAAAAACGTTATGGTTGCAAAAGAAGCTTTGCACGATCGAAATCTTTTTTATTGACATAGATTTTGTATTCCATACAGCGGCTCAAATCAATGCCTAACGTATGGTCACGCTGACCGCCAAGAGGAGAGGGGGAAGAAAGTGTTTTGGTATCTATGATATACGCAATCTGATTTTGTGCCAGAACTTCCTTTGCCTTGGTGTATTCATCCATAGAATAGGTTGTCAAAAGTTCTTTTCTGTTAAATACATGAATCATAATACCCCTCCTTTTCCAAAAGTAGATGTGCCTGCTGCAAATCCTTCCGGTATACAAAAAATGTATACTGCATTTCCTGTGATAACAGCTGTGCAGGTTCCGCAACGGGGAAAAAACCGCCGATATCATGTGGATTGCGTATGCTGACGGTATGTGCAATGTTATGCTCTGAAAGCAGCTTTTGCAACGCTGCCTGTACATCCAAGGAATGTACGACAATCAGCTCTGCGCTGTTGAAGGATGTGAACATGAAAACGACCTCCAATTTCTCATTTGATATTTACAGTATACCATAAATTGGGCTTTCTGAAAAGAACAAATGTATGTTTACAGTAATTGTCTGAGGCGCATGGTTGCAATGCTCAAAAAGATGACGCCCGAGAGTAAGCCACATTGCTTTTCGTTCATACGATTGGATTGCAAAAAGCGTTTGCCCAGTAGGCTGCCCAGTGCGAGAAAGGCTGTTTGCAGCAGCGCCGCAAGTACAGGCAGCAGAGAAACCGCAAGCGATGCCGCACCTGCGCCAATTCCAACGCCGCAGGCATCAACAGAGAGTACCAGTCCCAGCAAAAGCGCTTCTTTTGGCTCCAATACGGCGGAATGGTCGGTATCGCAGGCAGAGGGCTTGCGCACAAAGGAAAAAAAGCTTCCTGATTTTGGATGCTTGCAAAAGCTCTGCACACATAAAAACAACCCAAAGCCAAATAAAAAAACGATTCCGCACAGCTCGCCAAGCAGAGGCGGAAAAAGCTGTGACAGTAAAGTACCCATCTGCAAAAAGACATATAACAGAATTGCTGTTTCGGCAGCAAGCAGGATGCGGGAAAGCAAAGGAAACCGAATCTGCCGCAGCCCATAGGACACTCCGACACCCAGAGCATCCATACTGAGTGAAAGTGCAAGAAGAAAGGAAACAGCCATGCAAAAACACCTCCTGTTTTTATGGTATGCCAAAGTCATAATTTTGACCGTGTACACATACAATGAAGCAGAAGGGACAAGCGGATGCTTGCCCCATATGCCAAAAAGGAAATGGGTGAGGATATGGAATGGTGGCACATAGAGGCAAAAGAGGCAGTGGACAAGCTGCAAACAGATGCAAAAAATGGATTGTCTTCAAAGGAGGCAGAACGCAGGCTGAAGGAGTATGGGAAAAATGAGCTGCGTAAGGATGGGAAACAAAGCAGTATGCTGCGGCAGTTTTTTGCACAGTTTCATGATTTTATGATATTGCTGCTGATTGGAGCTGCAATACTTTCTGCCGGAGTTTCTCTGGCAAATGGGGAAGGGGATTTATTGGATGCAGTGATGATTCTTTGCATCGTGGTGCTCAATGCATTTTTGGGCGTGTTTCAGCAGAGCAAGGCAGAAAAGGCATTGGAGGCACTGCAAAGCATGGCTGCACCACATGCAAGGGTTTTGCGCAATGCAACAGTACGTGAAATTCCCGTAACAGAGGTTGTGCCGGGAGATATCCTGCTTTTGGAGGCAGGGGATTATATCTGTGCGGATGGACGTGTGCTGGAAAGCAGGAGCATGAAAACAGAGGAGAGTGCAGTGACAGGGGAAGCGATGCCTGTGGATAAGAGCGCAACGCTTTGTCTGGCAGCCAAAACACCGTTGGGAGATAGAAAAAACATGGTATTAACCGGTGGCTATGTGCTTTACGGCAAAGGTCGTGTATTGGTCACAGAAACTGGTATGCATACGGAAATGGGGCGGATTGCCACATTGCTTTCGCATACGGATGCACAAAGTACACCCTTACAGAAAAAATTGGAGAAAACAGGGAAGGTATTGGGGATTGCGGCGCTGGTCATTTGCGGTTTGATTTTTCTGATGGGAATATTACAACAAAAGCCGCCCTTTACCATGTTTATGACAGCCGTATCTTTGGCGGTTGCCGCCATTCCGGAGGGCTTGCCAACAATTGTTACCATTGTACTGGCAATCGGCACACAGCGTATGTCTGCAAAGCATACCATTGTACGCCGTCTGCCGGCAGTGGAAACATTGGGCAGTGCGCAGGTCATCTGCTCGGATAAAACAGGTACGCTGACACAAAACAAAATGCAGGTGGTCTGTATTGCGGACTACAGAGAAAAGGATACCAGACAGGCAGAAATTTGTGATACCATACAGCATTTATTTGCACTGTGCAACGATTGCAATGTGAGCGAAGGCAGATTAACCGGAGAGCCGACCGAAGCGGCGCTTGCGGAAAATGCAGCGCAGTCAGGCATTGATTTTGCGGCACTGCGCAAGGAAATGCCAAGAGTAGGAGAAATCCCGTTTTCCTCTGAGCGCAAGCGTATGACAACACTGCATCATACAGCAGATGGCTGGATTTCCGTTACAAAGGGTGCGCCGGATGTGCTGTTGGAGCGATGCAGCTATTGCTTGGAAGGAAGCGGACAGGTGGCATTTGATCATAGGCGGAAAAGCCAAGCACGTATGGTAAATGGGGAGATGGCAGGCAATGCGTTGCGTGTGGTGGCAGTGGCATTCCGGCAGTGGGCAGAAAAGCCGAACATCACGGAGGAGGTCTTGGAGCAGGGACTGATTTTTGCCGGTATGGCAGGTATGGTAGATCCGCCGAGAACGGAGGTCAAGGGCGCAGTGGCATCATGCAGAGAAGCGGGGATTCGTCCGATTATGATTACGGGCGACCATATCCTTACGGCGCAGGCAATCGCCAAAGAGCTGGATATTTTCCGGCAGGGAGATGGTGCAATGAGCGGTGCGGAAATTGAGCATATGGACGATGATGCATTGGCAAAGGCGGCAAAAAACTGTACGGTATTTGCACGTGTGGCACCAGAACATAAGGTACGTATTGTACGGGCGCTACAGAAAGAGGGCAATGTGGTTGCCATGACAGGGGATGGTACCAATGATGCACCTGCGCTCAAAGCTGCGGATATTGGCTGTGCGATGGGCAAAAGTGGCACAGAGGTGGCAAAGGGTGCGGCAGATTTGATTTTAACAGATGACAATTTTGCAACCATTGTCGCAGCGGTAAAGGAAGGACGGGGGATTTACGACAATATTCGCAAAGCGGTGCATTTCCTGCTTTCCAGCAATATTGGGGAGATTGTCACCATATTTGTTGCTATGCTCTTTGGCTGGGCAGCTCCGCTTTTGCCGATACAGCTGCTTTGGGTAAATCTGGTGACGGATTCTTTGCCTGCGATTGCACTGGGTATGGAGCCGACGGAAGGCGATGTGATGAAAAGAAAACCGCATAAGGCAGGGGGCAGCCTGTTTGATGACGGCATGGGGATGCAGATTGTATGGGAAGGTTGTATGATCGGAATGTTGGCGCTCTTGGCATTTGGGATTGGGCATGTATATTTTGATCTGGAGGGACAATACACCATAGGGCGTACAATGGCTTTTGGCGTACTCTCTATGTCACAGCTGGTACATGCATTCAATATGCGTGCGGCATATTCTCTAAGCCATGTTCGTCTGGGCAGCAATCACTGGCTTTTGATGGCATTTGCAGTAGGGGTATTGTTGCAGGTGTCTGTGATGACGTTGCCACCATTGGCGGTACTGTTTGGTACTGCTGCATTGAATACGCAGCAGTGGGTATTGACCATTGCATTGACTGTTGCGCCATTACCGCTGGTAGAGCTGGAAAAAGCGCTGCGGATGCACAGAGCCAATACCAAAGCAGCGAAAGCCGCAGTGGAAAAAATATGAGGGAAACATAAAAACGGTATTCCAAAGGAATATCGTTTTTATTGTATACAAAACACCATATGATACGATTTTACAAAATCAAACAGTATTTATCCACAAATCAAGGAAATTTGTACACAATATGTGGATAGATGTTTGGCTTTTGTCAAAAAATGTTGAAAAAAGGAAAAAATTATCCACATTATCCACATGTTCATATGTGGATAAGTCTGTTTTGATTTGTGGACAAGCTGTGTATAAGTGGAAAAATACTGTGGAAAAAATAAAAACAATGGTTTTGTATTGGGTATGGGGGTTTCTGACGAAAAAAAGTTCAAAAAAACGAAAGAAATTTGAAACAGATTATTTATAATATGTGTGTAAACTGATAAAATAAGAGCATACCCAGAAAAGGATATAGACGGTAGAGAGATATATTGAAGGAGGAACCAAAAATGAAAAAACTGATTGCAATGCTCTTATCCGTAGTATTGTTGTTGGGAATGACCGGATGTAACAAACAACCGTCAGAAGACGTTTCTGCATCTACGACAACACAACAGGATATAGAAAAGCAAAAGGAGCTTGCCCTGCAAAAAATGCAACAGCCGATTGATGCACTGGTACGCTGTATGATTGAAAATGATATGAAGTATGCGGCAAAAGATCCTGAATTTTTTTGGACAGCACTGGCATACTATGTTCCAGAATATGCGCAGGAGCATCCCTTGGCAACCGTAGAAGACGATGTGGTACGCCTCAATACAAAGGCAGTACAGGAAAGTGCAATCGCATTGTTTGCAGAGTATGACGATTTGTTGGAATTGCCAAAAGATATGGAAAATCGTGTACGTTTTGATGATGGGAAGGATGAATATATCTTTGCACGTGGCGATGCCGGAAATAGCGAAACAGAAATTACGGTAGAAGAAGAAACAGAAGATCATATTGTAGTGACGGCAGTATTGTATGCAGATACAAAGCAGGACGTGCTGGGGACATGGAAGGTGACATTGATAGAAAATACATATGCGGACAACATTACAGATCCCATGTATTTGTACAGCGTTTCCAGTGTAGAGCCTGTAAAAGCACAGACACAGCCAAGCCAAGACGATACTGCAAAGCAGCCTTCTGTACAAGGGGAAGAAATAAAAGAAACCGCAGTATTTGGCGGTCTTTCCGATTCCCATACGGTAGAGCTTACCATGTCTGATGGCAGCGTACAGGCATTTCAATTTGAGGATGCTGTGGTTGCTGATGCTCTGTCAAAATATGAATTGGATGATACCCTTACCATCACATATACGAAAAGTCCAAGCGGTATGTTGATTACAAAGGTAGAATAAAATATTTTTGCGGAGGGATTGCTGGAAATCTCTCCGCTTTTTGCATCAGAGCCATGCCATATCAATATGCGGTATTTGTATAGTCTATTATGACTTTTTTACAATTTGCACAGTGTTGCGCTGATACAATATCGCCGGCAAAGGGGCCACGGTGTACTCCCATATGAACAGCAGAACGGCTCAATGTGGAAAGTGAGGCAACAAGGCATTTTTTCTTTGTCCATGTAATACCATCACGACATTGTATATAGCCGGATTCCATTTCATTTCCGCAATACGGGCATTTTTGATTCATACTAGGTGCGCTCCTTTCTTCTGTCGCTTTTGATGAGAATTTCTGTTTGATTCTTTTATGATAGCATAATGATTGTGATTTTACATCTGCTGGATCAGAACAATTTCTAAATTTTGTGTTCCAAATACCATCTTTGCATGCTGTGAAACGAAGAGAATGAAAAATTGTATTTGACGAAAAGCCATCAGATAGGATATACTCAAAGAAAATCTATAATGAGAGGAGATTTTCTATGAAAAAACAATGTTATGATTGTGGTGCAAATATAGAAGATACAGATGTATATTGCAGACAATGCGGAAAACCGGTGGAAGCAGAGACAAACACACAGCACACGGACAAGACGGTACAGGATGCACAAAATATGCAGAATGATACATGGGAAAAAGCAAAGGAGCAGGATGCAGCCGAAATACAGGATGATACACCCTTGTCCTTTGGTACATATATGCTGTTATTTTTATTGATGATCATTCCTGTTGTCAATATTGTATTGCTGTGCATGTGGGCATTTGGAAAGCGGGTAAATACAAACAAAAGAAATTTTTCACGTGCAGCGCTGGTTTATATGGCAATCGGTATTGTTTTGAGTATCGTAATTGGAATTGCTGTGTTTTTTTCCACGATACGATATATGCAATACATGCAGTATTTTTATGAGCCAATTGGTGTTGATCTATATCAGGATTATGACCATGCGCATCGATATGGATGCCAACGCTTTTTCTATGATGATCCGTTTGATATGGATATATATGAAGATTATGACCATCCGTATCGATATGGATGCCAACGCTTTTTCTATGATGATTAAAGGACAATTGCGACAAAGGTATGGCGGCAATCGGCAGTGGATACATTGTGGGAATACTGTTGTATCCAAACATCATATGAGATGCCGAGATATGTTTTTTGTAAAAACGTATCTCGGTATTTTTTTGTGTTTTAAGGGAAAGAAAAATATGGATATGCTTCTTTTTCCTGATTTGGAAGGATAAGAAATATACTTGTAATGCACTAGGAATTGACCGTTGCCCGGAATTGTAGTATACTATGGGCTATCTGAAAACACAAAATTCGTTTCAGGTCTTTGTTTGAGATTTTATGCAAAAACAATCAGACAGTTTCAATATATGAGTATAATATTTTTTCGATAGAGGTGAAATCAATGGCAGAACTGAAAGAAAAAGTCCGTATCCCGCTTTTGGCGTTGCGGGGATTGACGGTATTTCCCAATATGGCAATCAGCTTTCCGGTCAGCAGAAAAAAATCACTGGCTGCATTGGATGCCGCAGATGCCGGGGATAAACGTGTATTTCTGGTGACACAGCGTGAATCGGAGCATGCAGACCCGGGACAATCTGATTTGTATACCTTTGGTACCATTGCACAGATCAAGCAGATATTAAAGCTGCCGGGAAATATGACACACGTCATCGTAGATGGAATACATAGAGGGCGTTTGGAGTCGATGGAGCATGACGGGCAATGCAGCTATGGATGGGTGACAGCGTTTGCACAGGATTTTGATGAGCTGCCGGATGTGTATATGGCAGCGGAAATGCGTCTGGCAGCAGATTTGTTTGCAGACTATGCAAGGCTGGTTCCCGAATCTACGGCGGGGGATTTGCTTTCCAGTGTACAGGCTTCCAAAAAGCCGGGGCGGATTGCGGATATCATTGCGGCAGGTTTGGAAATTTCTTACGATCGCAAGCAGAAGATATTGGAAACACTCAATCCCTATGACCGTCTGCAAATGGTAATGGATATCATACGATATGAAAAACAGATTTTGCAGATCAAGCGTGAGATCGAAAGCAAGGCAAGAGAAGGGATTGAGAAAAACCAAAGAGAATATTTCCTCAGAGAGGAAATGAAGGTGATACAGAAAGAGCTGGGGGACAAAGACGGCATTTCTGCGGATGCAGATGCATTTCGCAAGCGTTTGGAGGAAAAAAATCCACCCGATGAGGTACGTCAGGCGGTGGAAAAGGAAATCGAGCGTATGCTGAAAATACCAGTAACCTCTCCAGAGTCCAATGTATCCCGCAATTATATTGACACCATACTGAGCTTGCCTTGGACAGAAAAGACAGATGAGCTTTTCGATCTGAAAAAGGCAGAAGCGATATTGAATCAAGACCACTATGGCTTGGAAAAGGTGAAAGAACGCATACTGGAATATCTGGCGGTGCGGAAAAATGCACCACAGGAAAAGGCGACCATATTGTGTTTGATCGGTCCTCCGGGGGTTGGTAAAACATCCATTGCGCTTTCCGTTGCCAAAGCGATGGGACGTAAATATGTGCGAATGTCATTGGGCGGTGTGAAGGACGAATCCGAAATCCGTGGACATCGCAAAACATATATCGGCGCTATGCCGGGACGTATCATCAATGCCATGAAACAGGCAGGCAGCATCAATCCGCTGATGCTTTTGGATGAAGTGGATAAATTGGGTGTATCGTACAACGGAGATCCGGCAGCTGCACTTTTGGAGGTGCTGGATGGGGAGCAGAATTTTGCATTCCGTGATCATTATGTGGAACTGCCTTATGATTTGTCAAAGGTATTGTTTATGTGTACCGCAAACAATATTGAGCATATTCCAAGACCGCTGCTTGACCGTATGGAGGTGATACAGCTGGGCAGCTATACTGCAACAGAAAAACAGCATATTGCCATGCAGCATTTGCTCAAAAAACAGCTGCGCCGACATGGTTTGAAGGGTACGCAGCTGAAAATCAAACCCGATGCAATGGAACAAATCATTGATGGCTATACCAAAGAAGCCGGTGTCAGACAGTTGGAGCGGATCATTGGGCAGATTTGCAGAAAGGCAGTCAAGCAGATTGTAGCACAGGAGTGCAAATCACTAAGCGTGACCACCAAAAATCTGGAGAAGCTTCTGGGGAAAGTGAAATTTGTACAGGAGCATATCGAAGCAGAACCGCAGATGGGCATTGTGCGAGGCTTGGCTTGGACGGCGGTAGGCGGTACGACACTTTCTGTAGAGGTCAATGTCATGCCGGGAGCGGGCAAGCTGTATTTGACAGGGAATATGGGTAAAGTCATGAAAGAATCGGCAGAAGCTGCCATCAGTTATATTCGTGCAAACAGTGAGCGTTTTTGTGTAGAACCGGATTTTTACAAGACAAAGGATATTCACATTCATATTCCGGAGGGCGCAACACCAAAGGATGGCCCATCGGCAGGCGTTACCATGACAACGGCAATGCTTTCTGCTTTGACAGGAGCAAAGATACGCAATGATGTTGCGATGACAGGTGAAATTACCATTCGTGGGCGTGTGCTGGCAATTGGCGGGCTACAGGAAAAGGTGCTTGCAGCGAAAAAAGCAGGTGTCAAAACGGTCATTTATCCCAAGGAAAATGAGAAGGATTTGCAGGAGGTTTCCGAGGAGATCAAAGAAGGACTGGAATTTGTATCTGCAAAGGATATGCAAGATGTATTGCAGTATGCACTGGCGAAAGGAGAAAGCGTATGCAGGTAAAACAATCTTCATTGGCAGCAATCGGTACAAAGTTCGCACAATATCCAACAGACGGCAAGCCGGAAATCGCATTTGCCGGAAAATCGAATGTCGGGAAATCCACACTCATCAATGCCATGCTGGGCAGACGTGCATTGGCACGTACCAGTTCGCAGCCGGGGAAAACAAGAACCATCAATTTTTATGCTGTCAATGATATGATGTATGTGGTGGATTTGCCGGGGTATGGCTATGCCAAAGCGCCCAAAACAGAGATTGCAAAATGGGGCGTGATGATTGAGGAGTATTTGGAGAAAAGAGAAGCATTGCGTGCAATCATTCTTTTGATTGATATTCGGCATGAACCGGGGAAGAATGATATTATGATGTATGATTGGCTCAAGCATTATGGGTATGACATCATCATTGCAGCGACAAAATCGGACAAGCTCAATCGCAGCCAAATTCCAAAGCAGCTTTCTATCATTCGCAAAACACTGAACCTTGCGCCACAGGATATTCTCATCCCCTTTAGCGGGGAGAAGAAAACAGGTGTGACAGAGCTTTGGGAGGCAATGGACAAATTTTTAGATTTGTAAAGACCTTGGGGGCGCTGCCCCCAACACCCCTGCAAGGGACGTTGTCCCTTGACCCTTCAAAAAACCCCTTCACCATAGCATGGTGAAGGGGTTTTATAGTAAGTAAGAAGGGGCAGGGAATGAAATTTTTTCTGTGGTTTCGTGGAGAAGCTCCGACAGGGTTTTGGGAGAGCGTTCAAGAGAAGGGAACAAGGGATGGAAGTTTTTGTGTGGTTCAGTGAAGAAGCCCTGACAGAGTTTGAAACAGCATCTCAAGAAAATATTCCAAGATTTTCAAAAAAAGTTGAAGCAAAATAGGAGGTTGCATCGTTATAGAGTATGAAACCCAAACATCAGATACAAAAGGGGGTGAGGGTATCCACAAAGAGGAACAGATTGCAATCTGGATGGAAACATATCAAAACTTAATTTTTTCTCTTTGCTATAAAATGATTGGAAATTATTTTACAGCAGAGGATTTGGCACAGGATACCTTTGTTGCTGCATACACTCACCTAGAGCGTTTTGATGGTCAACATGAGAAGGCATGGCTTTGCCGTATTGCGGTCAATAAATGTCTGGATTTTCTCAAAAAAGAAAGCCACTATACATCCTCCGACAATACAGAATTGCTGCAAACGCTTGCAGATACAGAAAATGTAGAAACACAGGTTCTGGCGCAGGAGGCGGCACAGGAGCTGCAACGTGCATGTAACGGCTTAAAGGAACCCTATCGCAGCGTTGCCATAGCGCATTTCTGCGAGGAAAAAAGTGTGCCTGAGATTGCACAGGAGCAGAAGAAAAACAGCAAAACCGTGCAGACACAGCTTTGTCGTGCAAGGACAAAGCTGCAAAAACTCTATGGAAGGGGGAGGCATATATGATACAGCAGTTTCCAAACAAAGCAAAGACAAAGGAACTCACATCGGAACAGTTGGAGGCAATCATTGCTGCATTGGAGCAGGGTGGATTGATGAAGGCGCCCCCCTCTTTGGCACAAGGTACCATGCGGAAAATAGCATGTATCCAAAAGCAGGAAAAACAGACACCAAAAACAAAGCAGGGCTGGTTTGCATATCGCCTAAAAATTGTCGTTGCTATGGCAGCATCTCTGTTTCTGGTATTCCTGCCTGTATCGGAGCGTATACAGCTTTCCGCCATACAGCATCAGCAGACATTTGGTACACGGCTGGCGCAAGGAGTTTTCGAAATGAGTACAGGGATTCGGGAGCTTTCCCAGATTACAGTACAACAAATGATGGAGGTATTGGATTATGAAAAATAAAAAGAGTGGATTTTTTACATTTATATGCTCATTGGTTCCGGGCGCAGGGGAAATGTATATGGGCTTTTTCAAGCAGGGTTTGAGCCTGATGGGGCTGTTTCTTTTGATCTGTGTGGCATCTTCGTTTTATGCATTCGAGCGTTTGGTGTTGTTTTTGCCGCTGATTTGGTTTTATAGCTTCTTCCATGTGCATCATCTGCGGAGCTTGCCGCCGGAAGAATTTTATAGCATAGAGGATCAATTTTTATTGCTGCCGAATCAAATTTCATCTTGTACAAAAAATCTTGCCAAACGCCGTAAGCTCATTGCAATCGTACTGATTGTTTTTGGTGTGTCACAGCTGTGTGAAGTACTCATCAATATGCTTTCATGGCTTCTGCCGGATGATCTGTATGATTATGTTTGGAGAATGCAAACAATAGTGCCTCGTCTGATCATTGGAGTGGTGATTGTATATGCCGGTTTGCGTATGATACAAGGAAGCAAAAACAAAGAAATGCTGTATGCAGAGGACGAGGACGAGTATGATGAGGATGAGGAAGGGGTAGAGGAGGATGACCCAGAACAGTAAGACAAGAAGAATTGGTACTGCGACGCTTGGTATGGGACTGGTTGCTTTTGGTATATTGTTTTTGATACGTACATTTGTACCGGCATTTTCGTATATCTGGCTGGTACGGCTTTCTCCGCTTCTGCTCATTTCGCTTGGTCTGGAAACGCTGCTGAGCCTGCGCAGCACAGAAAATACAAAGTGGCTGTATGATAAAACGGCTGTATTTTTGATGATTGCATTGACATGCTTTGCACTGGTACTGTCCGCCGGAGAATGGGTGTGGACGCACTTTGTATGGAGCAATGGCTGGTATTTTCCGAAATAAGCAACAGAGGCTTGCAAAGGCATTTGTCCGATTTGTAAAAAGGCACAAATCAGGCAGATGCCTTTGTTGAATTTTGTAATAAAAATGTAATTTGCAAGAAGTGCGTTTTATGATATAATAAAAGCCGCAAAGAAACGTTGCAGGCATAGAAACAACAGAAAGCGCAGGTGAGATGGTATGGCAAAAGAAACCGGTAAAAAGCTGATTGCCCAAAATAAAAAAGCATACCATGATTATTTTATCGAGGAGGTATATCAGGCAGGAATTTCTCTTGTCGGTACAGAGGTCAAAAGTCTGCGTGCAGGAAAGTGCAGTCTGAAGGAAAGCTTCATTCGTATGGAAAACGAACAGGCTTTCATATATCATATGCACATCAGTCCCTATGAACAGGGGAATATATTCAACAAAGACCCTATGCGTCCCAGACGCTTGCTGTTGCACAAAAATCAAATCCGTAAGATTGCAGCACAGGTGCAGGCTGCGGGGTATACCGTTGTGCCTTTGAAGGTATATTTTGACAAAAGCCTTGTAAAAGTGGATATTGCACTGGCAAAAGGGAAAAAGCTCTATGACAAGCGTGAAACCATTGCCAAAAACGATATGCGCCGTCAGGCGGAAAAGGAATTCAAAATCAGAAATCTTACTTTATAAGAATATTGTCGTCGATTTATGGGGATGTAATGGTTTCGACGGGAGTCTTGAAAGTAGGGATAGCCATCCGCAGCCCGGTGAACTGCGTCATCAAGCCGGAAACTTTTTTAAAAAGAAACGACAATAATAAATTAGCATACGCTGCCTAATTGCGGCAGCTGTCAACCCCGAATTTCCTACCGTTTGGGTGTTTGGCATCGACTTGGTGGGGCACTTTTCTGCCTAAGCTTTGCGGCAGAAAAAGACATATGAAGCTACCGGTTCATACAGCCTGTCTATCGGCGGTATGAATGGGGAATCCACATAGATAGACTGTGATGGGAGAGGTCTTTACGGATGGGTTTTCGGACAGGGGTTCGACTCCCCTCATCTCCATACGGTGATCTGCACGTTTTGACAAAAGAAAACGTGTAGAAAAGGCATATCACAAAGAGGTTGCTTGTGATGTGCCCTTTTTTATTTGTGACATCGCATAAAATCCCAAGCCCTGCCTCAGGCATATATTCGCTTTCATTTTCCGCACCAAAATCGGGTATTATGCTGGCAAATGGCATGGTATTTGCCATGCTAAGGCTTTATGGGCAGAAGAAAATATGGAGATTTTCCTCCAAAGCCTGCGAGCTTTTGAAAATACAGGGGACTGCAAAGCCCTCCCGTTGCGCAGTATAGTAAGCTGCCAAAAATCTGATGATTGTTCCAAAGCGATCTCAGTGTATGATATAAAATCCCTGTTTTCGCAGAAAACAGGGATTTTTGAGTGGCGCAATATATGGATACCCATAAAGACGCATCTGTTTTTATTGATTGTATGTTTTGCGATATAATTCGTATCCGATTTCTTTGAGATATGTGGGGATATTTCGTAAAGAAACACGGATATAATCTCGTACAGATTCATCCAGTTGGTCGTAGGGCAATAAATCGGGATGTTGTCGCAATTGTGTGTCCAATTTTCCCAAAGTCCAGCCATTCGCTTTTTTATCCAGCATCCAACGTTCATGCTCTAATATTGCCAGTTGTTCCAAAACAGGCCCATACAGCTCGGATAATGTGTCCACAGCACCAGGAATGATGGGGCGTAAACCAATTCCGGTGTTGAATTGGTCAAAGCGTTCGCCTAAATACCGGATTTGGGAACGCTTGCTTTCTTTGTATGGTTCGCTTAAATCATCCCAGTCTGCCATACGGTCTTCACTCTGAATGCGTTGGATTTCATCTTGGGATATTCCGAATTTGATGGCATCCTCAATTCTTTGCCTGCGATATTTTTCATGTGCAATGCGTGCATACTGATCTACCATATCCCCCATCAGCTGTTCAAAGGATAGTTTGCTCAGGAAATCTCTAACGTCCAAATGAATATCCAATTGCTCTGCCAAAGGCAGGCAAGAAGGTGTGTAGCGTGAAAGCCCTGCTTTTCGGCTCATGCCAACAATAAATTCTATCGAACGTGAACCATGCCGAAATTCGGATACACGCAGCAATGCACGCAATAAACTCAAGGAGATATTCACACGCCCTGTTTTTGGAGAGTAGAAATTATATGCCTGCCCCATAAATAAATTGCGCAGCAACAATGCACGTCGAATCATATGCTGTCGGTCTGTCACAGTTGTAGGGTTTGGCCCTTTGATATTCAAAATCCCTTTTAAGCGGCTGACAAAATCAGGCCCTTTGACACGCTGAAATTCCAAGGCTTTTTCTTCATCATCCGGAAGGAACGCAGGGAAGGAAGGCGCTGTACCGCCTGCAAATACAAAAACGGCACCTTTGATTGAAAGTGTGCGGCCATCCAGTGTATATTCTCCGTCCTGCATGGGAGAGAGAAAATATTTCAGCCAACCACGGGAAACACCATCCAATTCGGAATCAAATTCGTCAAAAAAGATCAGTGGAATCAAATGGTCTTCATATACCAATGCCGCATCCAATGCCGCAAACAGCTCTGTGGCAGAACGATATTGCGATAAATTCAAAGAACTGATGCGGAAACGTTCTTGGCTTTTGGCGATTTGCTTGACACCAAAGGATTTGCCGGAGCCAGGAGGCCCAAAAACAGCAATGGAAATGGGCAATATATTATTTTCTGCACGCAAAGGGTTATCGTATGCATATGCATATTCCTCCATCAATGTTTTGATGGCATGGTAATTTTCGATTTCATCTAAATCCACAGTGGAAAGATCACGATAACGGCATACAGGTACATTTTGGAACAATCGTTCCGGCCCTTCCAAAACAATTTCTTCTGCGACTGCGAGATAGCCACCGTTTTGTCTTTGGCAAAACTCATCCAAAATGCAAAGTGGTGCAGAATGGGAAACAAGCGCTTTCAAAGAACGCTTGGGAATGGGGACTTTACATATGGCTCCTTTTTGGTACTGTTTCTCCAGTTGTTCATAAACTGCATATAAATCTGCTTCTTTTGCCAAATTTTGCTTTTCTCCACGGCTTGGGGTAAACATCAATGTCCAATTCCCATTTTCTCGAATCAAAGCACCCTCCTCATTCAAAAGAATCACCATGTCCTGATGCTCCTTTAATTCACGCAGCGTATCGTTGGATTCGAGCTGTAGCAAAAAGTCATCGACAGTTCTTTCATAGGACGTTTCACGTGTAATCAAAAAATCTAATTGACGCAGGTGATCCATCAAAAACAAAGGGATTCCTGTGCCGGAACAAAGCGTTTTTAGCGGGCAGCCAAAGACGGGTATATCATACGAAGATCTTGGTTTCATATCCATTCCTCCTTGTGATGGCAATTGATACTGCAAAAAAACGAAGGGTATACGGTAAAATGTAGAAAATATGTTTGTGTAGCCCTTGGTTGGCTTATTATATCATAGAACAATCTTTTTGTGTATAGATGCTTGGCAATAAATTCCATAATATGCAGTAGAAAAAAAGGAAACGATTGTTAAAAGCCAGGCTGATGGTTATGCAAGCAGTATGGAGTTGTTGGCAGTATCCGGTTGCGTCTATATGGATGACCAACCAATGCAAAGAGCAATGGAAAACAACCGCCATGCTTCCCTTTCTTTTATGGTTATGTACAAAATGGTTCTAGCAGTGTGACAACAGATAGAAAAGACATATCTCAAATGTATTCTTTGGAAGATGTCTTTTCTGATTGATATGCAGGAGGGATATTTTTCTGCCAAATTGCAGACTGGCGGTATAAAAATGCTTTTAAGATTACATATAATATGCTAAAATAGGGTAAATCATTGCAAATGTACAGGTTTTCCGTTTGTGCAGCAAGATCATGCAGGCATCATTTCTTGGGAAAACAAGGTATATTTCTTTGCAAGGCACAGATTTGTATGTGTGCTTTTTTTACAGAATCAAGTTATGGGTACAAGCTCGGAAATGGGACGTTTTTGGAAAAATAAAAAAGACGTGGCAGGCAGAATGGAGGGAATCTATGCAAAAAAGAATACTCAGCCTGCTGTTGGCATGGTGTGTGTTGGTGGGGGCAGCACTTCCGAAAATGGTATTTGCGGCAGGGCTGCCTTATTTTTTGGAAGTCAATTTGACACAGAATGTGGTTACAGTATATGGACAGGATGCACAGGGACAGTATGTCAAACCGGTGAAGTCCTTTCTTTGTTCTGTTGGCAGCAGTACGCCCACAGGAACCTTTCAGACATCGGATAAATATGTATGGCGTGCGCTGTATGGTGATGTTTATGGGCAGTATGCCACAAGAATTACGGGAGATATTTTGTTTCATTCTGTGCCGTATTTGCGTATGTATGATAAGGGCTCTTTGCAATATCAGGAGTATAACCTTCTGGGGCAATCGGTATCCATGGGGTGTGTCAGATTGACGGTAGAGGATGCCAAATGGATTTACGACCATTGTCCATCCGGTACGTCGGTACGGATTGTACACAGCGATGCAAAGCTGCCGCTGACACCGAAAAAAACCGAAATCATAGATGCCAATCAGCTGGATACGAGGGGATGGGACCCAACAGATCCAGATGCGTCCAATCCATGGCATGCCATATTGGCACAGCGTATTCCAAGTCCGGAAACTGTGACGATATGTTGCGATGGGAAATGCATGGAGGTACAGGCGCTCAATCATCACGGAAGTTATCATTTGCGCAGAAAGGATGCCAAGAAGGTATTTGACCAGTTGGATCAAAAGCCGGTATTGCCAATAGCGATTGTGAATATGAATAAGCAGGAGAATGTGGTACAGGTCAAAAAAGGGGATCAGGTATGGAAGATACGCTATCTGATATATGAAAACGAGGTGTATTATCAGCTGCGTGATTTGGCAGACCAAACAGGAAGTAATATTATGTGGGATGATGCCAAGGGGGAAATACTGCTGACTGCACCTGTGGTGAAGGAAGAAAAGCCAAGCTTGTACAAGCGTATTTGTATGAAGCTTGGCTTCCAAGAGGATGGCAAGAAGCCGGATCCCATTGGCTGGCTGATGCTGCGCTTGGGCTTGGTAGAAACACTGGAGGAAGTGCCGCAGGAGGAAGAACAGGCGTCAGATCAGGAAGTGAAAGAAAAGAAAGGGTTTTTGGAGCGCTTGAGCGAGTGGATTTACCAATGGACTGAAAGAGAGGAATAGGAAACATTTTTCTTTGTGGCAATGAAGCGGTTTTTGCAGTCAGTTGCCTGATTTTTTGGGCAGAGGAAAACGAAGCGGAAGTATGGATGTTTTGGTATGTGGTCACATATCATTTCGATTCAGGAAATACAATCAATTTGGAGAAAAGAGGAAAATCATATGGGATGGAAGAAACTTACAGTCATTGTTGTCGCAGCGATTGCATTGGTAGGTGGTGCAATGGCACTTGCAATGCACCTCATTCAACAGCCGGAAATAGAGATGGAGGTGCCGACACCGCAGGTCGCAACACCGCAGGCTGGTGATACCACAACACTTGCGGATATGGAAAATATGCCTATTTATTATGACGATACAGAGGAACTTTTGATGCCTTTGCGTAATGTGGTGGAAGGTTTGGGCGGCAGTGTCAAATGGGATGCAGAGCAGAAAGCAACAGAAATTTCTTTCCGTGGAAAAAAACTGCTCATACAGCGTGGCAGCAGGGAGGCAAAGCTCAATGATTATCCGATTACACTGGGCTTTGAGCCAAAAGCCATCAATGGATGTCTGTATATCTCGGAAGATGTTTTATCGGATTATTTTGCTTCCGAGGTGGTTTGGGACAGCGAGCAAAGAGTGGTTACCATCAAAACAGGGGACAATACAAAGCCGATTATTGCAAACAGAGCGCTTTCCGGAAAGGATCAAGAGCGGTTCTATGAGGCATCCATTCCCGTGATTGTGGGTTTGAACGATGTGAGTTATGAAAAACGCATCAATGAGGATATGGAGGACTATATACTGGAGCAGCTGACGTCCTTCCAAAACGTATTGCCAAAAGACGAGGTGGAAAAGTTACAGGAAATGGAGGAAGAAGCGGCAGAAGAAGCAGCGGAGGAGGCAGAAGAAGCGGCAGAAGAAATGCCGCAGCAGGAGGCAGAGGCACAGCAAGCCCCGAAAGAGCAGGAAACGGGCCAAGAAGAAGCTGCACAGCAGACACCGGCAGAGGAATTGCCTGCATTTGTACGCATACGATATGAGGCAGGATACTGTGGCACAGACTTTATATCATTATATTGTGAGGTGGATCGAGGTACAAAGCTTTCTGCCAAGAGCTTTAATATTGATTTGAATGAGCAGAAATATGTATCTTTGTTGGATTTGACTGCGACAAGGAATTTGGAGCAGGAGCTTTCTGCATATGTGGAAGATGTAGATGTCAATCAGTACTATATTTCAAAGCAAAGACAGTGCCATTTGATTTCCAATCAAGAGCAAGCAGGCGTATATCAGCTGGTATTGCTGCCGGATCAGGAGGCAAAGGCGATTTGGAAGGATGCATACCGTATGTTGATTTCTGCACCGATGGAAAGTAAGAAGCAATAACATTTCTGTTTGTGGTGCAAAGGAAGGATTTCATATTGCGATTATGATGATATGCATCATGATTTTCAAAAAATCAATCTAATATATAATAGAAATGATGCAAAAATAAGATAGAAAGACAGCCATATGGCATGATATGATGGAAAAAAGAAGTTTTTTGTATACCGCATACAAAAAACTTCTTTTTGTTATTGGTACAAAAAAGTATGAGTTTGATATTTTTGTAGCAATACATGAGAAACTGTACTGGATTCTGTACAAAAAAATGAATAACGGGATTCAACTTGTCTGACAAATAGGTTGTATATTTTTTTGTACATCGTTTTGACAGAGGGTTCAATTTGCATAAGGATTTATAAGAATACAAAGATGCTATTGTAATTTCGCACAAATGGGATTTTGTTAGAAACATAACAGTTTTATTTCAATTTTCCTGTTGAAATCAATAAAAAATGATTGTATAATGGACAGGAACCACGAAGCAATAGATACAGTTGGAACAAAACGTATGATGTATGACAAGAGCATCTGTTTTGGTTCTGCTATTGCAAAGTGAACATCACTGTTGTTCAACAAATAAAAATTTTTTTGTTAAGGAGGAGAAAAAATGTCTAAAATAATGAAAACGATGGACGGGAATGAAGCAGCTGCATACGCTTCCTATGCGTTTACAGAAGTAGCTGGTATTTTCCCCATCACACCTTCCTCCCCAATGGCTGAAAAAACAGACGATTGGGCAGCAAATGGTAAGAAAAATCTTTTTGGTCAGACGGTAAAGGTTGTAGAAATGCAGTCTGAAGCAGGTGCTTCCGGTACCGTACACGGTTCCTTGGCGGCAGGTGCGCTGACAACAACCTATACAGCATCTCAGGGTCTGCTTTTGATGATTCCCAATATGTATAAAATTTCCGGTGAATTACTGCCTTGCGTATTCCACGTAACAGCACGTGCGCTGGCAGCACATGCACTCTCTATTTTTGGCGATCATTCTGACGTTATGGCTTGCCGTCAGACAGGCTTTGCAATGCTGGTTTCCAACTCTGTACAGGAAGTTATGGATCTGGCTTGTGTTGCACATCTTTCTGCAATCAAAGGTCGTGTACCCTTTGTACATTTCTTTGATGGTTTCCGCACATCCCATGAAATCCAGAAAATCGAATTGATGGATTATGATGAATTGGCAAAAATCATCGACATGGACGCAGTAAACAAATTCAAAAGAAATGCACTCAATCCGGAGCATCCCGTAATCAGGGGTACTGCACAGAACCCGGATATCTACTTCCAGGGACGTGAAGCAGCCAATAAATTCTATGATGCGCTGCCCGCAGTAGTGGAAGAATATATGGGTGAGATCAGCAGAATTACAGGCAGAGATTACAGACTGTTCAACTACTATGGCGCACCCGATGCAGACAGAGTCATCATTGCTATGGGCTCTGCTTGTGAAGCAATCGAAGAAACCATTGATTACTTGACAGCCAAGGGCGAAAAAGTTGGTCTGGTAAAGGTACACCTGTTCAGACCTTTCGTTGCTGCAAAGCTGCTGGAAGTAATCCCCAAAACAGCGAAGAAGATTGCTGTTCTGGACAGAACAAAAGAACCCGGCGCACAGGGCGAACCGCTGTATATGGATGTATGTACGGCACTGTTTGAAGCAGAGGAAGCGCCTGTTGTTGTAGGCGGACGCTATGGTCTGGGTTCCAAAGACGTAACACCTGCACAGTTCCTGGCAGTATATGCAAACCTTTCTTTGGAAAAACCCAAGAACCACTTCACAATGGGTATTGTCGATGACGTAACCAACCACTCTCTGGAAGTTGGTGCAGAAGTTGACGTAACAGGTGATGATGGCACAATCAGCTGTAAGTTCTGGGGTCTGGGCGCTGACGGTACGGTTGGTGCAAACAAGAACTCCATCAAGATCATCGGTGACCATACAGACATGTATGCACAGGCTTACTTCAGCTATGACTCCAAGAAGTCCGGTGGTATCACACAATCTCATCTGCGTTTCGGTCATAAACCCATCAGATCCACATATTTGGTAAAAACAGCAAACTTCGTTGCTTGTCATAAACAGGAATATGTGCATCAGTATGATATGGTTACAGAACTCAATCCTGGTGGCACATTCCTTTTGAATACCACTTGGTCTGTAGAAGAATTGGATCATCATCTGCCCGCAGCACTGAAAAGACAGCTGGCAGAAAAGAAAGCAAACTTCTATATCATCAATGGTACAGAAATTGCAAAAGAAATCGGTCTGGGCAACAGAATCAATACAGTATTGCAGGCTGCATTCTTTAAGCTTGCAAACATCATCCCCATTGATCAGGCTGTGGAATATATGAAAGCAGCAATTACCAAATCCTACGGCAAGAAGGGCGATACCATTCTGAACATGAACTATGCTGCGGTAGACCGTGGTATAGAAGGCGCCGTAAAGGTAGAAATTCCTGCTGCATGGGCAAATGCCGTAGATACAGAAGAAGCAGCAGCAAGAAAGACAACAGAATTTGTAAAGAATGTTGTAGAACCTATGAATGCACAGGAAGGCGACAAGCTGCCTGTTTCCGCTTTCGTTGGCAGAGAAGATGGGACATTCCCTTGCGGTACTGCTGCTTATGAAAAACGTGGTGTAGCTGTAGACGTACCTGAATGGAATGCAGAAAACTGTATTCAGTGTAACCAGTGTGCTTATGTATGTCCACATGCTTCCATCAGACCTGTTTTGGTAACAGAGGAAGAACTTGCAAAGGCTCCGGAAGCATTCCAGGCTGTAGATGCAAAGGGTGGCCCTGCATTTGCTGGTCTGAAATACAGAATGCAGGTGTCTGCACTTGACTGTCTGGGTTGTGGCAGCTGTGCTGTTGTATGCCCTGCTCCAAACAAAGCTCTGGTAATGAAACCTCTGGCAACACAGGAAGCAGAAATCGCAAACTGGGATTTCGCAATGGATGAAGTTGCTCCAAAAGCAAATCCTATGGATAAAGGCTCTGTAAAGGGCAGCCAGTTTGAACAGCCTCTGCTTGAGTTCTCCGGCGCTTGTGCAGGCTGTGGGGAAACACCTTATGCAAAACTGGTAACACAGCTCTTTGGTGATAGAATGTACGTTGCAAATGCAACAGGCTGCTCCTCCATCTGGGGTGGTTCCGCACCTTCTATGCCTTATACAGTAAACAAAGACGGTCGTGGTCCTGCATGGGCAAACTCTCTGTTTGAAGACAACGCAGAATATGGTCTGGGTATGGCTTCCGCAGTAAAACAGATGAGAAACGGTCTGAAAGATAAGCTCGAAAATCTGAAAGCAATTGACGCTTCTGTTGCAGGCGTAGTGGATGCTTGGGTAGATACCATGAAAGATGGCGAAAAATCCAGAGCTGCATCGGATGCTTTGGTAGCTGCATTGGAAAGCTATTCCGGTACAGACGCAGAAGCAAAGAATATTGTTTCCTATGTATTGGAAAACAGAGATCAGCTGGTGAAAAAATCTCAGTGGATTTTTGGTGGTGACGGCTGGGCTTACGATATTGGTTATGGTGGTCTGGATCATGTATTGGCTTCCGGTGAAGATGTAAATGTTCTGGTATTCGATACAGAAGTTTACTCCAATACAGGTGGTCAGGCTTCCAAAGCGACTCCTGTAGGTGCAGTTGCACAGTTTGCTGCTTCCGGTAAGAGAGTTAAGAAAAAAGATCTGGGCATGATGGCTATGAGCTATGGCTATGTATATGTAGCACAGGTTGCTATGGGAGCTGACAAAAACCAATTGGTAAAAGCTCTGGTAGAAGCTGAAAAATATGATGGGCCTTCCCTGATCATTGCTTATGCTCCTTGTATCAACCATGGTATGAAGGGTGGTATGAGTGGTGCACAGACAGAAATCAAGCGTGCAGTAGAGGCTGGTTACTGGCATATGTACAGATTCAACCCTGAATTGAAGGCAGAAGGCAAGAATCCTTTTGTACTGGATTCCAAAGAACCTACAGCAAGCTTCAGAGATTTCCTGCTGAGCGAAGTGCGTTACAGCTCCTTGCAGAGAACATTCCCTGAAGTTGCGGAAGAACTGTTTGCAGAAACAGAAAAGAATGCGAAGGAAAGACTGGAAAGCTACAAGAAATTGGCAGCTCAGTAATTCTGAGAATATTCTTGCATAAAGCATAGAAAACCCCCTTTTCTCCTTATGGAGAAAAGGGGGCTTTTGATATGCTCCAATCAAAAAGTCATCATTTGATACAGGGAAGATTGTCTTGCAATACTACATTTTATGGTGAGAGCAATTGGCAAATGCAAAATATCCATAGAATGAAAAATATATAGAAAAAAGTGGGAATATCCTGAATGATTGCATTTTACAGATCTATATGGTATACTTTATATATAGCAAATTGACAGATGTGCATTAAGAAAGGATAGAAAAACAAGTCTGTTTTTTCTGTTTGATACACAAATGATATATGAGCAATGCGCACCAAAATACCAAGTTCCATGAGAGTTTGGCGTTTTCGTGCGTTTTTCTATGGGATCAGAAAGTTCTGTTACTAAATTAGAGCGGACTTTGAGGAATATGCAGAATCAACTTTCTTATACGCAGGGGGTGATCAGCCACTGAAAGGATAAAGTAAATGTACAGGAATGGTTTCAGAAGGAGGTTGCAGTTTATGAAAAAGAACAATGGAAAACGATGCAGTTTTCTGCTGGTAGCGGCGATGCTGCTTGGGATGCTTCCAATGACGGCATTTGCAGATACACCAGAGCAAAATGTGCTGTATCAAGGCTATAAAGAGCCGATTGATTTGTGGGATGGGGAAGTGCATTATGGTTTGCGGATTGCAGATGGTACAGGTGCGGATGGAAAAGATCCCATCGTCTATTGCTACAATTATGAAAAAAGCCGCCCAACTATCAAAACACCACCTCAGTACCAAGATCAGGATGATAGATGTTGGTATACACATATTGATCATTATCTGGAATCGGAAGATCCCTTTGTAAATGTTTATGGAGAAGAAAAAAAACAGAAAATCGCATTGGCTCTTTATGCGGGCTATCCCCATGATGCATTTGGACTGAAAGGTCAATTTCAAATTACAGATGATGAAGCACAATACACGACACAGGAACTCGTCTGGAATATGACGCATGGCAGAGAAGGGGAAATAGAAGCTAAGTATTCTTTTTCTCCTGAAATGGCAGCCTATTACAACAAAATTTACAATGATGTTCTGAAGGATTTCCAACTAGGAGATCCAGATCATCTGTTTGAATACGGCTGGTTCTTTATGGACGGAGATTATCAGATGAAACAAAATCCGGATGGCTCTTGGCAGACCGGAAAGATGAATACAAGAGGCGTACGTGGAAAATTACGCTTTCCGAGCCTTCCGGAGGGCATGGAAGTAAGAAAGTGGAATACGAATATCGATTGTTCCAAAGATGGCGTGGATGTAGGTGATTCGTTGTATCTGTGGTCAGCGGTACAACCGGATGAAAAACATCAAATTGAGCTTGAATATAGCTCAGAGCGTGTGAAATTCTATTTTTATACATTTGATCATGGCGGTTACAGTATTTCCGATAAAGAAGTGGGGAAAAAACAACAGATACAGAACTTGATTCGGCTGGAACCGGGGAAGGATAGACTTTATACACATTTTGAACTTTCTTTGAAGGACGGAAGTATCAAAACAGTGAACCAAGATATGAATATTGAGTTTCAGGAAGATACGGCACCAGGTGAACATGGATCACTGCCGGATGGTATAGTGATGGAAACAGAAGAAGATACGCCGGATGGACCAGCACCAAATATACCGGATATCCCAGATGGACCAGTACCAGATACACCGGATGGACCAGTACCGGACACCCCAGAT
>JAHHTW010000022.1 GCA_020024265.1 Anaerotignum sp. | reverse complement strand
ACTTGCCAAGCCTTTGCCCATATCCCATAGACCTTGTCCGTAATCGGGTCAAGGGGCGAAGTCCCTTGTGGGGCATTGGGGCAAAGCCCCAAGGTCTTACTTCCGAGCTTACACTTGCCAAGCCTTTGCCCATATCCCATAGACCTTGTCCGTAATCGGGTCAAGGGGCGAAGTCCCTTGTGGGGCATTGGGGCAAAGCCCCAAGGTCTTTTCTTTTGGTTGTATGGAGTTGTGGTTGCAAAATGAAGGGGATTTTTGTATACTTATGAAAAAGGGCAATTTGCATGCATGTGCTGACCCAAAATGAGGTGGAATAGATATGCAAAAACCGATTATTGGTATTACACCGGATTATTCTTATGCAAAAACACGTTTCAAAATCAGCAAAAACTATAGTGATGCTGTATTGCTTGCAGGCGGCATTCCTGTGATGCTCTTTCCGGATACACCGTTTCCGGACTTTGTACAGGGGATTTTGTTCACCGGCGGTGGCGATATTGATCCTTTGCTCTTTGGCGAAGAACCCATTTTGCAAAATGGCGAAATCTCACCCTTGCGTGATGCATATGAACTGCATCTTTGTAAAGAAGCACTGCAAAGAGCGCTTCCGTTGCTCGGTGTCTGCCGTGGTATGCAGATTATGAATATTGCCACAGGTGGCAGCATTTATCAGGATATTGGTGTGCAGACGCACTCTACACTCAAGCATAACCAACAAGCGCCACGATCCTATGCCACACATAGTATACAAATACAACAAGACAGCCTGCTTGCAGCATTGTGGCAGACCAAAAGCATTGTCGTCAATTCTGTGCATCATCAGGCAGTATCCAAATTGGGTGCCGGCTTTATGATCAGTGCCAAAAGCACAGATGCACTCACAGAAGCAATCGAAAACCCGGAGTATGATTTTGTGGTGGGGGTGCAGTGGCATCCGGAGGCAATGCAGACAAAAGAACAAATGGCTTTATTTGAACGCTTTGTGCAGGCAGCAAAGCGTTATCAACATCCGTAAAGAAGGGAAGAAACGATATGCAGGAAACGACAGAAGCGATTGCAAATGTAGAAAAAGCATTTTACGAGCAGTTTTTGCCGAGTATGGAACAAATCGGAATGTTGGCGATTTCGATTGGTATTATATTGCTTAAGGTGATATTGGTATTGTTTGGCTGCTGGCTGCTCATTCGCATCATCAATCGTCTGTTGAAAAAATTTTTCGCAGCACAAACGAAAAAACAAAGAATGGCAATGACAGAACGAAAAGCACGCACACTCAATTCCATCACATCCAGTATCTCAAAGTATGTGGTGTATTTTATCGGTATTTGTACAGTGCTGGGATTTTTGGGCGTAGACCGCAGCTCTCTTGTGATTGTTGCCAGTGCAGGCTCTGTTGCCGTTGGTCTGGGCGCGCAGAGCATTGTGACCGATATGATGGATGGTTTTTTTATACTCTTTGAAGACCATTATGCCGTAGGCGATATTGTCACCATACAAAATATTACCGGTACGGTAGAGAGCGTCACACTGCGTTCTACAAAACTGCGTGACCCACAGGGGTGTGTGCATATCATACCCAATGGTTCCGTTGGTACGGTAACCAATCTTTGCCGTGAGTTTATCAATGCTGTGGTGACGGTTGGCGTATCCTATGATGCCAATATCAATGATGTATTGAAAATTTTAGAAGACGAAATGACCAAAACAACGGATATGCAGGATATTTTGCAAACACCGGAAATTGTAGGCATTACCGGTCTGGACGATTCCGCTGTGACCATAAAAATTGTTGCAAAATGCCGGATCAAGACAAATATTGCAGTGGAGGCAGAGCTGCGTCGTCGTATCAAAAACAGACTGGACGCAGAAAAAATTGAGATTCCCTATCCACAGCGTACATTGCATATTGTAAAGGAGGGATAAGAGATGCAGTTTTCTGTAGGTGATATTGTACAAATGAAAAAGGCACATCCTTGTGGCTCTAACCAGTGGGAAATCCTGCGTACAGGCATTGATTTTCGTATCAAGTGCTGTGGCTGCGACCATATGGTGATGCTGCCACGTGTGAAGTTTGAGAAAAATGTAAAAAAAATACTGGTTTCTGCAAGCGACAAGGAATATACACCAGACTAAGTGCAGTGTTGCCCACAAAAGGAGGAGAAGCAAATGAAAAAGATATGGGCGTGTGCCTCGTGGCTGGTATTGATTGCCTGCTTGCTTTTTCCCAGTTTTTCGGAAATCTCCCGAGAAAGTACATTGATTACCAAGCCGGCAGAGGTCATTGCAGGATTGGGTGCGCATGGTCATCACATGTTTTACAATATCAAAGAACATGGACAGGAACCGGATGGACAGGAAGGCACCATCATACAAAAATACGGTCTGATGGGCGGTGTGCAGGCATTGGATACGTTGACCACAGAGAAGGGGAAGGTTTCCTTTTTTGCCAATGGCAGACATGGGCAGCTGAAGATGCTGATGGTCAATACAGATACACAAGAAATCGTGTTTTATGATATTGTGACAGAGGATGAACATACACTGGTCTTAGACGCAGGCACATATCAGATCTATCTGGTTGGCGATACATTTTCCGGAAGGTATGAGATGGAATATCAGGGGATGCAAGTGGCAGAGGCAGAATGATGACGGATACAGTGCGTATATCGTACTGGTATGGCATGGTATCAGGCTTCAGAGATACAAACAAAAAATCAAAAAGGAGTGCTTGGCTTTTGCCAAAGCACTCCTTTTGTCTGTAGGAAAAGGAATGTATTTCCAAATCCGAACTGCCGGATCAGGCGATGGTTTGCGCTGCCTGCCATCAGGAATTTTGCGCTGCTGCATTTGTCAGTGTATGGAAAAAACGACTTTTACACTCTATGTACGGCTGCCATGAAAATGGCAGCCATCATATCTCCGGAATTGTGATACAGCATGACAGCATTGTGACTGCGTAACAGGCAAGTCTTGAAAGAGCCTTTTGAAAGGCTTATGGGACTTGGGGCAACGTCCCAAGGTCTTTTTTGCTTCATAAAACGGCAAAGAAAGCTTGTATGGGGGATAGCATACAATTTCCCTGACATCAGATACCGTTGTTTTGCCGGAAGCAAAAGCACCACTTCACCCATATACGGGTGTTCTTTGATTGTGCAAAATAAAAAAGAGAGCAACAAAAGCTGCCCTCTTTTGAAAATATTTGCTGCAAAGCGCATACAGATTTACTGAATGTCCACAACTTCGTAGCCGGCATCTGTGACAGTCTTTACCAGCGTATCATCGCTGATGTCCTGAGATAGTGTTACGGTTGCGCTTTTTTCTTCCAGAGATACTTCGGCTTTCACACCTTCCAGAGCGTTGAGCGCCTGTTCTACACGACCTGTGCAGTGGTTACACATCATACCTTCGATTTTCAATACTTTTTGCATGGTTGCTTCCTCCTTTTGTGTTGTTTCCTGTGTTGTGTTTGGTATATGAGATTGTGTGGGTTTTTCTGTGTTTTGCTTTTTACTGAATTTTGGTGTAAACAGCTTCAAACGCAGTGCATTCCCAACAACAAACGCAGAGCTAAAGCTCATTGCCGCTGCTGCAAACATAGGGTTGAGCTTCAAAGCAAAGAGCGGATAGAATACACCAGCGGCAATGGGAATGCCACAAGAGTTGTAGAAAAATGCCCAGAACAGATTTTGCTTGATGTTTCGTATGGTGGCATGGCTCAGTTCGATCGCAGTTACTGCATCCATCAGGTCGCTTTTCATCAGTACGATATCCGCAGACTCAATGGCAACGTCTGTGCCGGCACCAATGGCAATCCCGACATCTGCACGCATCAATGCAGGTGCATCGTTGATGCCGTCGCCAACCATGGCAACCTTTTTTCCGCTTTCCTGTAAACGGCGGACTTCTCTTTCCTTGTCTTGGGGCAAAACTTCTGCAATGGCACGAATGCCGAGCTTATCGGCAATGGCATTTGCAGTGCGTTGGTTATCGCCGGTGAGCATCACAACATCAATGCCCATCTGGTGCAAAGCGTCTACGGCATCTTTGCTGGTGGGCTTTAATGTATCCATCAATGCGAGGATACCCAAGAATGTATCGTTTTCCGCAAAGAATAAGGGGGTTTTGCCTTCCTCGGCAAGCTTTGCCGCTACATCGGAGAGCGCACCCAGATCAATGTGTTTTTGCTGCATCATTTTGAGGTTGCCGGCAAAAATGGTCTTGCCGTCTATGGTTGCCGCAATGCCTTCCCCTGCGGTTGCAACCAGATTTTCCGCTGCCGGCAGTGGGATTTCCTTTTCTTTGGCATATGCGACAATCGCCTGTGCAAGCGGATGCTCGGACAGGGCTTCTACAGCAGCAGCCTGTGCCACCAAACGATTACGCAGTATGCCTTTTGCCAATATCACATCGGTAACAATGGGTTTGCCCTCCGTCAATGTACCGGTTTTATCCAAAACAACCGTCTGAATTTGGTGAGCGGTTTCCAATGCTTCTGCGGATTTGACCAATATGCCGTATTCCGCACCCTTTCCGGTACCAACCATGATTGCTGTCGGTGTGGCAAGCCCCAGCGCACAAGGGCAGGAAATGACAAGCACTGCAATGCCGATGGAAAGCGCAAATGAGAAGGACTGATTGCCGGCAAGCAGCCAAATGGCACAAGCCAATACCGCAATGGATATGACGATTGGGACAAACACACCACTGACTTTGTCTGCAAGCTTGGCAATGGGTGCTTTGGATGCACCGGCTTCCTCTACCAAAGAGATGATTTGTGAAAGTGTGGTATCCTTGCCAATGCGGGTTGCCGTCATTTTGAAATAGCCGCTCTTGTTTATGGTTGCACCAATGACAGAGTCCCCGACATTTTTTTCTACAGGAATACTTTCGCCTGTAATGGCACTTTCGTCAATGGCAGAAAATCCTTCAATCAATGTACCATCGACGGGAATTCCCTGACCGGGGCGTACCACAATGGTATCCCCAAGGACAACCTGTTCCACGGGAATCTCTGTTTCTTTGCCGTCACGAATGACGACAGCCTGTTTGGGTGTTAAGTCCATCAGTCTGCTGATGGCTTCTGAAGTTTTCCCCTTTGCACGGGTTTCCATATATTTGCCGACGGTAATCAATGTTAAAATCATTGCGGCAGATTCAAAGTAAAGCTCCATACCATAATGATGTGCAGTTTGAATATCGCCGTGTCCCATAAAATAGGACATTGCATAGATTGCAAATATGCTGTATACGACAGAGGCGGCGGAGCCAAGCGCAATCAAAGAATCCATATTTGGTGTGCGATGGAATAATGCCTGAAATCCGACAACAAAATATTTTTTGTTGATGATCAATACGGGAATGGTCAGTAACAGCTGTGTCAATGCGAAGATGAGGACATTTTCATCCCCAAGCAGAATGGAGGGCAGAGGCGCACCCATCATATGCCCCATAGAAATATAAAACAGAGGAATCAAAAAGCAGAAAGAGGCAATCAATCTGTTTTTCATGTGGTGCATTTCCTCTACAGCAACGTTTTTTGGTGCAGCCGTAGCCTGCTGCTCGCCTTGTACGGATGCACCATAGCCGCCGCTTTGTACGGCTTGTATGATTTTTGCATCGTTGAGCGTGTCCGCATCATATTCTACTACCATGCTGTTTTGCAGCAGATTGACATTGACGGATTGTACGCCGTCAAGCTGGCTGACGCTCTTTTCTATATGGGCTGAGCAGGCAGCGCAGCTCATACCGGTTATATCATATTTTTGCTTCATCTGAGATCACTCCTAATGTATAAAAAGTTAGCCATTGCAAACTAATCCTATTAGATTGTAGACTTTTTTATGTAAAATGTCAATGGACTTTGGTCACAGAAAGCAAAAGCAGCATATTTTTGTGTCTGATGTGAGAAAAAAGCCAAAGCAAACAGACGAAAATGTCTATAGAGCTTTGGCTTTTTGTTTGTTCTATGTGATACGGATTACAGAAAGCTCGTTTCTGTTAGTGTATAGGGAATCCTCATTTTTATACATGAAATATATCTACACGATCCGTTTTTTCCCATGGCAGATCCAAGTCCGTTCTGCCAAAGTGACCATAAGCAGCTACCTGCTTATAGATTGGTCTGCGCAGATCAAAGTTTTTGATGATTGCTGCCGGACGCAGATCAAAGTTCTTGCGTACCAGCTCTGTAATTTCATCATCAGAGATTTTACCTGTGCCGAATGTATTGACCAATATGGATACAGGCTGTGCCACACCAATCGCATATGCAAGCTGTACTTCGCATTTCTTTGCAATGCCGCTGGCAACAATATTTTTTGCAACATATCTTGCTGCATAGCAAGCAGAACGGTCTACCTTTGTGGGGTCTTTGCCGCTGAATGCACCGCCGCCATGTGCTGCATAGCCGCCGTATGTGTCTACAATGATTTTTCTGCCTGTCAGACCGCTGTCACCCTGAGGGCCGCCAATGACAAAACGACCGGTTGGATTGATATAATATTTTGTAGCTGCATCCAAAAGCTCTGCGGGGATGACTGCTTTGACAACCTGTGCAATGATATCTTCCCGAATCTGTTCTTGTGTCACATCGGGATCGTGCTGTGTGGAAACAACGATGGTATCAATACGGGTAGGCTTATCATCTACATATTCTACAGTGACCTGTGCCTTGCCATCAGGACGCAGATAGGAGAGTGTTCCGTTTTTGCGTACTTCTGTCAGTTTTCTTGTCAGCTTATGTGCAAGGGAAATGGGCAGTGGCATCAATTCATCCGTTTCGTCACATGCAAAGCCGAACATCATACCCTGATCGCCTGCGCCTGTATCAAATTCGCTATCGTCGGTACCGCTTTTTTGTTCCAAGGATTTATCCACACCCTGTGCAATATCTGGGGACTGACCATGTATGGATGTGATCACGGAGCAGGTTTCGCAGTCGAAACCGAATTTTGCACGGTTATAACCGATTTCATTGAGTGTATTGCGTACTACGCTTTCTACGTCTACATAGGTATTGGTTGTAATTTCACCCATAACGAAAATGATGCCTGTGGTGGTTGCGGTTTCGCATGCAACACGTGCGTTTGGGTCTTTTGCCAAAATGGTATCCAATACGGCATCGGAAATCTGGTCACAGATTTTATCGGGATGTCCCTCTGTTACGGACTCGGATGTAAAAAGTCTTTTGCTCATCAAATATGCCTCCTTTGTTTTTCCACAGAGGGCCGAGGTATGTGTTTTGGGCATAAAAAAAAGCCCAACAGGGCCTACATATCTGCACTCATCTTCCGCATGGAATGCGGGGGAATTGGCACCGTGCAGCATTGCCGGTTGCCGGGTGTCATCGGGCCCTGTCCCTCGACCACTCTAGATAAGCGTTCCTTTTATTTTTATGCAATCATTGTATCATTTTGCAGCTACCCTGTCAATGAAAAATTTTTTTTCAGATCAAAGACCTTGGGGCTTTGCCCCAATACCCCACAAGGGACGCCGTCCCTTGACCCGTTATAGACCTTGGGGCTTTGCCCCAATACTCCACAAGGGACATCGTCCCTTGACCCGTTATAGACCTTGGGGCTTTGCCCCAATACCCCACAAGGGACATCGTCCCTTGACCCGTTATAGACCTTGAGGCATTGCCTCAAGGTCTTAAGTTATGATGGCGTATATTGGTTCACGAGTGTGTGGTGGTGATTTTGGGGTTGTGATACCATACCTCAATTTTTCCCAATTGGGGGTTTGGGGCAAAGCCCCAAAAAAGAAGGGTCCCTTGCAGGGTTTGGGACGGAGTGCCAAGGTCTTACACCTTCGCCTGCTGTGCTGCCAGTATGGCATCTGTAAGCCGTGCAAAATCCGCAATGGAAAGTGCTTCCCCACGAATGCGTACATCCCAGCCAAGCCCCTGTAATATCATACCGATTTCTTCTTTGGTTAGTCCAAGATTGCCCTGATGATCCAAGCAGTTCACCAGCGTTTTGCGCCGCTGTGCAAAAGCGCATTTCACTACATGGAAAAACAATGCCTCATCTGCTGTTTTTACCTTGCGCTGCGGCAAAACACGCAGCGTGATCACAGCAGATGCAACCTTTGGACGAGGCATAAAGCAGGAAGGCTGTACAATCATATCCAAGTGCGCATCACAGTAGTATTGTACGGCAATGGACAATGCACCGTATTCTTTTTCCTTTGGCCCTGCCTGCATACGCTCTGCCACTTCTTTTTGCACCATAACCGTAATGCTTTCTACGTTCCGCTCGTTTTCCAGCAAATCCATAATAATGGGTGTTGTGATGTAGTAGGGCAAATTGGCAACGACCTTGATGGGTTTGTCGTTGTTTTTCTCCTGTATGATGGCATTGATATCTGTTTTCAATATATCCTGATTGCGGATTTCGATGTTGTCATAGGGTGCGAGTGTTTGCGACAATATAGGGATCAGACTGTTGTCGATTTCAATGGCAATCACTTCTTTTGCATGTTCTGCAAGCACCTGTGTCAGACTGCCGATACCCGGACCGATTTCCAATACACAGTCGTCCTTTGTTACCTGTGCGCACGCTGCGATGTTTTCCAATATATTGCTGTCAATCAAGAAATTCTGACCAAAGTTCTTTTTGAAGTAAAAAGCATTTGCTTCTATAATTTCTTTGGTGCGGGAGGGTGTGGAAATACGTTCAATCATTCACATTGCCTCCTTATATGGGTAGGTTGCCAAGCAGTCCGAAGGACAATATGGAAACCAATATTCCTGCAACCAATACACCTACCATAATCACAGGAAATGTTTTTTTGCCGTTCATTCCCAAAAGGACACTGATGAGCGCACCCATCCATGCTCCGGTACCCGGAAGCGGTACGGCAACAAAGAGGAATATACCCCAATAGGCATACTTGCGGATGCTGTCACTCTTTTTTTCTGCCTTGCGCTCGCACCATTCTACCACACCGTGCAGCGGTGTTTTTTTGAGGATTTGAAAAATATATCGAATAAACATCAATATAAAAGGGATGGGCAATAGATTGCCGATGTAAGCAATCAAGAATGTCGGTAGCCATTGCATGCCCATAGCAAAGCCCGCAATGATGCCGCCACGTAGCTCCAAGATCGGAAGTAGGGATACGATAAATACAATCCATTCCCGTGCCATGCTTCCTTCAAATGTTGTTACAAACCAATTCGCTATTGTTTCTGCCAAAAAATCGCCTCCTGAAATTACTGCAATACATATGTTGCCCCAAAGCGGGGGCGCTTGTTTGCAGCTTGTTTTTTTGTGTGCTGCCTTATTATATACGAAATTCCAAGCAGATACAATGATACATTCATGAAAATCATATATTTTTGAAAAACAGGGTACTGTATGAGCAGAACTGCGTTTTTTACCCTTTGTATCGGCTGTTGACAATGCAGCGTTTTGTGTTTTATAAAAAATGCAAAGCGAATATCACGCTTTTGCAAAATATCTGTCAAATTATATAAAATTCTTTTAAGAAATGGCATAATATCGCCTAAGTTTGTTATTTTCGGTTGCAAAGTCAGCAAAATTATATTATGATTGCAGAGAGCATTTTTTGCATTTCAAAATCAAAAGGAGAGAATACAAATGAGTTTATATGAAAATTGGATGAACAAAGCATTTTCAAAGGAAGGCAGAAGCGTAGACGCAATCTGGGACAGCTACCTGCCAAAGGAACAGAAAATTTATGAATATATTTTGGGACAGAAGGTAACCAAGCTGGAAGGCACTGTACAGGAACTGGCAGAACGCTTCTCTATGACAGCGGAGGAAATTGTGGCATTCATTGACGGACTGAATGATGTACTGCCCACACCTTTTGATATGAATACTCTGACAGAGGAAACAGCAGTTGTTTTGGACATCGACTTTGAACGTCTGTTCAAGAAAATGGTAGAATATCATGCAGATCATCTGGTGGCACTGCCTCAGTGGGATGGCATTTTCGAAGAAAACGAAAGAAGAAAATTTACAAGAGAACAGAAGCTTTCCCGTACGGTAATCAAAGGTGAAAAAATCGGCCGTAACGATCCTTGCCCTTGCGGCAGCGGCAAAAAATATAAAAAATGTTGTGGTGCAAACCTGTAATATGCAAACACAAAAATGCAAGATAGACCCTCAGAATATAGACCGCTCAGCCATTGTACAGGCAGCACAGCTGCTCAAAGACGGCGCTTTGGTCGCATTTCCGACAGAAACGGTATATGGTCTGGGAGCCAACGGATGGGATGCTGCGGCTTGCAAAAGGATCTATCAAGCCAAAGGCAGACCATCGGACAATCCGTTGATATTACATATTTCCAATCTGGATATGCTGGAGCAGATTGTGCATGAGGTACCCAAGGCAGCAAAAAAACTGATGGATGCGTTTTGGCCCGGACCTCTGACAATGATTTTTCCAAAGGCGGATGCTGTGCCGGATGCGGTGACAGGTGGGCTGGATACCGTAGCGGTACGCTTTCCCTCTCATCCGGTGGCAATGGCGCTGATAGAAGTGGCAGCTTTGCCCATAGCAGCACCGAGCGCCAATACCTCGGGCAGACCGAGTCCCACAAGTGCTGCACATGTGGCATATGACTTGGATGGGAAAATTGATATGATATTGGATGGCGGCGAAGCGCAGTGGGGTTTGGAGTCCACCATAGTGGATGTTTGCGAAAATCCGCCTATGATTTTACGTCCCGGCGCCATCACAAAAGAAATGATACAGCCGATTTTGGGCGATGTGGCAATGGATCCGACGGTTTTGGATAAGCCGGCAGACGGCAAAAAGCCCAAAGCGCCCGGCATGAAATATACGCATTATGCGCCAAAGGCAGATGTGTATTTGGTACGTGGAACGCATGTGGCAGCATATATCAATGCACTGGTAGAGCAAAAACGTGCCGAGGGCAAACGTGTCGGTGTACTTGCAACGGAAGAAAGCAAAACATTATATGATGCGGATATTGTGCTTTCTGTGGGCAGCAGGGCGGATTTGGAGGAAGTGGGCGCAAAGCTGTTTGGGGTTTTGCGTGAATTTGATACGCAAAAAGCGGAGATTGTATATGCAGAGGTATTCCCTTATGAAGCAGAGGGTCTTGCGATTATGAATCGTCTGCAAAAATCAGCAGGCTATCGCTTTTTGGATGCAGAATAAAAAAAGGATGAAAAACGAAAGGAGCCAAAACATATGATAGCACTTGGATGTGACCATGGCGGTTATCCCTTGATGAAGGAAGTGATTGCATATTTGGAGGCAAACAACATCGCATATCAAAATTTTGGAACATACTCTGAGGAGTCTGTAGATTATCCCGTATACGGTAAGTTGGTTGCAAATGCAGTGGCAAGTGGTGCGTGTGATAAAGGGATACTCATTTGCGGTACTGGCATTGGTATTTCGATCACTGCAAACAAGGTCAAGGGGATTCGAGCAGCGCTTTGCGGTGATGTATTTTCTGCAAAGGCAACCAGAGAACATAACGATGCCAATATTCTGGCGCTGGGCGCAAGAGTGACAGGTCCCGGCTTGGCATTGGAAATCGTAAAGGCATTTTTGGAAACACCATTTTCCAATGACGAACGTCATATCAGAAGAATCCGTCAGATTGAAGATGAAGAGAGAAACGATTGAGAGGAGATATGACCATGAGTAGAATATTTGTATCAGAGCATCCGTTGGTACAGACGAAAATGGCGCTGTTGCGAGATGCAAACACCGGTGCAAAGGAATTTCGTGAAATGATTGGTGAGGTTGCTGTGTTGCTGACATATGAGGCAACCAGAGATTTACCATTGACAAAGATTACAGTGCAAACGCCGGTAGCAGAAGCACAATGCAGCACAGTAGAAGCAAAGCTTGCGATTGTACCGATTTTGCGCGCAGGCATTGGTATGACAGACGGTTTGCTGCGCTTATTGCCTACAGCAAAGATTGGGCATATTGGTTTGTACCGTGATCCGGATACACTCGAGCCTGTAGAGTATTACTGCAAGCTGCCCCATGATGTACAGGATCGTATTGTACTGCTGACAGATCCTATGCTGGCAACGGGCGGTACTGCCGATGCAGCGATTACATTTTTGAAGGAAAAGGGTGTCAAGAAGATTATTTTCCTTTGTATTTTGGCAGCGCCGGACGGTGTAGCACGTCTGCAAAAGGCGCATCCGGATGTAGACATCTATGCAGCTGCATATGATCCGGAACTCAATTCACACGGATATATCGTACCCGGCTTGGGGGATGCAGGCGATCGTATTTTTGGCACAAAGTAAACAATACGTATCTTTGTGTATCATATGGTCATGCAAGGCTCGGAGAGATTCCTCCGAGCCATTGTGCCGCTTTTTTTGTGGCTATGCCGCAAGATAGGAGAGGATTTTTTTGGTGGAACATAACTGGTTGTTATATATCGCAGCGTTTGCCTCGGCATTTGCCATTACGCTGGTTACAACGCCCTTTGCAAAATGGCTGTCTGTAAGGGTGGGGGCGATTGACTATCCGAAGGATAGAGGGGTGCATAAAAAGCCCATGCCACGTATGGGCGGTGTTGCGATTGTATTGGGTTTTTTGGTGACGGTGCTGATGGTTTATTACTTTGACCGCAGCATGGCGCCAAAGCAGTTTGCAGGATTTGTCATCGGTGCCATGCTGATTGCCGGCTTGGGTGTCGTGGACGATATGAAGAATTTGCCGGCAAAGCTGAAATTTTGCATACAGATTGTGGCAGCTTTGATCGTTGTATTTTCCGGTACACGCATACAGATTGTGCTGTGGCCCTTTACAACGGCGTTGCGTACGTTCAGCATACCCATCACACTGCTTTGGATTGTAGGTGTCACAAATGCGGTCAATTTGATTGATGGCTTGGACGGATTGGCTGCTGGTGTGACAGGGATTGCGGCAATGAGTCTGATGGTGCTTTGTATATTCACCGGCAGTACGACGGCAGTGGTGCTGACAGCGGCACTGGCAGGTGCCTGCTTGGGATTTTTGCCACGTAATTTCAATCCGGCAGAGATTTTTATGGGAGATACCGGCTCCACATTTTTGGGCTTTGTACTGGCAGTAACCAGTATATTGGGCGTGTTTAAGGGCTATGCGCTGCTGGCAGTGGTGGTAAGTGTGTTTTGTGTGGGGCTTCCCATATTCGATACCATATTTGCCATGTTGCGTCGTATGGCAAAGCATCAACCCATCATGCAGGCGGACAGAGGGCATTTGCACCACCGTTTGATTGACCGTGGCTGCTCACAGAAGCAGGCTGTTTTGATTATGTATGGCATCAGCCTGTTCTTGGGGCTTTTGGCAATCTTCATTGCCGTACAGGATTCGAGAATATTCATGGTAGCATTGCTGACTGTGATCGTTTTGAGCTTTATCATTTATTATTTTAACGCACATATCAAAAACAAGGAGTGAGAGAAAAGGGAAACTGTTGTCCATCAGTTTCCCTTTTCCGGCATACACATAGAAGGGAGGCAGAACCATGGCAGAGGAAATTCGGCTTTCCAAGCAGTTTGTGATGGAAGAAGTACCAAAGGCGCCGCCGCTGTATGTAGCGGTATATTTGATGATTCAGGCAAGCGGCAGTGATGTGACAATGGCACAGATTGCACAAATGCTGGATGTCTTGGAGAGTGATGTATGCAATGCCCAAAAATACTGGCAGCAAAGAGGGCTTTTGCAGCAGGAACAGGCGGTGCAAATACAGAAAAAAAGTACTTTTCGCCCCATGCAGCATCCGGAATATTCCCCGATGGAGATAGATCTGTATTTGAAAAATGAACAGATTCGGGAATTTTTTCAAAGCGCAGAAAAGAAATTGGGAAAGAGCCTTTCGGCACATGATTTGTCTACGCTCTTTGGGCTGTACGATTGGCTGGGGCTTCCCATTGATGTGATAGAACTCCTGTTGACCTATTGTGCAGAGCGTGGAAAGACCAATATGCGCTATATTGAAAAAACAGCCATTGGCTGGGCAGAAGAAGGCATTGATACACCAGAAAAGGCGGCAGAGCATTTACTGCTGCGCAAAAATGGCACAAGAGAGATTATGCGAGCCTTTGGACAGGGCAGACGTATGCCTTCAGAGGTAGAGGAAGGCTATATCAAGAAATGGTTGCAGGAGTATCATATGCCTGTGAAGCTGGCAGTGATGGCATGTGAGCGTACAATATTGCGCCTAGGCAGTGTGAGCTTTCCGTATGCGGATAGTATTTTGAAAGATTGGCATGATATGGGAGTACGCACAGAAGAAGATGTTGCGAAGCAGGATGCGTTGTTTGAAGCAAAGAAGGAGCAGAAAGAGCGGGAGAAGCAGGCACAAAAGCAGGTACGACAAAAAACTGTGCAAAAGCGCAACCGTTTTATCAATTATCCCCAAAGAGATTGGGATTATGATAAAATCAAACAAATGGAGCAGGAACGACAGAATAAATGGTAGGGGGAAAAAGGGCTATGGCAGGCAAAGCACAAATTTACAAGGAAATACACAGAGCATACGATGCCCTGCGTACAGAGAAGGCAGCACAGCTGCGCAGCCGCAGACAAGCCGTTTATCAGCGTTTGCCCCGCATCAAGCAAATTGATGAGGATTTGGCTTTTTTGGGCATACAGGCGGCCAAGCTGGTATTGCAAAAGCCCTCAGAGATCGCAAGAGCCACAGAGCGCCTAAAGCAAAGACAGGAGGCGCTGCAACAGGAAAAGCTGGCACGATTGCAAGAGGCAGGAATTTCACCCGATACGCTGCAATTGGAATACGTTTGTGAAAAATGTCAGGATACAGGATATGTGGACAATCAGCCCTGCACCTGCTTCAAGCAAAAGCTTATGGATAAGCTGTATGATCAGTCCAATATACGACGGATTGTACAGAAGGAAAATTTTGATTATTATGATTTTCGTCTGTTCAGCGAAAGAAAAGATCCACAGGAAGGAAGCTCTCCAAGAGAGAATGCACAAAACATATTGCGTATCGGTTTGAACTTTGTGGACAACTTTGGAAAAGATTGCAAAAATCTGCTGCTCTATGGTGCAACGGGGTTGGGCAAAACCTTTCTTTGCAGCTGTATTGCAAAGGAGCTGTTGGATGCAGGCTATGTGGTGCTGTATTTGACAGCGGGGCAGCTCTTTCGCAAGCTGGGGGAAATACATTTTTCCAAAAATGAGGAGGAACCGGAGGACTGCTGGGAGGATGAACTTTTGGAGGCAGATCTGCTCATCATTGATGATTTGGGTACAGAGATGCCCACACTCTTTACCGCCTCAGAGTTGTTCCGTTTGCTCAATGAAAGAAAGCTGCATGAAAAATCTGTCATCATATCCACCAATCTGGAGCCGCAAAATATCACAGAGCTGTATTCTGACAGAATCACATCACGCTTACGGGAGTTTGAGGTGCTGCATTTCTTTGGTGAGGATTTGCGTATGATGAAAAAGTTTCGTGAAAATAAATCATGAATACCAAAAGAACGATAGAAGATACGACCGTCTGAGCTTTGGACGGTCGTTTTCCAGATCAGAGGAGGTATGTATATGCAACCATATATACATAAAGTACAGTATTATGAAACAGACAAAATGGGGATCGTCCACCATTCCAATTATATTCGGTATATGGAAGAAGCACGTGTGGATTTTTTGGAGAAGATCGGCTGGGGTTTTGACAGACTGGAGCAGGAGGGGATTGTATCGCCTGTCGTAGGGGTACAGGTACGCTATAAGCAGCCTGCAAGATTTCCGGAAAGGATTGTCGTTGTGGTACAGATACACAAATACAATGGTACACTCATGCACATTGGCTATGAAATGAAAAATGCTGCCACAGGACAGGTGCTGTGTACGGCGATATCGGAGCATTGTTTCTTGGATACAACCGGAAAGCCTTTACGCCTGCGCCACAACTGGGAGGCATTGGATGGGATACTCAAGGGCTTTGCGCAGGATTATGAAAAAGCGCAAAGCAAATAAGCAGCCATCAGCAAAATGACGGCAAATACCATGTTGTATGCTGTAAACTCTTTGGTGTATGCATTTTTTTTCTCGGGAAAGGATTGTACCAAAAATTTATAGGAAATCAGACTTGCCATAGATGCAATGAGCGTACCTAGTCCACCGATATTGACACCGAACAGTAAGCTTTTCCAATCATCCGTAAAGCCGGAGAGCAGTATGGCAGCAGGCACATTGCTGATGCCCTGAGAAAGCAGGAAGGCAAGGAGCATTTCTCTGCCCAAAAGTGTGGAGGAAATCACATCCGCAACGATGGGCATTCGTCCGCAGTTTCCAATAAATATAAAGAAAAATACAAATGTCAAAAGTAAGCTGTAATCCACTTTTTTCAATACATCACGAAAAAAGCATACAAAAAAAAGCAGTGTGACAGCAAGAAGCAGGCTGTGTGGCAGTATCTGAAATACCGCTGCAAGTGTAGCGGCAAAGAGCATGCACAATGCCAGAATCATATATTTCGCATGGGGCAAAGCATCCTGCTGCGGTGTGTGGGGTATCCTATGCAGATCCGCTTTTGGCATACGCATACAGCAGACCAGCAGCAATGCCAGCGACAGGAGTGTAAGCGGCAGCATGGTTATGATAAAGTCCAAAGGTGCCATATGCGATACGGTGTACAGATATAAATTTTGTGGATTGCCGATTGGTGTCAACATGCTTCCCAGATTGGCAGCAATGGTTTGCAGTACCAATATGGGAATGATTTGCTCTGTCAAATGAGCAATTTGCAGCAGCAGTATGCTAAAGGGTACAAATGTAATGAGTGCAACATCATTGGTAAGCAGCATAGCAGAAAAAAAGCACAGCAATACGAGAATACAGGTGAGTTCTCTAAGATCTTGTGCTTTTTGCAGAAGATTTTTTGCAATGCTTTGGAATACGCCCATTTCCTGCAATCCTGCCATAATTGCCATCAGACAAAAGAGCAGAATCAGGACATCCGTGTTGCAGTAGGTCATATATTGTGCATCTGGTGGTATTTGAAATGCGGAGAACAAAGCCAGAAGGGCAGAAATGACAAGTATGGTTTCTTTTTTCAAAAACAGTACGATTTTTTGCAGCATTAGGATGATTTCCTTTCTGTCCTTTGGTAGTTTGTGCAGATGATGAACAAAAACGGTATGCAGATATGCCTACAGCGATTCTTTTGTGGACTTGTTTTTCATGTAATGCTGTTTCATATGAGTAAATGTTTCATCTGTGATGATATGTTCGATGCGGCAGGCATCCTCCAAAGCTGTTTTTTGAGATACCCCAATATCCATCAGCAAATTGGAAATCACACAATGTCTTTCGTATACGGCTTTTGCAATGGCACGTCCTTCTTCTGTCAAAACAATGTGTGTTTTTTCAACCATTGTGACATATCCGGCAGCGCGTAATTTTTTGAGCGCATTGCTGACACTGGGTTTGCTAAATTCCAGCTCGGTTGCAATATCAATGGCACGGACATTGCCATAGCGTTCTTGCAATAAAAGTATTGTTTCAAGATAATTTTCCATAGATTCTTTCGTTTGCATAGAGAGATACCTCCTTTTTGGCAATGTGGTACAATCAAATGGGAAAATATTTTTGTTGTTTTTTCACACATACCATTCTTTTTGAGAGAGAATGGTTATGCTTTTGTGATGTTTCACATATCATGGGGGATATGTATTTTACTTATTATACTGTACGTATTATATTTTTACAATTCTTTTTTGTTCAGAAAATCCAAAAAAAAACAGAAAACCATGTATACCTAGTATCTACCTAGGAGAATTTTATACAAATATGGATGAATATAGTGGAATAATGTATTTTCATGAGAATTTTTCTTGACAATTGACGAAAAATAATGCATGATATATGTAAAGTATATATTGGATTCAATAATATACTCGTTTTGCTTTTCTCCACAGAAAAGCAATCTTTTCATCTCTTTTCGTCATTGTTCCTCCGTGCAGAAAAAACATCCCCCCCAATCTCGTTTTTTCTGTGTTACAATGACAATCCAAATAAGAAGCCAGTGCCCCCAAACTCCGCTGGCTTCTTTTTCTTTTTTCTATGGCAAAGAGGGGGATCAGGAGAAACGAGTAGAGATGTGTATTTGCTGTATTCTGAAAAATACATCTGTGTATATTCAAATATTTTTTATATTATTCAAAAAATAATTGGGCAATGCCACAGATTCAAATCATAAAATAAATGATACGCATATTTTTGTATGTATACAAAAATATGCAAGAACAGGATGTATCAATATGCTCATAAAGAGAATAAAATTGACCAGCGAATGAATAAAAAAACGTACAGCATATCGTTTTTACAACATGAAGCGTGACAAAATACCATGGATGATGCAAAAACAGATGGAAAGCCGACAGGACATACAGCCAAATGGATGGCAGACAAAAAAAGAAATTTGTTTGCATCCGTTTTTTTTATTGACGAAATATGATATGATAAAAAATATTGTCTAAGGAGGGGAACGATATGGAGGAACTACGGCTCACAGGGGAAGTGGATGGCATCATCTTTGAAAATCGTGAAAATGGTTATACGGTATTTTCGCTGGTGACACAGGATGAGGAAATGACCTGTGTGGGCATCGTACCGCAGCTACATATCGGAGAAAGCCTTGAGGTAACAGGGCATTGGACAACGCATGCATTGTATGGAAAGCAATTACAGGTGACATCATTTGCCAAAACCATGCCTACCACATGTGCAGGCATTGAAAAATATCTGGCATCTGGTTTGATTCGGGGCATTGGCAAAAAAACAGCAAAAAAGATTGTGGATCAATTCGGCGAAGCAACCTTCTATGTCATAGAAGAAAAGCCCGAGCAGCTCACTGCGATCAAAGGCATTACATTTGAAAAGGCAAAACGTATTTCCGAAATCTTTCACGAGCAATATGAGCTGCGTAAGGCAATGATGTTTTTGCAGGACTTTGACATCTCTCCTGCATATGCCATGAAAATCTACAAAAAATACAAGGGACGCACATTTGATATTGTAAAGAACAATCCCTATCGTCTGGCAGATGAGATTTGGGGTATTGGCTTTCGTATGGCAGATAAAATGGCAGCAAGTGCCGGTATTTCTGCCGACCATCCCAATCGTGTCAAATCCGGTGTCAAATATGTACTGAACCATGCCGTGAGCAATGGACATTGCTATATGCCAAAGCAGGAGCTTATACATCAGGCAGCCGATCTTTTGCAAATCCATCCGGATCACATCGAAAATGCCATCCGTGAATTGCAGGTGGACAGCCAGATTTGGCAAGAGCGCATGGATGGTGTCGATGGTGTGTATCTCAATTTGTATTACTATGCGGAAATGGCAGTTGCAAAGCATCTGCTGGAGCTTGCCGAGCAATATCAGTGTACCAATATGGAGGGTGTTGCAAAAGCCATTGTACGTATGGAGAAAAAAACAGGGGTATGCTTGGCAGAGGAGCAGAGAGCGGCAGTGCTGGAGGCGATGAGCCGTGGGGTTTTGATTGTGACGGGTGGACCTGGTACCGGAAAAACAACAACCATCAATACCATCATACATCTTTTGCAGGAGGAGGACTGTGATGTGGTGCTGGCAGCGCCAACCGGCAGAGCGGCAAAGCGTATGACAGAGGCAACCGGCGTGGAAGCACAGACCATTCATCGTTTGTTGGGTACGGCATTTTTGGGTGAGGATACACGCAGACAGGTATTTGACCATAATGAGGACAATCCATTGGAGGCGGATGTCATCATCATTGATGAGGTATCTATGGTGGATTTGCTGCTGATGCATGCACTGCTGCGTGCAACTCCAAGCGGTACACGCATGATTTTTGTAGGCGATATGGATCAGTTGCCTTCGGTAGGTGCGGGAAATGTATTGAAGGATATGATTGATAGCGAACGCTTGCCTGTGGTGCGTTTGCAGCATATTTTTCGTCAGGCACAGGAAAGCGCCATTATTATGAATGCCCACCGTATCAATGCAGGAGAGATGCCCATTGCCAATGAAAAAGGTACGGATTTCTTTTTCATGCGTCGTACATTTGCAGAAGAAGCGGTAGCCACCATACAGGAGCTGGTGCTTTCCAGATTGCCCAAATTTACCGGCTGCGATGGTTTGCAGGATATGCAGATTTTGACACCCATGCGCAAGGGTGCTTTGGGTGTACAAAATCTCAATCATGTATTGCAGCAAAGTCTGAACCCTCCCGCACCGGATAAACAGGAAAAGGAATACCGCCAAATCATCTTTCGTGAGGGAGATAAGGTGATGCAGATCAAAAACAATTACAATGTGGCATGGCGGATGTATACAGGCACAAAGCGTACCGATGAAGGCGTCGGTATTTACAATGGAGATGCAGGGCGCATACAATCCATTGATGAACAGAACGAAACCATATGCATTGTGTTTGACGATGGCAAGGTGGTGGATTACGATTTTTCACAGCTGGATGAGCTGGAGCTTGCTTATGCCATTACCATTCATAAATCACAGGGCAGTGAATATCCGGTAGTCATCATACCTGTGCATAGCGGCCCGCCCATGCTTATGACACGCAATCTGCTTTATACGGCAGTCACACGTGCAAAACAGCTTGTGGTACTGGTTGGTACACAGGAGATGGTGGCATCTATGGTGCATAACGACAAAGAGGTGGCAAGGCATACCGGCTTGGTACAGCGCTTACGCCATTTGTATGACTTTATGCAGGAAGCAGGTGCAGAGGAATGAGGGCAGGAAGGCTGATTACGGATTTTATTTTTCCGCCCAGATGTGTCATTTGTGGAAAACTTTTGCCTTTTGGACAATCCAAAACGCTTTGCAGCATATGTGCAAAGGAGATTCCTTTTACAAAGGGACAGCGATGCAGGATGTGTGGCAGGGAGATTCAGCAGGATATGCTCTGTACAAGATGCCGCACAGCCGACTTTGCATTTACAGCCGGTACAGCAGCGTTTTCCTACGCACATATGCATCAGGCGATTGCCGACCTGAAATTTCAGGGCTATCTGAAGGATGCAGAAGGTTTGGGGATGCTGATGACGATATTTTTGCAAAACAATTATGCCGATTGGTTTTTGTGGGCAGACTATATGACAGAGGTGCCTTTGCATCCTGCGAAAAAACGACGCCGTGGGTTCAATCAGGTGGAAGCGCTTTGCCGTGTGATCCGGCAGCATAGCGGGCTGCCATTTGTACCAAATGTATTGCAGCGTCGTGTGGATACTGTGCCGCAAAGCAGCCTATCCAAACAGCAGAGAAGGGAAAATTTGCAAAATGTATTTACCATATCTGCACAGCCGGATATGGTACAAGGTAAGCATATTTTATTGGTGGATGATATTTTTACAACAGGCAGCACATTACAGGAGTGCAGCCGTGTGCTTTTGCGTGCAGGTGCAAAAGAGGTACGTGTGTACTGTCTTTCTGTGGTCAGCTTTTTGGCAGAGGGGGAGTCTATGACAGATGCACAGCATCCACAAAGTGAAGGAAAAGCAAATGAGGATTTGCAGCTTTTTTGATTGGAAAAGATAAAAAAGCTTTTGGCATGAAAAGAAAAATAGCGTATAATGGGATATGAATTTGACAGGAAGTGCGATATATGCAACGACACATGTTGGTATTTCCATCTATAACAAGAATGATCAGGGATTGAAAATAGACACGGGGAGAATATTTTATGGTGAAAATAGGATTTGACAACAACAAGTATTTGCAATTACAGTCTGCACGTATCAAGGAACGGATTGGGCAGTTTGGCGGGAAGCTGTATCTGGAGTTTGGCGGAAAGCTCTTTGATGACTACCATGCTTCCCGTGTGCTGCCGGGATTTCAGCCGGACAGTAAGATTGATATGCTGGTGCAGCTGAAGGAAGATGTGGAAATTGTATTGGTCATCAATGCAGGGGATATTGAGAAAAATAAAGTGCGTGGAGATTTGGGGATTACGTACGATATGGATGTACTGCGCTTGATTGATGCCTTCCGTGGTTATGGCTTGTATGTGGGCAGTGTGGTATTGACGCAATTCGGCGGTCAGGAAAGTGCGCTGGCTTATGCACGCAAGCTGGAAAATCTCGGCTTAAAGGTGTACAAGCATTATACCATTGCAGGGTATCCCAGCAATGTCCCATTGATTGTCAGCGATGAAGGCTTTGGAAGAAACGAATATATCGAAACACAGCGTTCTTTGGTTGTGGTGACGGCTCCGGGACCGGGCAGCGGCAAAATGGCAGTCTGTCTTTCTCAGCTGTATCATGAAAACAAGCGAGGCATCAAGGCAGGCTATGCAAAATTTGAAACGTTCCCCATTTGGAATATCCCTTTGCAGCATCCTGTGAATTTGGCATACGAGGCAGCTACGGCGGATTTGAATGATATGAATATGATTGATCCCTTTCATTTGGAGGCATACGGTGAAACCACTGTCAATTACAATCGGGATGTAGAGGTGTTTCCGGTACTCAATGCAACATTTGAAAAGATTTTTGGTAAGTCCCCCTATAAATCCCCAACCGATATGGGTGTCAATATGGTTGGAAATTGCATTGTGGATGATGCGGCGGTGCGGGAAGCCTCCAGCAATGAAATCATCCGCCGCTACTATCGTGCATTGTGTGAGCAGCGTAAGGGCAACGGTGGCGAGGATGTGATTTATAAGCTGGAGCTTTTGATGAAGCAGGCAGGCACCGGCATAGAAAACAGACCGGTGGCAGCTGCTGCCATAGAGCGTGCAGAGGCGACCGGAGCACCGGCAGCAGCAGTGGAACTGCCGGATGGTACGATTGTAACAGGTAAGACCACCGCTCTTTTGGGTGCGTCTTCCGCAATGCTGCTCAATGCGCTGAAAAAATTGGCTGGTCTGGATCATGATATCAAGCTCATTTCGCCTACCATCATTGAACCCATACAGCATTTGAAGGTGTCGCATTTGGGCAACCATAACCCAAGATTGCATACAGATGAGGTATTGATTGCGCTTTCGATTTGTGCCGCAACAGACGAAAAGGCAGAGGCAGCCATGCAGCAGCTGGAAAAGCTCAGATGCTGTGAGGTGCATTCTTCTGTCATTCTTTCCGCAGTAGATGAAAATGTATTTGGCAAGCTGGGTGTCAATTTGACCTGTGAACCAAAGTATCAGACGAAAAAACTCTTTCATGGCTGAGATATAGGGCGGTGACAGGAGTATGGAAAGCCCTCAGGCAGATGGAAACCTGCTTGAGGGCTTTGTTTGGATTGCAGGTTTCCTTTTTATATGCTCACAGTATGTGAAAAAAGACAAAACTTTTATAAAACGGTACACAAATGCCGATAGAATCGCAAAAAATGCTTTGCATGGCTTGGCTTTCGTGCTATAATCGGAAATGCTAAGGAATTGTATAACAGATCGGATGTTATAGAAAATATGTTATCTTTGCAAAAAGATGAAATTTCTGTAAAAATACATGAGCGTACCATAACGTATGTTACGCCAAAAAGCGATAGAGTGTTTTTGAGAATAAAGAAGCGATTGTCTTAGCACAAAACTGAGCGGGTTTTTTGAAATTTGATGTTTGTATCTTTGTACCAAAGGAGCAGCCATACAATAGGGGAATGGCATCGGTGCTGCAATGTGATACAAAGCGCAAAGCAAAGAAAACGATGGATTTCGAGATACCCCGGAGATTTTTTGGAAGGAATGAATGTTGTATTATGGAAAAATTGATCATTCAAGGACGTAGACGTCTGGTCGGAGAGGTAACCATCAGTGGTGCAAAAAATGCGGCGGTGGCTGTCATTCCGGCAGCGATTATGGCAGAGGGGACAAGCACATTGGAGAATCTGCCTGCAATTGAGGATGTCAGAAGCCTTTGTCACACCATAGAAAAATTGGGTGGGATTTGTACGTATACAGATGAGCATACATTGAAAATTGACTGTTCCAACGGTACGAAGCACTGCGCAACATTTGAAGAAGTGCAGAAAATCCGTGCATCCTATTATTTTTTGGGCGCACTTTTGGGCAGATATAAAAAAGCAGAGGTGGCTTTGCCGGGCGGCTGCAACTTTGGGGTACGTCCAATTGACCTGCATTTGAAGGGATTTCGTGCGTTGGGCGCAACGGTAGAGGAATGTGATGGCATGGTACGTGCTTATGCAGAGCGCTTGATTGGTACATCCATTTATATGGATCAGGTGAGTGTTGGTGCGACCATTAATATTATGCTGGCAGCTTGTATGGCAGAGGGAATTACCACAATCGAGAACGCAGCAAAAGAGCCGCATGTCGTGGATACAGCCAATTATCTGAATATGATGGGCGCCAATATCAAGGGTGCGGGGACAGATGTTATCCGTATTTATGGCGTGGAAAAGCTGCACGGCGCACAGTATACCATCATACCGGATCAAATCGAAGCGGGTACATATATGATTGCAGCGGCAATTACCGGAGGCGATGTATTGGTACGCAATATCATTCCAAAGCACATGGATTCGCTTTCTGCAAAGCTGGATGAAATGAATGTAACCATTGAGGAACACGACGATTCCATCCGTGTGACGGCAAACAAGCCTTTGCAGTGTGCAAATGTCAAAACAATGAGCTATCCAGGCTTCCCTACCGATTTACAGCCGCAGATTGCTGCGCTTTTGGGTGTATGCAAGGGCAAAAGTGTGATTACGGAAAATGTATGGGAAAACCGGTATCAATATATGGACGAGCTGCGTAAGCTGGGGGCGCAGGTGGAGATTGACGGCAGACAAGCATGGATTACGGGCATACCGCATTTTGTGGGCAGCTGCGTGTGTGCCACAGATTTGCGTGCAGGTGCAGCAATGATACTGGCAGGGCTTGCAGCAGAGGGCGAAACAATCATAGAGAATGTAAAATATATCGACCGTGGTTATGAAAATGTAGAGCATAAGTTCAATGCATTGGGGGCAGACATCACAAGAGTAGACGAATGATGCAGCAGAAAGGGAGGAAACGGACATGGATTTTTGCAGCATTGCCAGTGGGAGCAGCGGCAATAGCCTGTATGTAGGCACAAAGCATACCCGTATCCTCATTGATGCGGGACTGAGCGGCAAACGGATTCAAGATGGTTTGGCATCTTTGCATATCGCAGGAGATCAGATCGATGCGCTTTTCATCACACATGAGCATCAAGATCACATCAAGGGCGCCGGTATTTTTTCCAGAAGGTTTGATGTGCCGATTTATGCCACAATGGAAACATGGAATGCGATGGAAAAGGATTTGGGTAAGATTGCACCACGCAATCGTTGCTATGTCTATGAAGGGGAAAACTGTGTCATCAATGATGTATGTCTTTGTCCCTTTGCAATTCCGCATGATGCCGCAGATCCGGTAGGATACAGCATTTTTGCGGAGAATAAAAAAATCACCATTGCCACGGATTTTGGACATGTCACAGATACCATACGTGAGAATATTGCTGATAGCAATCTCTTGCTTTTGGAAGCGAATCATGATGAAAGAATGGTGCAGGCAGGCAGCTATCCGTTTTATTTGAAACAGCGTATTTTGGGTGAAAGAGGGCATATCTCCAATGCAACTGCCGGAAAACTGCTGACAGAGGCGCTGACAGGAAACATGCAGCATATTTTATTGGGGCATTTGAGTGCGGAAAACAATCATCCGTCTTTGGCATATGAAACGGTATCCGGTATTTTACAGGAGCATCATATCAAGCTGGGCGGGGCGCTGAAAATGCAGCTGGCATCACGCACACAGGCAGGGATGAAAATCACCATTTGATGCAGAGAAAGGGGAAAGCAGATGCGGATTTCAATGATATGTGTAGGCAAGCTCAAGGAGCGGTATTGGCAGGAAGCCGTTGCTGAGTACACAAAGCGTTTGCGCCGGTATCACAAAATGGAAATCATAGAGCTTTCTGACGAAAAAGCACCGGAAAATCTTAGTTTGGCGCAGGAAATGGAGATCAAAAGAAAAGAAGGCGATAGGATATTAAAAGCCATCAAAGAGGATGCCTTTGTCATTGCATTGGCGATTGAGGGCAAAAGTATGCGCTCAGAGGAGCTGGCGGATTTTTTGGCAAAAAAGGCAGTCGATGGGATCAGTCATATTACCTTTGTGATCGGTGGATCTTTGGGACTTTCCAAAGAGGTGATGCAAAGAGCGGATGAGGCGTTGAGTTTTTCCGCTATGACGTTTCCGCACCAGATGATGCGTGTGATCTTATTAGAGCAGATTTACAGAGCGGAGCGTATCAACCGAAAAGAGCCATATCACAAATAAGAATGCAGACCTTGGGGCGCTGCCCCAAACCCTGCAAGGAGGTTTCACCCCTTGAGCCGTTGAAAGCCCCGAAGGCAAAGCCTTCGGGGCTTTTTTGTAAAGCAGGGAGTGAGGACTTTGTGGAGAAAAAACAAATCAGATGCTGTGTGCAGACCTTGGGGCGCTGCCCCAAACCCTGCAAGGGGGTTCACCCCTTGAGCCAAAGTTTCCATACATCGAAATATTTCTGACCTGTTTGTGCATGAAGTCTGAACTCGGCTTCTGGTGTAATGTCATCAATGGCGGCTCTCATAATATGTCCACGCAAATCTGTTTGCCCATCCGAAAGAAACGCAGAAAAGCAATGTGGATCGACCATAGCGCATTCACTCTTGGTACTCCTCTTTGTGGGCATCCATATCATCACTGGGGTTAGTGAAGAAGATGCAATAATATCGAATCATTCTGCGATTTTTGGCTTCAAACCATCGGTGTTATTCAGAGCTTCCAATGCTTTATGATAATTCTGAGTTTGCAAATCTTCGATATACTCTTGATGGTTTAGCACATCTTCGGCAACTTCTTTAGGAAACTTAGCTCGAATGTCTTTGGCATAATAACTGCCATCTCTCGGCTCCCAATATTCCTGCAATGTATATGTTCCATTTTGTTCCATTGCAAATGTTAGAGCAACAGGAGTACAACCCCCACTTACTTGTTGAACAGTACCTTCGGCTTTTTCATATTCATGATACAGTGCTGTTGCATAGACAGTCAGCGTATCAATCATATCAGCGTTGGCATTGCTGCCTTCCTCAGTTGCGAACACAATGTGACTCTCACAGACAAACGCACCTCTGAAATACTTTTCTTTATTATGTTCCAATATGGCAGCAGAAATAGCCATGTCAAGCGCATCTTCTGCCGGTTCCGTATTTCGTGTGAAAGAAGCGATTGTTTCATTCGTCTCGGCTTTACGGAAGGAAATAACACCCATATTCCCAATGAGATCAAAGGCAGTCGCTGCGCAATGCTCAAAATCTTCTTTCTGTACATACTCTTTGCCAGAGAGAAAAACGATGAGTTCGTAAGGCTCAGTATTGGTTTGCAGTTCTATGGATGCATAATGGTAATCCTTTGGATAGGGAAGAAGCTGTGCGATTTGTGAAACTTTCGGTGCATCGCCAAGATACGCAGTTCGATATTGCGCCAGATCTATCTGATTTGTTTCTTCTGTTCGTATTTCAACATTTTCTACATTCACATATACGATCTTATCTTGATTTGTATGATTTTGCATATGAACGCCGATTTTGAACCATCCGCCTTTTTCCACTTCCATCTTTACAGGCATACCAGGAGTGAGATATCTGGGTTCGTAAGCAGTTTTTGTTTTTACCTGCACAGTGTTCAACAATACTTCTGTATCTCCAAGTCCATCACCAGACGTTATGGTGATATGATTTCCAAGCGGAGAAATTTCTTCATCGGCATAAACAAATTGTTCTTGGCTTCCGGCAGGAACAACAATTTTAAGACGGAAACGATCCTGCTTTGGATTTGTCAAGAAGCATACTGCAACCACGATACAAACAATCACGGACGCCAGAATCATCCAAGAGGTAGGCTTCTTATAATTCATTACGGATTTCACCCTTTCTTTCACGCCTGCTTCACCAAAAGCGAACGGGCAGACAGCAATCATATGATGGCTCATGCTACAGGATACCAGCGCCTGAGTGTAATCGGCTCTCTGTTCGTTGCCAAGCTCTTTGATTACCTTTTCATCACAGGCAAGTTCGATGTCACGACACAGCAACATATAAGCAAGCCACAGCAAAGGATTGAACCAATGGAGGATGAGTAAAAGAAATCCCAAAGGCTTCCACCAATGGTCTTTGCGGCGAATATGCGCCTGTTCGTGGGCGATGACGTGTTCCAGATTTGCTTCATCCAGTTTGAATGGCAGATAAATTTGTGGCTTGATGATACCCAAGACAAATGGTGAAACGACATGCTCGCTCTGGAAGATATTGTCCTTGCACAAAATAGCGGTATCTACCTTGCGACGTAGCTGCCAATAGCTGATTGCGGTGTATATGAGCAGAGCCGTTATGCCTGCCAGCCAAACAGCAGAAAGAACAGGGATCACAGTATTTTCAATGGTAGACGGTTCGTCCAACTGCTCGTGCTTTGTTACGACATAATAACTGCTCTTGCCATCAGAAATTGGCTCTCTGCCAGTGTCGATTGCGGCATCATAATACACGGACTTGGAATGATGGACGTCAAGATCTCCCATGTAATCATCCCTCCATTGCGAAATCAATGCTCCGTTTCCGATGGAATCGGGCATGAGCGAAATGGGACTTTCGATGGCGAATGGGCAAGTCAGTTTGACAGCCACAATACCCCATAGCAGAACATTTACCCATTTGGGGGCTTTCTTCAATACAAGTCTGAGTATCAGCACAGCTAAGACAAGCCAGCTTGCAGATATGCTCATATGGATGATTTTCAAAAAGAGTGTGTTCATTGCGATCCTCCTTTCCTGATTTGGTCAATCATGCATTGCACTTCATCCAGCTCTTTTTCGGAAAGATTCTGATGTTTGGTAAAAGCTGCGATGAACGCAGGCAGCGAGCCTTGAAATTTCTTTTCCACCAGCGCATCAATTTCAGATGCCTGAGCGTCATCCTTGGAAACAAGAGAAGTCACAGTCCCATTTTCATTTTTCAAAATTCCACGATCACCCAAACGCTTGATCACGGTATATGTAGTTGTTCGTTTCCATCCGAGCTGCTCTTGGCACAGCTTTACAAGTTCCACAGCCGTAACCGGCTCATGTTCCCACATAATCAAACAAAAACGGTATTCACTTTCGTGAATCTTTGGAATTTCCATATGCAAACCCTCCTTGTCTACACCATTAGACTTTGAGTATAGTCTACTACAGTAGACAAAAGAAGTCAACAACATTCGTAAAAAAGAAAGTATAAGGAGATAAAGAGATATAAAATTCAAAAAATATAAAGCGTTATGATAATAACAAGAAACATTAAAAATAAATCGTTCTATTTCTAAAGCCAAAGTGATGAAAACAGAAAATAATGATAGTGAAAGATGTAATCGGTTGTACACATTGAGCTAAATGTAGATCAGGTTAGGTTAAACATGGTTTTATGTAATAACACAAGGAGGACTATGATAAGAAATTCCTAAAGCATAAAATTGTGCTATCATAGAATCAGAACAAGAGCGTGAAACTTTTTCTGTAAAGAATGTTAGGAAGGGCCTTCTATGATAAAATATTTATTATAAGGAGGGCTTTTATTATGGAAAAAGAAACCTGTAAACAGAGTACCAATGACAGAAGGAAAACACAACATCATGCATCAGCTCCTAGAAGAATACGACATTCAATCAGTAAAAGACATCCAGAATGTGCTGAAAGGATCTTCTTGGCGGAACCATCAAAGAGATGATGGAAGCGGAAATGGATGACTACTTGGGATACGAAAAATCAGAACCTTCTGATAGCGATGATTATCGCAATGGATATATTACTGAAACAGGAGAGTATGCACCAGATTATATTGGTACTTCTTTCGGCTCTGACGTAATTTCGGTAACAGAAGAACCTAAAGTAGAACTTTGGTCAAGAGAACCTCTTACAAGTCAATTTGCAGTCAATAAGTTTCAAGGCAAACACAAGGTACGTCCGGTGACGATTGTTATAAACAGGAAAATATGTACACCACGAGATACGCCAGCAATTGTGATTGATGGTAGAGTATTTGTTCCTTTACGTTTTGTTGCAGAACAAATGGGCTATTCTGTAAGTTGGGATGAAGAAACATTGACTGCTGAAATCAATGACGGAGCAATCAAGATAGAAGTTGGTTCTTATACGATGTGGAAATATGATGATATAACGATTCCAACAGATACACCACCTTTTTTCTATGAAGGGACATTGATGGTAGGGCTTCGACAGATTGGAAGTGCTTTGAGCTTCAATGTAAAATGGGATGCAGCAAAAAAAGTTGCGTATTTGGAACGTGCTATACCAAATAATCACCTACAGCAGCATAATGTTTTTCATACAAGCAAGTAAAAAGCTGGTTTTGGCCACAACGTAGGCAAAAACCAGCATATACAATACTTGGCGATAGTATAACAATATTTTTTACCTTTATCCAATGCATAATTTTTGCGAAATAAAAAAAATTTGCAATTTCAACAAATCACTGTTTCAACATGATACAATATTTATATCAAATAATTCACGAAACAGAAAAGGAAGGGGATACTATGAAACAGAAAAAAATTATGGCAGCCATGTTGATAGCAACGATAGCAATGACAAGTGTACCTGTTTTGGCTGCAACCGGAACAAAAACAGCAACACTCAATAACGCACAGATCCGTTTTAATGGTGGTGCAGTACAGAACATTCAATGCTACAATATTGATGGACACAACTACGTAAGAGCAAGGGATATTACTAACAATTTGGATATGTGGATTTTTGACTACAAGAATGGCAAGACAGGAATTATGGTTGATTCCAGAAAACCAGCTGAAATTCACAAACCAATGGAAAAGCTGACACAACGAACAGCTACTGTACAACTGAAAAATGCTGAATTGGCATATAATAGCATGGTAAGTAAGGCAGAGTGCTTCTTGCTGAATGGTAGGTATTACTTTAAGTTGGCAGACTTTGCGAAAGCTAGTGATTATGCTTTGGACAGTGAAATAGCTGTGGTAGATCATGATGCTCGTGCAGGAATTGCAGAAGAACCAATATACAAATCATTTGATGCTTTGGATGTGGTCTGGAATAATGACACAAGAATGATTGATGTAAAACGAACTACTACTGATTTGTTCAAGATTTTTAATGATATTCGAGAGCAAACAGGAAATCCAGTAGCAACAAAACCAGCTATCAATGATGATCGACCAAAAGATATTACATCTAACAGTAGCAACATAGAAACAAATAATACTTCAAAGCAAGAACCAATTATTAGTGGATTTGAAAATTTTCAACCACAACCACCATTAACCTCTGCACCAAAAGAAGGAGAAATTTTAGCAAATATTTTGATTGATAAAAGCAAAGGGGCTTACTTAGATGAAAATCTAGATTATCCAAATCAGAAGAATTACACTATACCATATGCTAAAATTGGTCCCATTGGTCAGTGTACATGGTATGCAAGGGCACGTTTTGTAGAAACAGTAGGTGTAAGTACACTTTATGAAGAATATTGGTCTGGAGCAGTTGGAGAGTGGGTGGATCATGTACAAAAAAATAATATATCCAATGTAAGAGCAACAACTGATCCATATGCTATTGAACCAAGAAGTATTGCAACATGGGATACACATGCTTTATTTGTAGAATGGGTAGACTATGATAACAATGGAAAGCCTGTCACTATTTACTTTACAGAAGCTAATGCATATCATCAAGGAGATATGAAAGAAGGTAGATATTATCCAGATTTTGACGGAAAAGTGCAGACTTATACCTTTGAAGATTTTATAAATATTAAAGGTTGTGGACAGTTTAGAGGATATATTATGGGAAAATAAGTGCTACAATAACAACTTGATAGCAATGTAAAAAAGCAGATAAATTTTATCTGCTTTTTTCTTTCCAAAAAGTAGGTGATGCTTCAGATATAACGTAGCTTACATAAAGTCAGAAAGGAGAATATATGGCATGAAAGTAGAACTAAAACATAAGATAATTTGTTTACTTCTGGCAGGTCTTATTGGAACATCCAATACAATTACTACGCTTGCAGGAACAGTTTATCACAAGGATCAAAAGCTAACTATTACAAATCAAAATTGCAGAGAGCCAATTATGAAAAGCAATGGTTATGTAGATTATGATAACTTTGCTCCTGCACAAGTAAACTGGACAAATCCAGTAACAAAACAGGTGTATCAGGCATATTGTAAAAAAAAGACGGACTTATAGGGTACGTCTTTTTTCATAGTAACTTTTTAACTCTTTTCTCTTATTTGCTATATATAAGTGTTCACCTCCAATAAAAAGTGATGTTTCTATTTAGTAGCACATCACTCATTGTTTATTCATTTCAAAAATGAAACACTCTACACACACTTTCCCATTTTCTGCAAGTTATTACAGCAGATCTGCTCTTTATTTGTTACTATAGGCATACCTCCTTTCATTTTTAATGAAACATACATAAAAAAAACCAGCCTGCGAAAAAACAGACTGGCTCCCTAGTAAATACGAAAAATCCTCCTTAGGTATAAAACAAATATTCGTATTTGTCAAATATGTATTTGGGTTAAGGTAAAAAATACATACTTTGTATAGTAATCAGAAAAGCAATAATTCTCTCTTTATGTTTCATTTTGTAATTCTTTCTTATATTTGTAAAATGTTGCTCTGGAAATACCAATCAATTTCCATGTTTCTTCATTTGTCAATGAGCCACCAAAGGATTTGTTGTATTTCTGAATGAGTTTTTTGGATTTGATAGATTTTTTTGTAATCAATTTTGCACCCTTTTTTTGACCGATTTGTTTTCCGTTCAAACGTGCTATTTGTATGCCTTCTCTTGTACACTGTCTTAAATCCAGAACCTCTTTTTCGGCTTGACTGAATGCAATTTGTATTTGTTCCTTTGCCAATGCCATTAAATATTGGTTGATCCCTTGAATAATGTAATCAACATTAG
>JAHHTW010000021.1 GCA_020024265.1 Anaerotignum sp. | reverse complement strand
GGGCAAAGCCCCAAAGAATGGGTCAAGGGAGGAACTCCCTTGCAGGGGTTGGGACAGAGTCCCAAGGTCTTTTTCCCCTGCCCCTTTCCTCTCACTTCACTCTTTCCCATATCCTCCCCCTTTGGGGTTTGGGGCAAAGCCCCAAAGAATGGGTCAAGGGAGGAACTCCCTTGCAGGGGTTGGGACGGAGTCCCAAGGTCTTTATAACACAAAAAAGACCTTGCAAATAAATTGCAAGGTCTTACAATTGCGGAGGCCGGATTTGAACCGACGACCTTCGGGTTATGAGCCCGACGAGCTACCGGACTGCTCCACTCCGCGTCATTTTCTGTTATTATACTACCCCAAATATCATTTGTCAAACATTTTTTCAATATATTGAAACTGTTCCGTTTGCCAAAGACCGACACAATACCATTTAATCTGCCAAAATTGCTCAAATTCCGTCACGATACATTGTTTTGAGCCGTTCTCTTGCCTCTGCCCAGTCCGGCATCAGCTCTCCGAGTAATGCATAAAATTGTGGGCCATGATTGGGGTATCGAAAATGTGCAAGCTCATGACACACAACCTCTCGAATACAAAGCCTGTCCGCCTTGATCAGCTGTAAATTCAGCCGGATGCTGCCGTTATGCGGACTACAGCTGCCCCAAATGCTGCGCATATTGCGTATTGTCAAATGCGGCTTGGGAATCCTGTAAGGCTCTGCAAATGGGTACATCTCCTCCAAAACTGCCGGAAATACGTGCTTTGCCTGTCCCATCAACCACTCCATATACTCCGCTTTGATCCCCTCTGCCTGCGTGCAAAGACTATGTATATGAATCGTTTGCCCCTGTATGGCAATATGCCGAGGGCCCTGACTAATTTGCAGTACATAGGGCTTTCCCAAAAAATATACGCTCTTTCCGTCAAAGATCTCTCTGGATGGCAGAGCGTTTTTACGCTGCTCCGCTTTGGCAATATGCGTAATGATCCAGTCCGCACGTGATTGTACAAAGGCCTCAATATCACTGAATGCGGCATATGCCGGTGCAGATACCGACACCTTCCCCTGTGCATTGATGCGCAAATTTAAGTATTTGACGGATTTTCGTGTCAACGCATATTCGATTTGAATTCCTTTATGCACAACGGTGTGTTTGGACATTGCTTTTCCCTCCCTGCTTTATTTTATACAATATGTCAAAATATGTCCATAGAGAACACAGCGCATTTTTCTGCAAAAAAGAAAGCAATTCCACACAATGCGTCAAGCACCACGGATGTTACATTGTGTGAAACTGCTTTTGCTGTTTTTATTTCAGGAAATTTTCACCGATTTTGTATACATCTCCTGCGCCAATCGTCAACAAGAGATCATCTTTTTTGCAATTTTGACGCAAGTATGCTTCCACTGCCGCAAAATCTCCAATATATGCCGCCTTCTTCCCACTATGCGCAATCCGCTTGGCAAGATCCGCTGCACAAATACTGCCATCGTCTGCCTCCCTTGCCGCAAAAATATCTGCCACAATAATTTCATCTGCATCCGAAAAAGCTTCGCCAAATTCATCAAACAAAAACTTTGTCCGTGAATATGTGTGCGGCTGAAATACACACCACATTTTTTGATGCGCCACATTTTTTGCGGCTGCAAGCGCTGCCTTGATTTCGGTCGGATGATGCGCATAATCATCCACTACGGTCACGCCATCTCGCTTACCCTTAAACTGGAAACGGCGTTGTGTGCCATGGTAATGCAAAAGCCCTTGTATACAGTCCTGTGCAGAAATATCGAAATACGATGTTGCAGCAATTGCTGCCAGTGCATTTGTAATATTATGCGCACCGGGTAAATGCAATGCAACATTACCCCAAAATCCGCCTTTATGATATACGTCAAAGCGGCTTTTGCCATCTGCTTGGTATACAATATTTTTTGCATACCATGTACATGCATCCGACAAACCAAATGTTTCCACCCGACAAGCCAGATCTTCTGTCAGCTGCGTATAATCCTCAATCGCCTCTGAAATGACCAACAAGCCATTCTTTGGAATACGCTGTGCAAATTTATGAAACGAATGTCGAATATTCTCCAAATTTTTGAAATAATCCAAATGGTCGCTTTCCACATTCAAAATTACACCCACAGCAGGCGAAAATTGTAAAAAGCTGTCAAAATACTCGCATGCTTCCGCAACAAAATAAGGGGAGTGCCCAATTTTGATATTACTGCCAATCGTAGACAATATACCGCCCACCGTAATTGTCGGATCTGTATCTGCGGCAAGCAAAATCTCAGAAACCATAGAGGTGGTCGTTGTTTTGCCATGTGTTCCGGAAACCGCAATTGCCTTTGGATAATCCCGCATGATCTGTCCCAAAAGATGGGCACGATCCATGGTTGGGATATTTTTTTCTTTTGCTGCCAAAAGTTCCGGGTTATCCTCACGAATTGCTGCTGTATATACCACAAGTGTCACATCGTCTGTAATATTTTCCTTGCTGTGTCCATAATGGATTTGAATGCCTTTTTCTTCCAAGCGTTTGGTTACATCGCTCTGCTTCACATCTGTACCGGATACCCGAAAGCCACGGTCTACCAAAATTTCTGCCAAACCAGACATACTGATTCCGCCAATGCCAATAAAATAAATATGTTCGTTTGTATGTGCCATTTTCCTCGCCCCCAGCCTCATGTCCATTGATACCGTTCTACGAACCGATTTGTTTTATCATTATAGTATACCACAGACGGATTGACAATTCTTATATTTTGTTTTTTTCTGACCTCCTTTTTTCATTTTATTCGATATATTGAAAAATCCACACAAAATCAGCGAGCATTGGCTGAATATGATGAAATTTTATAATCAGCAGTCTTTCCTTTTGTTTATACAATATGATATAATAAAGCTGTATCATTGCATATGCTTTTATACAATGGTATATATCAAAAAAAGCAAGGGGATGATAATATGCGTAAAAAAGAAATGATTGCAATGCTGTTGGCAGGTGGACAAGGCAGTCGTCTTGGCGTACTTACACGGACAGTTGCAAAGCCTGCTGTCACCTATGGCGGACGCTTCCGCATCATAGATTTTCCATTGAGTAACTGTATCAACTCCGGCATAGATACCGTCGGTGTTTTGACACAGTATCGCCCACTGCGCCTCAACCAGCATATCGGCATCGGAATTCCTTGGGACTTGGATAAAAAAAATGGCGGTGTCACCATTTTGGCTCCACATGTCAAGGGCGGAGACTCCGGCGAATGGTTTATGGGTACGGCAAATGCAATTTATCAGAATATTGACTTTATTGATAGCAACAACCCTGAATATGTACTCATTCTTTCTGGCGACCACATCTATAAAATGGACTATTCCCAAATGCTGCAATTCCATAAAAACAAAGGGGCAGCCGCTACCATTGCCGTACTGGAAGTACCCATAGAGGAAGCACATCGTTTTGGCATTATGAATACACAAGCCGATGACAAGATATACGAATTTGAAGAAAAACCGACGCAGCCCAAAAACAATCTTGCGTCTATGGGCATTTATATTTTTACATGGAGCAGACTGCGTGAAGCGTTAATCGAGGACAATGCCATTCATGCCGACAGCGATTTTGGCAAGCATATCATTCCAAAAATGCTGGAGGAAGGGCAAGTGATGTATGCATACCGTTTCCATGGCTATTGGAAAGATGTCGGTACCATCGAATCCTATTGGGAGTCCAATATGGAATTGGTAAAGGCGCTGCCAGAATTCAATCTGTATGAGGACTTCTGGAAAATCTATACAAACAGCGACCACCAGCCGCCACAGTATACGGCTGCCGGCGCAGTTGTACAGGAATCCCTCATATCCGATGGTGCTGAAATATACGGCGAGGTATATCATTCTGTATTGGGCCCTGAGGTGGTTGTCAAGCGTGGTGCAGTTGTCCGTGACTCCATCATCATGGGCAGCACGGTCATTGGTGAGGATACCGTCATCGAACGCTGCATATTGGATGAAAACTGCCATATCGGCTCTCGCATTCGCATGGGCGTTGGCGAAAATATACCAAACGAGGTTAAGCCAAACGTCTATCATACCGGTATCACCGTCATCGGCGCAAATACACATGTTCCGGATGATTTGGTGATTGGCAAAAATTGCGTGATTTATGGCAACACCACAGCAGCGGACTACAAAAACAATACACTCGAAAGCGGAAAGGTAGTCATTCGGGAGGGGATGAAATGAAAGCAATCGGAATTATTTTAGCAGGCGGTAACAGCGACGGTCGTCTTGGCATATTAACAGATCATCGTGCATCTGCGGCACTGCCCATTGGCAGCTGCTATCGTGCCATCGACTTTACACTGAGCAATATGTCCAACAGCGGCATTGGCAAAGTAGCAGTGCTGGCACAGTTCAATTCTCGTTCCTTGCGTGATCATCTGATGTCCTCAAAATGGTGGGACTTTGGCAGAAAACAAGGCGGTTTATTCGTACTCACACCATATACCACAAACAACGGCAGCAACTGGTTTCGTGGCACTGCGGATTCTATCTATCAAAATATGGCATATCTTTTGCGCAGCAACGAAAAATATGTCATCATTACATCCGGTGATTCTATCTATAAAATGGACTATACAAAGGTATTGCAGTATCATATTGAAAAGGATGCGGATATTACCGTTGTCTATCAAGATATGAAGGATCGCAAAGACCTTTCTGCATTTGGCATTATGCAGATGGATACCGATCATCGCCTGCTGGGCTTTGAGGAAAAGCCAAAGGAAGCACAAACCTGTTTTGCTTCTTTGGGTATTTATGTCATTTCCAGAACACTTTTGATTTCTCTGCTGCGTGAAACCGTACCACAGGGTGGCTATGGTCTGGTAAAGGATATTATCATCGCCTACAAGGATAAACTGAAAATATACGGCTATGAATTCAATGGCTATTGGAATACCATTGGTACAGGGATCAAAGGCTATTTCCAAACAAACATGGACTTTCTCAAAAAAGAAATCCGTGATATTTTCGTCAACCAAGATCCTTACATCGAAACAAAGCCCAAGGATGAACCACCTGCAAAATACAATAGCGGTGCAGAGGTTTCCGACACCATCACAGGCAGCGGCTCCATATTCAATGGGAAGGTGGAACACTCCGTCATATTCCGCAAGGTGTATATTGCAGAAAATTCCGTTGTACGCAATTCCATATTGATGGAAGGTGTAAACATCGGTAAAAACTGCTTGATTGAAAATGCTATTTTTGATAAAGATGTTGTCATTTCCGATGGGCAGCAGGTAATTGGCAAATCCATGGATGAACCCATCATACTGAAAAAAGGCACCATACTGTAACATAGCTGCAAGATGCGCATACAGCTCTGCCATACCCCATCATACAACATCAAACTGGAGGAACTACATATGAAGAAAGAAACCATCTATCTTGCCGGAGGCTGCTTTTGGGGCACAGAGAAATATATGCAGGAGGTAGCCGGTGTATTGGAAACACAGGTAGGCTACGCTTTTGGAAAAAAAGAAGGCTACAACCCCTCACTGCCTGAGCATGTCACATACGAGGATGTTTGTGCAAACAGCGGACACACAGAAACGGTTGCTGTGGTCTATGATGCTGATCGGATTGCATTGACAGAGCTTTTGCGTGAATTTGCTTACACCATAGATCCCACCTCCTTGGGGCAGCAGGGTGCGGATATTGGCATACAATACCGCACAGGTATTTATTCCACCACACCAGCGCAGCAGGAAGAAGCAGTTGCATTTCTCACAGAGCTGCAAAAGGAATACATCCGTCCAATCGTAGTCGAAAACCTGCCCCTTTTGCAATTCATTCCGGCAGAGGAATACCATCAAAAATATCTGACAAAAAACCCCGGCGGCTATTGTCATATCAATTTTGACAAAATTGCAAAGCGCAAGCAGCGCATTGTCAATCCCCAAGACTATCGTGTGATGACAAAAGAGGAAATGCAAGCACAGCTAAGCGAACTGCAATATCTTGTGACACAGCGCAATGCAACAGAGCCACCCTTTGAAAACCCGTACTGGAACAAACAGGAAGATGGGCTATATGTAGATATCACATCGGGTGAGCCATTGTTTTCTTCCCGAGATAAATTTTTCTCCCCCTGCGGCTGGCCATCCTTTGCCAAACCGCTGGATCCCAACACCATCACACAGTTTGATGATCTCACACTGGGCATGATCCGTACGGAGGTACGCAGCCGTGTTGGCAATGCCCATCTTGGGCATGTCTTTGACGACGGCCCCACAGAACTTGGCGGTCTGCGCTACTGCATCAACAGCGCCGCCTTGCGTTTCATACCAAAGGAACACATGGTACAGGAGGGCTATGGTGCATATCTTCCGTACATTGAAAAAGAAAAATAACCGTTTGTTACCTTGAAGTGAACTGCACCCCATTTGTCAGAGCGTATGATATACGATCTCAGAAATGGGGTGATTTTTTATGCCAAAAAGCATACCAACAAAGAAAGTCCATACCAAAGTTTTGGGATTTGCCAAAAACCGGCGCTGTTATCATCCTGTGTGCTTTTCCTACCCTCCTGCATTGGCAAACAAAAAAAACAGAAGCTCTCTTTTGGAAAGCCTCTGCTTTTTGTGTCATACATCAAAATATTATTTGTGTCATACAAAACCAAATCCATGCAAGGTGCAACACAATGGTCAAGCCAAAGACAAAATAAAACGAAGTATGTTTTGTTTTATGATGTTTTTGGAACATCGCAAGAAAACCCCCGACACCGCCGCCCAAAAGCGCCATCAAAAACAGCGTTTTTTCAGGGATTCTTCTTTTGTTTTTGATTGCATGCTTCTTATCTATTGCCATGGTTACATAAAGCACAATGTTGATTGCCAGATAATACAAAACACCAATCCAAAACAATACCTTTTGCAGTTCTGACATTTATTTCACCACGTTTCTCCAATCCAAATCTCCACGCTCCAAAGCCAGAAGCAAAATCTCAGCTGTTGCCAGATTGGTTGCGATCGGAATATTATGTGCATCACATAAATGGAACAGATGTGTGTACTCCTCATAGGAACGATGAGAAGATGGATCCCGCAGGAAAATCATCAGGTCTAAATCATTATTGATAATTTGTGCCCCAACCTGTTCCGAGCCACCCAGCTGTCCTGCCAGATATTTATGCACAGTCAGATTGGCAGCCTCTCCTACCAGTCTGCCTGTGGTCGCAGTCGCATACAGATTGTGTTTGCACAATATATGACGATATGCAATACACAGGTTTTCCATCAATTTTTTCTTATTATCATCCGCAATCAATGCAATATTCATAACAAACCTCCCTCAAATAATGATCTGGTTTCTTTTTTTCTTATGTTCAATACAAGCCCAATTGCCACCATATTCGTCCACATGGAGCTGCCTCCATAGCTGACAAAGGGTAAGCTCATACCGGTATTGGGCAGTATGCCCATAGCCACCCCTGTGTTGACAAAGGTTTGGAACGCAAACATACCCACTACCCCTACGACAATCAATTGACTCAATGTATCTTGTGTCGATAATGCAATTATCATACAACGAAACGTAACAAAACACAAGAGCCCTAATGTAAATATACACCCCAAAAATCCAAATTCCTCTCCGATTACGGAAAAAATAAAATCATTTTGCGGTTCCGGCAGATAGCTCAGCTGATTGAGCTGCCCTTGAAACAATCCACTGCCTGTCAACTGTCCGGAGCCTATGGCGCTGATGGACTGCTTCGTTTGATAATACAAGTCCGGATTTGCTGCTGGGTCTACAAAGGATAGAATACGGTTGAACTGATGCGGTTCTAATATCTTATCCATAATCAGAGGGGTTTGCCTGCTCACATCCCAAAGCACAAAAACCACAAAGGGTATCCCAAAGCACGCCACATTGCGAATCCAAATCTTATCAATGCCACTGACAAAAACCATGACACAGAAAATCACCATCAATACCATACTGGCAGAAAGCGCAGGCTGCTTGAGTACCAAAAGAATCGGCACTGCCATAATCCCACACAGCTTGAGAAAAACTTTCAAGCGATCCATCTCTGTTTTATGCAGAGAAATATATTTTGCCAAAAAGAATATCATCATCACTTTGGCAAACTCTGACGGCTGTATGGTCAAAGGTCCAATGGCAATCCAGCGTGTCGCACCCTTGGCATCTGCACCAATCACAAATACTGCCAAAAGCAATACAATATTTACTACATATACAATGATATAATACTGCGAAATATATTCATAATCAATATTTGCCGCAATGAGCATCAGTGCCAAACCAATACAGAGGAAAATCCCCTGCTTGACCACCTCCATCACACCCTGCCCCGTATTGACATGCAGCGCACTGGCAATACAAATCATACCAAAACAGGAAAGCAGCACGACGGCACCAATCAAATACCAATCCAAGCCTTGCATCCATTTTCTTGTTCGCATAGGGCCAAGCCCACCTCCGTTTGTTGCTTTCTGCCAATGTCATATGGCATATCCATACTGTTATGCAGTATATTGGATATGCTTCCTTTTCCTGCACAACATAAATACAGCAAAGCCGGCAGAACTTTCTTCACCCGGCTTTTTATATCTGTCTTCGTTTTACAATTGTCAAAAGCAAGAACCACAGACATCACCCATGGCAATCGCATCAATTCATTTTACGCATGCTTTTAATCGGAATATTGGCATACAGTACAGGCACTGTCCCTGCCTGTTCATCTGATTCTGTTTGTGTAATCTGGATGTCCAATTCTTCCTCGTCGATTTCCATATAATTGGAAATGACCTTAATGATATCCGTTTTCAACATTTCCAATACCTGTGAGGAGCAATTCACACGATCATGTATCAGCACCAGCTTGAGGCGGTCTTTTGCGACTGTGCCGGAAGGTGGTGTATCCTTCTTTCTAAAAAAGCTGAAAAAATCCATGTCCATTCCCCTTTCTTCCACTTATTTCTGAAAGAGCTTTTTCAGCTTATCAAAAAATGTTTCCGGTTCTTCTTCCAATTTCATCAAAGGCACATCGTTGCCCAGCACACGCTGTACAATATTGCGGTATGCCTGTCCTGCCTTGGAAGCCTCTACCGTGACTGCAGGTTCCCCTTTATTGGTTGCAATGACAATACTTTCGTCATCCGGTACCACTCCCAGAATATCGACTGCCAAAATTTCTGTCACATCATCAATATTCATCATTTCCCCACGGCTGACCAAATCCACACGCAGGCGGTTGAGTAGCAGAGAGGGATTATTCAGTCCATTTGCTTCCAAAAGCCCGATGATCCGGTCTGCGTCACGTACCGCAGATACCTCAGGTGTGGTTACGACAATGGAACGATCTGCACCTGCAATCGCATTTTTGAAGCCCTGTTCAATACCGGCAGGGCAATCAATCAGAATATAATCAAAGCCTTCTTCTTTCAGACTATCACACAGCTTTTGCATCTGCTCAGGAGAAACTGCATCCTTATCTCTGGTCTGTGCTGCTGGGAGTAGAAACAACCCGTCATACCGCTTGTCCTTAATCAATGCCTGCTTCAATCGGCAGTTGCCTTCCACAACATCCACCAAATCATATACAATACGGTTTTCCAGCCCCATTACAACATCCAGATTTCTCAAACCGATGTCGGCATCGACCAATGCGACCTTCTGATTTTGTATCGCCAAACCACAACCCAAATTTGCTGTTGTTGTTGTCTTACCAACACCGCCTTTTCCACTGGTGATTACAATGACTTCACTCATGGTTGTTCCTCCTACTCTTACCCTTACTTATACGACTTTCTTGTCTGCACCTATGGCAGAACTCAGAAAAAAATCTATTTTTATATTTTGACTGCACTGCTTTTCGCATCTATTTAGATTTTAACAAAAATATGTGCGAATTGCACGATTTTTTTTTTACAATTCTTCAGATATTTTCCACAAAAAACCAGAGCTTTTTTCAATTTTTGACAGTTCCCTTATGCCAGCGCCATCACAAAAATCTGTCCATCCTGTACAAAGGCATATTCTGCCATTTTATGCCCATGCTTGTTTTCTTCCGGAAAACGAGTGATAATATCTGCAATCCGCAGCTGTACCGGCGCCATATATGCCGCTGCCAAAAATGCCTCCTTCATCCCCTTGCAACCGGCATGTGCAATGCCTCTCAGCTGCCCAAGTACAATGATATTGCCTGTTGCACGCACCTCTGCCCCCGCATTGACATCCCCCAGTATCACAATGCTGCCGTCAAACTCCAAAACCTGACCATTGCGCAAGGAGCCTCTGTGGTATTTTGTAAAATTGAAATCCTTCATGTCCTGCGTAATCAAATCAGACAAATTTTTGACGCTGTCGTCTGATGTTCTCAAAAACGTAATCCGCATGGTCGTTTTCGATGTGATGATTTCCAGTAATTTTTTTTCTTCTTCCTCTGTAAATTCTCTGCCGGAAAACGTCAGCGGTGTCTTGACATCATCAAAAAACTTTCCGGCTTCTTCTACCTTTTGCGTCAGTTGTTCACAGAGCGTATCAAAGGGTGCATCAGCGTCAAACAATATACTTACGCCATTTCTTGTCCCCTTAAAGATTACTTTATTCTGTGCATTCACGCTACCCCTCCTTACTCTGCCAATATTGTCTGCATATTCGTATTTGTCGGTGTATAATCCAGCCCCAGATATTCCCGAATGATTGCCGAAGCAACCTTTGGTGCAGGGGAACCATAGTTTTCCCCAAATGGAATCATAACCGTAATGGCAATCTGAGGATCGTCATAGGGTGCAAAGCATACCAGCCATGTATGTGAGCTGCGTGACAGATCCTCCTGTGCCGTTCCTGTTTTTGCCCCTACCTTGACGGGCAAATCGGTAAATGCGGTGCGCAGTGTACCACGGATACCATTGGTAACCAGATACATCCCCTGATATACTGCCTGAAGATTTTCCGGCTTCAATTCCATTTTATGTTGAATCACTTCTTCTTTCTTCTGGTCAATGCTGCCGTCCGGATTTGTCACCATATTTACCAAATGATACTGATAGAGTGTACCACCGTTTGCAAGCGTAGCCACGTAACGGTTCATCTGTGCCGGTGTATAGCTGTTTACGGACTGCCCGATAAATGCACGTATGGTATCACCGTCTGTCCAGCGTGTCTGACTGACGGTTGCCTCTGGATTGTATGTTTTGATGATACGTTCCTGATTTTCCGGTGAAGCAGTGGTTGGCTCATACTCCTCCAGCTCCACTCCTGTCACGCTGTTGAGACCAAAGCCTGCCATATACTCATTGAGTGTTGCGATTGCCTGTTGTGTCATACCGTTTCCGGCATTGCCCATGCGATACCCCAATTCATAGAAGAAGAAGTTACAGGACACCTCCAAAGCACGTGATACGTTCAGCGAACCATGTGTACCGCCATTGTTGCTGTAAATCCAGCAGCGTGCATACGGCGGGCCGGAGCTGCGGAAAATCCCCTGATCTACGATGGTTGTATGGGGTGTAATGGTACCGCTTTCCAATCCGGCGATTGCCGATACCATCTTAAATGTGGAACCGGGCGCTTTTTTCTGTTTCAGCGGTCGATTGACCAGCGGTGTATTTGTATCCTCCAACAACGCATTGTAATAATTGTTGTTGAATGTATTGACCAATTCATTGTTGTCATAGGACGGATAGGCAACCAGTGCCAAAATCTGTCCACTGTCTACCTCCGACACCACCACAGAGCCTGTAGAAGGGTCTAATGCTGTATCAGAAGGTGACATTTCTTTGTTCTCCAGCTTACGGATGATAAAGCCTGTCGGCGAGATTGCCCCGCTTTTGATCTGTGCCAGCTCTTCCGGTGTTGCCGGCGCTCTGCCCTGCTCAATCATACACAGCAAAAGCTCCTGTGCGGATACAGAGCCATTGTATAACCCATCCACAAAGAAGTTGCAAAGCAAGTCTGCCGCATCCTCACGATCCTTTGAAAAATCTTTCCATACCGCAGCACAGCGTTTGACCAGTTGACTTTGCATCGTCCCCTCCGGCGCATAGAGCATCTTGGAGGAAGAAATATGGTTTGCCTTTACCATGGTAGTGAACAGCTCTGTCTGACTTACGCCATATTTACCGCCAAAACGCAAACGGCTCAGCACAGATGCCCTCAGCTGTTCCTCCAGTGTGGTATAGGCAAGGGATTGCAGCTTGCTGTCGATGGTCAGATAAACATCCTTTCCCGCAATCGGCTCTGTTTCACTGATGACACTCATTCTTCTGCCCTGACTATCTACCTCCATCAAAATTTCACCATCTGTACCATTGAGCTGCCGTTCATACAGTTTTTCGATGCCGGATTGCCCTACAATATCTGTTACACTGTACACGGGATCCCCATTTTTATCTACAATATCCTGATAGAGCGGAATATCCGATTCTGTCATTTGGCGAATGAAGCCTATGATATGTGCAAAATGCTCTCCATTGGGATATGCCCTGAGAGAAACGGTTTCTACCAAAACGTTGGGGAAAATATCCTGATGCTCCTCAATATAGGCAAGTGTTTTATCACTGATTTCTGTTGCAATGGTAACAGACTGATATTTTTGATAGCGCACAGCATACATGGAATGACGAATCCCAATTGCCTGTCTGACCAAATCATTTGGCAGATACATCGGAAAGCCAAAGTAATCCCGCAAATAATCCAGCATTTGATAGGAATCATAGGCAAGATATGTGCTTTCATCCACATCCCTTGTTTTCCATGTCAGCTTCCAGTTTTCCTCCTTGCGGCGATTGTTGCCAAACTGAAGGGTATACGGATCCTGCATATCCATAGGCAATTCATCAATGAGTTCTTCTCCAAAGCTGGTCAAATTGTGCGCCAAGATCAGACACATCAAATTTTTGTCTGTCAATTCCATGGCATAATACACATACATACGCTTTTGCGCATGTGTATATGTGCTTGGGACTTCATACTTTTGGAACAAATATTCCAAACATTGGGCAGGTGTATCATCCATCTGCTTTCTGGACAGACCGATTTTTTCCTTCCATTCTTTTTCTGCTTTTTTCTTTTCTTTTTCATTTCCCGAGAATGTAAATTTCGGATTTTCACCGGACGTCATAGGCAGTGCATCGTTGACGGTGCCGCCTGATGCAAAAATATATCCCATCAGTTCACGCAAAAGCTCTGTGCGATGCTGTGTCAAATCCAATGTCACACTATCGTCAATCTGTACCGAATATGCCACCTGATTGGTTGCAAGCGGTCTGCCGTAGCGATCATAGATATTTCCACGAGATGCAGGCACATTGACCTTTCTGGATACGCTCTGCTTCAAGGAGGCTTTGTATTCCCTGCCGTTGATGATCTGTAGCGTAAACAGACGTATGAACAATATGAAAAAAAGCAGAACAATCCCACAGCTTACAATAAACATTCTGCTTTTACATAATTCTAAAAAATGCTCCCAATGTTTACGCATAACAGCCTCCCTTGACGATCTTCAAACAAAGAAACATCCAAGCCGATTCCTCTTTGGATGGATGTTTTTCACCACATCATATATGCGGCTTTCTTTTGTGGGCATGTCCTTGTGTATTGCTGCACGTACAGAGAAATGCCCAAAATGCCTCAGGCAGCGTTTCCTTTGGCATTGTCCGGTATTATTTCCAGCCTGTTTTGTACTTTTTTAGCGCCCTATGCTGTCAAAACAAACGATATTTATACTTTTCCTTCAGCTCCAACCAATCATTGATTCCAAACAAAAAGCGATAGATTGGAATGGTAAATACTGCCGTATACAACATTTCCGGCAAAACCATGCGCAGCAGGAAGTATACCACATGCGCTTCCCCTTGCGAAAGCAAACCTGTAGCAAAATTGATGCTTTCAAAAACCAATGTGGCAAGCAAACAGAAAATGATGGGCAGCAGGTAATTTTCACGGTAAAATTCTTTTTGACTATGCCCAATCACAAGCCCCATCAGCAAAAACAACAGCGCATAATATCCCACAGACATGCCAAAGAAAATATCCAAAAGCATCCCTGTGAAAAATCCCGTCACAGCGCCCTCCGTACTACCACGCAAAAGCGCAAAAGACACCACTATGCTCAGCCCTGTATGCGGCAAAGCGCCTGCAATGGAGATATAGGGCAAAACGGTCGTCTGCAATATGAAATTGACCAGTATAATGACAGCCACCAAAAAAATTCTCACTGTGCATCCTCCTGTGTCTGCTCCTGTTGTTCTGTTCCCATCTGCACATCCGGATCTTGCGGATGCTTTCCGCCTTCCATCACAAGCAGTGTATCCAAATGTTTCAAATCCACAGCCGGCTCAACAATGGCATATTTGGTAAGACCATTGCTGTCTGTTTTGATTTCTGTTACTTTGCCGATGATAATGCCAGGCGGATATACATCGCTCAGATGAGAGGTAACAATCTCATCTCCAATGACAATCTCCGCTGCCGCATCAATATATTCCATGCGGCAAAGCCCGTCATTCATCAGGGTATAATCCCCTTTGACAACACCCAAATCCCCTGTACGCTGGCTCATTGCCGGCACAGCGCTGCGGCTATCGAGTATTGAGCGTCCCTTGGAATAGGTAGCGCTTACCTCCAGTACACGTCCCACCAGACCGCCTTGCGTACAAAGCACCATATCCGGCACAACGCCTTGACCACTGCCCTTGTCTATGGTAAACACATCGTACCAGCTGCCGGGATTTTTTGCGACAATGGTTGCGCCAAAGGATTCATGCTGCTCATATTTTTGTGCAATTTTCAAAAGCGCAGATAACTTTTTGTTTTCCAGCTCATATTTCGCAATACGGTCAAGATCTGCCTGTAAGGATACGATTTGCTCCTTGAGCATTTCATTTTCCTCTTTGACCTGACTTGCCTCTCTGCGATTGGTAAATGTATTTTCAAACCAGTTTGCAGTACCTGCCGCCACCTCCTGCAAAGGCGCAATGACAAAGCCCGCAGCCTGATCCAATATATTGCCTTTGCTTTTTTTACCACTTGTAAATACAGCAAGCACTGCCAGCACAAGAATGACAATGATGACAATTTTCTTTTTATGTCTTTGCAGAAACGCAAACAATGACATTCGCTCCCTTCCCAAACCATTGAGAAAACAAATCATCCAAATATTAGAATAATGCCTTTCTTGGAGAAATGAGTACATTCTTCAGTGAATCAATGCGCTCCAACACCATACCGGTACCCATAACAACACAGTTGAGCGGCTCCTCGGCAATATGAACAGGCATGCCTGTTTCCTCTGTAATCAATGCATCCAGCCCACGCAAATGCGCACCGCCGCCGGTAAGTGTAATACCAAATTCCATGACATCGGCTGCCAATTCGGGGGGCGTTGCTTCCAATGTTTGTTTGATGGTTTCGATGATAGAAGATACGGGTTCTGCCAATGCTTCACGAATATGCGTAGAATCTATCTCTACGGTTTTTGGCAGACCGGAAATCAAGTCACGTCCACGGATTTCCATCGTCTGTTCTTCGTCCATACGAAATGCAGAACCAATGGTGATCTTAATTTCTTCTGCGGTTCTGTCACCGATGGCAAGATTGAATTCTTTTTTGATATAACCCACAATGGCACTATCCAGCGCATCCCCAGCCACACGCAGAGAAGTGCTGGTAACAATACCGCCCAAAGAGATGACTGCCACTTCACTGGTGCCACCACCGATATCTACAACCATGCTGCCGGTAGGCTCTGCAACAGGCAGACCTGCACCGATTGCCGCTGCCATGGGTTCTTCAATCAAATACGTATCCTTCACCTTGGAGCCTGCGGCAATGGCAGATTCCAAAACAGCTCTCTTTTCCACCTCTGTGACACCGGAAGGCACACAAACGACGATACGGGGCTTGGAACCGAACATGGAACGCACATAAGCCTTATTGATAAAATAGCGCAGCATTGCCTGTGTCACATTGAAATCCGCAATGACGCCGTCACGCATGGGACGGATTGCCACAATATTGCCGGGTGTACGACCAATCATTTCCTTTGCTTCATTGCCAACAGCCAAAATTTCCTTCGTTTCGACATTGATTGCCACAACAGAGGGTTCATTGACAATAATTCCTTTCTCCCTCATATATACCAGTGTGTTGGCTGTTCCGAGGTCAATCCCCATATCCTTTGAAAACATAATATAAATTTCTCCTTTCATACTCCAAACCATATATTTTTGTCTGCAACTGTCGAAACAAATTGCAGGAAAATGCCTTACGTTTTATCATACCTTTTTTTCGGCGATATTTCAATTAAAAATGCTTTACAATTCGCAGAAAGTATAAGTTTTTGATATGGGTAATTGTGAACAAAAAACTTGTTTTTCCACATGGTTTCGACACTTTATGCACGATATTTTTCTGAAAAATGCCCATGACATCCCATTTTCTAAAAATTGTACCCATTCATTTTATATCCCTCCATTCCAAACTATGGTATCCCATCTGGCACTATGGTATGCTTATTTCATTACAGGGCAGAAGATTTGTTTTTTCTGCGATATACAAAACAAAAGGGGTGTAACAACATGAAAACAAAACAATTATGTTTACAAGGTCTGATGATTGCACTGGTTACAGTAGCAACCATGACACTGCAAATTCCGGTATCTGCAACAAACGGATACATCCATCTGGGGGACAGCATGATTTTATTGATTGGTATTTTTTTTGGCGCACGCTATGGCATGATTGCCGGCGGCGTTGGCTCTGCACTTGCGGATCTGCTGAGCGGATATGCGCATTGGGCACCTTTTACATTGCTCATCAAGGGGCTGATGGGGTATTTGATCGGTAAAATTTCCGATTTCTCAAAATCCTCTGAACCCAAATTCTTTACCACACGCAACCTATTGGGTGCAGTCATCGGCATCATTTGGATGGTGGTCGGATATTACTTTGGTGGTGCGATTTTACAAAAGAGCTTTGCCGTTGCCCTGACATCCATTCCCGAAAACTTCGTACAGGGTGGCAGTGGTTTGGTGATTGCACTTGTTGTAGGGTATGCATTTTTCAAGGCGAAAATATACAAATATATCTCTGCCTAGGATCTAAGACCTAAGACCTTGGGGCTTTGCCCCAAGCCCCACAAGGGACTTCGTCCCTTGACCCAGTATGGACGCAGAAAAAAGGGGGTTGGCAATCAAGAATGATATACTTATATGAATGTTTCAGACCTTGGGACTTTGCCCCAAGCCCCACAAGGGACTTCGTCCCTTGACCCAGTACGGATAAAAAAGGGGTATGGCAAACAGGAATGATAGGCTCTCATCAATGTTTCAGACCTTGGGGCTTTGCCCCAAACCCCACAAAGGACTTCGTCCCTTGACCCAGTACGGACGCAGAAAAAAGGGGTTTGGCAAACAGGAATGATAGGCTCTCATCAATGTTCCAGACCTTGGGGCTTTGCCCCAAACCCCACAAGGGACTTCGTCCCTTGACCCAATACGGATAAAAAAGGGGTATGGCAAACAAAAATGATAGGCTCACATAAAAAACGTGAATACAATAACATGCATATCCTTCATAATATAAAAAAAGTCCCATTGCGTATCATATGATACAGCAACCGGACAACAGATATGCACATTTCATATCCAGCTTACAAAAAGCCCTTCACCAAACGGTGAAGGGCTTTTCTAACGGGTCAAGGGACGAAGTCCCTTGCGGGGTGTTGGGGCAGCGCCCCAAGGTCTTTCTGGTCTTTCATGTCTTTCGGGTGTTGGGGATAGCGGAAGGTCTTACATACTGAGCCATACCCCCAGCCAAAAACCAATCAAACCAGCCACTCCACGCCAGATACTCTCTCTGATTTCACACTCCTCGGGCAATACATCCGCACACGCCAGATATAGACAAATGCCACCTGTGATCGCCTGTACCAGTGTCAAACATAATCCCACATCCTTTTGTACCTTCCATAACAATGCAGCTGATAAAAATGCCAACATACCATACCATGTACCATGCTTTTCTATCACAGTGCCCACTCCCACACCACAGAGTACACCTGCAATCGCTGCATAAAACATGCCAAACTCAAATACCATTGGTAAGAAATGCATACAAAAAAATGCAACTGCCATGCCGGCAAGAAAGCCTATGCCGCCTGCCGGCAGACGTTTGCGTCTGTTCCAAAGCATACAAGCCACATAAAGCAGACAAAAACTCTGCCAAAGCATACTGCCCATCCCCCCTCTATGTATCGTATGGTGGAATGGGCAGAAAGAGAACCGCTCCTATGAAAAACAGCATGGCTGTTTTTATTTTTCCGCCTTTATTGGATGGTTATTTAAGCCCCTGCCGGTACAATCGTAATTTCCAGCGGTTCACTGGATACTGTTCCGACCGTCGCCGTGACTGTTGCTGTCTTTTCCGATTGATCTGGCAAAATACCTGCCTTCAGCTCACCATCTTTTGAAATGGTCGTACCTGATACATCAGATTGCACAAACCAAAGCACTTCTCTTGGCTGCATATTCGGCTCCAGCTTCACCTCCAAGCGCAATGTGCCACCGGACTCTACCTTTGCCTCAGCATTGTTGATCACGGCAACCGTTACCTTTTGGGGCCCTTCTTCCACACGTACGGTGCAGCTTCCCGATACCTTTGTGCCATCTTTGGCAGTTGCAGTAATGGTCGCAGTACCCGCCTTCTTAGCAGTCACTTTGCCGCTACCATCCACTGTTGCAATATCCGTATGCTTGCTTTCCCATGTTACGCTTTGGCTTGCACCACTTGGCTTCACAGCTGCCTTGAGTTGTAAGGTATTCCCTGCATAAACTGCATATTCCCCTCCATCCAAAGGTGTTGTGGAAGAAATCTGTATTTCCTGTGCCAAGGGATTGCTGCTTTCGGATACCGTAACCGTACATACGGCAATGGTATTGCCCGCTTTTGCGGTAATCTTTGCCACACCCTGTGCAATCGCTGTCACATTGCCTGTATTTGTGTCTACCTTTGCGACGCTTTCTTTATCACTGCTCCATGCTACAGGGGTACCTGCCGGAATGACAGTTGCTGTCAGTTGTTTGCTCTCTCCCTTTGCCAATTGCAGCTCCGTTTGCGACAATGTGATTTTCGTCAGTGGCTGTCCATTGATTGTAATATCGCCAGTGCCACTGAATTTCTCTACTGCACCATTGCCGCTTGTGCTGATTTTGATTTTTTGATTTGTCTTGATTTCATCCACTTTTTCTGTCAGTACAATCTCGGAATTATTCTTTGTGACTTCTACTGTTTTTACAGGCAGATTGATTTCCACCCGATCACTGCTGGAAATTTGTACCCGTGGCAATACCCCTGTGCCATTGGTACGCTTGAGGATTGCGCCACGCCCCTCTACTTCTACCGTGCGGTCAAAATTCTTGAGTGTATCCTCATCAAATTTTACAACAACTTGATCGCCGCTTCTCGTTTTATTGACGATGATATCCTGATCAAATCTGCATTTTTCAAAACGTACAGAGCGACTGCCGCCACCTTTGATATTGGTATATCCTTTCATTTTTACATCTTGCAGTGTCACACCGCCATCTCTGAGCGCCTCATCAATCACCAATCTGCCGTATACGGTCATATCTTCCAGATTTACACCATCCTCTGTTACGGTAACATTGCGATAATCCCCGCGATAGGTCTTATCACGGTCTGCTGTCAAATCCTCCAGATCCTCGTCGTCTGTATCCACATCCGTATCATCGGTATACTTCGGTTCTTCACCGTCGCCCTTGGTATATACACGATCCGGTTTGATGCTGGATCTTACACCATCTGTGTAAACCGTCATTTTTTCGATTTTACCCTTTCCGGTAATACGTATATCGCTGTGTATTTCCATTTCATCTACATCCGCATTGGAAAAAACGATATTTGCTCTGTCTGCGTACTTCTTCACCTCAAATACATCAATATTTGCATCAGAGTACAGCTTCACATCTGTATCCTCATCCAAAATCAAACGATCCACATCCGCATCTATTTCCACTCTGGAGGAAAAGCTCTTATCAATCAGCACTTCATCAAATCCTTCGCCGGAAATACGTCCGCTGCTTGCAAACTTCGTATGCGCGATGCGGCTCTTTGCGCTTTCAAACTCCACACCTTTTTTATCCATCAGCAGATGCTTGATATCACAATCCCTTGCATCAATGGTAGAGCCGCCTTCTACACGCAATGTGCCCAAAACCTTTACATGATCCAATTTCACCGTTTTGGAGGAGATTTTAGAAGAAATGATCAAATCCCCTGTAACGGTTCTATTGGACAAACTGGAGTCTTCCAGTATATAACTATCATTTGTAGTAGGCATCTGCGTCTGCGGTACCGGCAATGGTGTCGGCATTGGCATCGGCATCGGAACTGTCGGTGTTGGGACTGTTGGTGTCGTATAATTTGCATATGGCAGCGCATGATTGAGCAATACCACTGCCTCCGCACGGGAGAGCGGTGCATTTGGACGGAATGTACCATCTCGATAACCGGACATCATGCCTGCAACCTTGACAGAACCAATGGCGCCCTTTGCCCATGCGGGCATCTGATAGCTGTCTTTGTAGGCGGATGCTGCCATTGCATTATTCCCCAATCTGCACATTCTGGAAAGCATCACTGCTGCCTCCTGTCTGGTAATGGGTGTATATGGTCGAAACTTACCGCCACGATCTCCGGAAACATAGCCTGCCGCAACAGCCGATGAAATCTGATTGTACCCCCAAAAATGCTTTGGCACATCGGAGAACGAAATATATGTATTGCCGGTATAGCCCATTGCAGAGTTTGCCAATGTCACAAATTCCGCACGTGTAATCTGACCGTTTGGATGCAGCAAACCATCCGGATATCCCCTCAAATATCCATAATTATACCATTTGTCCAATGTATTCTGCGCCCAATGCCCATAGCCATCAGAGGGCATTGCAAATACGCTAACGCTCATTGCTGTACTAAGCAGCATACAAAGTATACCCTTATACATTTTTCCACATTTTCTTTTCATAAATAAAATCCTTTCATTTGTTGTAGACGCGAGCCATTCCTACGACCTTGCAGCTACAAGCCCATTGCTTTTCGGTGACAGGTCGTTGACGACTCCCCTCCTCTCACAAAAAACAAGAGTTCTTTCTTTCCATTATACGCAAAAAATGTCAAAAGTACAATCTCTTTCGTCTACAACCGAAACAAAATATATTTTCAGGGCTGTACGCTTTTTGCACAATATCCAAAGGCATATGAAAAAGACCTTGGGAGCATGCAGACTGCATGCTCCCAAGGTCTTTTTTTCAAAAAATCATATTCTTTTTTTCGGATGTATACAACTGCTGGATCACTTTGTTGCTTTTACTTTGATCCAAAGCTCTGCCAGTTTCTTTTTCAGTGTCTGGTTATCTACAAAAACTTCATCCTTCTCGTAATCCATACGTGGCAGGTATGCTTCATTTTCTGCAAAAATGCCGTTGCTCAGTTCATCCAGCACCGCCTGATTGGAGGAAGCATATCCCACATATTCGGAATTTCCCATAGATGCTTCATCTGTTAAAACATAGTTGATAAATTCGTGCGCCAGCTTTGCATTGGGTGCATTTGCAGGGATAACCATTGCATCGCTCCAAAGGTTTGTGCCTTCCTCCGGCATCCAAAAGCTCATATCAGGATTTTCTGCCAAAATATTTGTTGCATCCCCGCTATATACCACGGCAATATCCTTCGTACCTGTTATCATGCCATCAATGACTTCATCTGTGACATATACCGGCTCCATGGTATTATTCATATCCAGCAGCCATTCATATGCCTGCTGAATTTCTTTTTCATCTTCTGTATTCATAGAATATCCCAAAGCCTTCAATGCCATCATGAAAGAATCTCTTTCAGAGTCATATATATAAATTTTCCCTTTATAATCTGTATTGCGCAGGATTTCATAGCCCTGTTCCTCCACCACATCGGGATCTACATTGTTGTGATTGTATACAATGCCAACACTGCCCCAGAAATATGGTACAGAGTATTGATTGCCTTCGTCATAAGGCAGGCTTTGGATGCCTTTTACCAAATTGGACATATTGGGCAAAAGTGCATGATCCAATGGCTGGAGCATGTTTTCTGCCTTCAATCTTTCAATCATATAATCAGAAGGTACCAAAACGTCATATGCTTCGCCGGATTGAAGCTTGGTATACATCGCTTCGTTGGAATCGAAATATTCCACATTGACTTTGACACCAAACTGTTTCTCGAAATCGGAAATCAGGTTTTCACCCATATACTCGCCCCAGTTATACAGCTTGAGTGTGTCGGAACCATACTTTTCCACTGCATCGGCTGACGTTACAGCGTTTTCGCCACTTTCGTTGCCACATCCTGCCAACAGCAGAGTACTTGCCAGAAACATTGCCATAAATTTTTTCATACCTTTTTTCTCCTTTTTTCTTTGATCATTGGTAATAGGTTGACAATCAGAAGCACCACCGTAATCAATGCAATCACCAGTGTGGATAACGCATTGATGGATGGATTGATCCGCTTGCTCATGGTATATACCAAAATAGAAATATTGTTGACACCATTGCCTGTAACGAAATACGAAATGATGAAATCGTCAAAGCTCATGGTGAAAGCAATCAATGCGCCGGAAACAATGCCCGGCATAATCTGAGGCACAATGACTCGTATCAGCGCTTGCATAGGTGTCGCACCCAAATCCAGTGCGGCATCTGCCAAATTGGGATCTAACGAACGCAGCTTCGGGGATACAGACAGTATGACATACGGCGTACAAAACATAACATGCGCCAAAAGTAATGTTGTAAAACCCTTATGCAGCCCCAAAGCGCTAAAAAACATCAAAAGCCCAATGGCTGTTACAATCTCTGGATTCATAATCGGCAAATTGTTCACCTGCTCCACGACATTGCGCAGCACACGGCGGGAGCGGGAAAGCCCAATGGCAGCCAGCGTCCCCACAATCGTAGAAATTATGGTTGCCAAAACAGCAATCACAATGGTATACACAATGGATTCCATCATGGTATTGTCGGAAAACAGCTTTTCATACCACCGCAGCGAAAAGCCTCCAAAGTGTGTCAACGAGCGAGATTCATTAAATGAAAAGAAAATGATATATACAATGGGCAGATAGAAAAAAATCGCCGTCAGACACAATATGATTTTTGCCCATATGCTGTGTTTCTTCTCCACACTCATTCACCCCTTCCATTTGCCGTTGGATCTGTATCCACCTTTCGTGTCAGATACATACTTAAAATAATAATAATCGCCATAATCAGTGAAATGGCGCTACCGAAATTCCAGTCACCGCTTGTAATAAACTGTGTTTCAATGACATTCCCAATCAGCACGTATTGTCCGCCACCCAACAGCTTGGGAATGAAGAAGCTGGATACTGCCGGCAGAAATACCAATGTGATACCGCTTAGTACGCCCGGAAGGCTCAAGGGAAATGTAATACGCCAAAACGTCTGGAAACGGTTTGCACCCAAATCACCGGCTGCATCAATCAGGCTCTTGTCCATCTTCGCCAATGAGGTATGGATCTGCAATATCATAAACGGAATAAAATTGTATACCATACCCAATACCACCGCAAATGTTGTGTACATCAGCTTGATTGGTTCTATCCCAAAGAGCCCCAATATTCTGTTGAAAAGACCATCATCCTGTAAAATACCAACCCATGCATACGTACGCACCAGCATATTGATCCAAGTAGGCAGTGTAATCATCAATATCCAAAACATTCTGCCTCTTTCGGAATGTGTGGCTATGGCATAGGCGATGGGATAGCCCAATATCACACAAAGCACGGTCGTTGCCACGGCAATGATCAGTGAGCGTTTTAATACATCAATGAATACTGCATCATGAAAAAAGCGGGTAAAGTTTTCCAAAGAAAACTTTATGCTTGCAACATCATTGCCCTCTTTTGTAAATGCATACAGCAAGATCATAAGCATTGGCACCACAACCATGACAGCAAGCCATACGATATAGGGATAAATCATACTGCGAAATTGCCGCATTTTCCTACCTCCTTACTGTGGGCGTGACATGATGTGAATATCCTCAGGCGTAAAAGTCAATCCAACAATTTCTCCCACTTCGTGGTAATCTGTTGTGTCTACCTTGTACTCATACCCTCTGGTTGCAAATGTCACATCATAGATACCTGGTGTAATCGTTTCTACATCGAAATCATATTTGATATCGGTAATTTCCACTGCTGTGTCATCCTCCAAACTCCATGCAGAGGCATTTGCCCATGTTTTGAGGTCTGTTTCCAGTGCAATGGATTCTTGTATTTCATCCACCTTCTTAAAGAAATTTACAGCAAAAATTTCTTCTTCGTTTTCCACACTGGTGACACGGTTTTCATCCTTTACAATCATATTGACGGTTACAGAGGTTCCGGCAGCAGTGGAAAATTTTACGGGATATGTGCCGTTTTTCTTTTCAATGCTGTATTGCACTTCTTTGATGGAAATCAATTCATCCTCATCCGGATTCCAAGCCTGTGCATCGGCACGTGCGATGATGGTTGCATCATCCAGCTCCTCAACGTCATCCACGTCCAAATAAAAATCATTTGCGGACATTTTTTCATTCGCACTTTCATTGAACACAGGCTGGTCATCGGAAACCTTCATTTTTACCGTAATTTCCGTACCGACCTTTGTTTCCACCATGATTTCATAATGCACGCCCTTAAAAAGCACCGATTTTACGACACCCTTGAGCTTACTGTTTTCCCGAGATACAATATCCAAATCCTCCGGACGGATCACAACATCCACCACTTCATTCTTCTCAAAGCCTTCGTCTACACATTCAAACTTTCTGCCTTCAAACATCACTTTACGGTCTTCCAGCATCACGCCCTCAATGATATTGCTTTCCCCAATGAAGTTTGCAACAAACTCATTGACAGGCTCATTGTAAATATCTGTTGGCGTACCAATCTGCTGGATTTCCCCATCTTTCATAACAACGATTTTGTCGGACATGGTCAGGGCTTCTTCTTGGTCGTGTGTAACAAATACAAAGGTAATGCCGACTTCCTTCTGTATCTTTTTCAATTCCTGCTGCATTTCCTGACGCAGCTTTAAGTCCAATGCACCCAAAGGTTCATCCAGAAGCAATACGCTTGGCTCATTGACCAGCGCACGTGCAATCGCTACACGCTGCTGCTGCCCACCGGACATTTCTGTGACACTTTTATCCGCATACTCCTCCAGATTTACCAGCTTGAGCATACGTTTTACCTTTTGCTCAATGATGTCCTTTGGCTCTTTTTTGATTTTCAAACCAAAGGCAATATTCTGATATACATTCATATGTGGAAAGAGGGCATATTTTTGAAATACGGTGTTAATCTCTCTTTTATAAGGAGGCATATTGATGATATCCGCACCATCAAAAATCACCTGTCCCTCATTTGGCTGCAAAAAACCGCCAAGGATACGCAAAAGCGTTGTTTTCCCACAACCGCTTGGGCCCAGCAGTGTCACAAATTCATTTTCATAAATATCCAAATTTACGCCCTTCAACACCAATTTTCCGTCAAATTCTTTGACGATATTTTTGAACTGAATGAGCTTTTTCATGAGAGTCCTCCTTCCAAAATCAACAAATTGCTCAGAACAAAGGTGGGGTAGAAACCCAAATTACCCTTGCTGTTGTTTTTTTCTCATTTGTCAAATAGTGGCGGTTTTTTCCGGAGAGATAGAATGTTTCTCCTTTATGCACCACATTTTTTTGCTCGCCGCAGATGAGATTGATACAACCCTCTACCACGTAGCCAAATTCTTCACCACTATGCGGATCTACCACAAAAGACTGTCCGCCTGTTGGGATTTCCACCAATATCGGTTCCATTTCATTTTTCTGTGTATTGGGTACAATCCAATGGATGGTACTGCCTTCTCTTTCATCTACAAAGAAATCTTTTTTACCAAATACAATTGGTTCATCCTTCTCCTCTCGGAAGAACTCTGAGAGTGTGCTGCCCAAAGCCTCCACAATATCGTCCAATGTAGCAATGGACGGAGAAGTCAGGTTACGTTCCAGCTGAGATAAAAAACCTTTTGTCAGTTCGCTTCTGCTGGCCAATTCCTCTAATGTCAAACCTTTCTGTATCCTCAGTTGTTTGATCTTATGGCCAATATCCATATAAAACACCTCGCTGTGTAGCAATACTAAACTTTTCGATTATTTTTATGAAACCTCAATCATTATACAACAAAACCAAAAAATAGCAATAGAAAACAAACAAAAAATTCGATATATTAAACTTTTCGCCATTATGCAAAAAAAATTTCAGAAATAAAAGCAATCTTTGTTATGCTTATACAATCCTTGAAAAAACGCTGATGACATGCGAATGTCCGCATCAGTGGGATGTACTTCTGTTTTGTGATACCAAACCAAAAGATTTTATATAGTAAACAAAATTTATATTTTGGATGCATATGCAAAGTATGCAAAAGTATTGTAAATATGCCATATTCTCTTGTTGTCCAGTATACAAATCCCTCTCATTTTTACCACTTGTACCATTGTGCGGCATATGGTATTTCCATATCCTTTTTGAGAAAAACCATATTTCAAAAACTCCATACACTGCCGATTTGTATCATCGCATAACAACAAAAAACGGATGCTCCCATTCGGGAACATCCGTATTTTTGCTATATTGATATTATTCGGCTTTAGGTGCTTCTTCTGTCTTAGGAGCTTCTGCTTTAGGCGCTTCTTCTGTCTTAGGAGCTTCTGCTTTAGGCGCTTCTTCTGTCTTAGGAGCTTCAGCCTTAGGCGCTTCTTCTGCTTTGGGAGCAGCGGCAGCAGGAGCTGCTTTGGGAGCAGCCGGTGCAGCAGCAGGAGCAGGACGTTTGCCTGTAATAACACCCTTCGGGCATTTGTTTGCACAAATACCGCAGGATTTACATTTTGTGTAGTCAATCACTGCTACGTTGTCAATCACATGGATTGCATCGAATGGACAGTTCTTTTCACAAATCTTACATGCGATACATCCGGAAGTACATACCTGCATGACGTTCTTGCCCAAATCTTTGGAAGAACACTGCACTTTGATTTTGTTCTTTGCTGGCAGCAATTCAATCAAGTGTTTCGGACAAGTAGATACGCACTGCCCACAGGCAACACATTTCTCTTTGTCAATAACAGCAATGCCGTCAATGATTTCAATGGCGCCAAATCCACATGCTTTTTTACAGCTGCCCAGACCCAAACAGCCATAAGCACAGCTTTTTGCACCGCCGCCTGCCAGCTGTACAGCCATGTTACAGTCGTCGATACCAAAGTATTCATATTTGTTCTTTGCTGTTTCGCAAGTGCCGCCGCATTTTACAAATGCTGCCACAGGCTCTGAGGAGGAAGCCTCAACACCCATGATTGCACCTACCTTTTCTGCAACTGCCGCACCACCAACGGGGCAAGCATTTACCGGTGCAGTACCAGCAGCAATTGCTGCTGCACAACCACCACAGCCGGGGAAACCACAGCCACCACAGTTTGCACCGGGCAGCGCTTCTAAAATTTCACCGATCTTCGGGTCTTCCTCTACTTTGAAAACCTCACCTGCAATACCAAGGCCTGCACCAAAAATAACACCAAGGCCACCGATACTCAGAATCGGATTGATAATATTCATAATGTCCATTTTTGTCACACTCCTTGATTACAGTTTGATCAGACCGGAGAACCCTAAGAAAGCAATGGACATCAGACCAGCTGTTACCAGAGCCATAGGGAAACCGTCGAACGCCTTAGGCGTATCATTGTCAGCAATTCTTTCACGGATACCAGCAAACAGAATGATTGCCAGTGCGAAACCTGTCGCACCACCGATACCGTTGAAGATAGATTCGATGAAGGAATATTCCTTCTGCATGTTCAGTACGGCTACACCCAATACCGCACAGTTTGTTGTAATCAGAGGCAGGAACACGCCCAGCGCCTGATACAAAGCAGGAGCTGCTTTTTTCAGGAACATTTCTACAAACTGTACCAGAGATGCGATAACCAGAATGAACGCAATGTTATACAAATATTCAATATGCAAAGGCACCAGAATCAAGTTGAATACCAGGTATGCAACTGCAGATGCCAAGGACATAACAAAAATTACGGCAACACCCATACCGGCAGCTGTTTCTACTTTTTTAGAAACGCCGAGGAAGGGGCAGATACCTAAGAATTGGGACAAAACGTAGTTGTTTACAAAAATCCCTGCCAAAATCAGCAATATCAAATTCATCTATATTCCCCTCCTTATGCTTTGTTTTTGTTTCTGAAATGGTTCAGCGCAGCCATCAGACAGCCCAATGTGAAGAACGCACCGGGAGCCATGACAAACAGCAGTGTTCTGGGGAATGCTTCCGGCAGTACTGTCACATCAAAGAGTGTACCTGCACCGATGAATTCACGAACCAGACCCAAAACGCCCAGACCCAGTGTGAAGCCAAGACCCATACCAATGCCGTCAAATGCAGAAGCGATGGGACCATTTTTGGAAGCAAATGCTTCTGCTCTTGCCAGAATCAAGCAGTTAACAACGATCAGAGGGATGTAAAGACCCAAGGATGCGTTGAGGGCAGGCAGATATGCCTGCAACAAAAATTGAATGATAGTAACAAATGTTGCAATAACAACGATAAAGCAAGGAATTCTAACTTTATCGGGAATTACTTTTCTCAACAGGGAAATGAAAATATTTGCAAAAATCAAAACCGCTGTTGTAGACAAACCCATGCCGATACCATTGATCGCAGAGCTGGTAACCGCCAATGTAGGACACATACCGATAACCTGCACAAAAGTAGGGTTTTCATTGATGATACCGTTTTTCAGTATTTTGATAGGGTTAGCCATTAGTTAGCACCTCCATTCGCTGCGACCCAATCCAATGCTTCCTGTGCACCGCTGCAAACAGCTCTGGAAGTGATTGTGGAGCTTGTAATTGGCACGATTTCGCCACCGTCTTTTGTAACGGTAACGGTACCTGATTTCCCTGTAAATTGATCATAAAAACTAGGTTCTGTAGATTTTGCACCCAAACCAGGTGTTTCCGCATGCCCTGTAACACGCAAGCCGGTGATTGTGCCTTCTGCATCAATACCAACCATTGTATTTACTGCACCACCGAAACCGCCGGGAGCAGTTGTAATGACAAAACCACCGTTGTCTGCCTGATATACAGCAGTAATGGTGCCTGTTTTTTCAACGTCTGTCAGTTCTTCAAAAGAAGCTGCTTCAGGCATAACCGCCTGCATAGATGCATTCAAAGTCTTTTCATTCTGAATCGCAATGGGTTCTGCTGTAATATCGGAAACTGCACCCAAACACGCTGCGGCAACAGCAGAAATCAGCAAAAGCATGCCTGCGGGTTTTATAATTTCTTTTGCGTTCATGCCTTATTTCGCCTCCTTCACTTTAGGCAGCGCACCAAAGATCTTAGGTTCTGTGAATCTTTCAATCAGAGGTACAGCCAGGTTCATAATCAAGATAGAGTAAGATACGCCTTCGGGATAGCCGCCGAAAATACGTACCAGCGTGGTAATCAAACCACAGCCAAGGGCAAAGATAATCTGACCTTTTGGTGTTACAGGGGAAGAAGCATAGTCTGTTGCCATAAAGAATGCACCCAGCATCAAACCGCCTGTAAAGAGTTCATATATGGGCTGACGCAGTCCATCTCTGCCAATTGCTGCTGTCAGTACAAATACTGTCAGGATGTAAATTACCGGGATCTTCCAGCTGATTACATGCTTTGCAATCAGATAGATACCACCGATAATCAGGGCGATTGCACAAGTTTCACCAATACAACCACCGATGTTTGTACCCAGAATTACGTCTTTCAATGTCGCTTCGGGCATAACACCTGTTTTCAGTGTAGCCAGAGGTGTTGCAACTGTAACTGCATCTGCGCCGCTGAAGCCAACAGGTGCTGTCCATGTTGTCATTTCCGTAGGATAAGATGCCAACAGGAATGCTCTACCGGCAAGTGCAGGGTTGATGAAGTTCTGCCCCAGACCACCAAAGAGCTGTTTGCCAAAAATAATTGCAAATGCACTACCTACGATTGGAACCCATACAGGTGCGGATGCAGGCAGGTTCATTGCAAGCAGCAAACCTGTAACAACTGCGGATAAATCGCTGATTGTTACTGTTTTTTTCATCAGCTTCTGATATAAAAATTCAAATACCACACTGGAGATGATGGATACTGCAATCAGAATCAGTGCTGGGATACCAAAATAAAAGATACCCATTGCGGTTGCAGGAATCAGAGCAATTACAACATCACGCATAATGCTCTGAATAGATTCTTTAGAACGCACATGAGGGGTACCGGATACTACAAAATTAGCCATGTCTTTATTCTCCCCCTTCTCAGTTCTTTTCAGCCTTGGCTTTTGCTTCTGCTTCTGCTTTTGCTCTTGCAGCAGCGGCAGCAGCAGCTTTTTTGCCCGATTCAATCTTCTTCGTTGCACGAATGGACTGCGCCAACTGGCGTTTTGCAGGACATTCATAAGAACAGCTGCCACATTCGATACAATCCAAACCATGATGTTTTACAAAGCCTTCGCCATCGCCTTTGAGTGAGCATGCATTCAGAAGGAAAGGCTGAAGCCCCATAGGACAGTGGTCTACACACTTGCCGCAACGAATACAGTTTCTTTCATCCGGAATAAATGCTTCTTCCTTTGTGAAGCACAAAAGACCGGAGGTTGTTTTTACAGAAGCGACATCCAGCGTATAGAGTGTGGGGCCCATCATAGGACCACCAGCAATCAATTTTACTGGAGGATTTTCTTCATTGAAACCACCGATTGCATCTACCAGATCTCTCAGTGTCATACCAATTCTGATCTTGTAGTTGCCGGGGTTCTTGATACCGCTGCCGGAAACAGTTACGATTCTTCTCATCAGCGGTCTACCCTTGCAGATTGCTCTTTCAATCGCTACAACGGTATCTACGTTATCCACAATACAGCCTGCGCTTGCGGGCAATGCACCAGATTTTACTTCTCTTTGTGTGATTGCGTAAATCAGATGTTTTTCAGAGCCCTGAGGGAATTTTGTCACCAAAGGCTGTACAGTAATGTTATCAATGCCTTCACAAGCCTTTGTCATGGAAGCAATTGCTTCGGGCTTGTTCATTTCGATGCCGATGACACCTTTTGCATTGGGGTGCAGTTTCAGCATGATCTGAAGACCTTTGACAATTCTTTCGGGTTCTTCGAGCATCAGACGGTAGTCACAGGTCAGATAAGGTTCACATTCTGCCGCATTGATCAGAATATGGTCAATGGGTGTGTCCTTGGGAGGGTTCAATTTTACATGTGTGGGGAAGCCCGCACCACCCAGACCAACAACACCGGCATCTTTGATTGCTGCCAGAATTTCTTCGTTGGACATTGTTGTGTAATCTCTGCCCTGATTCAGACCTTCGATTTCTTCCATCTTACCATCTGTTTTTACAACGATGGATTTCACGGCTGTACCACCGGGAACGAGCATCGGTCTGATATCCACAACCTCGCCAGATACACTGGCAAAGATGGGAGAAGACATAAATGCTGCGGATTCCGCAATTTTTTGTCCTACCTTTACATGGTCGCCAACGGCTACCAGAGGTTCGCAGGGAGCCCCGATATGCTGGGACATGGGGTAGTACAATTCCGAGTTTTCCTTGGGGAGTATCACCTGGATGGGCTTGTCTTTGGACAATGCCTTCCCATCAGGCGGGTGAACTCCACGTTTGAACGTTAAAGCTTGCATAAGATCCCCCTCTGTCAAGTGATTGTACATCTGCAAAGCAGATGCCATAGGATGATGTTGTTGCGCGTTTACAGCACAAAAGACAAGCATTTGTACTTTAGAAACGCTTGATTTGGTAATAACTTTATTATAAAAGATTGCCGGGAAATGCGTTTTTTCTTTTCATAGCTACAGAAAAAACATATTTCCAAAAAAATATAACAGCAATATTTTAATACAAAAGTTCAATTTATACAATATTTTTTTTGTGAAAAAACAAAAAATATCATAAATTTATGTGAAAAATTGTGTATGACTTGCAGTTTTTATGTCAAAGATATGTGTAAAAAAACCTTTTTTTCCTATATTTTGATAGAAATACCAACGATTCTGAAAACAATCTTTTTTTACAAAAAACGCATTTTACAAATAAACATGTTGCAAAGCATTTTTTTCATTTTCTTAATGCCCTAAGTGTACTCTCTTTCCTGCAAAAAGTAAATCCACACTTCTTACCAAAATTACATGTTATTTCTGTACGCTTTGCCAAAAAACCCATATATGACATAAAACAGATGCGCAAACCTTGCATAGCTTCCATAAATTATGCTACACTAAAAAAACCAAAACAGCCAGATGCCTTTGCCCATCCTCACATCATGTTATGACACAGGATGGCGCAAAATGACTGTAGCTGCTGTTCTTGCACAAAAGGAAACCAAAGAAAAGGAAGTGAGAAGATGGATTTGACTTTGCAACTGCGACAAAAGCAAGTGTTGTCCCAGCGTATGCAGCAATCTGCTGAAATCCTACAAATGAATACACTGGCGCTTTCCGAGTATATCCACACACTTTCGGAAGAAAATCCTTTGCTGGAATGGACAGATCCACAAGACAATATCCCGAAAGACAATCGCCTGCTCGATCAAATGCAATGGCTGCATGAAGCAGATGAGCAAAATCGGCATCTCTACCAAATGGATCAGGACAGCGATACAGAACAGGAGAATGCCTGTTTCGGACAAAATCCCACCGCAAGTCTTAGGGACTATCTGCATTTTCAAATATCCATACTTTCCATCACAAAACAGCAGCAGCTTCTATTGGACTTTCTCGCAGACAACATACAGGACTGCGGATATTTGGATGAAGAAGCATTACACGAGCTGCAAAAACGCTACCATTTGAGCGATACACAGAAACAGGCGCTGCTTACACAGCTGCAAGCATTAGATCCTCCGGGAGTCGGCGCAAGAAATTTGCAGGAATGTCTGTTGTTGCAGCTGCGTATGAAGGGCGCATCCAAAATTGCTTTCCTTTTGGTGGAAACCGCACTGCCGGATGTTGCAAAAAACCGCATTTCCTATCTCGCAAAAAAACTGCGTTGCTCCATTGCCGAGATCAAAGACGCATTGGCGGAAATCAAAACCTGTGTGCCAAAGCCGGGCAGTGGTTTTGATGTATCATCCCCAACCGAATATATTGTACCGGATGTATTTGCCTTTCGCTGTGGTACAGAGCTGGAAATTTCTCTCAATACCACACATACCCCACATATCTTTGTCAGCCCCTCCTATCAGAGCATACTAAGGACAGATCACTCAGAGCAAACAAGGGAGTATATTGCAAAAAAACTGCGTCAAGCACAATGGGCTGTAGAATGTATACACAAACGTGCAGATACATTGCTTACCACCACAAAACAAATTGCTGCATATCAACAGGATTTTTTCAACAGTCCCACAGGCGTATTGAAACCACTGCGTATGGCAGATATTGCCGAAAAAATGCAGGTACACGAATCCACAATCAGCCGTGCGGTAAAAGACAAATACCTGCAATGCGAAAGAGGCATATTCCCGCTTGCCTTCTTTTTCTCAAAGGGCATTGCCGTAGGCGCAGAGAGTGTATCGGTGGGCAGTATACAGGAGAAAATCACGGCATTGATTGCAAACGAGGATAAGCATGCCCCACTCAGCGATCGTGAGCTGACAGAAAAACTCATCGCAGACGGTGTCAAAATCTCACGCCGTACCGTTGCCAAATATCGGGAAAACATGGGAATTTCCGGTGCTGCTGGCAGAAAACAATATGACTAAGACCTTAAGGCTCTGCCCTAAGGTCTTATTTTTTCGTGTCATATTTCCTCGGGGTTTGGGGCAGCGCCCCAAATAACGGGTCAAGGGGTGAAACCCCTTGCGGGG
>JAHHTW010000020.1 GCA_020024265.1 Anaerotignum sp. | reverse complement strand
AATATATATTATTATATCATATTTTATTCTTTTCACGAAACTTTTTTTATATTTTGTTTCATTTTAATATTTTATATGCGTTTGTGTTTTATCCTCTTTTTTTGCATAATAATGGATGAAAACTTTGCAGTTGTTCTTGATTGCAAGGTGCGAACGTCATTATTTTCATTTTTCACACAAAATATTTTGTTAGGAGGTCGTATTCTATGGAAAAACAACAACAAAAATTTAGTGACATCCTTGTCATCGGCATGGCGCTCTTTGCTATGTTCTTTGGCGCAGGTAACCTGATTTTCCCTCCCCTTCTGGGTCAGGAATCCGGTACATCCTGGATAATCGGGTTCTTATTCTTCTTCCTGTTCGACGTAGGTCTTGCTTTGGTAGCAATTCTGGCGCTGATCAACAAAGGTGAATTCTCCATTCACGGGATTACAGGCGTTATGGGTAAGATTCCCTCTACCATCATCAACTGTCTGACGGTACTGTGTATCGGGCCCCTGCTGGCAATTCCCCGTACCGCAGCGACAACTTATGAAATCGGTATTCAGCCTTTGTTCCCTTCCTTCAACACATGGATTTTCTCTGCTATCTTCTTTGCTATCGTATTGGCTTTGACCATTCGTCCTTCCAAGGTAGTAGATATCATCGGTCAGTTCCTGACACCAGTACTGGTAATCGGTCTGCTGGCTATGATCATCAAAGGCATCATCACACCTCTGGGCCCCATTGATGTAGAAGCAATCAATAACCCGGTTCAGAGCGGTACTTACAATGGTTACCAGACACTGGACGTACTGGCTTCCATGATCTTCATTATGATCATCACAAGCAGTGCAGAAGGCAAGGGCTATACAAATCATGCTCTGCCTGCAGTTGTATTGAAATCCAGCGTAGTTGCATCCATCGGTCTGTTCGTGATCTATGGCGGTCTGACATATCTGGGTGCTACCACATGTAACCTTCCCGAAATGCAAGGCATGAACCAGACAGCACTGTTGGTTGCAATTACCAAAGCATGCTTCGGTAATACCGGTGTTATTTTGCTGGGTGTCATTGTATTGTTTGCTTGCTTGACAACAGCAATTGGTCTGACATCCTCTACCGGCAGCTTCTTTGAAGAACTGACAAATGGTAAGGCTTCTTACAAAGTGGTTGTTATCATTGTTGCTGTATTCAGCTGGTTGATCTCCAATGCAGGTGTAAGCACAATCATTCAGGTTTCTGCACCTCTGCTGATGTTGGTATACCCCGGTGTACTGGTGCTGATTATCCTGGCATTCTTCCACAACAAAATCAAAAACAAAAATATTTACCGTGTAGCTGCTTATTTCGCAATTGCAACAAGTGCTTGCGAAATCCTGGCTGGCCAAGGTCTGCCTACCGGCTTTGTATCATCCTTCCCTCTGGCTCCTTGGGGCTTTGCATGGATTGTTCCTGCAATCGTTGGTGGTATCATTGGTAAATTTATCCCTTGCAAGAATTGATTATCAAAAATTGAAAATTATGACATGATAATGATGTAAAAAATGGGAGTGTGTCTATACCATATAGGCACACTCCCATTGTATTTTGACCCATATTTTCATATTTTGAACAAATCGGATTGTTTTTTACAGGGTTTCCGAAAACAACGCTTGCCGAAAACGCACCATTTGTCATATAATAAAAAACAGCGTCAAAAATGATATGGAACAAAACAATCATGGATGCTCTGACATCCAGAAAGGAGAAAACTGCTATGTTAACCAAAGTATATGATGCACCCGCAGTATACCGCATTGATGTACCATTACCCGACAATCCACTCAAAAATTTGAATTGCTATATCATACAAAGCGATGGAGAAACGCTGATTTTAGATACCGGCTTCAACCGCAAAGAATGTTTGGATGCACTGCTTGCAGGTCTGAATGAACTGGATGCTGATTGGGCAAAAACAAATCTCTTTTTGACACATCTGCACTCTGACCATACCGGCTTAGCTCCCACATTGATGAAGGACAAGCCCGGACATATTTATATGAGCCGCATCGACTACGATTATTTTGAAAGCATTATGGTTGGTGAGGTATGGAGGACTTCTGATGCACATTTTATTGCAGAAGGCTTTACACAAGAGCAGATTATGCGCCTACACAGTGAAAACCCTGCCCGTGGCTATGAACCGGAAACCTTTTTCTCGGTCACGGCATTGGAAGATGGCGACGAACTTCGGGTTGGAAAGTATCGTTTTTCCTGTATTCTGGTTCCCGGACATACACCGGGACAGATGCTGCTCTATCAACCGGAAGAAAAACTGCTTTTTACCGCAGACCATATCCTATTTGATATCACTCCAAACATCACCTGTTGGGTTGGTACACCGGACTCCTTGGGCGATTATCTGAAATCTTTGGTAAAAATCAGAACATACGATATTCAAACCGCATTGCCTGCACATCGCAAAAACGATCACAATGTATACATGCGTATCGAAGAAATTCTGGAACACCATCTGTTGCGCTTGAAAGACACAGTGACTGCCATTGCAGCGCATCCCGGCAGCCATGCTACGGAAATTGCAGCACATCTGCGTTGGTCTATGCGAGGCAGGCACTGGGAGGAGTTTCCCCTTTCCCAGCGCTGGTTTGCGGTAGGTGAAACCATTGCACATTTGGATTATCTGGTTTGTCATGGTCTGGCAGAACGCATTTCCAATGCACCGACAAACGCCTATAAACTGACTATGGATGCATGCTTGTGCAAATCTCATTTGGACAGCCTCTGGCAAAAATATCGCAGGATATGATAGAATGGCATACCTGTTTCTTCTTTCGATTTTATAAAAAAAAAGCATTTTCAGATATACCATATTTTTACAAATCGGAAATATTCTTTTGCGGCATCTCCCAAAAAGTATATCGTAAATGTTGGGAAAACAGTTTTTTTCTCGTCTGTTTTTGTGTAATGCTACAAAATGTATACAGAAAAGAAGGATTTTTAAGAAAAACGTCGAAAAACGATTGATAGGATTATAGAAAGGGCTGTCCCAAAAAAAGCAAGCGTAAGCGAGGATGTATATTTTGGTGACATCCTTTTTTTCCCCTAAAAAAGGAGGGAGCAAAATGCGGTATCCGAGAGAGCTGATTGAGGAAATCCGTATGCAAAATGACATTGTTGCGGTCATATCACAGTATGTACCACTCAAGCAAAAAGGAAGCTCCTATTTTGGTCTTTGCCCCTTTCATCACGAAAAGACACCTTCCTTTTCCGTCAACAGTGAAAAACAGTTTTACTATTGCTTTGGCTGCGGTGCATCCGGCAATGTATATGGATTTTTAATGGAAATGGAAAATATGAGCTTTCCAGAAGCTGTACAGGAACTGGCGCAACGTGCCAATATCTCACTGCCTGAGCCGGATCAATCCGCACAGACACTTGCTGCTGAGCGTCTGAAATCCAGGCTGATGGAAATACATAAAATCGCCGGTCGCTTTTATTACGACTGCCTGCAATCGGATGCAGGAACATACGCACGTAGCTATATGCAAAAAAGGCAGATGCTTCCAAATGTTGCACGCAAATTCGGTATTGGCTATGCACCGGATAACAGACACGCCCTTTATGACCATCTTTTGCAGCAAAATTACAGCATAGAGGATATGGTGCAAAGCGGGCTGGTCATTCCGGACAAAAGCGGAAATGGGTATCATGATCGTTTTCGTGGACGGTTGATGTTCCCCATATTTGATGTGCAATCTCGTGTGATTGCCTTTGGCGGACGTATTTTGGACAGCGGGGAACCAAAATACCTCAATTCTCCGGAAACACCGATTTTTAGCAAGAGCCGCAATCTCTACGGTTTGCATCTGGCAAAAGCAACACGCAGCAAGGAGCTGATTTTGGTAGAGGGCTATATGGATATGTTTTCACTCTATCAGGCAGGATTTCATAATGTCGTTGCTTCTCTTGGTACAGCATTCAATCAGGAACATGCACGCACATTGAAAAAATATGCCGATTCTGTCATATTGCTCTATGACAGCGATGATGCAGGGACAAATGCTGCACTGCGTGCCATTGATGTATTGGTGCAAAACGGTCTGCGTGTACGTGTCACACAGGTACCGGATGGCAAAGATCCGGATGAATTTATCAAACAAAACGGTGCAAAGGCATTTTCCAAGCTGCTTGTAGATGCTGTGCATTATATTTCCTTTCAAATCGCCTGCATCCAGCGAAAATATGATAACCATATTCCGGAGCATCGTGTACGCTTTGCCACAGAGGCAGCAGCGGTACTTTCCAAGCTGGAAAGCGATATCGAACGCAATGTTTATACAACCGAAGTCAGCCGCATGACAGGTGTTGCGGAAAACGCACTGCAAAGCGAAATCAAAAAGCAGCGGCAAAAGGAAGACGCTTCATTCCAAAAAGAAGCAGAACAGCGGCGTATGCGTTTACAAAGACAATATGGTCAGACAGAGGAAGCAGAAAAAGGGGTTTTGGATGCCCAAAAAACATTATTATACTTCTCTGCAAACCACAAATATATCTACCAAGCCTTAAAGCAGGTGCTATCCAAAGAGGATTTTCCAACTCCGGTATATGCAGATGCATTTGATGCCATTGCAACACTTTGGGAAGAAGAAGACCATGTGTTTGTTGCACAGCTCATTAGCTTTTTTGAGGATGCACCCTCGCAGCGCAGGGTAACAGAAATATTCACCACACGGGCGCTTGATGACGAAACCTACGATTTGTCTAAAGGCATCAACGAAGCCGTCGTATTGCTCAAGCGGACAAACATCGACCGCAAAATTGCACATTCTACGACAGCAGAGGAGATTCAAGCATGGTTGGAAGAAAAAAGAAAACTCGAAGCCCTGCATATTACCATTTGATATGGTTAGAATAAAAGGAACACAGAAAGGGAGGATTGCGTTGAAATCCGTCGAAGAAACCACATTGTTGACCAGATTGGAAGAACTGGTTGCCATGGGCAAAAAGAAAAAAAATGTACTAGAATACAAAGAAGTCATGGACCATCTGGCAGATTTGGATTTAGATCCAGACCGCATTGACCGCATCTATGAATATTTGGAAGCCCAAGGCATTGACCTTCTGGGCAATCTCGATGCAGAAGAAGAAGTGGAGAAAGAACTGGATTTGACGTTGCCGGAAGGGATTAACATTGATGACCCTGTCAGAATGTATCTCAAAGAAATCGGGAAAGTCCCCCTGCTTTCTGCGGAAGAAGAAGTTGCATTGGCACAGCGCATGGAAGAAGGCGACGAAAATGCGAGAAAGAAACTCGCCGAAGCCAATCTTAGACTGGTTGTCAGCATTGCAAAGCGCTATGTTGGTCGTGGGATGCTGTTTTTGGATTTGATTCAGGAAGGCAATCTGGGCTTAATCAAAGCCGTAGAAAAATTCGATTATCACAAGGGCTACAAATTTTCCACCTATGCGACATGGTGGATTCGTCAGGCAATTACCAGAGCCATCGCCGATCAGGCAAGAACCATCCGTATCCCTGTACACATGGTAGAGACCATCAATAAGCTCATCCGTGTATCCAGACAGCTGGTACAGGAGCTGGGACGTGAACCAAGTGCAGAGGAGCTTGCTGTAGAAATGCAGATGCCCGAAGAAAAGGTACGTGAAATCATGAAGATTGCGCAAGAACCGGTATCTCTGGAAACACCAATCGGCGAAGAAGAAGATAGCCATTTGGGGGATTTCATTCCGGATGACGATATTCCGGCACCTGCGGAAGCAGCTGCATTTACACTGCTCAAGGAACAGCTCATCGAAGTGCTGGATACACTGACAGAAAGAGAAGAAAAAGTATTGCGTCTGCGTTTTGGTTTGGATGACGGACGTGCAAGAACACTGGAAGAAGTTGGCAAAGAATTTGATGTTACCAGAGAACGTATTCGTCAAATTGAAGCAAAAGCATTGCGTAAACTGCGTCATCCCAGCAGAAGCAAAAAACTCAAAGATTACTTGGAATGATGATTCACAGAGATATCATGTTTATCAAACGGCAGGCATACCATAACAATATGCCTGCCGTTTATGCTACGCATGTTTGCTTTTGACAAACGCACATACCGGTTTTCGGCATACGGTAATGATATTTTGGGAAAATACGAGTCATTCAGCTCTATGATTGGCAAAAGGAAAAAGAAAGGAAGTATCCCATGCAGGAAATATTTGATATTTCAGTTGATAAATCCTCTGCACTGCCTCTGTATCGTCAGATTGCAGACGGCATTGCTGCACTTGCACAAAGCGGCATTTTGCCGGCAGAAAGCAAGCTGCCACCCATCCGTACCATGGCTGCACACTTTGATGTCAATATGGTAACCATTGTCAATGCCTATAAATATTTGGAGCAAAAGCAGATTGTATATTCCCGTGTGGGAAGCGGTACTTATCTCTCTCCTTTGCCCATGACACAGCTCCCCACTCCGCTCCAGCAGCAGAATTTCCTTTTTTCCACACCACCTGCATTGGAGCATGCCATCAATTTTACCACTTCTTCCCTGCCCAATACTTTATTCCCTGTCAAGTCCTTTCAGACAGCATTTGAAACGGTGCTGGAGCGAGAACAGGGGGGCGCATTTGAATATACCGACAGTATGGGCTATTTGCCTCTGAGAGAAGCCCTGTGCCGCTATTTAACATCCTTTGGCATACAAACAGAGGCAGGGCAGATACAGATTATATCCGGTGCGCAACAGGGCGTGGATATCATTTCCAGAGCTTTGCTTGGCTATGGCGATACCGTATTTGTCGAAAATCCGACATTTTATGGTGCAACAGGGGCTTTTCTTTCCCGTGGCGCAAAGGTGCTTGGCATACCGCTCTCGCCTGACGGCATGAATCTCACAGCGCTGGAAAATAATTTGAAGCTGTATCACCCGAAATTCATCTATATCATGGCATACTTTCAAACACCGACCGGCATCTCCTACTCCTTGGAGAAAAAACGTCGCCTTTTGGATCTTGCAGAACAGTATGATACCTATATCATCGAAGAAGACGATTTTTATGATTTCTATTATGGCACAGAACAACCACTACCACTCAAGGCATTGGACTATAAAAATCGTGTTGTATACATCAAAAGCTTTTCCAAAATCCTGATGCCCGGTCTGCGTATGGGTATGATGGTTCTGCCCAAGAAAATCCGGCGTGCTGTACAGGAGGCAAAGTATACCACAGATATTTCTACATCCGGCTTTATACAAAAATCTCTGGAAGAATACCTGCATGTCAATGGCTGGGAAACCCATGGCAAGCGTGTGCGTCAATTTATCCGTGGAAAATATCACAAAGCCGTTACCATGGCACAAAAATATCTTTGCCCACCTGCCAGCTGTATCTATCCCAGCGGCGGAGTAAGCCTTTGGATTGCACTTCCACAAGGGATTGACTGTACACTGCTTTGCAATCAGGCACTTGCCAAAAACGTACTGATTTCTCCCGGCAATCAATTTGCACTGCACACAGATGATACCGCTCACATCCGCCTTTGTTTTGCCTCTTTGTCGGAAGACCAGATCGAAGTAGGCATCAAACGCTTGGGGGAATGTCTGCACAAGCTGTGCAATACATAAGAAGTTTTATAAATTTCCATTGACAGAAATGTCTTTGTTCTGTATACTTAGAAAAGTATCCAAAATGTCAAAGATCGGCTTTTGGTATCATGACAATACCAAAACGCAGACAAATTCCATCGGTATATCAAATTTCCGTGCTAGCCGGGGGATTAGCGGTACCCTGTACCCACAATCCGCTATAGTGGGGGTGATGTCTGCTTTCGGCATAAATACAAATGGTCTGCCCTCTGAAAGAGGTGTTGAAGTACAAGTCTTGCACAACAGAAGCCTGTGAACCGTGTCAGGGTCGGAAGACAGCAGCACTAAGCAGTCTACTTCTTGTGTGTCGCAAGGTCGCTTGTATGGAGCCTTGGAAGGAGGTTACGCATGGGTGTTTATGACAACAGCAGATGCACGGATTCCTATAAAAACAATGCTGATAGCGCAGGCTATGGGCATTTTTTTTTGCCCAAATTTTTATGCAATGCCTAGAAAATATCGTGCCATATCCGGCTCCAAACAAATACAACCCTTGATGGAATACCCATCAGAGGGTTGTATGGCATTTTTACCGCTTTTGTACTACATATTCTTTTTGTCGTAACCGAAGTTTTTCAGAAGGAAATCACTGTCACGCCAATCCTTCTTGACCTTTACCCAAATTTGCAGGAAAATCGGTGAACCAAGCAAACGCTGCATGTCCTCTCTGGCATATGTGCCAATCTTTTTAAGCATACTGCCATGCTTTCCAATAATAATCCCTTTATGCGAATCCTTTTCACAGTAAATGAGTGCTTGTACATCTACCATATTTTGATCCGGACGTTTCTTCATAGCCATAATTTCTACTGCAATCCCATGTGGAATTTCATCCTGTAGGAAATATAATGCCTTCTCTCTGATAATCTCAGAGGCAATCTGCCTTTCCGGCTGATCCGTTACCATATCACTGGGGAAATATTGCGGTCCCTCCGGCAGATACTTGCGAATGACAGTCAAAAGCTCTTTGGTATTGCTGCCTGTAGATGCAGAAATCGGTACTACCTCTTGGAAGGGATACAGACTGCGATAGGCATCAATGATGCCTAAAAGCTTCTCCTTATCCGGTACCGTATCAATTTTATTGATGACCAATACCACTGGTGTTTTCAGACCTTTGAGCTTTTCCAATATGGTCAAATCCGCTTCCGGTATGCTGTCTATAGGCTCTACCAAAAGCAATATCAGATCTACCTCCTGAAATGTATTTTCTACCGCACGCATCATATATTCTCCCAGCTTATGATGTGGCTTGTGAATTCCCGGTGTGTCCAAAAATACACATTGGAAATCATCCTTTGTCAAAATACTGGTGATTTTGTTTCTTGTAGTCTGCGGTTTATTGGAAGTAATGGCAATCTTCTCTCCAATCAGACAGTTCATCAGCGTGGATTTTCCTACATTTGGTCTGCCAATGAGTGATACAAAGCCTGAATAAAATTTCCCCATACTATTTTCGCCCTTTCCTTTTGGTTTATGCTTGTGTTTGCATGTTTGCTTGTTCTGCTGCCTGCTGTTCTGCTTTCAACGCTGCTTCCTGCTGATCCCAATGCGCCTGCATTTCCAGCATCATCATATATTGCAGCCATCTGACATTTTTGGTATCAATATCCTCCTGCGTCAAACCTTTGAGCAGAGAAAGCGCCTGATAATATTTCATACCATCCTCAGTGGTGATATATTCTGACTGCATACCCAATACAATGCCAATACGATTTGGCAGCATATATCGACGGATTTCTTCCTGTATGCCCTCCGTGGATTTCCCAAGATCCTGCATAAACTGTAATGCATTTTTGTAGTGTATGATGTATTCGCTTTCTTTGATTTTCACACGCTGACCATGCCATTTGGTTTCGATGTATTCCACAATCTCATCCATACTTTTTGCATTGGCCGTGATAGGAACATTTGCAAAGCGTGCTTTTAATGTGTCTAAATTCTTATTTTCCATATCATATACTCTCCTTTGTGCCATATAAAAAATCTGCCGGTTCTTTTATTGCATTTCCTCACGCAGCGCATGGATTTTGGTCTTTATTTTTTTCCAATCCTCCCACGCAGGTCGCTTCTTTGTTTCATCCCGCAAAAGTGCAGAAGGATGATAGGTAGCAATCATCCAGTATCCTTTGCGCTCCAGCCATTGCCCATGCTCTCTTGTGATTTTGAAATTGGGCGATATCATAGTGGTGGCTGCAATTCTGCCCATACAAACGATGATCTTAGGTCGAATGAGCATGGTCTGATAGCGTAAATAATTCAAACAAGCCTGCTTTTCTTCATCATAAGGATCACGATTTGCAGGTGGTCTGCATTTGACAATATTTGCAATATAAACGTCCTCCAAAGACAATTCTACCGCTGCAAGCATTTTATCCAAAAGCTGACCGGCAGCACCCACAAATGGAATACCGGTCAAGTCCTCCTGTTCTCCGGGGCCTTCCCCCACAAGCAAAATATCTGCATTGCGGTTGCCCTTACCAATCACCACATGTGTACGTGTTTTGCATAAATCACATTGTTGGCAGTGTAGACAGGCACCCTCTAAGATTTCCCAGCTTTTTTCCATACCTGCGCTCCTTTACTTGATATCATCTGCACAAAAGCTCATAGGCAAAAGTGCGTCAATTGCGATCTCTTGTATGTTTCCATATTTGTCCTGCAGTACCACATTGCCCTTTGGCATAAATTCCATCAATACCTGACGGCAGATGCCACAAGGCGGTGTGATATCCTGCCCGCTGGATACAATGGCAATTTTGCTAAAATGCCTTGCCCCCTCCGATATGGCTTTGACAATTGCCGTTCGCTCTGCACAGATGGTTGCACCGTATGTCGCATTTTCGACATTGCAGCCGGAAAACACCCTGCCATCCTCTGCCAAAAGCGCTGCCCCTACCCGAAAATGAGAATATGGCACATACGCATATTGCATTGTTCTTTTTGCAATTTCCAATAATTCCTGATTTTCCATATGCACACCGTCCCTTTGTGTTTCTTTTGCTGTGCCTCAGCCCAGCCTACATACGTGGAATCCCTGCCAACTCCAAAATCTCTTTCTGCTTTTGGAACATTTCCCTTTCTTCCTCCTGATCCATGTGGTCGTAGCCCAAAAGATGGAGCATACTGTGCGCTGTCAAAAATGCAATTTCTCTTTTGAAAGAATGTCCATATTCCCTTGCCTGTTGCTTTGCACGCTCTTGTGATATGATAATATCCCCAAGGACAATCTCTCCGTTTTCATTGCATTGTGGTTGCTCATCCTCCGAAAATGTCAGTTGCGGAAAGCTCAAAACATCCGTGGGACGATCCATATTGCGAAACTGCTTATTGATTTGGTGTATTTCTGCATCATCCACAATGGATATGCTGATTTCACATTTTTCTGTAAAGCCTTCGTATCGCAGGCTTTCTTGTACAATTTGCGTCATGACACACTCCAGCTCTTTTGGAAAGCCTTCTGTGCGAATATCAATCAGTACTGTCACGCTTGGTTTCCTCCCTTTTTTCCTCTGTATCCTTTTCCTCTTGGATTTCCTCTTGCTTGGGATAGCTTACACGCTCATGATACATGCCATGGAACACACGCAAAAATGCCTTTCTTATGGTTTCCAATTCATCAATGCGCAATCCGCTTTCCTTCAGCTGCCCATCGTTGAGCTTGTCCTGAATGAGATTTTGTATCGCATCCTCAATTTCCTCCATGGGCTTGCCACTGCCAAGCATTGCTCTTACAGCAGCTTCTACGGTATCTGCCAGCATCACCACAGCGGACTCTCTGCTTGTTGGAATTTGCCCTTTATAGCGGTAATCCGCTTCATTGACATGTTCTTTGCCGTATTGTTTCAGCGCTTGAAAATAGAAATATTTTACCAATGTGGTACCGTGATGCTCAATCATCATATCCTGTATCACCTTTGGCAGCTTATATGCCCTTGCCAATTCCAGTGCTGCCGTGGTATGTCCAATGATGATTTTGGCACTCTGTTCTGGGCACAAATCATCATGCAGATTTTTGCCGGTCTGATTTTCCGCAAAATACTGCGGAGCAAGCAGTTTGCCGGCATCGTGATAGTATGCCCCCGCCCTTGCCAGAGCCACATTTCCACCAATTTCATAGACTGCTGTTTCTGCCAAATTTCCGACAATCAGACTATGATGATACGTCCCCGGTGCTTCAATCATCATACGTCGCAACAGCGGATTATTCGGATTGGTCAGCTCCATCAAGCGCAAGGGTGTATTGGCTTCAAACACACTTTCCCAAAACGGCAGGCTGCCAACTGCAATGATAACCGAAATGATACCCATAAATGCACCCATGCCGCTCTGCATCAAAAGATCCATGGAATAACTACCCCAAGAAAACAAGCCCAGCGCAAGCATGGTGCCAAAATTGACGGCTGCCATCGCAAGTGCCGCAGGCAATAGATACGTGCGTTTTTCCGTTTTTTGTATGATCAATGCTGCAAATGTACCGCTGATGAGCGCATACATCAAAAACTGTACATCTCCATTGAATATAAAGCAGCCCACAATACAAAACAATGTATTGAGCCAAAGCGCCATACGCCGTCCCACCAAAAGACTAACCTGCATGGCAAACAGTCCCACAGGTATGAGTGTAAATATGGTGATATTTGCCATGGCTCGAATGAGCAAAATCATAATCATATATATGGTAAAGAGCATATAGATTTCATTTGATTTCAAGAGGATATCCGTTTTGGCCCAGCGAAAGAACAGATATAGGGCAACAAATACCATACCTGTCATCAGCAGACTACCCAAAAGGGGCGCCATACTGCCCTCTAATCCCGCCTCACTCACCAAGCGTAAGGCAAACAGCCGATCATAAATCTCTTGTGTAATAATTTCTCCTTCATCTACAATCTTTTGATTTTTACGGATAATCACATCCGAAACTTCGTTTTTCTTCGCTTCCCTTGCCTGTGCGATTGCAGCATCATCCACAATCATATTGGGGGATATGGCAGCGGATAATACGGCATTTGCCATTGCAGCCAGATCACTGCTCCATTTGGAGGAGGCAAAATAGGCTTCTCCCTCCTCCTTTGCTCTTTCCAAGCCATCTGCCGTTACGCCTGTATGGTAAATATGCTCCAATATGGAGAGGCTGTCATTGACAAACATCTCTCTTTGTTCTGCTGTCAAATTTTGATATGCCATCAGCTGGCGATTGGAAAATGCCACCGGAAGCTCCAGTGCCGTATTCTGTACCGCATCGTAAAAATTTGCTCCATTTGGAAGCTGCGAAAGCACGTTATGCAATTCTTCAAACACGCTTTTGACATTTTCCAAAGAAACCTCTCTTACCTTGGTGTCCATTTTATAAATGGGGCCTACGCTTTCCATCGCCGCTTTTTGCAGCTTTTCCGTTGCTGCGGCGTCCACCGTATCCTCCGGTGCCACGTATCGTTTTGTCGCAACCGCCCCCACCTGCACACTGGTATGCTGCTGTACGGAACCTGTCGCAATACAAAGCACGGTACAAACAAAAGCAATGCCCAAAAGAACACTGCGAAAAGTCCATTGACACTTTTTTGGTTTTTTAGTACCTGCGATGTTTTTCATTGCCTGCATTCTTCGGATCACTTCTCTTCTTCGATTCAAATTTCTCATATGCCAGTATAATTTTCTGAACCAAGGGGTGGCGGACTACATCCTTATTGGTCAGTGTAATCATGCCAATGCCCTCTATACCGCTGAGTATTTTGGTGGATTCCAAAAGACCGGAACGCTTTTCCTCGCCCAAGTCAATCTGTGTCAAATCCCCTGTCACCACCGCTTTTGCGCCATAGCCAATGCGGGTTAAGAACATTTTCATCTGTTCCGGTGTGGTATTTTGCGCTTCATCCAGTACAATAAACGCATTATCCAGTGTACGCCCACGCATATAAGCCAGCGGTGCAACCTCGATCAGCCCCTTTTCCATATTGCGCATAAATGCTTCTGCGCCCATGATTTCATAGAGCGCATCATAGAGCGGTCTAAGATATGGATCTACCTTTTGCTGCAAATCTCCGGGTAAAAATCCCAGCTTTTCTCCTGCTTCAATTGCCGGACGTGTCAGTATGATACGATTGACTTCGTTATTTTTGAATGCGGTAATTGCCATTGCCATTGCCAGATAGGTTTTGCCTGTACCGGCAGGCCCGATGCCGAATACTACCGTATTGTTACGCATCAAATCAATATATTTCTTCTGCCCCAATGTTTTTGGTTTGAGCGGCTTTCCGTTTGCAGTAATGCAAATCAGGTCGTCATATACCTTTTGCACCTCTTTGAGGTCGCTTTCTGCGGCAGCGGATAAAAAGTATTCCAAATTCTGCTCTGTGATTTCCTCCCCACGTCTTGCCAGTGCAGACAAGGAGTGCAATACATTCCATGCAATATGCACACCGTTTTCCTCTCCGACAATTTTGACATCATCGCCACGGTTGACAATATGCACATCGCATTCTTTCTCAATTTTTTTGATATGACAGTCAAATTGCCCAAATACCGGCATCATAATGCCTGCTTCAATCTGTAAGGCTCTTTCGATCTGATTCATTCTCTGTTGTTCCATCCTCTCTGTTGATTTGTCCTGTATGTTCTATATTTTGTACAAAGCCAATCTGCTCCGAAAGTGTGGCAGTACAAACCGCACGCACACAATCTGCATAGACTTCATATTGCAATTTTGTTTCTTCCAGTTCCTCGCCTGCCTTTGGCAAAGCTGACGCTTTTTTGATACACATCGCTTCCAGTTCTTCCTTTGCCTCCTCGACAGTACGTGTAAAGGGCTGCATTTCATAGGGCAGATACGCCTCTGTAACCAAAACAAGTGGTGATTTCCAATCCCCCACACCAAAATTCTGTACAGATTGTATCTCTGTATCATATGCTCCTGTCATACGTGGTTTCAAAAAATCCATCTGCCAGTTGCCAATCAAAAGCATGCGATTGCTTGTACTTTGTGCTGCATATATTTTTTTACTGTCCGAAAGCGGCAATTCTTCTGTCAGTTTTTCCCATGTGCGTGCCTGCACCCTGCCGGATGCAGCGACATACTCCGTATGCTGTTCTTCGCCTTCGATTCCCACCAAAACAGCAGAAGAAATGAGTACTTCCCCCTTTTGCACCACATCGCCGACCTGTACCTTTGGCGTGCCACGCTCTGCCACGATCTGCAACACCAAACCGTCCTTTTCCGCAATAATATCACAGGGCGTTGTTTTATCCACAATCTCAGGAGCAACCACAGTTTCTGCAATGTGTATGGTGGCATCTGTGCCATCAATGCCCACACTTACCCATGAAATATCCGAAAACTCTGTCAAAAGCACCTTTGTCAGCATTTTCGTATCCACCCCTCTTTTCCAGCTTCCGGGGTGTAAATCATATTTTTCGCATGCCTGCAAAATCTCCTCTTTTGTCAATCGCTCATTGCCTTGTACATCTACCCTCCAAACAAAAGAAGAAAGCAGATACAGTATACCAACAAAGCAAAGGATTCCGGCTGCAAAAAGTTGTCTTTTGCAAAGCCTCTGCAACTGCAAAGGCAAACCACCGCTTGCAATCAGCTCCAATTGGCAGCCTGTTTTTTCTGCATAGTAGGAAAGCTCTGCCTTGGCATCGAGTGTTGTTTTCAGCACCAATGCAGTCCCTTCATATCTTGTATCCCAAAACAATATCTGATGATAAGACGCCAGATTCAGAAACCGTTCTATTGAAAATCCGGTTACCCTTATCATAACATATCCACGCAAATAATACCATAATGCAGGCAATAAAATCCCCACCATTCTTTTACGGATGATATTTTTTTATAAAGCATACTAAAGTCCATGCTCAGCGCAAAAATTCTATGCTGTGTATTGCGCCTGTAACCACAATGCATTCTGCCGACATTTGTCTGAGTATCAATCCATCCCCTGTGATGGACAGGCTGCCACTGCTGCTGGCAATGCGTACGCCTTCCGGTGCATATTCCAAAAGCCCCTTATGATTTTCAATTGTCATTTCTTCATTGCCTGTCATGCAAATCAACGGCAGTCCCAATACAACCTCCTTCGGCAGTTCCAGCGATTGTGCCAACTGCTTTTTGAACCCCACAGCCCATTCCTCCTTTCCAAGGGTGTTTCTAAAAACATTGCTTTTATGAAAAATTCCCCTCTTATATGCCTATGCAGCACAGGCTTTTGGTTTGCATAAAAAAAAGGCTGTTCCCTCAAGCAACAGCCCTTGTAAACCTTTTTTCGTTTTCTTTCTTTTGCATCACTGCAATATTTGATATAATGCACGCAAAACGTCTGTCTGTTCATCCACAACTGCAAACACCGCATCTCTGCTGCGGCAAAATTCATACAGCGCCATCTGCTGGCGTTTGAGCGCCTCTTGATACTGTGCAATGACCTCTGCTGTCAGACTCAAATCTCTGGTTTCGCCTGTTTCTGCATCCACCAAACGTACCGCACCACCAATGGCAGGGGATACCTCCTGCATAGACAATACCTGTAACAGAAGCACCTCCTGTTTTTTTTGCTGCAACACCTTCACTGCCTGTTCTATCTGCCCCTCTGTCATAAAATCAGAGAGAATGATGCTGATTCCCCGTCCCAGATTCCTGCTGTGCAGCACACTGTCCAAAAGTCCCGTTTTGCCCTCTGCCTGTATGTCATCCAAAAAACGTACCAACTGCGGAAAGCGGCTTTGCTGTGTCAGGTTCTGCTGCATGGCAAATACATTTTCCCGAAAGAGAAACAGCTGTACACGGTCGCCGCCGCCCATACCGATATAGGCAAGAGAGGCTGCCAGCTGCTTTGCTGTCAAAAATTTTCCATCCTGCTCCATAGAGCGGCTGCAATCCATGAAAATATTAATGCTCGCCTGTTTTTCTTCCATAAAGAGCTTCAAATAAAGTTTTCCAAATCGTGCATAGCTGTTCCAATCCACACGCCGCAAATCGTCCCCTGCCTCGTATTCCCGAAAATCGGAAAACTCCAGAGAGCTGCCCTTTGCATTGGTACGGCGGTTTCCGCTATAGCCCTCCAAGGACAGCTTATGCCGCAGATGCAATGAAATTTCATGCAGCTTTCCCAGATATTCCTTTGTCAAGCTTTCCTGTAATGTTTTGTTCATAGCAATGCCTCAATGATTTCATCTGCTGTTTTTCCATCTGCCAAACCTTCAAAATTCAAAAATACCCTATGGCGCAGCGCAGGTGCTGCCACCCGTTTGACATCCTCATAGGATACATGATAGCGACCATCCAAAAGTGCAAAAATACGGGCAACCTTCGAGATTGCCTGCGCCGCACGTGGGCTTGCGCCATATCGTACATAACGCTTCACCTGATCCGGTGCATTTTCGTATTCCGGATGTGTCTGCAATACCAGATCCATGATATACTCCATCACAGGCTCTGCCACCGGTACCATTTCTGCAATCTGGCGCATTTGCAAAAGTGTTTGCCCATCTGACACCTGTGTTGCTGTGGGCGGTGTGCTGCTGGTTGTGGTACGCACAATTTCCATCAAATCCTTTTTGCTTGGAAATGCAACATTGAGCTTAAACAAAAAGCGATCCATCTGTGCCTCGGGTAAGGGATATGTCCCCTCTGTTTCGAGTGGATTTTGTGTTGCCAGTACAAAAAACGGCTCCTCCAAGCGGTAGGTTTGGCTGCCACCTGTCACTGTATGCTCCTGCATTGCCTCCAAAAGCGCAGACTGTGTTTTGGGTGTGGCACGATTGATTTCATCTGCCAATACCAGATTGGCAAAAATAGGGCCTTTGCGGAATGCAAAAAAAGATTTCCCATTTTCATCCTGTGACATTACAGTCGTTCCGGTGACGTCTGCCGGCATCAAATCCGGTGTAAACTGTATTCTGGAAAAATCCAGTGCAACTGCCTGTGAAATGGCTTTTACCAGCTGTGTTTTGCCTAGCCCCGGCATCCCTTCCAACAGTACATTGCCACCTGCAATCATGGCAGTCAAAACATGACGAATCAGTTCCTTCTGACCAATAATCACATTTGCGACTTCTGTTTCGATTTTTGTAAAATTCTCTTTGAATTGCTGAATATATGCTTCTTGCATAATGGGCTCCTTTCACTGCTCTGCGTATCTGTTGATATGTATCTGTATCGGAGATTTCCGATTTTTGCATTTTTGTTTTTTTATATATTATAATCTTCCATAAAATCAACGTCAACGCTTGCCCATGATTGTAATACATTTTCTGGGAAAATGTAAGGTTTTCTTAATGAACAGAGCCCCACAGAACAGAGCAGTTCTCTGCACACAACATGCAGATGCAAATTTTTGCACACATCTGTCATAGGCTTTCTCAAAAATTTTACAAAAAGAATATGGTATATTTTTGACATTCATAGTATGATATGATAGGTAAGTAATACAAATGTCACAGAATGAAAAAGGAGAAACCGTCAGTGAAAAAGTGGAATTGGAATGAGAACGACCGTAGGTATTTCAAGATTGCAGTTTATGTTTTCTGCATACTTGCGGCAGTGGTACTCTTTGAAAAAATTATTGGAAACCTATCAAATATCAGCGCATCCATCGCAAGCTTCTTGCAGTTTATGCAAACATTATGTCTGCCCATATTGATGGGTTTCATGATTGCCTATTTGATGAATCCCTTTGTCAATTTCTTTGAACGGCATACCATGAAAAAGGATGGCTTTTTCTCAAGGCATCCAAGCATCACACGTGCCATTGCCATCATACTGATTTATGTCATTGTAATTGGCGGCTTGATCTGGATTGTCATTTATATTGTACCAGAAATCAAAGATTCTTTGATTACATTTATCAATCAGCTGCCTGCATATACCGCAGCGCTGAATAACAAAATTGATGAACTGTTTTTGACTGTGGATTTCATCGACGGTGCGGAAGTCAACCGTTTTATCAATCGTCTGCTTAGCCCGTTGGTAGGTGCCACCTCTGACTTTATCAACGGCAGTGGTACACAGCAGGAACTTGCAGGCATTTCCAATATGCTGACCACCATCATCGGCAATGTTGTCAATGCCGGCCGCTTTGCATTTAATATGATTATGGCAGTATTCATTGCATTTTATATGCTTTTTGACAAAGAAAGCTTTTTGCAAAATATCCGTAAATTCATATATGCTTTTACATCGAACGAATTGGGAGATCGCATTTTTTACAATGGTCATCGCATCCACCATATTTTCCAAGATTTTATTGTCGGAAAAGCGCTGGATTCTTTGATCATCGGTATTTTGGCATTTATCGGTCTATCCATCATTGATGCACCCTTGGTATTGGTATTGAGCGTTATCATCGGGATCACCAACATGATTCCATACTTCGGTCCTTTGATGGGCGGGATTCCTTCCGTCATCATCACACTGCTCATCAATCCCATTGATGCCATTTGGGTTGGGCTGTTTATACTTGCATTACAGCAGTTTGACGGCAATGTATTGGGGCCGAAAATCCTTGGAGATTCTTTGGAAATCAGCCCGCTTTGGATCATTGTTGCCGTCATCGTCGGCGGCGCTTTGATGGGGCCATTGGGGATGTTCATTGGTGTTCCTATCTTTGCAATCATCAAGCTTTTTGTCAATGAAGCCATTGATCGCCGTTATGAAAAAAAACATGGCTCTGATGCCCAGCAAAGCAAGCAATAGCACATTCTTCTTATGGAAAAGACTTGCACAACCAGTTATTTTTCTATACAATAGGTAAGTAACACAGATAGAAAAATATCATTCACAGGAGGTTATTTATATGGCAAAAGGTTTTGGCGGTATGGGTGGCATGGGCGGCATGAACATGAACAACCTTGTCAAGCAGGCTCAGAAAATGCAAAAACAGATGGCACAAATGCAGGAAGAACTGTCCGAAAAAACACTGGAAATGACCAGCGGCGGCGGCGCAGTCAAGGTAATCATTTCCGGTAAAAAGGAGATACAGGAATTGAAAATCAACCCTGATGTTGTGGATCCCGATGATGTAGAAATGCTGGAAGACCTGATTCTTTCCGCAGTCAATGAAGCCATTCGTCAGGCAGATGAAATGTATAATAATGCCATGGGCAAGCTGACCGGCGGTATGGGCGGGATGTTCTGATGAATTACTACGGCAATCCCATCACACGTTTGATCGAACAGCTCTCTGCCTTGCCCGGTATTGGGGGCAAGTCTGCACAAAGACTTGCCTTTCATATCATCCATCTACCACAGGAAAAAGTGGATGCGCTTTCTTCCGCCATTCGAGAAGCAAAGCAGCAAGTCAAGTATTGCTCTGTATGCTGCAATTTGACGGACGATGATCCTTGCAGCATCTGTGGCAATCCAAAGCGTGATCACAGCACCATTATGGTGGTGGAAGATCCACGGGATATGGCAGCATATGAACGTACCAGAGAGTACTACGGGGTGTACCATGTGCTGCATGGCGCCATTTCTCCCATGACCGGCATCGGCCCGCAGGATATTCATATTGCAGAGCTGATCAAACGTATGGATGACACAGTAAAAGAAGTGATTCTTGCGACCAATCCAAATGTAGAAGGCGAAGCAACGGCAATGTATATCAGCCGTCTGCTGAAGCCGCTTGGCATCAAAGTAACCAGAATTGCAAACGGTGTACCGGTCGGCGGTGATTTGGAGTATGTCGATGAAGTCACTCTTTCTCGTGCATTGGAAGGCAGACGAGAATTGTAATGTAAAGAAAATCGGCTTTTGATGCAATGGTATCAAAAGCCGATTTTTTGAGTATTTTGCTCACTGTAAAATCAAAGAAATCAGGTGTTTTTTTATGAAAGAGCTTTTCGCATTGTTTTTTACATTTGCACGCATTGGTGCTTTCACATTTGGTGGAGGCTATGCCATGCTCCCTCTCTTGCAGCGAGAGGTTGTACACACACGTCATTGGGCAACAGAGGATGAGGTGTTGGACTATTTTGCCATTGGGCAATGTACGCCCGGTATCATTTTCATCAATACGGCAACATTTATCGGATATAAACAAAAAGGGGTATTGGGTGCGATATTCGCTACTTTGGGCAGTATATTCCCCTCTCTGATTATCATACTGATCATTGCCTCTGTACTCACGAATTTTGCACATCTGCCTTTGGTACAATATGCCTTTGGCGGTATTCGTGTTGTGGTCGGCGTACTGATTTTCAACTCTGTATCCGGCATGTGGAAGAAGTCCATTACAGACCGCTTTGGCGTAGCGCTTGCCATACTGTCCTTTTTGATCATTACCTGCACAAATCTTTCCCCTGTATGGCTGGTGATGGTTGGTGCTGTTTCGGGCATTGTATTGCAGACAGTGCGTGCAAGGCATGCACAGCGTAAAGGAGGGGATGCATGATGCAGCTTTTGATTTTATTTTTGGAATTTTTCAAAATCGGTTTATTCTCCATCGGCGGCGGCTTGGCAACACTCCCCTTTCTCTATGCACTGGCAGAAAAATATCCCTGGTTTGCCACCAGCCAAATTCCGGATATGATTGCCATTTCAGAATCTACACCGGGACCTATGGGTGTCAATATGGCAACCTATGCCGGCTTTCAAAATGCAGGCATATTGGGGGGAATCATTGCCACATTGGGGCTCATCACTCCCTCCATCATCATCATACTCATTGTTTCCCAATTCTTGGATCGTTTTCGCAACAGCTGTATTGTAGAGCGTGCGTTTTATGGTCTGCGCCCCATTGTGGTTGGTCTGATTGCGGCAGCTGGCTTTGGTGTGGTGCTTCTCTCCCTCTTTCAAGCAGATGCTTTGGCAGATGGTGGTACGCTTGCAAATTGCCTTCGCTGGAAGGAATGTATCTTATTTGTTGCCGTATTTGTGCTGACACGCAAATGGAAAACCATACATCCCGTTGCCCTGATACTCTTGGGTGCGGTATGCGGAATCCTCTTTCATTTGGGATAATGTTTGAAGCATAGAAAGGAAGTGTGCTTATGCAGTATATTATGTCACTCGACCAAGGCACAACCAGTTCCCGTTGTATTCTTTTTGACAAAAGCGGAAACATCATCGCTATGGAACAAAAGGAATACCAGCAATACTATCCTCATCCGGGCTGGGTGGAGCATGATCCTATGGAAATTTGGCAGACACAGCTGGAGGTTGCGCAAACAGCACTGCAAAATGCAAAGCTGACCGCTGCGGATATTGCTGCCATTGGCATCACCAATCAAAGAGAAACAACCATACTTTGGGACAAACGTACTGGAAAGCCCATCTATCATGCCATTGTCTGGCAATGCCGACGGACTGCGGAATTTTGTGAAGCATTGACGCAAAAGGGTTATGCACAAAAGATACAGGAAAAAACAGGTCTGCTTTTGGATGCATACTTCTCCGCTACCAAAATCTGCTGGATCCTGGAACATGTGGCAGGCGCAAGACAGATGGCAGCAGATGGCAACCTTTTGTTCGGTACGGTGGATACATGGCTGATTTGGAACCTCACCGGCGGACAGGTGCATGCCACAGACTACTCCAACGCCTCACGCACCATGCTCTACAACATCCATACATTGCAATGGGATGAGGAGCTTTTGGATTTGCTGAATATCCCAGCCTCCATACTGCCACAGGTACTGCCCTCCAGTCATAGCTTTGGCAATGCACTGCCATACTGCTTTGGTGCATCCATACCCATTACCGGCGTTGCCGGAGATCAGCATGCTGCATTATTCGGGCAAGCATGCTGGTCGCCCGGCTCTGCCAAAAATACATATGGTACCGGCTGTTTTCTGCTTATGAATACCGGTGAACAGCCTGTGACATCGAAAAACGGGCTGTTGACCACCATTGCATGGGGTTTGGATGGCAAGGTGACATATGCCTTGGAAGGCTCCGTATTCGTTGCAGGCGCTGCAATACAATGGCTGCGGGATGAACTTCGACTGATTGACAGCGCACCGGAAACAGAAGCTATGGCGCAATCTGTGCCGGATACTTGCGGCGTTTATCTTGTACCTGCCTTTGTGGGCTTGGGCGCACCCTACTGGGACCCCTTTGCCAGAGGGATGCTCACAGGGCTGACACGTGGTGCAAACCGCAATCATATTGTACGTGCGGCGCTGGAATCCATGGCATACCAGACATTCGATGTACTGCATGCCATGGAGGAGGATTCCGGCATACCGCTTGCGGAGCTGCGTGCAGATGGCGGTGCAGCTGCAAACAACTTTCTCTTGCAGTTCCAGTCAGACATCGCAGGCGTACCGGTGCTACGTCCCAATATACTGGAAACCACCGCTTTGGGCGCTGCATATCTTGCCGGACTTGCTGTGGGCTACTGGAAAGATCTTTCCGAAATCCGCAGAAACTGGGGCGTTTCCCGTGCGTACTCGCCACAAACCAGTAAGGAAGAAACCACCGCACGTCTGGAGGGCTGGAAAAAAGCCATTCGTCAAACACTCACGAAATAAAAAAAACAGAGAAACAGAAAAGAGCCGCCTGCTGTGAGGTGGCTCTTTTGATTTCCGATTTATCTTCTGTTGGGCGGTTCTTCCACCAGAGGAATATCCACAATCACTTTTCTGCAATAAGGGCATAAAAAACCTTCCATCTTAGCATCGCCCATAAAGCTTTTTGCAACTAGATATTCCTGCGCTTTTTTGCCGTTTTCCATCTCCTGAAACTGCACATACCGCCCAGCCTTGAGATAGCCCTCCATCATGGTTGCATCACAAAAGGGACATTTCATATACGCTCATCTCCTTCACATCAGCATAACCACTTAAATCCCTTATAATAACGGAATATTACCTTACCCAATACTTCATCCTCTGCTACAAACTGGTTCTCCCAATATCTGGAGTCCAGTGAATGATTGCGGTTATCCCCCATCATAAAATAGAAGCCCTCCGGCACTTCATAAGGTCCAAAATCGCCCTCTGTGGTTTCTCGAATATATGGTTCGTCCAGTACCTCACCATTGAGCAGTACCTCACCATCCTTGATCTCCACTTCATCGCCGCCCACACCAATGACACGCTTTACAAAAAGCATGGATGGATCATCCGGATAACGAAATACGGCAACATCCCCTCTCTCCGGACTGGAAAACCAGTAACTGGTACGCAGTGCAAGTATGCGATCTTTTGTCATAATGGTATTTTCCATAGAACCAGTTGGCACCTTTGCATTGACAATCAAAACATGTGTCACCAAAAATGCCAATACAATGGCTGCTATGATCGTTTTTACCCAGCTAAGGATTTCGGCTCTTATCTTTTCCTTCAATGCGATTCGCTCCTTCACAAAAAAATTGTTTCAACCTGCATTATTTCAGGAAGCCATTGATGATTTGTGCTTCTGCCTCTGCTTCTGTCAGACCAAGCGTCATCAGCTTCGTCAGCTGATCTCCCGCAATCTTACCAATTGCTGCTTCATGAATGAGTGTTGCATCTACATTGTTTGCTACAATCTCAGGCTCTGCCGCTACGATGCCATCATCCATAATAATGGCATCACATTCGGAATGTCCGTAACAATCGCTGTTGCCTACGATCTTGGAACGGAACAGCTGATAGGAGTGATCCTTTGCCACAGAACGGGAAATGAGCTTCGCAGAGCTTCCTGCCCCCTCCAAAATAACATCAAATGCCGTTTCTGCCGTCTGATTGCCATGTGTCATGATTTTTTCTTTGATGACAACCGTAGCGCCTGCCTGCAATTTGGCACTGGAAATACGCTTTGTAGAATCTACACCCTTGAGCTGTACGGTATCCATTTCCAGATAGCTGTTTTCTGCGCCTTCAATATGTGTCTGCGGATTGATGATGCGTTTGCCATTGCCATCGCCCTCACCAATATGCTTTTCGAGATATCTTACCTTTGCATTTTTCCCAACATAGAAACGATGGATGCCCTCATGCAGGGATTCCTCATTCCCGCAATTATGGATGCCACAGCCGGCAACAATCGTAACATCCGCCCCCTCGCCAATATGAAAATCATTGTATACCAAATCATGTACGCCGCTTTCTGTAATGAGCGCAGGGATATGTACATGTTCATCTTTCGTACCAGGCTGAATATAAATATCAATTCCGGAACCATTTGGTTTTGGTACAATCTGTATATTTTCTGTAGAGTTTCTGCCCAGACTTGCGCCATTGCCACGGATATTGAAAGCACCATTTACCGGTATCTCTGTCATATCAGAAATCTCACTGAGCAGATTCTTAATTACATCATCCATCATTATGCGTTACCTCCTTGGAAATATCTGCATCCCGTAGAAACATGAAACAGTTCTGGAAGCACATCTTCCTTCGCACCAATTTTTGCCACACTGCCGCCGGAAATCACAACAACCTGATCGGCAATATTCAAAATACGTTCCTGATGGGAAATAATCAAAATAGATGCTTTGATTTCACGATGCATCTTTTCAAAAACATCAATCAAATTTTTGAAGCTCCACAGGTCAATCCCTGCTTCCGGTTCATCAAAAATCGTCAACTTTGTTTTTCTTGCCATAACGGTTGCAATCTCGATCCGTTTCAGTTCTCCGCCGGACAGACTTGCATTGACTTCACGGTCAATATAGTCCTTTGCACACAGTCCAACCTCCGAAAGGTATTCGCATGCTGCCGCTGCGGAAAGATCACGGCCACTTGCCAGCGTAATCAAATCGTGTACCGTAACTCCCTTAAAGCGTACCGGCTGCTGGAATGCAAAGCTTACGCCCGCTCTTGCACGCTCTGTAATGCTCCAATTTGTAATATCCTGTCCATCCAGCAGAATTTGCCCGCTGTCTGGTGTAATAATCCCCGCAATCACCTTTGCCAGTGTAGATTTGCCGCCACCATTTGGCCCTGTGATGACGATAAATTTTGCATCGTCAATCGTCAAATTGATATTGTTCAAGATCTGTTTTCCGTCTGCGGAAAAAGAAATATTTCTTAATTCCAACATAATTGTTTTCCTCCTGTATTCTTCACACCCGCTTACTCTCTGTAAACTAAGCTAGATTATACCAATTTTTCCCCTGCGGTGTCAACGCTTTTCCACAGCAACAGACAAATTTCCTACAAAACCTAGTATATTTATCGGCAAAAGCAATTTTACTCCGTTTTTTTCTGAAACAATATTCCTGCTTTTTTCCATTGATGCTTCTCCTGAAGCAAAAACAATGCAGCAAGCAAACAGGCAAGCACATCCGAAACGGGTGCGGCAAACAATACGCCATGCATACCATAGCGCTTTGCCAATACCATCGACAGCGGAATCAAAAACAAAATTTGTCTGGAAAGCGCAACCATCAGCGATTTCCACGGTTTGCCCATGGCTTGGAATATGGATGCCGTCACCTGCGGCAAGCCGTATACAAAAAACGCAAGCATATAGATATGGAAGCAAAATACAGAAAACGCAATATACTGCGGATCATCCTTGATGAAGATACGTGCCAGTATGCCGCTGCCAAGCTGGAATATGGCAAACCACAGCAAAGAAATGATAAAGGAAAGCATGACTGCCATACGGCAGGTTTGATACACACGGTCATATTTTTTTGCACCATAATTATAGCCATTGATGGGTTGTGTGCCTGCCGCAATTCCGACAAACATGGCATGTGCAACCTGATAAATTTTCATCATCACACCATAGCAGGAAAGTGCAATCTCGCTTCCATACTTCGTCAAAGCACCACAATCCCGCATATGATGGTTCATGACAATTTGCGTCAATGCAGTTGCTGTCTGCATACAAAAGCTTGGTAAGCCCAAATGCAGTATGCTGCCGCAAACCTGATATATGGGACGCAAATATTTTTTTTGAAACCTGATATGCTCAAATTTTGAAATATATGCAAGGCAGATGCTTCCTGCTGCAATCTGCCCAATGATGGTTGCAATTGCTGCACCGCTTACCCCCATATCCCATACAAAGATCAACAAGGGGTCCAATAGGACATTCAGCCCTGCCCCTACCATCATGCTGCGCATGGCATATTGCGGATGCCCGTCTGCACGAATGATTGCCGTAAATGCCATATTCACCATCTGAAAGGGCAAGCCAAATGCCAAAATCCGCATATAGTCCGCAGACAATGCCAAAGTTCCCGACGATGCACCAAAGAGCTTTGCAAAAAAACGGGAACCGAAAAACATCATACATCCCAATATCACACTGAGCCAAAACAACAGAAACACGCCATTTCCCAGTGTTTTTTCCGCCTCTTTCCGCTGCCCCTTCCCCAGCCACAGACTGATATTTGCTGCCGTACCATCGCCCACCATCAAGGCAAGTGCAGCCGATATGGTAAACATGGGGAATGCCGCATTGGTTGCTGCCATTCCTGTAATGCCCACGGCTCGCCCAATAAAAATCTGGTCTACGATGTTATACAGGCAGTTGACCATCAGCGTCATCACCGTAGGTACGGAGAATTGCAGCAAAAGCCTTGAAATTTTTTCTGTACCCAGCTTGTTTTCCGTTTGCATAAAATTCCCCCTTCCCTGATATTCTGCATTTTGAGATAGATCATGAAAAAAGGACACTTTCGTGTCCTTTGGATCGGGGGATCGACAAAGTCGATTTCCCTTCGTCAAAGACTCATTTCATGAAATCATCAAAAACAATATCGTTATTATGAGTCAAATCATCATATCTGATATGATTTTGGGATCTGGCTGTCTGCGATATGATTTTACCATCCAATCGTTCTGTTATGACAAGGATTCTCCACATTCCCCGCAAAATTTCTGTGCCGTTGCAACGGCTGCACCGCAGAATGGGCAGAATTTTTCTGCTTCTGTGTTTTCTGCCTCTGTGTTTTCCACTTCCGCTGCTTCTGCCTCTGACAAGTCTACTGCTGCCTCTACTGCTTTTGGCACATCATCGCTTTCCCTTGCCTCGTCTGCCCACTGCGCAATGGCATATTCCTCAGCTTCTCTTTTCTGTGCTGCACGCTCTGCTTCTGCAAGCTCCTGCTTTGCCTTTTCCTCTGCCGCACGTGCCTCTGCTTCCTGACGTTTTTGTTCCGCACGCTCTGCCTTTTCTGCGGCACGTGTTGTCTTAATGCTTTCAATCTCTGCTTCCAGCTTGTGAATCCGCTCCTGCGCCACCACAATTTTATCACAAATATGCATGGCTTCTTCATCCAGTTGCATGCCTGTCAAATATTTCGACCAGTAGTACATCCCCAGCTCTCTTTGGTATACATTGATGTTTCCCTGCTGCATGGTAATATCACTCTGTATGCGTGTAATTTCCATATTATCACTGACCATATCTGCTGCATTACGTGTCATTTCTCCCAATTTATCAAAAAATGCCATATCCTGCGCCTCCTTTTTCTATGGATGCCTTTGCTTTGATCAGCAGTGCATCATCTTCTACATTCTTTGTATTCGACATACTATGGAACGTTCCCTTTTCTCTATTACAAAATACGCCTTTTTTCATATGCGTTTTTGCTACTGTCCAATACCTATGCAGCAACAGAAAGTGTGGGCAAAACACCAAAAATCAAGAAAAATAATATCACCCCAATCATAGAAAGTGTAAACAAATTTCCGTCGTCCTGTGCTGCTGTACAAACCACATCATTTGGCGCTGTATCCTTCGGATGCCTTCTCATAAAATAAAATCCAAACAGCAATATAAACGGCAATGCGGTCACACATTGTATTCCCACACCCAAAAATTGCTGTAGGATGCTATACTCCTCTTCCAGCTGTACTGCGGTATCTGTCATAAAATAAGACAATACGCAGTTATACGCATTGATGAAAAAATGTGGCAGCATGGATGCCAGTATAGACCCTGTACGCTGTACCAAAAACGCAAATACCACACCCACGCAAAACGCATAGAGCGCCTGCTGTAAATTCATATGCAGCATACCAAATAAAAACGCACTCATCAATATAGCCGTTTTCTTCCCTCTGTGCATATATCCCTGTAATGCTGCGCCACGAAAGAGCAGCTCCTCAAACAGCGCCGGCTGCACTGCCACAACAATCAGCATAGGCAACAATCCATCGCTGTGCATACTCTGCAAAGAAGCATCTGCCAGATTTTCCTGAAAAAAGGATGTCAGCAATATAATCATAGTCATCAATGGCTGTACGGCAAACCCTATACCGATACAGAGCAATGCATCCTTCCAATGAATGGGATGTAAAGCAAATGTTTTCCGTAAATCACATTTCTGCCAAATCAGAAACACTGCCAGAATGGGTACATGAATGAAAATCTGCATCCAAAACATAAATACCCATTGTGGAATTGGCAGAAAAACCGATAGAATCGAAAATGCCACAGAAGCCAAAAAGAAATACACAAATACCAGTAGAAAATAACGGTTCATTTTCTTTGTCATAAAAAACCTCCTCAGTATACATTCTGTTTTTTATTCTATCATTTTTTTGGCTGTCCAACAACAAAAGCCTTTCTTAAATTTGCCTGTATTCCATATCCTTTGTGTTTATTTGGTATCAAAAAACGAACTGTCTTTCGACAATCCGTCTTTTGTATCATCCGTATTTTACTGTCAAATTGACATAGGAGATATGCTCTCGCATGGTGGTATAGGCAGTTTGATAATCCCCATTTTTGATTGCTTCCAAAATCTTGCCATGCAATTCAATCGTGACATCAATGACACGTGGATTTTGTATCAATGATTCACGCATAGCCAGACGAATCCCTTTTTCAAAGGATTCCTTTGCCGCAATCATGGTACTAATCAGTAGTTTGTTGTGTGTGGCTGCTGACACCTGCATATGAAACATCGCATCATAATCCACAAACAAATTGACATCCTTCTTATACGCAATCATTTTCTCATAGCTATGTGTCAGCTGCGCAATGTCCTCTGCCGTTGCACGCTTTGCCGCATAGCTGGCTGTTTCCCCTTCAAGCATGTAGCGAAATTCCAATAAATCATTGAGATCGGAATTTTCTACCGTAATGCTAAAGGGCGCAATATTCACAATATTATCAATTTCATTGACAAAGGTACCTGCTTTGGAGCGCCGAATAAAACCAAATACAGCCAATGCCGTATATGCTTCTCTGAGTGTACTTCTGCCAATGCCCAGCAGCTCACTGACAACATTCTCATTTGGCATCATATATCCGGCAGGCAGCTTTTCCTCTATAATCAATTCTTTGAATCTATGAAATAGGGTTTGCGAGATATTTTGTTTTCCCAGGTCTTTCTTTAAGAAATCTGCCTGTTCGAGCAAATAATCACGTTCCATTTTGCTCCCTCCTCATTTTGGCTTGTATTTTTACAGAAACACAAATATATTTTAGCACCGTTTGCATGTTCTCGCAAGGCTTATATTTTTCTGCATGCCCATAGATCCATCAAACATCCGCAGCCATGCTTTGATTGCCCTGTGATTTGCATACATCACTTTACAGAAGAATATAAAACGTGTACAATGATACACAATGAAATCGGAAAGGAATGTAGCTCTTGTGAAAAAATGGGAACAAAACATCATTATATTTGATTTAGACGGTACACTGACGGATTCTGCCGAAGGCATTTTCCGTTGTGCGCAGTATATGCAGGAAAAAATGGGTATGCCTGTATGGACACAAGCCCAGCTCAACTTCATGATCGGGCCTCCTCTTGCACATAGCTTCGGAAATGTAATGGGTATGGATGCAGCGCAAACAGAGCAGGCGATTTCCATATTCCGTGAACGCTATTTCACACTTGGATTATTTGAAAACCGTGTGTATGACGGCATCAAAGAAACATTGGAGCAGCTCAAGAACATGGGCAAACGCCTTGCTGTAGCCACATCCAAGCATCATAGCACTGCCATCCGTATTTTGGAACATTTTCAGCTTGCAGCATATTTTGAGCTGATTTGCGGAGATGAGCCGGGTGCAGGCAGAGATAATAAGACAAAGGTCATTGCCTATGCGTTGGAGCAAATGCATGCACATGCAGATGATGTGGTCATGGTAGGCGACAGAAAGTACGATATCGAAGGCGCACATGCTTTGGGACTGCCTGCCATTGGTGTATTGTACGGCTATGGCAGCGCTGAAGAATTCGCACAATGCCATGCAGATGCCACTGTAGAAACACCACAGGCACTTTTGAAACTGTTCCAATAACCACAGAAAAACAGCTGACAAAAACGGTTTTTGTCAGCTGTTTTTTTATAAAAATCCATTCTGAAACAATCAGAAAACAGATCAATGATATTTATTTCCTGCATTCCGGTGCCTGACGCAATGTCAGCAATACACGCTCTACACTCCAATAGAAGTTTTCTTTTCCCACATATTGATCCAAATCGGTACGACGCATCATCTCCATAGCATGTGTAGGTAAGCCGCAAAGCACCACATCTACCCCCTTGATACGCAGATTGCCGATTAAGGTACGCAATGTCTGGGCACAGGAAATATCAATATTGGATACTCCACGCATAGAAAGCAGCAATGTATCACAGCCCTCCAAGTGCATTTCGATATCAGACACCGCCTGTGTATTTGCAAAAATCATAGGGCCCGTGATATAAGCCACCATCGCATTGCTGTAGCGTTTGCACAAATCCTCATTTTCTATATGCAATCTGGACATATCCACCTTCTCGTAATTGATTTCAATGAAGGACAGACGGGATACCAGAAAAATCAAACCAATGACAACACCCACCAAAATCGCAATGGTCAAATCAAATAGAATCGTTGCCAGCATCGTTGCTATAAACTCCAGCATAGCCCCTTTGAATTTATGCGAAAACATATAAAAAATGGAATTCCATTCGTTCATACGAAATGCCGTCACCATCAAAACACCAGCAAGCGCAGCCATCGGTATTTTCGACATAACAGGCGCAAGCAAAAACATAGAAATCAAAAGACCTACCGCATGGAATACACCAGTCAGTCTGGTTTTGGCACCGGAACGAATGGCAACACTGGTACGTGCAATGGCAGCAGTTGCCGGAATACCGCCGAAAAACGGCAGCAAGATATTGCCTATCCCCTGTGCAATCAATTCCTGATTGCTCTTGAGCCTAACCCCCGTCATCTGTGTAGCACTTGCCCCACACAGCAGGCTTTCAATCATACCCAAAATCGCAATACTCAGCGCCGGCATGATCAGCTGCCCAAACACAGCAGGCTGCAATGCAGAGAGCTTCAAGCTGTTTTCCGGAAACAATGTCTGGGGGATTGCCCCAACCACCGGCACATCCAATTTTGCAAAAATAGAAATTGCTGTTGCGATGATGATGCTCACCAAAGATGCAGGAATCACCGCATTCCATTTCTTCGGAAACAGCACCATAAACAGTACCACAAATAAACCAATGGCAACACTTGCCATATTCGGATGAAAGCCCAGCTCACTATAGCTGAGCAGTTTTGCCACTGCGCTTGTGCCTACGCTGTGTGTACCAAAAAAATTATCAATCTGTCCCAATGCAATGACTACCGCAATACCAGAAGTAAACCCTGTAATGACAGGTGCAGGAATGAAAGATGTCAGCTTACCCAAATGCAGTATACCGGCAAGCAAAAGCAAGATCCCTGCAAGAAGCGTTGCAATAAATACACCATCCAAGCCGTAGCCTGCAACCAACGATGTCAAAATTGCAGCCATTGCACCCGTTGGGCCGGAAATCTGATAATATCCGCCTGCCAATACACTCATGACAATGCCGGCAATGATTGCCGTAATCAGACCGGCTGCCGCATCCGCTCCGGAACTGACACCGAATGCAAGCGCCAAAGGCAATGCAACTGCCGCAACGGTCAAGCCTGCCATCAAATCCTGAAAAAGCATTGCCGAGGTATATCCCCGAAACTCCTGCTTCAAATCTTCTGCGTATTCCCGCAGCATAACAAAGACCTCCTTAAATCCACAAAATCTTATCCCCTTGCGTCTTGTTCATACCATCCAATCCATATTGATATGCATAGATTCTCATTTTGATGATTTCTGAACACCTTTCTTAGCATAACAAAAAGCAAATGGTTTCTCAATGGAAAACCGGAAATTCCATGTGAAAAAAACATATCGTTTTCATACATTTTTTTGTATAGTTTTTCATTTTATTCCACGAAAAAATATCGTTTTACTCTGATTTTATATGCATATATGCATCAAAACATGAATAGAAAACACACTGTAAACTTTCTGTAAAAAATGCTTGACAATCTGTTTGACATTCGATATAATAAACAAGTCTTTACGACAGATATGCGGATGTGGCGGAATTGGCAGACGCGCTAGATTCAGGTTCTAGTGGACATTACGTCCGTGCAGGTTCAAGTCCTGTCATCCGCAGTCAGAAAAAAGGTGCTGAAAATCAGCACCTTTTTTCTTTTGTGTACGCTGTATACAGACATACCATACGGATTATGGATGGTTTTTTTTCATCAGCGCCGTATCTGCTGCCTTTCCCGATCCTTTCAAACAGATTGCTACGGCATATCCCCTTATACCGATACATATATTGATAACAAGCGGTATGGATATCCGAAATACATCAGGGGAGGTCATTGGCATGGGAGAAGAAAAAAGAACAAGCATACATGACACACATACACTACGCCTCATCCAGCGCAATCAGGTTGAAATCACAGGCGTTACCGATGTGCTGCGCTTTGACGAGGAGGCTGTTGCGGTAGATACCATTTGCGGTCTGCTGTTTGTAAAGGGCAGCAATTTGCATGTAGGTAATCTCAACCTACAGGATGGTCAAATATTGATTGACGGAGAGATTGATGAAATTGCATATACCGAAGGCACGCAATCCCGCAAAAGTGGTTTGTTCTCTCGTCTTCTGCGTTAAGGAGGCATGAGATATGGAAACAGAAGGTCAGACCGCTTTATTTTTACTTTGTGTGCTATTGGGTGGTATACTGGGACTGATTTATGATACGCTGCGTTTGCTGCGTCGCATGATTCCACATCGAAAGCTCTTGGTACAGGCAGAAGATGGATTGTATTGGCTACTGGCTGCTTTTTTTGTTTTTGCTGTGCTTTTACGAAAAAATCATGGGCAGATGTGCTTTTTTTTGTTGCTTGGGATCTTTGGTGGATTGGGGCTTTATGCATTGATATGCAGCCATATTGTTATGGCGCTTGGAGAAGGTGTCCTGCATTTGATTCGGAAACTATTCCTTCTGTTTCTGGAAATCATACTCACACCATTTCGCCTGATTCTTCTGCCCCTGCGCACACCCTTTGCAAAATGTAACAATTTCTGTAAAAAACACTGCCAAAACATATTGCATTCCTTCCGTATTTATGCAAAAATAAAGAAAAGCAGACTGCGGCGGGATTTTCGCTTTTTCCGCCATAAACCATAGAAAGGTCGGGATTATCTTGAAGAAACAAAAACAAAAGCACAAAAGAGAAGCAAATCCCCGTACAAAAATCATCTGTCTGGGGCTTGCCATCTTTGCTCTGGTCATTGCAAGCGGTATATTTTGGCAATATCAAAGCTACAGAGCGCTTACCGCAGAATATGAACTCTTGGAGCAGCAAATTGCACAGGAAAAAAGCAAACTGCACGATTTTCAGTCACAAAAAGAATATTATCACAGCGATGCCTATATCGAAAAAATCGCCAGAGAAAAACTGGGACTGGTCAAAAGCAATGAAATCGTATATATCAACCGCAACGAATAAAACTTGATTTTTTTTGAGAAAAAACACTTGACAAAAAAACAAGATGCATTTATACTAGGGAAGTCAGCTTATGGCGGAGTAGCTCAGTTGGCTAGAGCATGCGGTTCATACCCGCAGTGTCAGG
>JAHHTW010000002.1 GCA_020024265.1 Anaerotignum sp. | reverse complement strand
AGCTGAACAAACTGCAAGAACAGGTGAAGCAATTACAGCAGGCAAAGCAAAGCGCAGAGGAAATCCGCCGAAACGAAGCAAACCAGAAACAAAGCCAGCTGAACAAGCTGCAAGAACAGGTGAAGCAGGAACAACAGGAGAAACAGAAATTCATACAGGAAATAACAGAAATCAGAATGAAGCAACAGCAGCAAATGTTGGAAATGAAACAGATCCAGCAGCAGTTGATACAAGCACAAAGAGAAAATACAGATACAGAAGCAAACTATGCGTCAAAACTCAGTCAAATGAAGCATACACAGATGCAGCTGGAACAGCAACTTGCAGCCATGCAGCAGGAAAAGGAAGCCATGCAACAGGAAATGTTTTTGATACAGAGCAAACAAAATGATTTATTGGATGCCGAAAAACAGGCAATGCGGAAAGAAATGGAAGAATTAAGGCAGACAAAAAATATTCTTTTGAAAAAATTGCAGCGGTATGAAACAGAAGAAAACAATGGTCATACAGCAAAAGCAAGAATGAGAAAGCGATAAACAAGGACAACATGATGATGGGAAATAGCAGATTTGCAAACTGCTATTTTTCATTTTTGATATTACGCACAACGAGGGAGGACAAAAAATGTCTTTTGAAAATTTACCAGAATTGCTTGCACCAGCAGGGTCTATGGAGAGTTTGAAAGCAGCGGTGCAAAATGGCTGCAATGCGGTTTATCTGGGAGGTAAGTTATTTAGTGCAAGACAGTATGCAGGTAATTTTTCCATAGAAGAACTGGAGGAAGCATGTAATTATTGTCATTTAAGAGGAGTACGGGTATATGTTACCGTCAATACGGTATATAAGGATCATGAACTCAAGACCTTTTTGGATTTTATCGAAAAGCTGTACCATATTGGGGTAGATGCGCTGATTATGCAGGATACAGGGGCTGCAAAGCTGGTCCGCACACGTTTTCCGGAATTTCCGCTGCATGCCAGTACCCAAATGACAGCCAATTCTTTGGCGGATGTCAATTATTGGCATGAGAGGGGTTTTCAAAAGGTGGTATTGAGCCGGGAATTGACATTGCCGGAAATCCGTCATATCACAGAACATACAGAAGCAGAGGTAGAAACATTTGTACATGGTGCGCTTTGCGTTTGTTATTCCGGGCAATGTATTATGAGCAGTATGCTTGGTGGAAGAAGCGGAAACCGTGGACGCTGTGCGCAGACCTGCCGCCTTCCATATGCACTGCATTGTGGATATGATAAAATTGCAGAAGGGCATTTACTTTCTCCCAAGGATGTGGCAACCATTACCATATTGCCGGAGCTTGTGGAAGCTGGAATTGCATCCTTGAAAATTGAGGGACGTATGAAAAATCCGGAATATGTGGCAGGCGTTACCAGAATTTACCGCAAATATTTGGATTTATATGCCAAAAATCCGGAACATTATAAAGTAGAAGCGGAAGATCTGAAAGAATTGACACAGTTGTTCAATCGTGGTGGTTTTACAGAAGGATATTATACTTCCCGTGGCGGTTTGGACATGATGAGTGTGGAACGACCAAAAACATGGGGCTTAAAAGTTGGGATTGTGGATAAATACCTTCCACAACATAAAAAAGTGGTGATTCGTACCAGAGAAGCGCTTGTGCCAGGGGATGGCATCGAAATCTGGACAAAGAAGGAGCCGCATGTTGGTTGTCAGGTTACAAAGCATTCCAAAGCAGGAGAAGTGATTACATTGACATTGGAAGGCGATATTGCAAAAAATGATGTGGTATATCGCACCTATGGAAAGGCTTTGAACGATGCTTTGCAGAAAACTTGGGAAAAGGAAACCCGTAAGCTGCCGATTTATGGCTTATTAAAGGCAAGATTGGGTGAGCCGTTGGCTTTGCAGCTGTGGGACAATGGTGGCAGCAGTGTATATGTATCCGGTGGGACTGTGGAACAGGCAGGAAAACAGCCATTGACAGAGGAAAAATTGCGTCAACAGATACAGAAGCTGGGGGCAACACCGTTTGTATTTGAAAATCTGGATATACAAGCAGATGATCATATCTATATTGGCGTATCTGAGCTGAACCATTTGCGCAGAGAAGCGGCGGAGCTTTTGGAACGGGCAATATTGAAAAAAACAAAGCGTGCCGCTACAGAGCAGAAAGAACTGCCAAAGATTGCGCAAGAAAGCCGTATTCTGCAAAAGAAGGTTACGGTATTGGTGAGCAATTTGGAGCAATTTTATGCTGCGGTCAAACAAAAAGGATTGGATACCATTTATATAGAATCTACAAAAGCATTGGAAAAAAATCTTTCTGCTGTTATGGAAAAATGCAGACAGCATGGTGTGAAATGCTATGTGGCATTGCCTCGTGTGGATCGGGATCGGGCAGAGGATTTGGAAAGATTGCAGCTGTTTGGGGAAAGCGATTTGGATGGATTTTTGGTACGTTCCGCAGGTCAGCTGGGAGCCGTACAGTGCTTTGGGAAAAGGGTGACGGTAGATTATAACTTAAATGTATTGAATCGGGAAAGTGTATTGTTCTGGAAACGGGAGGGTGCAAACAATGTTTGTCTGTCTGTAGAAAGCAATTTACAGGAAATTCGTTCTATGGCAGACCGTTGTTGTGAAATGATTGTCTACGGCTATCTCCCCTTGATGACCACACAGCAATGTCCCATTGGAAATTTTGCCGGTGGAAAGCGTAGTGGGGAGTATTGTACAAAACGTTTTTCAGAAGAATTATATTTCCTGCGTGATAGAAAAGGAGAAAAGTTCCCCTTGATGACAGATTGTGAAAGATGTTTCTGTACGATTTTGAATGGAAAACCTCTCTTTACACTGAAGTTTTATGATGAAATTCTGGATAATGCGGTGGGCAGTGTACGTCTGCAATTTACAAAGGAAGGACCTGCACGTGTAGAACGTATGGTGCGTGCTTATGTGGAAATGACAGCAGATGCTGCATATTGCGGAGCGGAAACGAGGGCATTGTTACAGGAAATGAACAAAAAAGGAAGTACAAAGGGACATTTCTTCCGTGGAGTGGAGTGAGAATATGTTTGATTTGATCATCATGCTGAGCAGATACTTGTTTGTGATTTATATAGCATTGTTTTTATGGAAAGCAATTGTATATATTGCATACGAACAGGGAGGGTATCTTGGCAGTCCTTACCGTGCAATATCTGTACAGCGACGGTTGATTGTATTGATGCATTTGACAGCATTTTTGATTCTTTCCTATAATCGAGATACACATTTGTTTTCGCTGGAAACAGTGATTTTTGGTGCGGTAGCATTGATTTTTCTTTTGATTGCAGTACAGCTTTTAGATCGTTTCTATTATGAAGGCTGCCCGTTGATTTGGACGGGTATGCTGTTTTTGATGGATGTCAGTATGATTGTACTGCAAAGAGTGGATGCAAATTTGGCACATCGTCAATTGATTTGGATGATGATAGGATTGGGTGGTATGATGGCATTGCCGTCTTTGCTGAGATGGATTCCACGCTTTGAAATGTTTGAATGGGCATATATCATTGGATGCTATGGACTTTTGCTCTGCACACTGATTTTTGGTACAGAGCATGGCGGATCACAGAATTGGCTGGAGATTGGCAGTATCAGTTTCCAACCGTCAGAGATTGCAAAATTTCTTTTTGTATTCTATCTGGCAAGCGTATTCCGCAAACGTGTGGAACTCAAAGAACTGATCATTACAGGCGGATTGAGCGCAGGGGTGGTACTGCTTTTGGTATTGCAGAAGGATTTGGGTTCGGCATTGATTTTCTTTATGACATTTATGACGATGCTGTATATTGCCACATCCAATGAGCGTTTGTTTTTGATTGGCATGGGTGCGGCAAGCGCAGCGGCGGTTGTAGCATATCATCTGTTTTCGCATGTGCGTGTGCGTGTGGCTGCATGGCAAAATCCATGGGCGGATATTGACAGAGGTGGATACCAGATTGTTACGTCATTGTTTGCCATTACAACATATGGTTTGTTGGGCAGTGGTTTGACAAAGGGCATGCCACTGAGCATTCCGGTGGTTGAAAGTGACCTTATTTTTGCAGCAATTTGTGAGGAGTTTGGAGGCTTGTTTGGCGCTGGGATTATCTGTATTTTCATTATGCTCTTGTATCGGGGGATACGTATTACACTTGACTGCACCAGACGATATTACAGTCTGCTTGCAGTTGGCATTACGGTCATGCTGTGTTTTCAGGCATTTGTGATTATTGGAGGTGTGATCAAACTCATTCCGTTAACCGGTGTCACATTGCCCTTTGTCAGCTATGGCGGTACATCTGTACTGGTTAGCCTTATGATGCTGGGGATTTTGCAATGGGTATGCGTATATTGCGAACAGCACAGTGAGCCGGAAGCCACACCGCAATATACGGAAAGGAGAGGATACGCCGATGAATAATATGAAACGTAGTGTCAGACGTGTATTTTGGCTGTTGGCACTTTGCTTCTTTTTGCTGTTGGGGTATTTGGGGAAATTGGTTCTTATGGATCGACAGGAAATTTCCAGCAATTCTTATAATATCCGTTTGCGTCATGATGTGGAAGGAATACAGCGTGGAGATATACTGGATAACGAAGGACAAATTTTGGCAAGCAGCATACCCTTGGAAGATGGCGGTTATCGCAGAGAATATCCACGTGCACGTATGACAGCACATGTCACAGGGTATAGTGATGTAGGTAAGACCGGTGTAGAAGCAGCAGGGAATTTTGCCATGATGTCTGTGCATCACGAATTGCTGCAAAGAATCCAAGGTCTTTTTCAAGGTACAGATCCTAAGGGAAATGACGTGGCATTGACCATTGATATGGATATTCAGGATATCGCAGGGGATTTGCTCGGAAGTATGAAAGGCGCAGTGGTGGTGATGGAGCCATCCACCGGACGTATTCTGGCAATGCAGGCATATCCGGACTTCAATCCCAATACAGTGGCAGAGGAATGGGACACATTGACAGCAGATGAGGACAGCCCTTTGCTGAACCGTGCAACACAGGGATTGTATCCACCGGGATCTACATTTAAGATCATTACCGCACTTGCCATGATGGAATATATGCCGAATTGGAAAAATTTTACCATTACGTGTACCGGAGAAACGGAATTTCAGGATAAAGTCATACATTGTTATCATGATCAGGCGCATGGTGAGGTGGACTTAAATGATGCAATGGCACAGTCCTGCAATTGTTTTTTCGCAAAAGCAGCAACACAGATCGGAGCAAAAAATCTGAGCAGAGTGATGGAACGCTGTGGCATTGTTTCGGATTATGGGTTTGAATTGCAGTATACAAAAAGCATGATGGGTCTCAATCGCAGTGCTACGGAAAGTGAGCTGGTAGAAACAAGCATAGGGCAGGGGAGAACCAGTGTTTCTCCATTGTATATGGCAATGATGATTTCCGCAGTGGCAAATGATGGGATTATGATGCGTCCCTATATCATAGACCATGTGCAGCATCCGGATGGGAGTATAGCGGATGTAACAGTGCCGGAAAAATTGCTGGAATTTTGCACCATAGAAGAAGCGATGCAGTTGGATACCATGTTGACAGGAGTTGTAGAACATGGTACAGGCAAAGCAGCACGGCAAAGCGGTGTGACGGTCGCAGGTAAGACCGGTACGGCAGAAAATGCAACGGGTAATGACCATTCGTGGTTTGTAGGGTATGCACCGGTAGAGAATCCACGTGTGGCAATTGCAGTTGTGATTGAAAATGCCGATTATGGAAAAGCAACGCCGCTTGCCGGAAAGGTATTGCAGGTAGCATTGGAACAAACATCAGAAAATGGGTGATCATATGCAATGTAAGCTGGATTTATCAAAAAAATATGCCATTGCCTTGGAAGGTGGTGGCGCAAAGGGTGCTTATGAAATTGGTGTATGGAAGGCGCTGGAGGAAGCAGGCGTGCAATATGAAGCTGTTTCCGGTGCTTCCGTAGGCGCACTCAACGGTGCATTGATGGCGATGCGAGATTTAGAAACGGCGGAAAAGCTCTGGGAAAATATCAAATTTTCACAAGTAATTGATGTAGATGATACGCAGATGAAGGCGTTTTTCGATGGTACTTTGCATTGGTCGCAATGGCCGGACTTTTTGCGGGATATGTTGGATGTCATACAAAATGGCGGTTTTGATACGGCTCCTTTGGAAAGTATGATGGAGGATGTGATTGATGAAGAAAAAATCAGAAATTCGGATGTTTCGTTTTTTTTGGTAACGTATTCATTGACGGATCAAAGAGAGCTGGATTTAGATGTCAAAACATTACCAGATGGTACATTGCATGATATGCTTTTGGCAAGTGCATTTTTTCCTGTATTCAAGCAGAAAAAATTGGGTGGAAAGTACTATACAGATGGCGGATTTCCAAATGTATTGCCCATAGATTCTTTGCTTTCCCGTGGATATCGTGATATCATTGTGATTCGTATTTATGGCATAGGTTTTATCAAAAAGGTAGAAATTCCCGAGGATGCGCATATTGTAGAGATTGGGCCAACAGAGCAGCTATGCAATGTATTGCAGTTTGATGAAGAATATACCAGAAGAGATATGCAGCTGGGGTATTATGATGGACAGCGTTTTTTGTATGGGCTTGTAGGCAAAACATACTATATTGATCGCAAATGGACAGAGGAAAAGGCATATGGTATGCTTTGTATGATATGCAGGCAGAAGGCAAAAGAGAACCATGTGGATCTGACATTGCGAGAAATCAATGAAAAAATATTACCCAAACTCTCCAGAAAACTCAAAGTCAAAGGGAATTATTATGATATGTGGATCAAATGGATGGAAATACAGGCACAGCTGCTGGAGATTTCCCCTTTTGCCATTTATACAGAGGATACATTGTGGCAGGCGATTTTACAAAAACGTGCAGAGCATGGAAAAAAGGAAGCGAGAAGCCATTCCTCTGAAATATGAGAATGTCCTTATGTGAAATGGAGTATGGGCAATATGGAAAATGCGTGCAAAAATGGCTGTAAAGCACATATTTGATGACAAAAAAGATATTTTTGTGAATATTTTTCAGAAATAAAATCCTTTCGTTTGTTGTAGGCTCCTCTCACTGCCTTTGGGCGGTGGGAGGAGCCTTGCTTGGCTTTCGATGCATGTTTGTATGGAGTCTGACGATACTGAAACGATATTGCAAGCAAAATATCCGTTAGATCAAATGATTTTCTGCTTCCAATACTGCCTGCAAGATCATTGGTATATTTTCCATAGATCCTCGGTTGCTTTTTGCGCAATGCTCTAAACGCTGTTACACACGCTGTCAGTCATGTCGCAACGGATTAGAAAATGTATATGGTCTTTGTCTGTTTTTATAGCTGAATGTAAGATATGAACCATTCCATATCAAAGACACAGAAACAGAATCCGTATACCGTAATGAAGATTCACCCTGCTGATACAAGCCCAATGCCTGTTGGTGAGGGGTGTTGACAAAAATCTCTTTTTATTGTGAAAAACTCTGCACAGATATTGAAGATTATTTAACAAAATCTGATTTTGAAAAAGGTTTTGCAATACGAATATTTCGCATACAAATAAATATTGTGTGAAAATCATATAAAAATAGAAGGAAATATGAACCACTTATAGAGAGGGATACTGTAGAGTTTCCCCACTGAATTACTAAAATTTCTATAGGATTTTAGAAAATTCACACAGATTATTACAAAAAAAGAAAAGAAAAATGTATTTTTAGATGAAGTGTGTATACAGAATACATTTTTTGATGGCAGAAAGATACTTTTTCACCTGTTTTTGCAAAATAATAATAAATTTTTAACAATATGGTTGCAATCAAAAACCAATGATGCTATAATTGAAACAAATGAAAGAGAATATATCCTTTCATTGATTTTGGAACAAAAACTTATATTTCTGATATAGGTTTTTTGTATGTTTAAGGGAGTTCCCAAAAACAAAATGGTCAATTATACGGGGGAAACCATTTTGCACAAATGAAAAAAACATTGTTTTATCGCATGGTCAAATATAATGATAAAGGAGGTCAAACAATGTACACAATGGGTATTGACGTTGGCTCCGCTTCTTCTAAGGCAGTCATTCTTAAGGACGGAAAAGACGTTGTGGCTTCGGAAGTTGTTCAGGTCGGAACAGGTTCCAGCGGTCCCCAGAGAGTTTTGGAGCAGGCTTTTGCAGCAAGCGGCTTAAAACAGGAAGACATTGCATTTACCGTAGCAACCGGATATGGCAGATTCTCTTTTGAGGGCGCTGACAAACAGATCAGCGAAATCAGCTGTCATGCAAAAGGTATTTACCATTTGGTACCAACTGCACGTACTATCATTGACATCGGCGGTCAGGACGCAAAAGCAATCCGTCTGGATGACAAAGGCGGTATTAAGCAGTTTTTTATGAATGATAAATGTGCGGCAGGTACAGGACGTTTCATCGAGGTTATGGCAAGAGTTCTTGAAACAACTTTGGATGAAATGGCTACATTAGATGAACTCGCTACAGATACAGCACCCATCAGCAGTACTTGTACGGTGTTTGCTGAATCAGAAGTTATTTCTCAGCTCTCCAAGGGAGAACCCAGAAACAACATCGTAAAAGGAGTTCACCTTTCCGTTGCCAACAGAGCATGTGGCCTTGCTTACAGAGGCGGTCTTGAAAAAGACGTGGTCATGACAGGCGGCGTAGCGAAAAACGCAGGTGTTGTAAGAGCAATTGCAGGCGTATTAAAAACAGATGTAATTGTGGCACCAAATCCACAAACAACAGGCGCGCTCGGTGCGGCACTTTTCGCATACGAAGCGGCACAAAAAAAATAAGAAGAAAGAGGGATTAGAATGAGTTTAACACAAGGCATGAGCGCAAAAAAATTGTTAGGCTACTACCAGAACAAAGCTGACCAGGATGCAAGAGAAGCTAAGGCAAGAGGCGACCTTGTTTGCTGGTCTGCATCTGTAGCACCTTCCGAATTCTGTGTAACTATGGGTATCGCTATGATTTACCCTGAAACACATGCAGCTGGTATCGGCGCTAGAAAAGGTGCAATCGATATGTTGGATGTTGCAGCTAGAAAAGGCTACAACATTGACTGCTGTTCTTATGGTAGAGTAAACATGGGTTACATGGAATGTCTGAAAGAAGAAGCTATGACAGGTAAAAAGCCTGAAGTTCTGGCTAATTCTCCTGCGGCTGATGTTCCTCTGCCCGATTTGGTAATCACATGTAACAATATTTGTAACACATTGTTGAAATGGTATGAAAACCTTGCAGTAGAACTGGATATTCCCTGCATCGTAATTGATGTTCCTTTCAACCACACAATGCCTATCCCCGAATATGCAAAAGCATATATCGCTGATCAGTTCAGAAATGCAATTTCTCAATTGGAAGTTATCTGCGGCAGACCTTTCGATTGGAAGAAATTCAAAGAAGTAAAAGATCAGACACAGCGTTCCGTATATCATTGGAACAGAATCGCTGATATGGCTCAGTACAAACCTTCTCCTTTGAATGGTTTCGACCTGTTCAACTACATGGCTCTGATCGTTGCTTGCCGTTCTTTGGATTATGCTGAAATCACATTCAAAGCATTTGCTGACGAACTGGAAGAAAACCTGAAGGCTGGTATCTACGCATTCAAGGGCGCAGAAAAGACACGTTTCCAGTGGGAAGGTATTGCTGTATGGCCTCACCTGGGTCACACATTCAAGACAATGAAGAATCTTGGCTCTATCATGACTGGTACAGCTTATCCTGCTCTGTGGGATCTGCACTATGATGCAAACGATGAATCCCTGCACTCCATGGCAGAAGCTTATACAAGAATCTACATCAATACTTGCCTGAGCAACAAAGTTGAAGTTTTGTTGAACATCATGAACAAAGGCCAGATTGACGGTACCATCTACCACTTGAACAGATCTTGTAAGCTGATGAGCTTCCTGAACGTTGAAACAGCTGAAATCATCAAAGAAAAGAACGGCAAACCTTATGTAAGCTTTGACGGCGACCAGACAGACCCTAACGTGTTCTCTCCTGCTCAGTATGATACACGTGTACAGGCGCTGGTAGAAATGATGGAAGCTAACTTGGCAGCAGAATAATTTGGAGGAGGAGAAAACGATGAGTAAAGTAGAAACGATCTTATCCCAACTGAAAGACATTGCAGCTAATCCCAAGAAAGCAATGGATGATTATAAAGCTGAAACTGGCAAAGGCGCTGTAGGTATCATGCCTATCTACGCTCCCGAAGAAATGGTTCACGCAACAGGCTTCCTGCCTATGGGTCTGTGGGGCGGTCACAAGCCTATCTCCAAAGCACGTACATATTTGCCTGCATTTGCTTGTTCCATTATGCAGCAGGTTATGGAACTGCAGTGTGAAGGTGCTTACGATGATTTGGCAGCAGTACTGTTCTCTGTTCCTTGTGACACATTGAAATGCCTCTCTCAGAAATGGAAAGGTGCAAACGCTGACAAGGTAATCGTATTCACACATCCTCAGAACAGAGGCTTGGAAGCAGCAAACAAATTCTTGGTAACAGAATACGAATTGGTTAAAAAACAGCTGGAAGCTTATCTGGGTGTTACAATCACAAATGCAGCTTTGGAAAACTCCATCGCTATTTACAACGAAAACAGAGCAGTGATGCGTGAATTCGTAAAAGTAGCAGCTGACTATCCTCAGGTAATCAGCGCTGTTGATCGTCATGCAGTATTCAAAGCAAGACAGTTTATGCTGAAAGAAAAACACACAGCTCTTGTAAAAGAACTGATCGAAGAAATCAAGGCTATGCCCGTACAGCCTTGGGACGGCAAAAAAGTTGTTGTTGCTGGTATCGTTCTGGAACCCAACGAACTGCTTGAAATCTTTGATGAATTCAAGCTGGCAATTGTTGATGATGACTTGGCTCAGGAATCCAGACAGATCCGTGTTGACGTTCTGGACGGCGAAGAAGGCCCTCTGTACAGAATGGCAAAAGCATGGCAGCAGATGTATGGCTGCTCTGTTGCAACAGATACAAAGAAAGGCCGTGGCAAGATGCTGATCAACAAATTGCAGCAGACAGATGCTGACGCAGTAATCATCGCTCAGATGAAGTTCTGTGATCCTGAAGAATGGGATTACCCTGTAATGTACAGAGAATTCGAAGAAAAAGGGATCAAGAACCTGTTGTTCGAAGTTGACCAGGAAGTTACATCCTTTGAACAGGTTAAGACAAGACTGCAGTCCTTCGTAGAAATGCTGTAAGTTTTCATTACTACCGCATTGCTCGCATAGGGAAGCAATAAGCACTGGGGTAGGTGACTACCCCAGTTTCTTGTAAAGAGAGAAAAATTGAGTTAGGAGGATTTTAACGATGAGACAAGTTAAAATTATCACTGCTGAAGAAGCTGCAATGCTGATCAAAAATGGTGATACCGTTACAACAAGTGGTTTCGTTGCAAGTGCAATTCCTGAAGCTCTGGACAGAGCTGTAGAAGAAAGATTTTTGAAAACCGGAGAACCCAGAGATTTGTTCTATGTATACTGCGGTTCTCAGGGCAACAAAGACGGTCGTGGTGCAGAACACTTTGCACATGAAGGTCTGCTGAAAAGATTTATGGCTGGCCACTGGGCAACCATCCCTGCAATGCAGAAATTGGCTCTGGACAACAAGATTGAAGCATACAACGTATCTCAGGGCGCTTTGTGCCATCTGTTCAGAGATATTGCTGCACATAGACCGGGCTACCTCACAAAGGTAGGTCTGGGTACTTTCATCGACCCCAGAAATGGCGGCGGTAAAGTAAACGATCGTACAACAGAAGATTATATCGAACTGATTAATTTCAAAGGTCAGGACTATCTGTACTACCCTGCATTTCCGATCAATGTTGCAATGATCAGAGGTACATATGCAGATGAATCCGGTAACATTTCCTTTGAAAAAGAAGTTTCTCCTCTGGAAGGTACATCTGTATGTCAGGCTGTTAAAAACAGTGGTGGTATTGTTATCGTTCAGGTAGAAAAAGTTGTAAAAGCTGGTACATTGGATCCTCGTCTGGTTAAAGTTCCGGGTATCTATGTTGACTATGTAGTAGTTGCAGATCCTAAGGATCATCAGCAGACATTGGATTGCGAATATGATCCCGCACTTTCTGGTGAATGCAGAAATCCTGAGGTTGCTCCTGCTCCATTGCCTTTGGATGCAAAGAAGATCATTGGTCGTCGTGGCGCTGTAGAACTGGAAAAAGATGTTGCAGTCAACTTGGGTGTTGGTGCGCCTGAATACGTTGCATCTGTTGCAAACGAAGAAGGCATTGGCGACTTCATGACTCTGACTGTAGAGGGCGGCGCAGTTGGCGGCGTACCTGCTGGTGGTATCAGATTTGGTTCTGCGTACAATGCAGATGCACTGTTGGATCAGGGCTACCAGTTTGACTTCTATGATGGTGGCGGTTTGGATATGTGCTTCCTGGGTCTGGCTGAATGTGATCCTCATGGTAGCATCAACGTTTCCAGATTTGGCCCCAGAATCGCTGGCTGTGGTGGTTTCATCAACATTACACAATGCACACCAAAGGTATTCTTCTGTGGTACATTTACAGCAGGCGGTCTGAAAGTAAAAGTAGAAGACGGCAAGGTTGTAATCGCTCAGGAAGGTAAAAACAAGAAGTTTGTAAAATCTGTAGAACAGGTAACATTCAATGGTGATATTGCGATTGAAAACAAACAACAGGTACTTTACATCACAGAAAGATGTGTATTCGCTCTGAAAGAAGACGGTATGCATTTGGTAGAAATCGCACCTGGTATTGATCTGCAAACACAGATTCTGGATATGATGGATTTCGAACCAATCATCGACAGAGATGCAAATGGCAACATCCCTCTGATGGATGCAAAGCTGTTCTCTGCTGACCTCATGGGTCTGAAAGAAATGAAAGAAGGCTGCTAATATTTGTTCTGAAAAGGATGGATATTTGTAGATGATTGAAGCATCAAAATGAAGTAAGCAGTGACAAAGCAGTATTGTTTTGTCACTGCTTTTTTTGCATAGAAAAATACAGCATTGTGTGATATGCTGAAAGAGGTAGTATCAGGGGGGAAAATGCCCCATATCCTTTCAAAAATAAAAAGGCATAAGGAGGAATCGAAATGCAATTTTCATCAGGTTGTATTCGCAATATGGAATTGAAAAATCGCTGGTTGATGTTAGCGATGCATACAGGGTTTGCGCAAGGGAACGCACTGACAGAGCGGGAGTTTGCGTTTTATGAAGAACGTGCAAAGGGCGGTGCAGCCAATGTCACAATGGTTTTGGGTGTGAATGATGCGGGTGCATTGCAGGGGATGCATCATGCAGATACTTTGTCTGCAAAGAGTTTGCAGGAGCTTGCCCATCGTGTGCATGCGTATGATTGTAAATTGATGATACAGCTCTTTCATTGTGGTAGAAATGAAGCAGCAAAACAGCATGGTGACAAACCGTTACTTGCGCCTTCTGCGGTGGCATCTCCCATTTTTCATACAGAACCAAAAGAAATGAATATGACAGATTTGGAGGAAACAAAGGCGGATTTTGCAAAGGCAGCCGTATTTTGTAAAGAAAATGGTGTGGATGCGATAGAAATCAGTGCATCAGCTGGCTATCTGCTTTCTGAATTTTTATCACCGCTGACCAATCAAAGAGAGGATGCATATGGTTATCAAAATGAGAAGGGGATGACATATCCCTTGGAAGTGCTTCAGGCAATTCGTGAGGGTGTGGGAGATTATCCCATACTGTTGAAGGTTTCTGGCGCACAGATGTTGGATGGCGGATATGAATTGACAGATACCATTGTTTTTTGCAGAAAAGCAGAGGCAATGGGTAGCATAGATGCCATTACCGTAACCGGCGGTTGGCATGAATCCCCAGTAGAACAGATTTCGTACCATGTATCAAAAGGCGGTTATGCACCTTTTGCCGCAGCGGTCAAGAAGTATACGACAGTTCCGGTCATTGCCTGCAATCGTATTCACGATAATGCAACGGCAGAACGTCTGCTGTCAGAAAATATGTGTGATTTTGTGGGTACGGCAAGAGCGTTTCTTGCAGATGCATACTTTGTGGAGAAGATGCAAAAGCATGAAATTTTCAATCCCTGCCAAGGGTGCAACAGGTGTATTATGGATGTACGAAAGGGCAAGGAGCTGCATTGTGCATACTGTCCGGAGGCCGGCAAGGAGTATATGGAAAACCAACGTCGCAAAATTGCAACAAGAAAAGAAGTTCTTGTGATTGGCGGTGGCCCTGCTGGTATGTATGCAGCAAAAAAAGCGGCAGAGAGAGGATTTTTGACAACATTGGTCTGTCAGGAAAAACAGCTGGGTGGACAAGTACAATTGGCAAAGCTGGTACCGATGAAGGGCGATATGGCAGTATTTTTGGAATATTTGGAACATGAATTGTATCGGCTGGGTGTGCAGATACTTCTGCAACAAAAAGCAGACATTGATTTTATTATGGAAAAGAAACCTTATTTGACGGTACTGGCGATGGGCAGTACACCAGTGGTGCCGCAAATGGAAGGATTGACAGAAGGCACTTATTGCTTGGCGCAGGATGTATTCCAAAAAGCCGATCTTTCTGAATATAGTCAGGGACAAACGGTAATCATCGGTGGCAATCCGTTGGGACTTGAGCTTGCAGCATACCTCAAAGACAATATACCAACGGCAAACATAAAGATTTTGGAGCAATCCGAACGTATGGGAAAACAGCTGGGTGCAATGGCAAAACCACTTTTGCAGGAATTGGAACAAAAGAATGTACAAATGATGTGTGGTACAAAAGCAATTGGAATAGAAGGAAAAAAGGTATATATTATGATTGGCGAGCAGAAATTTTTTGTGGCAGCCGATCATTTGATCGTTGCTTGTGGGGTACAATCTGTGCCGTCATCTGATTTGACCATGCTGCTGATGGATGAGAGATTGTCTTATGCGGTACTTGGAGATCAAGACCATGTTGCAGATATTGATGCTGCATTGCAAAGTGTGTTTGATCTGTTTTCACGCTTTTATCTTGCATGAACATAGGCATATATTTGTGTCCTTTGTTGGAATAAAAAACGATATCAATATTTTGTTCATATTTTGGTAACTTGGGATAAAGTTTATCATATTTTACCACATAAAATCATATGATTTTTGGGATGTGATTGGAAGGCTGGAAGAAAAGCATATATATTGGTAAAAAAATTGGTAAATGATTGTAAATAAAGGTGCATTGTGCTATAATGAGTACAATTCATCGAAAAGATGAATGTCCTTGATACAAGAACAAAACCAATAAGAAAGGATGCAGGAAATATGGATTTTATCAGAAGAACATGGGCAGAAATTGATTTGGATGCATTGGACTACAATATGAAAAATATTCGTGCCAAGATGAAGGATGGGCAAAAGGTTATGGGTGTCGTAAAGGCAGATGCCTATGGTCATGGTGACGGTTTTATATCTCGTAAGCTGCAAGATGCCGGTTTTGACTGGTTTGGTGTTTCCAATATCGAAGAAGGTATGAGCCTGCGTACAGAAGGCATTACAAAACCCATTTTGGTCTTGGGCTATACCCCTGTAAATTGTGTTAAAATCATGGCAGAACAGAAAATCACACAGGCATTGATTGGCAAGGAATACTGTGATGCTTTACAGATGGAGGCAGAAAAAGCCGGTGTTGTGGTAGAAGGTCATATTAAGCTGGATACTGGTATGACACGTGTAGGATTTCAGACAGACGAGGAAAACTTTGAAACCTCTCTCAAGGATATCATTGCTGTAAGCAAAATGCCAAATATTCGTATTACAGGTATTTTTACCCATCATGCGGTTGCAGATGCATACCAAGAAGACAATCCGGCATATACCGATATGCAATTTACACATTTTACGAAAATGATTGATGCGTTGCAGGCAGAGCATGTTGATGTAGGTCTGCGCCATTGTGCAAATAGTGCAACAATCCTTTCTTATCCGGAAAAACATATGGATTTATGCCGTTGCGGGATCATTACATACGGTATGCTGCCTTCCGATGAATGTGAAGGACGTATTGATTTGAAGCCATTGATGACATTAAAAACAACGATTGGTCTTGTGAAAAAGGTGAAAGCAGGCACACAGTTGTCTTATGGCAGAACATATACCACACCTACAGATCGTGTACTTGCAACTGTCCCCATCGGTTATGCGGATGGTTACAATAGAAACCTTTCCAATCAGGCAAAAATGTTGGTACATGGCAAATTGGTTCCTGTAGTAGGGCGTGTTTGTATGGATCAGACCATTTTGGATGTGACAGACGTACCGGATATCAAAATGGGCGATGAAGTGGTTGTGTTTGGCAGAGAGGGCGATGTGGTACTGCCTGTGGAAGATTTGGCAGCACAGCTGCATACCATTAATTATGAGCTGACCTGTATGATCACAAAACGTGTACCTCGTGTATATATGCAGGGTGGTAAGATTGTTGGTATTGTAAATCATGTATTGCATCGGTATCAATAAAAAAAGCTTTGTATGAAGTATATAGGCAATGCTGCTTATATCATTGTAACAAGCGGTATCTTTGGGAAACAAAGTGATGTACTCAAGATGCTATTGTATACATGATACCAAAGAATATCAAAAGGACTTTTTGGAAGTATAAGCCAAAAAGTCCTTTTTTTGTTACCATATACAAGAAAGAAACAGGTGATGTCGTCCAACTTTTTTGCATGAATTGGATATTGTTATATGGCATACGGCATATGATAATATATGTACCTACAGCTATTTTGGATGATGATGCATAGGAATTTGGATTGAAAGAACACAAAAGAACATTCCGTAGCAACTGCGATTGTTTTTATCTGATTGCAAAAGGAACAGCCAAAATACGGTTTATGCAGTATGCTTTTCTTTGGGTTTGATGGATAGTAAGAATACCGTTGCGATAATGAGCAAAAAACCAATATAGTCCAAAAATTCCAGCTTTGTATGCAGCCAAAGTACCGATACCACAGTGGAGGAGAGCGGCTCAATGGAACCGAGCAGGCTTGCCTTGGTTGCGCCAACATATTTGACACCCAATAAAAAAGTAAAATAAGGCAGCATTGCGCCAAATAATATGACGAATAATATGCTGAATAGGGTTGACCAACAAAATGCAGTGTCAATCACCCAGAAGGGATGTAAGAGGTTGGTGCAAAAACCGCCAATCAGCATCCCCCATGCAATCAGCAATAGGGCATCATATTTTTGCAATAGACGATGGGGAAATCCGGTGTAAAATGCCAAAGAAAAGGCAGAAACCAGTCCCCAAAACAATGCCTGCGAGGAAATCGAAAGATTTTTCCAATCTCCATGCGTAGCCAGAAGTGCAGTGCCGAATATCGCAAAGAGTATGGCAACTGCTTCCAAAGGGGTAGGAAGTTTTTGATCATGCAAAATGCTGTACAAAACAAGAATAATGGGTGCCAGATATTGCAGCACAGTTGCAGTAGCCGCATTGGAATAGTCAATGGCAATAAAATAACCATATTGTGTAAAGAGTATTCCAAAGATACTAAAAAGAAGCAAATCCTTACGGTCTTTTTTGTTCTTCCAAATATCAAATACATATTTTTTTCTGCGTAGCAATAAAAATGTTACCAGTGCCATACCGGCACTCAACATACGAAAGGAAGCCAGCCATTTGGAGGGAACCCCCATATTTTGAAATAAAAACTGTCCAACAGAACCAGCTACGCCCCAAAGAGATGCACTGAACAAACATAGAAATGCGCCAAATACATTTTTATTTTTGATGCACATACGATACCCCACTTCTGATTGCTATGAATAGATGATATGCAGCATTATGATTGATTGTATCATGCAGGTATTCAGAAAGTCAATGAATGTACGCCTGCAAGAAAAATTTTATTTTACATAGATTTAACAAAAAAAAGATGATGGATTTAACAGAATATAGATATGATAGAGCTGCAAAAAATGAGAAGCAGAAAAGGAGAGAGAACATGAAAAAATTATTTGCATTGACAATGGCTATGGTGATGTCTGTTGCAGTATTGGCAGGCTGCGGAAACGGTGACACTGGTGCAACCGACGAAAATGCAGCAAACACAGAAGGTGGCGCACAGGGAAGTATCACTGTGGTGTCCAGAGAGGATGGTTCTGGTACAAGAGGTGCATTTATTGAATTATTTGGTGTAGAAGAAAAAGATGAAAACGGCGAAAAAATCGACCATACTGTAGATACAGCGGAGATCACAAACAGTACAGCCGTTATGATGACAACCATTGCAGGCAATCCAAACGGAATTGGCTATGTTTCCTTGGGTTCTTTGCAGGATGCTGTAAAACCGTTGCAGATTGATGGTGTAGAAGCAACTGCTGAAAACATCAAATCTGGTACATATAAAATTGCACGTCCTTTTCATATTGCAGTAAAGGATGATGTATCCGATGTGGCAAAAGACTTCATTTCCTTCATCACAAGTCAGCAGGGACAGGCAATCGTAGAAGAAAGAGGATGCATCGGCATCGACACTACCAGCACATACGAACCATCTGGTGTAGAAGGGAAAATTGTGATTGCAGGTTCTTCTTCTATCGCACCTGTGATGGAAAAGCTCAAAGAAGCATATCTGGAACAAAACAGCAATGCCGTAATTGAAATTCAGCAAAACGACTCTACAACCGGTATGACCTCTTTGGCAGAAGGTACTTGTGATATTGGTATGGCATCCAGAGAACTCAAAGACAGTGAACTGGAAAAAGGCTTGCAGCCAATCGTGATTGCGATGGATGGACTTGCAGTCATTGTAAATCATGAAAATACAGTATCCAATCTGACCAGCGAACAGGTAAAATCCATCTTTATCGGAGAAACAACCGATTGGTCCGAAGTTGCTGCATCTTAAGAAACAGTAAGTATCCTACAAAATCATAGCAGCTATCGTATAAAAGCAGAAGCTTTTCAAGCATTTGAGTTGAGAAAGCTTCTGCTTATTGTAAGCCTAGCAGTATACAGAAAAAAGGGTAACACGATAAAAGGAGCAAGAGAGACAAATGAGAGAAAGTGTGATGAAGGTTGTTTTTATGGTGGCAGCCTGTATGTCCATCATAGCAGTTGCGCTGATTTGTATATTTCTTTTTGCAAATGGTATACCAGCCATTGCGGAAATTGGCGTATTTGATTTCCTTCTTGGGGATAAATGGAAACCGAACAGTGGGATCTTTGGCATTTTCCCGATGATTATCGGCAGTATTTATGTCACCGCTGGTGCCATCATTATTGGTGTGCCGTTGGGGATTTTATGTGCTGTATTTATGGCAAAGTTCTGCCCAGAACCATTGTATAAAGTGATGAAACCTGCGGTGTCCCTGTTGGCAGGTATTCCTTCGATTGTGTATGGCTTTTTTGGATTGGTGGTAATTGTTCCAATCATGCAGGATTTGTTTGGGGGAAATGGTAAGGGTGTTTTGACAGCATCCATACTGCTGGGCATTATGATATTGCCAACGATCATTGGTGTGTCGGAATCTGCCATTCGTGCAGTACCAAATTCCTATTATGAAGGCTCTCTTGCATTGGGCGCAACGCACGAAAGAAGCGTATTTTTTGCCATGCTGCCGGCAGCAAAGCAGGGCATACTGGCAAGTGTGATTTTGGGCGTAGGGCGTGCCATTGGGGAAACGATGGCGGTGATTATGGTAGCAGGCAACCAGGCAGTGATGCCAAATAGCATATTTAGTGGTGTACGTACATTGACAGCAAATATCGTTATGGAAATGGGCTATGCAGCCGATTTGCATAGAGAGGCATTGTTGGCTACAGGGGTTGTACTGTTTATATTTATACTCATCATCAATCTTTTGTTCTCAGTACTGAAAAGGAGGAAATCCTAATGCGGGCACAAACCAAAGAAAAATTGATACAACGCTTGCGAAGCTATCGCAATCAGCCGCTTTCAGCGCTTTTATGCATACTGGTGATTTTATCCGCAGTGCTGACATTCAGTGTATTGATTGCATTGATTGTATACATTCTGTTCAAGGGGATTCCACATATTAGCCCAGAGCTGTTTGCATGGGAGTATACCACAGAAAATGTATCCATGATGCCGGCTATCATCAATACGCTCATCATTACTGCACTTTCCTTGCTCTTTGCGTTGCCAATCGGTATTTTTTCTTCCATTTATCTGGTGGAGTACGCAAAGAGAGGAAGCAAGCTGGTTTCCGTTGTACGTATCACAACAGAAACATTATCCGGAATTCCGTCCATTGTATATGGTTTGTTTGGGTATTTGTTTTTTAATATTTTTTTGAACTGGAGCTATACCATACTCGGTGGGGCGCTGACATTGGCAATTATGATATTGCCACTGATTATGCGTACCACAGAAGAAGCCTTGATGTCTGTACCAGATTTATACAGAGAGGGTAGTTTTGGTCTTGGTGCAGGTAAATTGAGAACCGTATTTCGTATTGTATTACCTTCTGCAATGCCGGGTATTTTGGCAGGTGTTATCTTGGCAGTAGGTAGAATTGTCGGTGAAACCGCAGCGCTCTTGTATCCCGCAGGTACAGCTGCAACGGTTGCCGATGGTTTGATGTCTTCAGGACGTACATTGGCGGTACACATGTATGCATTGCTCAACGAAGGGTTGTATATGGATCAGGCATATGCAACAGCAGTGGTATTGTTGATTCTTGTCATTGGTATCAATGCCTTGTCCGGATTGATTGCAAAGAAAGTAGGAGTGAAGGAATAAGTATGGATAAGTTTGAAATTTCTAATTTGGAATTGTTTTATGGTGATTTTAAGGCGCTGAAAAATATTGATTTGCATATTTCGGAAGGGGATATTACCGCATTTATTGGCCCATCCGGCTGTGGGAAATCTACGCTTTTGAAATCGCTCAATCGTATGAATGATTTGGTAGAGGGCTGCCGTATCACAGGCAAGGTGTTGCTTGATGGCGAAGATATCTATGGCAATATGGATTTGAACCGTTTGCGTAAGCGTGTGGGTATGGTATTCCAAAAGCCAAATCCCTTTCCAATGAGTATTTATGATAACATTGCCTATGGTCCAAGAACACATGGTATCCGTTCCAAGGTGCAGCTGGATGAAATTGTGGAAAAAGCATTGCGGGATGCTGCCATCTGGGAAGAAGTCAAAGACCGTCTGCAAAAAAATGCGTTGGGGATGAGCGGCGGACAGCAACAGCGACTGTGTATTGCACGTGCATTGGCAGTACAGCCGGAGGTTTTGCTGATGGATGAGCCGACATCTGCATTGGACCCCATATCTACATCTCGTATTGAAGAACTTGCAGTAGAGCTGAAAAAAGAGTACACTATTGTTATGGTAACACATAATATGCAGCAAGCTGCACGTATTTCAGATAAAACAGCATTCTTTTTATTGGGTGAGGTAGTGGAATACGGACAAACAGAACAATTATTTTCTATGCCAAAAGACAAACGTACAGAAGATTATATTACAGGAAGGTTTGGTTGATATGCGTAGTAGATTTGATGAGCAATTAGAGCAGTTGCATGTGGAATTGATTACGATGGGTGCATTATGCGAAGAAGCGATTACAGCATCCTTGCAATCTCTGTTTGAGAGAGATATGACTTTGGTACCAATGGTTTTGGAAAAAGATGCAGAGATTGATAGAAAAGAAAGAGAAATTGAAACGTTGTGTATGCGTCTTTTGTTGCAGCAGCAACCGGTAGCAAGAGATTTACGCAATATCTCCTCTGCATTGAAAATGATTTCCGATATGGAGCGCATTGGCGATCAGGCAGCGGATATTGTAGAACTTACAAAGCATCTACATAATAAAAATCTGGAAATCAACAGCAGTATCCATATTCGCTCTATGGCAATGGAAGCCTCCAAAATGGTGACACAAAGCGTAGATTCTTTTGTCAAAAAGGATCTGGAATTGGCACGCAGTGTGATACAGTATGACGATGTGGTGGATAATCTGTTCCACACCATTCGCAGCGAACTGATTACACTTATTGGACAGGATGGCAGTCAGGGAGAAATGTATGTGGATCTGTTGATGATTGCCAAATATTTGGAACGTATTGCCGATCATGCAACCAATATTGCAGAATGGGTGGAATACTCCATTACAGGGGTACACGGGAAGATAGATGGTGAAACAATATGATAACATATGAGGACATAAAAAACCATCCAGATATTCGTACCTATATCCAATGCGCAGACGATTCCCTGGCTGCGCTTGGATTTACCGAACACTCCTTTGCGCATGTCACAAGGGTGGCAGATACGGCAAAATATATTTTGGAAACATTGGGCTACTCCAAGCATGAGGTTGAATTGGTACAGATTGCAGGATTTTTGCATGATATTGGAAATGTCATCAACCGTGTGGATCATTCCCAGAGCGGGGCAGTCATGGCATTTCGTATCTTGGACAAAATGGGTATGCCGGCAGAAGATATTGCGACAGTGATTGCGGCAATTGGGAATCACGATGAAGGGCATGGAGTACCGGTTCATGCCATTGCGGCAGCATTGATTTTGGCAGATAAATCCGATGTTCGCCGCAGCCGTGTGCGTAATCAGAACAAGGATACTTTCGATATTCATGATCGTGTGAATTATTCTGTAGAAAAGGCAGTTGTTAAAATCAATGAAGAACATACGGTGATTGCACTCAAGCTGACAGTCAATACACACTATGGTTCGGTGATGGATTATTTTACAATCTTTTTGGAGCGTATGACACTATGCAAAAAAGCAGCAGAAAAATTGGGTATGCGCTTTCAGCTGATGATCAATGAACATTCTCTGATATAAGGAGTGATACAGATGATTTATCTGGTGGAGGATGACAATAGTATAAGGGAATTGGTGGCTTATACACTCAATGCAGCAGGTTTGGAGGCAGAGGGGTTTGATAGGCCTTCTTTGTTTTGGGCGGCCTGCGAAAAACAGATACCGGATTTGGTGCTTTTGGATATTATGCTTCCGGAGGAAGATGGTCTTGCAGTACTAAAAAAACTGCGGCAGGAAATAAAAACACAGCATATGCCTGTCATGATGCTGACAGCAAAGGGCAGTGAATATGATAAAGTGATGGGATTGGATTGTGGAGCCGATGATTACATGGCAAAACCCTTTGGTATGATGGAGCTTTTGGCAAGAGTAAAGGCTTTGCTGCGTAGAACATCTGCCATGCGTCCGGCAGAGGCGAAGATTTACCAAATTGGAAAATTGAAGGTAGATCAAAAACGGCACGAGGTATTTGTAGAAAATACCGCTGTCGTTTTGACAAAAAAAGAATTTGATATGCTGTGTTATTTGATGGAAAACAAAGGTATGGTTTTGACCAGAGATCAGCTGCTCAATCACATTTGGGGTTATGATTTTGACGGTGAAAACAGAACGATAGATGTACACATCCGAACATTGCGACAAAAGCTGGGTGTATGTGGCAGATATATTGAAACAATAAGAGGTATGGGATATAAAATGGGAGAAGGCGTATGACAAAGAGAATTTTTCGTGCAATCTTTCATGTATCTATGCTGATTTTGCTTTCAGCAGCCATTATGATGATTGTGGTGGTTGGGGATTATATAAGCAAAAATCAACAGAAGGCATTGCGATCGGAAGCAATATATATTGCACAGGCAATGCAGACAGAAGGCATTTCCTATCTGGAAAGACTTCCTAAGTCCGAGGAACGCATTACATGGATTGCAGCAGATGGTACGGTATTATTTGATTCTAGGGCAGATGCAACACAAATGGAAAACCACGCAGAGCGGGAAGAAGTACAGGAAGCAATGCAAAGGGGCACGGGCAGTAGCTCACGCTTTTCTACTACCATTGCGGAAACGGCATATAACTATGCCGTGAAGTTGTCAGATGGTACAATATTGCGTATTTCTACCACATCGCTCAATGGAATGAGTTTATTTTTTACAATATTACAATCTTTGGCAGTGGTATTGGTGCTTGCATTGATTTTTGCCGGAATATTGGCAAGCAAAATATCAAAAAGCATCATAAAACCATTGGAACAGGTGGATTTTGAAAATCCAACGCAGACAGAAGTCTATGATGAGCTTGCGCCATTTATCCGACGCATTGCCGTACAGCAAAAACTGATTGGTAAGCAGATCTATGAACAGCAGTGCAGACAAAGAGAATTTCACACCATTACAGAAAATATGCAGGAAGGGCTTTTGGTATTGGATGCAAAGGGAGAAATTCTTTCCTGTAACCAAGGTGTTTTGCGTTTGTTTGAAAAAGAATCCATTTCAGCACATGAAAATGTGTTTGTACTGAATCGAGGGGAAACATTTCGTCGGTTTATAGAAACAGCGCTTTCGGGCAAACATATAGAAAGCACCATGGAGTACAAAGACCGCAGTTATAAGCTCCTCGCAAATCCGGTGCTGGAGGGAGATTTGGATTTGGTGGCAGGTGTTGTGATATTGATTTTCGATCACACAGAAAAAGTAGGTCGAGAGAAGCTGCGCAGAGAATTTACAGCAAATGTATCTCATGAACTGAAAACACCACTTACCAGCATATCCGGATTTGCAGAGATTATGAAAAATGGTATGGTAAAAACAGAGGATATACCATATTTTTCTGAAAGAATCTACGACGAAGCACAACGTCTGATTGCAATGGTACAGGATATTATACAGCTTTCACGCTTGGACGAAGTAGGAGAAATTCCAAAAAGCAGCATGGTGGATTTGGCAGCAATCGCAGAAAGAGTCGTACAACGATTGGAGCCGATTGCACAAAAGAATGCTGTAACCATTGAGGCAGAGATACAGCCAGCGGAAGTTTTTGGACTTTCGCATGTGCTGGAGGAAATGTTGTATAATTTGTGTGATAATGCCATTCGCTACAACAAAGAGCAGGGAAGCGTAAAATTGTCCGTAGAAACAAAAGAACATGAGGTTTTGGTCACAGTTGCGGACACCGGAATTGGCATTGCGCATCAGGAACAGGAACGCATATTTGAACGCTTTTATCGAGTCAATCGTAGCCGCTCGAAAGAGATTGATGGTACAGGGCTGGGATTGTCTATTGTAAAGCATGGAGCAAAGCTGCACCATGCACATATTACCATAGACAGTGAAGTTGATCAGGGAACTACCATACAGCTGCATTTTCCAAAGGAACTGTAAATGATGTATTGCTGTGTATAAAAAAAGAAAAATGTGCAGACAATCCGTTGGCTGCACATTTTTCTTTATATAAATCCCTCTCTATCAGTGAAACTTGATGTTATTGTAATATTTTGCAAAGATACATTCACTTAGCTTTTTGGTAGGGCAAATCCCTGCATATCATATAAATACCGATCGCCAATCAGCTCATCGTATGTGAGATAACGATGCAGTTTGAGCATATGCTCCAGCTGATCGAGGTCTGTTCCGGGAGCATAAAGATGATAGTATTTGCTGATATAGGGGCTGACCTTGTACACATCCAATAAGAAGTTTGTTTGCAAACACTCCGGAGCATGGATATAGTCACAAAGCAATGCTCCGAGCATATAGGGAGAAACTGCCTGTTCATCTGCAAAGTATTCTTTGTGTGTGTCATAGTTTGCAAACATCAGATAAGGTGTGCGGAACATTGTATTTTTCTCCTCCTCTGTCCACTGTGCAGCAGTATCTGAAGCAATGGTGCCTGTGGAGGTATAGGGTACAAAATTATCCCCCAATGTGGGTAAGTGATCGCCATACCAAAGCAAAACCGTTGGTTTTTCACGCTGCATGATATATTCATAAAGCTGACCAAGTGCGGCATCAGAATCACTGGTACCCTTACAATAGTTCTGTAATGTGATTTTTTCCTCTTCGGAAAGATTGTCACCATGAACCTTGATATTCCATTCAGATTCATCAAATTTGTCATGATACATGCTATGGTTTTCCATTGTGATTGCCATGAGGTATAAACCGGTGTCATGTGGCTGTTCCAGCTGGTATATGATTTCATCTGCAATGGTTTCATCTGTGATATAAGGGCCACTGTTCCAATGCAGTTCCGTTTTGAAATCATTTTCCCCCAACATTTCGTCAATCCCAATCAAAGGATAGCTACGGTTACGCTCATAAAATGTTTTCTGATAGGAGTGTATCCCAAGCGTATCATACCCCAAATTTTTGAAAAACTGCGCATAAGAAAATGTTGGTTCATGTACATATTGTTGATATGGCATATTGCCGGGAGGCAATGCACTGGTAGACATACCGGAAAGCACTTCAAACTCCGGACGAATCGTACCGCCACCAAATGTACAGGAAACCATTTGACCACTGGGATGTTCTTTGGCAATGGCACGATAGTTTTTCAAAGGATCATCCGAGAATGTGACACCCTTCAGTACAGTAGGATCCCAAAATGCTTCGGACAGTACGACAACAACATCGGGATATTGGAAAGCCTCCGGCACTTCGGGATTTTCAGGCACATATTCCGCAAACATCCTTTGTATGGTTTCCTTGCTGTAATCCGATGGCCGCAAGGTATCGGAAGAACCAAAATTCAGCGCAAAAGCGGTATAAAAGCCATATGTCCGATAGAACTGATTTTGATTGTCCCCTTCTTCGGCAGTCAAACCAAAAAGACCAGCATAGGATTTGCGTACCATAGGGTTACCAATGAAAAGAGCAATTGCCACAGCACAGACAAATGCACCCACAAAACGTTTTTTACCCATGTGTGGAATACTTGCCTTTGTGAAAAAGAGCAGCATCACATATACAATAGTCAATCCAATCAGCAAAATATAGCTCATTGGAAAAGAAATACTGCTGAGAAATTTTGTAAAGCTGCCTGCACTTTGTGCAAGTGCCAGATCCCAAGGATAAAAATGCTCTTTCAAAATCAGTACCTTAAAATAGTCGATCAATGGAAATAAAATACCCAAGAAACCTGTGACAAGCGAAGAAATCCAAAATCTGGATACCAGTAAGGCAATGAGCAGATAGAGAAAATAAAATAAAATCAAACCAAATGCAACTGCACCCATTTGTTCAGTCAAAAAGCTGCCCAGAAGTGAGAAGGAGCCAAAGGAAATGAAGTTGCCAATCAGTACAATATAGAGTGGAAAAAGCCAAGCAAAAATCATCTGTATGATTTTCCCTGCTCGGTTATCCGGAAAAATTTGATATTGTTTGTGTATCATACCTCGCATTGTTTTGTATCCTTTCCGATTATAATGTCATTACAAATTCATATTTTAGCATAGGACACTTTTTTTTTCAATTCTTAATTGTATAGAGCAGGATATGCATGTGAAATATTCTGTAAGCAAACATCACCAATCAGAAACATACATACACCATTATGTTTTTTCATACGATATATAGGGTGGTGTGGTATATTGTCATATCATGCTTGCCCGAGAGAAAAAATAAGAAAGGTGTGGGAATATGCAGTTTTTTGGAGCATGGAAGTGGAAAAAACGATATCTTGCATATGGTGTGGCAGCATTGGCGGTGGTACTCAGCGGTATACGCTTGCTTCCGCCAGCGGTGCAAAAAGCAGCGGTTATCCTTTCGGCAGATGCAAAAAAGGAACTTCCTATTTATTGTGTAGAAACAGATGAGAAAAAAGTAGCAATCAGCTTTGATGCTGCATGGGGTGCAGATGATACAGATACACTGCTTTCTATTTTGGAAAAGAATGATGTCAAAGCAACATTTTTCCTTTGTGGCTATTGGGTGGAAAAATATCCTGATGAAGTAGCGAAGATTGCACAAGCTGGGCATGATTTGGGGAATCACTCCGCAACACATCCGCATATGAATCAGCTTTCTTCCGAAGAAATCACAAAAGAGTTACAAGGATGCCATGAAGCCGTCAAAGAAATCACAGGACTGGATATGAAATTGTTTCGACCTCCGTTTGGGGAATATAACGATAATGTGATCCAAACAGCAAAAGAAAATAATTATTTTTCTATCCAATGGGATGTGGAAACACACGAAACAAAATTCACACAAAAAAGAGAGGGAAAACCCCTCTCTTTTTCATTTGAACAGAACCTGTATATCGTTTGGTGAAATCAATACTTTGTCAATGATGGATACTGCAATCATGCGCTTATCTGCCAGATCCATTTCATACCAATCACTTGCGGTAAATGGTGTGATGGGTAGTGATTTGCGCTCTGATACAAGCATATTGTATGCATCAAACAGTTTCATTTTTTCGGCATGCAGCATTTCAATTCTGCGATTGATATATTCTGCCGATACATTTCCGATCTGCTCCAAGGAGGCAATCAGATTTTCGATTTTACCATCAATATCAGCAATCTTTACCTGAAATTCGTTGCATTTCTTTTGTGTTTCCTGCTCCTGCTGATTGGATTTGAGCTGATACTTTTGTACTTCGCTGAGCATTTCATTTGTCACATAGTCCTCCACCTCGCCGACATCTCTGGAAAAATAAACGGGGCAGCAGCCCATATTGTAATGTCCGGAGCAGGCAAAGACATGTTTTTTACGGTTTAATTTTTTGGAATCCCATGAACGTATATTCATGGAATAGCCACACAATCCGCATTTTACCAATCCGGTCAACCACGAATACTTCCCTTTGTTGGTATTCTTGATTTGCATATTTTGGGAGAGCTTGCTTTGACAAAATAGAAATGTGCTGCTATCCACAACACCCTCCTGTTTTCCAATGGCAATCGTATGATTGGATATATCATGATATTTTCGTGTGGATGCATCACGCTTGCCCACCAAAATACATCCATGTATGCCGTCAAATGCTTCCGGCTTTGCTCCCATGATACAGCCTTTGGATTGATAGTAGTTGTATATGGACTGATCTGCTTGTACATAGGAAGGGTTTTTCAGTATATCTGAAATTTTGATGGATGAAAAATAGCGTCCGTTTTTTGTTCTGACACCTTCTGCGTTGAGCTGATTTTGGATTGAGCGCAATGTCGTACCCGGTTGGGCATACAAATCAAAAATTTTTTTGACTACCTCTATATGTTCGTTTGCCTGATATGTTGTACAGGCTTTGCCGTTTATTTGTGTGCGCACCAAATCGAAGCCGTAAGCGGCGGGACCTCCGCCCCATGCGCCGTTTTTGATACGTGCATAATAATTATCTCGCACACGTTCGCCAATCGTTTCTCGCTCCAGCTGGGCGAATACAACGACAATGTACAGCATGGCTCTGCCCATTGGAGTTGATGTATCAAATTTTTCCGTAGCAGATATGAACGAAACTTTTTTTGCCTCTAATTCATTGATGAAGTCGGCAAAATCCAATATGCTGCGGCTGATACGATCCAGACGATATACAATGACCTGATCAATCAGTCCATTTTGAATATCCTGCATCATCTGTGTAAATGCAGGGCGGTTTGTGTTTTTGCCGGAAAATCCGCTATCCTGATAAATTTTAATGTCATCGGTGCGGGCTTCTCTCCTGGCAAGCGCAATCTGGTTTTCTATACTTAGGCTGTCTTTTTTTTCAATGGATTGTCTTGCATAAATGGCAACCATAATATCACTCCTTCATTACAATTTATTATGGTTATGTCATATCAATGAAATTTATATACTTAACATAGCAATGCGATGTTCCAACGCTTCTGCTTCATATTCTGCAATCATCTGTATCATGGCATTCGCATTGCCATTCTGATAATACTCTTCAAAACAGACATAGTATTTACGACGGTCTGTGAATTTGATGTTGATGGGCAGCATACCTGCTTTTATCAACTCCAAATTTAAGAGCAAGCGTCCTGTTCTGCCGTTGCCGTCGATAAAGGGGTGAATCCCTTCAAATTGTAAATGGAATATGCCAATGGCTTCCAAGATATGTTTTTCTTGTTTCATTTCTTTGTATTGCACCATCAGTCTTTCCATTTCTACCGGTACCATATATGGCTGTGGTGGCGTATGGGTAGCACCCATGATACGAACAGGAAGGCGGCGATATACGCCACGGTTTGCGGCATCATTCATCAGCACCAATGCATGTATATCCTTTATAATACGCTCTGTCAGCGGCTCTTTACGGTCTGCAATCTCCATCATATAGAAAAATGCGTCTTTGTGTCCGATGGCTTCCAGATGATCCCGAAGGGGCTTCTCTGCGATGGTGATACCGTTTTGTAATATCAAAGCAGTTTCCTGCAATGTAAGGGTATTTCCCTCGATAGCGTTGGAATCATAGGTATTTTCTATCATGAATTCTTCATGCAGCCGTTGAAGCTCTGCATGGTTTAAGGGACGCATGGAACGAAGCTGGGTGGTTAAAGTATCTATTTTTGTAAAATACATAATAATCTCTCCTACCACTTATCGTCTTAATTGTATAATCTTGGCATCTTTTGTATACGATAATGTACCTTTTTCTAAGAAACAATATTCTTCTAATTCTTCTGCAAAACAACCGATATCTTCTACTAATTGATTTGGGGTAACAATATGGTTGTCTAGCAACAATAATATTGCTTGTTTATGAGCAAATGGTTTTTCTACTGGTATTTCTGTGTCTAAAGGTTCTTTTCTCCAATAGCCTTTTGCAGTCATTTGATCTTTCAAATATTTAATCTGATTTGATGATAAGATTTCAAGTGTATCACATCTGTAAATCATACTTGCAATAGAGGTTTTCCATTTTGTTTTTAGATGGACGAAATGATCAATGGATGTAGAGAATACATCATTAGAAAATGTTTCTTTTGGTAAAAGAAATGCACCTGCGAATCTATTTGCTTCATCTTCAAGTTTTTCACGGGTAATGCGGTTTGCAAAATCTTCCTCAGAGTAACAATCTGAATGCATAAGAAGATGTCCAAGTTCGTGAGCAATATCAAATCTGATTCTAGCATTTGTATTTTTGTCACTGCTTAGGAAAATAAAAGGTTTGTTGTCAAACCATACGGAAAATGCATCTAATTTATTTAAGCGTAGTTCCATTTTAGAAACCATGATTCCATTTTTTTGTACTACATTCATCAGGTTGTCTATTGGACCATTTCCAAGCCCCCAATGTTCTCTTAATTTCCATGCACATTTTTCTATTTCATTATTGGTAATTGGATCTATGCCACAATCAGTATAGTTTATTTTTGGAAAATCTAATGTTGGGAAATTAACATAGCTTTCTAAATAATTTGTTATTTCCCTAAAAAGTTCGATTTTTTCTCGTGCTGCATTTAAGGTCTTTACTTTTGCTGTTCTTCCACTTCGAAAAAATACTGTACTAGAAGCATTTGTATTTGCTGGAAGTGGTTTATAAAAAAAGCTAATTGGATATTTCAAAATATTTGCAATAGTGTTTAATACTAGTTTACTAGGTTCATTTTTCCCAAGTTCATATTGAGAAATGGCTTGTTTGCTCACAGATGCAAGCTCTGCCAAGTCCATCATAGATAAACCTCTTGAAACCCTTCCTTGTTTTATACGATATGGTATTACTTGTTTTTTGTTATTTATCATAGTATCACCAACTTTTTATGATTTCACTTCTGCTGCAAGCTCTGTTTTTAATGTAATAATAGATTCTTCTACTACTTTTTCTGGTACATAATTTTCGTATATCTTAAAACTACCAAGTAAATCTATAGAATGTTCGATATTTTTATAGTCACTACTAGGCAATAGAATATTGAGATGTGTTAGAGTTTTTGACTTATCATCATATCCGTATGTAATTTGAGCATATTTTTTAGGATGCATAATTTCAGCAACATCATTTGGAAAATCAAATCTTATCTGTTGATCCAAATCAGCATTAGATAAGGCATATTGTTTTTTATATTTTGATACTGATAACAATTTATATGGGGTTTTCGTATGACCAATGCTCACAATAAAATCTTTGGTTTCAATAGATAAAGCCTGATATCCATAATTATTCACAGGTTTCATGATGACGGAATAATTAGATTGTGGATTAAAGGTAGAACATAGAAACTGTCTTTCTACAGCATAACTTCTCAAATGTCCTAATAGGCATGTTCCTTTATTCATAGAGAAAAATTTCTCATTCTTTTGCAAAAAGTTTTCCAAAGCCAGCAGTGCAATATGGATATTGTGTAAGGTAGAGGCTTTGAATGTAAAGTTAAAATTAGAATCAAATAAATCTTTAGTTCGTCTATCCATTTTATCACTCCTTGACGTTTTTAATATAAAGAATTATACATAAAAATCAATAAATAGTCAATATAATCTTATTTTATTATTAATTTCGTCAAGTATATGTTTTGTTTACATATACCATGAGAGGCGTGACTAAATATGTAAGTGGTTTCGTGTGGATATGGTTTTGTTGAAAATATTGATTTTATGAGTTTTACCGAAAATTCGGTAAAACCTCGTGGCGACAGACCAGCACAAGACCATCAAATTACTATTGAAATGGCAAAAGAGCTTTGTATGCTACAGCGTAATGAGCGTGGAAAACAAGCAAGACAATATTTTATCCAGCTGGAAAAAGACTGGAATAGCCCTGAAAAGGTTATGGCAAGAGCATTGCAGATTGCAGATAAAAAAATTAAACAATTAGAAACCGTAAATGCAGTACAGCAACAGCAAATTGGAGAAGAATTAAATTTAGAAAGTTTGGGAAAAGGGGAACGGATTGCATTAGGCAACAATGGAACATATGTATTTGATGTTACTGATGAAAAAATGCACCTTCTTATTTTTGCAAATTAAAAACGAATTTATGTGAAAAAATGATTTTGGCATAAAAAATTCTATTTTTGATTTTTGATGTTAAAAAACAGAAATAAAAAAAACGATGGGAAGCCACCGCTTTTTTTATTTCGAAAAAATTGGATCATTATTTGAAATTCAAAATATATGTATCAAATGCTTTTCTGACTTTTCGTTCTGTCGGGTGTTGGTCAAACATATTACGCCGGAAAAGTTCTTTCAGACACTCAGAAAGAATTTCGGCAGCGTGGCAACCGATACAAACTTATCATTTTTTAGTAAGCTAAGAAAAGGGTGTAGCAATATGCGACACCCTTGAATATTTACACCTAGCTATTTTTATAAAGAGAATGTCGGTGTTATATACAATAATTATCTAAGTTTTACAGATACAGAAGTGTTTGCTGCTGCATCTCCTTGGAAAAATTTGATTGTCAATTCTTTATCATCAGAGGCTGCAGCTTCGGGCATATCAAAAACGATATTACCCTCAGCAGACATTAACGGGTTTAATACTTCGTCATGTAAATCAGATGCTGCTAATAAGGAAGTAGAAATAAATTCATAACCATCACTATATAATAATTTAGTTGATATGTCACCGTCTAACGGTACTGTTGGTAAAAATTTACTTGCATTTTTCCCGTTATTAGTTACTGAAGCTGATATAACTGCAAACTTACCACCTTCGTCTGGTGAAAATACCATGAAATCATCTTCTATGGTATCCAAAAATTGAATTCCATTTACTGTGATTTTCCAATCTCCTATGGTTATTTCTTCACCAATAGAAAATGATTGTGTATCACTTTCTTTTTTCTTTTCTGTCTCTTGTTCTGTTGCTTGTTCAGTGCTGTTGGAATTATCCGAAGCGTCAGAACCAGTGGAGCAGGCACACATAGAAAATGCCAAAAATCCGCTTAGAACAAATGTTACTAATTTTTTCATTTTGAAAACCCCTTTCTTATGTCTTAACTTTTCAATTGGTGACGTATTTTTATCATAACATAAAAATTGGAAAAATCTACAAAAATATTATTTTTTTGACAAAAAAATAAAAGCAGTTCATTCAATACTGCCTTTTTTGCATCTAGGTTTTTATAATAGTGTACTTGAACGAGAAGCCCCCGCCTCTATGCAAAGCATAGGTGGTGGGAGTATGTCACATACTTAACATAGCAATGCGATGTTCCAACGCTTCTGCTTCATATTCTGCGATCATCTGTATCATGGCATTCGCATTGCCATTCTGATAATACTCTTCAAAACAGACATAGTATTTACGACGGTCTGTGAATTTGATGTTGATGGGCAGCATACCTGCTTTTATCAACTCCAAATTTAAGAGCAAGCGTCCTGTTCTGCCGTTGCCGTCGATAAAGGGGTGAATCCCTTCAAATTGTAAATGGAATATGCCAATGGCTTCCAAGATATGTTTTTCTTGTTTCATTTCTTTGTATTGCACCATCAGTCTTTCCATTTCTACCGGTACCATATATGGCTGTGGTGGCGTATGGGTAGCACCCATGATACGAACAGGAAGGCGGCGATATACGCCACGGTTTGCGGCATCATTCATCAGCACCAATGCATGTATATCCTTTATAATACGCTCTGTCAGCGGCTCTTTACGGTCTGCAATCTCCATCATATAGAAAAATGCGTCTTTGTGTCCGATGGCTTCCAGATGATCCCGAAGGGGCTTCTCTGCGATGGTGATACCGTTTTGTAAGATCAAGGCGGTTTCTTGTAATGTTAATGTGTTGCCTTCGATGGCATTGGAGTTGTATGTGTTTTCTATCATGAATTCTTCATGCAGTCGATGTAACTCAGTTTGGTTTAATGGACGCATAGAGCGAAGCTGGTCAACTAAAGTATCTATTTTTGTAAAATCCATAAAATTCCTTCTTTCATTGGTACTCTGTTTTGCAAAGGATAAAGGGTCAAAAACATTATTGATTATTGTTTCCATGTATAAGCAATACAATATATGACAAAAGGCAGACAAGATGCCTACCTTAGTATGATTTATTAAAGTTCAATTTGGACACTAGAATTGATATTGAATTGCTGACATTCTTCAATAAGTTTACAAGCAGGCATAATATTATTTTGTATATCAAATCCAATATACTTGATTTCTTCCTGATCATTTATGTAGGTAATTATGAAATACCTTGTGACAGTTTTTACTTTTTTATTTTTTGCTCTACCACCGATGATAGCACCCAAAGGACCAAACATTACACCACCAGCAATCGCACCACCAACGCTTGATACTGCTTGTTCTCGTTTTAATTTTGATGTAATCTTGAATATTCGAAAACAAATAAGAAATAAAACGAATAAAACTCCAAGCAAAATAAAATAAGGAAGCATTTCGCCTATTGTAGAGTGTCCCATTGGTGTATCCATATACATTCCTCTGTCTGTTTGCATACATTTGAAATTTCATTTTAGAATTTATCTAACCCAGAAAATCCAAAATCATAGAAAATGAGTGCTTTTCTGTGTTTTTGAGGATCTCTAAAAAATCATATTATTCGTCAATCTATTACATTAACAATTCCATCAATATCATTATAAGATTGTGCATCTTCTTCTATAGGTTCTATTGATGTAGAATCGATAGACATATTACTTAAAGCGAAACGATCTACTGCTGGATAGATTGCTATATTCAAGTCATCGCTCAGATAATAAACGGTGGAGTTGGCAAGTAAATTTGCATATTCTGGTGTAGCATAATACTGTCCTTCTACATATATAACATCTCCATTTAGCAGATTTTGTGTTAATGTCTGCAGACTAGAGGTATGATAAGGAACTGGTTTGGTAGGGAAAGTAAAATTATGAGCATTGACTGTTTTTGTTTTATTGTCCCATTCAACAGTATATCCCATAGATTCTAGAACAATTCGGATAGGTAGATAGGTTCTTCCATTATTTATAACTGCAAATGTATCATTTTGCAATTTTGTATTATTGTTATAAATATAGTCGGTTCCAATAGGTATTTCAACACGATCATATGCAGAAATAACAATTGCAACGTCTTTATTAACATCATAACCAACAGAGCAGCCAGCTGCTTCCATAGTAGTACGTAACGGAACCATTGTTCTTAAATTTTCATCTACATAGGGAAAGCCAGTGCTTGCTGTAAATGGAACTGATTTTCCATTGATCAAAATAGGAATCGATTGGTTTCCTGCAAAAACAACTTGACTGTGTAAAAGTAAAATAGAACTAAGTAGAAATGCATAAAATTTTTTCATTTTAATTACCCCCCTTATACTTCTTTTGGTTTGATTTGTTTCAATCATTATATAATAAGAAATGGTAATTTCACAAGAGAGAATATATGATATATTTTAATAATCGTCTATATTATTTCAACTGAATAGTAGCGGCGATTGCACGACCGATAATTCTGATATTTTTTCCATCATTATACCGTACCTGAATCGGTTTATAGATGGGGTTTTCTGCATTTAATGAAATGTGATCCTCGTATTTGTAGACACGTTTTAATGTTGCTTCATCATCAATAATGACTGCTGCAATTTCACCATCGTTTACATCAGGCTGCTCATGAATAAATACAATATCGCCATCGAAAATGCGTGCATTGATCATACTGTCCCCTTTTGCCTTTAGGACAAAATCCGCTTTGATGTCTGTATCCAAGTCTATATATGTTTCGTATTCTTCGTTTGCAAAAATCGGTTCACCGCAAGCAATCTCTCCAAGATATTTGTATCTGCGTTTGGTAGCAGGTTTGAGATCAGCATGTGGTGGGGTCTGTGGTTCATCTTCCCAGCCCATTAAATATGCTGGTGTAGTGTGTAGTGTTTTTGCGAGGGCTGCAATTTTGTCTCGACGCATATTTGCAATTATTCCAGTTTCCCATTTGCGAACTGTACTTTTCCCAACACCAACACCATTTGCAACCTCTTCCAATGTCATATTATTTTTGGATCTTAGTTCTCGTATTCTTTTACCCATATCATTTTGTAGTGAGGTCTGTGGTTCATCTTCCCAACCCATAATATATGATGGAAGAATATTACCTAATTTAGCTATATTTTCTATTTTGTCAGACGGAATATTTGTGATGATATCATTTTCGTATTTATATAATGTCTGTTTTGAAACGCCAATTTTATCAGCAAAATCAGTCTGACTCATCCCTAAATTGAAACGAATTTCTTTAATTCTTTCACCTTTGGTCATTTAATCACCTCTTTTAAGTTTTGACTCAATATTAACACAAAAAAGTTACAAAATCAACTCAAAATATCTTGACAAGTTACAAAAATGTGATATCATGTAATTGACATGAATAACTTTACAAGTTACAGAAAGGGTGGTGATAGTATGATAAAAGTTGATAAACTAAGAGGTGTTATTGCTGAAAAGGGATTTTCACAAAGTGAAGTTGCTAAAATGATTGGTGTTACACCTAAAACTTTCTATGGAAAAATGAAAAATGGAGTTTTTGGAAGTGATGAAATTCAAATAATGATAGATAATTTAGCAATAGAAGAACCTATGAAAATTTTTTTTGCAAGTGAGTAACTTAAAAAGATACTAATTAACAAAAAAGGGGATGAAAAAAATCGAAATAAAATGGGATAAGAGAGAAGATAAAAAAAGTCAATACAAGAAAGGAACATAACAATGGAAAAACAAAAAATCAAACAACAAAATCCAGAAGAACGGCAACAAAATGTTAAAAAATCAAGCAATGAAAAAATACTGCGTAGGCAGTTGGAACTGTTGGCAATGTATTCCTATGGTGGTTCTGTGACAGACAGAGTTTCAGAAGTATCGCAAAGCATGTTGTCCATTTATCGTGAACTGTTGAAAGTGAAGGGCAGGTTTGCTGTATTGGTTATGGCAATTGGTGGTTGTGTTTTCTATACACTCTATCGTGTCACTGTGCATTTGAAAGGCAAGTTGGAAAAATAAAAAATACTCCGCCAGTAGCTGGCACTACTGACGAAGTAAATTTGTGAATGATACGTTATTCAAAACTATATGTATGTTCACCATTTTTCTTATGGTACGCTTTGGCAGTTTCTTTTACCTGCTCTATGGTGTCACAATAAAGGACATATAGTTCTTCTAACGATAACGCTTTTGTATCTTGGTTCATAAGATGCAAAAGTGCTATGTTTTCATAATTTGTTGTTCCCATGTCAATCACCTCCTTTCGATTGTATTTTATCGTAAAAAGATAAGGGGGTAAATACGAAAAGGAGAGATATATATGAATCAAATAAAAATTTTTGAAAATACAGAGTTTGGGCAAGTTCGAACTGTTCTGGTCAATGATGAGCCGTATTTTGTTGGAAATGATGTAGCGGAAATTTTAGGGTATACAAATACTAGTAAGGCTTTGAAAGACCATGTTGACACAGAGGACAAACTCAATAACAAAACGTTATTGAGTTTAGGACAAAGGGGCGGTTGGCTTATCAATGAGTCTGGACTTTACAGCCTTGTTTTATCCAGCAAATTGCCAACAGCAAAGAAATTCAAACATTGGGTAACATCGGAAGTCCTTCCGTCTATTCGCAAACATGGTGGTTATATCGTAGGACAAGAAAAAATGTCTGATGCAGAACTGATGGTGAAAGCCCTGCAGGTAGCACAGAGAACCTTGGAAAACAGAAACAAAGAGATCGAAACACTGAAAACCACAAATGCAGTACAGCAACAGCAAATTGCAGAAATGAATCCCAAAGCAACTTACTATGATTTGGTTCTGCAATGCTCTGATTTACTCTCAGCAACGGAAATTGCAAAAGACTATGGCAAGAGTGCTAAATGGTTGAACAAGATACTGTCTGATAACAAAATCCAGTTCAAACAGCGTGGCATATGGTTTTTGTATAGCAAATATGCAGAGCAGGGTTATACATCTACAAAAACACAATCTTTTGTAGATAAGGACAGTATTGTACATACCAAAACACATACTTATTGGACGCAAAAAGGTAGGCTGTTTATATACGACTTTCTGAAAAAATTAGTATATTTTCCTGTTATTGAACAACAGAAAGAAAGGAGCATCATTGGGTGAAATTGAGTGATGGTTACTCTGTGATCAACGAAACAATAGAGTTATGTGACATCTGTATGAAAGGGGTATGTAAAAGAAAGTATCCCATTCGCTTCCTGATTCCATGCTTACTTTTAAAAGCGTACATGAAAATACAGAAGTATAGATTTGAAAGAATCATGCGGATTGCAAAAGACATGGGTGCAAATACGGAGACATTAGACGAAATTGGAATAAAAGTAAATCCGAACTTCATGCGAGAATTTGAAGAAGTCAAAGATCAAGTAGACAAACTTTTGAAGTTAGTAAAACAAGAATAGGAGTGGAAGCATAGGACAAACTGAAACTTTCATAAATTGGACTAGAGGTGATCGTATGAAAAATCAAAAAAAAGACCAAAAAAAAGACGAGGTAAAAGTAACTGTTATTCATCTGCCACGCACACCGGAAGAAGATATTCGCATCCGTGCAGAGATTACAAAGGTTTTGTACGAAAAAAAGATGCTGGCAATCCAGCGCAGAGAAGAACGGGCGAAAAGAGAAGCGGAAGCAGCAAAAGCGGCAGCTACAGAAACAGAAGAAGTATAAACCTAAGAGAACGGCATTTTTGCCGTTACTCTATGGTGTGGACAAGCTAAGGTGGCGCCATGAAAAAAGGACTTCGGTACATATGTTGCAGCAAGTGTGGGCAGGTGTGGAATGTAGCAAAAATGCAGGATACCAAAAATGGATACATCTGCCCACATTGTGCGTATAGGATAAAAAAACAAGGAGGAAAACAATGAATTTAGAATCGGCAAAGACTATTACAGAAAAAGAAATCCGCAATCAGGAACGAAGCCTCAGATATGCCAAACACAAAAATACGGCAGATGATGAAATCAGAAATCTGCAAATAAAATTGCAGTATTACCGTTATGTAAAGCGCATATTGGAAAAATCAAAGCCTTTGTTCTAAGTGTGGGAGGAACTGATACATATGGACACGTGGGAAGAAATACGCCAAAAAGTACGAAACAAAGGGTTATCTGTTGGAACGGTGGTTAAAATTGGAAAAAGAAAAGCCGTAATCAGCCAAGTAACAAAGTATTTTCTGGTATGTGATTATGGAACATACAAAGAAAGTTTTTCTTTTATAGATGCAGTCAAAAAGTTCAAAAGGATAGGGTGAGGTAAATGATAGAAGCAATGATTGTCATTTTACAAATTGTAGAATTGGTTGTGCTTTTTGCTGTGTTGTCAGCAATACGCCGTATGGCAGCGATCGTCCGCAGAAAAGCCCATAACAAATATGACAAGCTACAATGGACAAGCTACAATGGACAAGCTACACAAGAGGGAGAAAAGATGCGTAGATATGTAGACAGTGAGCCGGATACAGCAGGTGAGGAATATGCATTGCTGATCGGACGGATTGAAGCGGTTACTGCATTTATTGAAGTCAATGGAACGATTGACAAATCCCTGTTTTTTAACATGATGGGGTTTGATCAGGAAGGAGAAGATACGGTGTGAATTGGGACAAGATGAAGCGTATTGCCAAACGAGAAAAAAAGGCAATTCTGCTGCGAGATGAGGACGGGATGCAGTGGCTGAACACCGGAAGCGCAGCATACATACTGGAAGGGATGCCGGAATTGGATGAAGAAACCGTGTTGACAATTATAGGTGTTCCGGATAATAAAAAATCAGATTGGACAACCGGAAAAAGCTATGATGTGGAGCCGTTTTTGCAAAATGATTTTCCGGAAGAAATAGAGCTGACTGCAGATGAAGCACGAGTAAGCGTTATTTATGAAGGAACAGAGATTATTCCCATTTATACGCTTAGAGGTATCATTTGGCTGGAAGCTGTGCTTTTGGCACCAACAACCAAGAAAGAAATGGGATACCAGCGGATGTTTTTGCGACAATGTGGTGGAAAGCGTCTGATTGCCATAAAAGAAGGAATGATGCTTTCGGCGGTGATTGCAGAATATCAGCCGGAAAGAAAACGATTTTCAGAAACATTGGAGCTGCTGGCAGAGCGTACAAGATTTGAGTTGAAACAAATGGACACACATTCTAAAAAAGAAAGGTGATATGACATGAAACTAAAAGACTACCAACAAGGCAGAGCAGATGGTTTGGCGTTGGCAAAGAAGATTGTACAGGCAGGCGGCTTGGAAGAACTGGAGAAAGAACTTACCATTCGGAATATCACAGGGATTCAGATAAACGGACGTGTGTCTCAACTGGAAGCATCAGAAGCGGCAGAACGTGTACGAGAGTTGGTTATGGCAACGGTATTGACTATGACATTAGAAGTTTTGATGGATGAATTTGATTTCGGAAAAATAAGGCTCAGGCGGTTTGCAGAGCGGTTTGATAAAAAAACTGACTGCATGTGTGGTGGTTTTGTAAATTGGAAGGATATGACAGAGGATGTAGAACAGAAAACAGGAATCAAAATCAACATTGATCTGAATGCAGTAAATGGAAAAATTTTACTGCCGAAGACAAACCAAGAAAATGCTAAGACACACAGAAAACAAAAAGAGAAAAAAAACAAGGAATAAAAAAGAGTCTGTCAATACCTATTTATGCGGTGGGTATTGACAGACAAACCTTTGTAAAAAATATATTTCTACACTATTATCATAACACAAAGCGTGAGAAAAAGGCAAGAGAAAAAGTGAGGGAAAGTCCCTTTTGGCTGTCCATATAGCAATTAAGTTTATGTGCATATCATAGTGTGGAATAGGGAAAAAGAAAGAGGATGCATGATGCCAAAATACAGAAAGAAGATATGGGCAGGAGATATATACGAAGTGGAGGAATTTTATTCCCCCAGAACCGTAGGGAAAAAATACGAAAGAGGAAGAAATGAAAATCTTACATCTGAAGAACAGGAAAAGAGAAATCTGGCAATCGCACGAAAGAATTTGACAAGAACCATCAATGCAAATTTCGGAGAAGCGGATTATTTTGTTTTATTCACCTATGACAGGATTGTCACAGAGGAAGAAGCAAAGAAGGAAATGCAAAATTTTTTCGCAAGGCTGAAAAGGTGGCGGAAGCGGAACGGCTTTGGGGAAGTGAAATACATACAGGTAACAGAAACGGAAGGCAGAGTACACCATCATGTAATCTTAAATGGGTTTGATGGGTTTTCCATGAAAGAAGCAAGAGAGGTTTTACAAAGTATCTGGGACAGGGGCTTGGTAAAAATCAAAAGCCTGAAGAAGAACCAGAAGGACACCAAGCTGGCAACATACATCAGTAAGGAGAACACCAAAAAAGGCATGAAGCGATGGACACGGAGCAGAAACCTGAAAGAGCCGAAAGTCACCATCGAACAGGTGAAGGAAGGCAAGGGGAAAAAGGAAAAGCCGTTGCGTGTTCCCAAAGGATATGAATTATATATCAAGACAGAAAATTTCTTTCCGGAAATTGGCTGGGTACGATATATGAAAGCAATTAAAAAGGGGGGTATGGATTATGGGGAGGAAGTGAAGAAAGTAAAATGATATCAATACCAAACAAAGACAAAAAAATTTCTGACTGTCCCTGTAAGGGTTGTGAGGTACGAACAGAGGATTGCCATGGACGATGTGCATTATACATAGGTTGGACTGGGAAGCTCAAGCAGAAAAAAGAAGAAGAAAGAAAGGTAAAACGAGCGATGTGGGACGTTTACAATAGGCGCAGTGATGCGATTCATGCATGTATGAAAAAGAAGGGGAGATACAAAAGGTGAACAAGGTTGTTTTGATGGGGCGGCTTGTACGAGATCCAGAAATCAGATACAGTCAAGGACCAGAGCAGATTGCGGTTGGCAGATATACTTTGGCAGTGAACCGCAGGAGCAAAGAGAAAGAAGCTGACTTTATTTCTTGTGTTGTTTTTGGAAAGGCTGCCACATTTGCGGAAAAATATTTTGTAAAAGGGCAGATGGTGGCAGTTGTCGGCAGACTGCAGGTGAGAAGCTGGGAAGATAAGAGTGGAAATAAAAGATGGACGACAGAGGTTCTTGTAGAAGAACAGCATTTCTGTGGCAGTAAGAAAGAATCTGAAAGCAGTAACACAGAAAAAGAAAATGATGGGTTTTATCCAATAGATGAGCTGGAAGATGATGATTTGCCGTTTTAACGAGGTGAAAAAAATATGCAAAGGATAGGCAGTGTGTTGCAGGGGCAGCGGTCAAAGATGACAGGTGAGCTGTTTGAAAAAATGATTGATGCTGCATGCAGATATTACAAAGAAAAAGGAATTGCGGTGATTGAAAAAACACCGGAGCCCATGAAGGTTCTCTCTCAAATGGATCAAAGAGGGCAATTCAAAGCGTGTTTCACAAAACAGGCACAACCGGACTATAAAGGTGCGCAAAGAGGTGGAAAGACGGTTGTTTTTGAAGCCAAGCACACAGATGCGGACAGGATTGCATATAGCCGACTGACAGAAACACAAATAGAAAATATGTATGCCTATGAAGCCATGGGAGCGGAGTGTTTTGTGCTGGTATCGTTTATGCTGCAAGATTTTTACCGCATCCCTTGGTCTGTATGGAAAAATATGAAAAATCTGTATGGCAGAAAGTATTTGTTGCAAAGTGATTTGGAAAAATTCAGAGTAAAAGTTGCTGGATATGATATCCATACGCAAGGGAATATTTTGCATTTTTTGGATGGCATAGATGGGGGGACAGAAGATGATAGATAGCGTTTTGCTTGCTGCTGCGGTATATGCTGCATACTGCGGTTATATCTCGGATGTTTGGCAGTTTTTTGCAGTGGCAGCGGTGTTGACGTGTGTTGTACTGGTGAGAGATTGAGGAATAGAAAAAGGGGATTGGGAGGGAGTACAAATAGTGACAAACGATGAAAAAAAGCAGTATTTGAAGCGGTTTTTGACAGCAAAGAGAAAATCAGCTTTGATTGCAGAGCAGATTGCGGAATTACGGAGTTTACAAACAAGCCCTGTTGGGTTTGGGGATGGTATGCCAAAAGGAAATAAACACAATGATTTGTCCGGATATATGGCGAAATTAGATGCGTTGTTGTGTGAATTGGAAGCGGAAAAAGAAGTACAGATGATTGCCTATCAGGAAATCAGACAGGCGATCAATGCTATACAGGATGCAACAGAAAAGGAAATTTTGATACGACGATATACTTTGGGGCAGAGCTGGGAGAAGATTGCTGTGGAAATGGGGTATAGCTATCGGCATACAACCAAAAAACATGGACAGGCATTAAAAAATTTTAGAATTTTATGAAGATGCCCCACAATGCCCCATTCAAATGTGCTATTATGGTATTGTATGAAAGTATATGTGATTTCTGGATAAAAAAGTACCCATATATCTGGGTACTTTTTGCGGTATTATTGTTTTTCAATGTACGTGTTAATAAATTTTTTGATTTCAGTTGTTGGAGTAGTGCCGTTTTCCTTACATTTCGCCTTAAATGCTTCTAAAATTTCTGGGCGTAAATCCAGTGGAAAGCGGACATAAGTTTTGCGATTGTATGCCGCTTGGCGTGCATATTTTGCTTCAGACATGAGAAAACTCCTTTCATGTAAATAATAAAACCAGACCGACAACAACAATAATGAGCCATAGAATAGAACACACAAGAGTAAAAATTTGTTTGGTTGTATGTTTCATATTGTAAAAGAAATGGACTTATGATATATTTTTGATATGGGGAGGTTTCCCTCCCCTTGGGTTTTATCGGATACTTTCTATCACCATTTTCACAACGGCGATAAGTGTTCCGATTTCTAAGGCAAGTTGAGTAAGTGCTCGCACCACTTTTATCAGCTTGCCTATTTGTTTGTCCATATTCTTTGCACCTCCTTTCTATACTCTTATGATACCAGAAATACACGTACGTGTCAATAAAAAATGTTGATTTTACAAGAAAAAATATGATTGCACCCTTGATGGGTGCTTTTTTTATGCAATCAAGGAGGTGAATGCCTATGACCCCAAAACAGCAGAGGTTCTGTGACGAATACCTAATCAGCGGAAATGCTACAGATGCAGCGATTAAGGCTGGGTATTCGCCAAAGACAGCAAAGCAAATGGGATGTGAAAACCTTTCAAAACCTGACCTTCGGGCATACATTGACGAACAACTGGACAAGCTGCATTCTGCAAAAATTGCCGATGCCGATGAGGTGCTTCAGTATCTTACATCCATGATGCGTGGTGAGCATACAGAGCAAGTATTGAAGCTGGACGGCGATGGGGTTCAGACCATTACAAATATGGATGTTTCAGCAAAGGAACGATTGAAGGCTGCGGAATTGCTTGGCAAGCGGTTTGGTTTGTTTACAGATAAAGTTGGGGTGGAAGGGATGGTTCCTGTTGTGATCATGGGGGATGATCAGCTTGAGGATTGAACCCAATGCGAAAGTGATTCGTCTGCCGGAAGTTGTTGGCAAAGGCTATGGAACATTCTGGAATTTCAAGGGGCGATATCGTGTATGCAAAGGCAGCCGTGCCAGCAAGAAATCCAAAACCACAGCTCTAAACATCATTAAACGTATGATGCAATATCCACAAGCCAATACGCTTGTTGTGCGTAAGGTATTTCGGACACTGAAAGATTCCTGCTTCACAGAATTGAAGTGGGCAATCAATCGCTTATGCGTACAAGATTACTGGGATATCAAAGAAAGTCCGTTGGAGATGACATACATACCAACCGGACAGAAAATATACTTCCGTGGGCTGGATGATCCGCTTAAGGTAACATCCATTACGGTGGAAGTTGGGTATTTATGCTGGTGCTGGATCGAAGAAGCCTATGAAATCATGAAGGAATCTGATTTTGATATGCTGGATGAATCCATTCGTGGTGCTGTTCCGGAGGAAAGCGGACTGTTCAAACAAATTACATTGTCGTTCAATCCTTGGAATGAAAAGCATTGGCTCAGAAAGCGGTTCTTTGGGGAAATCATTGGAAAGGATGCCCAATGGAATCCCATATACAGGTTCTATGATAGCTGGACTTCTTTAGATGGTGAGATTTTTGCTACCACAACCAATTATCTGTGTAATGAATGGTTGGACAGCTCCGACCTCAAGGTTTTTGAAAATATGAAGAAAAACAATCCTCGCCGCTATCAGGTTGCCGGTTTGGGCGGTTGGGGTATTGTAGAAGGTTTGGTATATGAAAACTGGACGGAGCAAGCATTTGATGTTCATACAATCCGTACCAAGGCAGGTGTCAAATCGGTATTTGGCTTGGACTTTGGGTATACAAATGACCCTACCGCTTTGTTTTGCGGTTTGGTCAGCGAGGAAGAAAAGACAATATGGGTATTTGATGAGCTATATGAAAAAGCACTGACAAATACAGCTATTTCCGAAAAAATAGCCGGCATGGGATATGCCAAAGAGCGCATCAAAGCGGATGCAGCCGAGCCGAAAAGCATTGATGAGTTGCGAGATGCCGGTTTATATCGTATCAGAGCTGCCAGAAAAGGCAAAGACAGTATCAACAATGGTATTCAGTACATCCAAGGCTATCAAATCATCATTCATCCACAGTGTGTAAATTTTATAACTGAGATTTCAAATTATACTTGGGCAGAGGATAGGTTTGGCACAAAAATCAATCGTCCAATTGATGATTTTAACCATCTGATGGATGCGATGCGATACGCTTTGGAGGATATATTGGAGGGAGATACATACAGCTTTGATTAAAAGGAAAGGGAGGCAAGTGTCTGTGTTTGAATATCAGGAAATTTTTAGCTTGATGGAACAGCTGGCAGACAGGCTGCCCTACAAGCGTTTGAAGATTGAAATAGAACTGAATCACCAATCATTGGTTTTGGAAAAGAGTAAACAAAAGAAGTTTGGCTATTGGGTCCCAAGCAGTAAATGGAGGTGATGGGATATGCTATTTTTGAATACAGAAACGGATAAAATCAATCACCTGATTACAGAAGGAGCAAAACAGGCATTGACGGACTTGGAATTCTTTGGGCGGGAGATTGATGCATGGAAGAAATCGCCGGAACGTATGAATCAAATCATTGGAGAAAACTACTATGCAGGCAAGCAGGATATTTTCCATAGAAAACGAACAGCAATCGGTGCTGGTGGCAAATTGCAAATCGTTGAAAATCTGCCAAATAACAAGATATTGGATAACCAGTATGCAAAGATGGTAGACCAAAAGGTAAATTATTTGCTGGGTAAGCCGATGACGTTTGATTGTGAGAATAAAACATATGCAGCGTTATTGAAAAAGCGGTTTGATGCGGCATTTCAAAGAACGATGAAGTATATCGGAGAAGATGCGTTAAACGGTGGTTTGTGCTGGTTGTTTGTGTACTACAATCGGCAAGGGGAATTATCTTTTCGCCGTTTTCCTGCGTTTGAGATTCTCCCGTTTTGGGCAGATGATGACCATACGATACTGGATGCAGCGGCACGTGTATATCTGCACGAAAAATGGGACGGCAGCACAAAAACGACTGTAGAACGTGTGGAGCTATTCAAGAAAGATGGACTGTATCGGTATGTCTTGGACGGAAATATACTCGTTCCTGATATAGAGTTGGGAGAGTATGAGCCTTATTTGGTGGTACAAGGAGAGGAAGGTTCAGAAGCTTATAATTGGAATCGGTTTCCACTGATACCATTCAAATACAATAAGCAGGAAATACCTTTGATTATGCGTGTCAAGTCGTTACAGGATGGTATCAATACTTTGCTTTCTGACTTCCAAAATGGTATGGAGCAGACACCACAAAACACGATTCTGGTAATTCATAATTATGAAGGGGAAAATCTAGGGGATTTCAGACACAACTTGATGACATATTCCGCAGTAAAAGTAAGAGGTGATGGTGGAGTGGAAACGCTTACCATAGATGTCAATGCTGAAAATTACAAATCCATTCTGGAATTGCTCAAGAAAGCGATCATCGAAAATGCACGTGGGTTTGATGCCAAGGATGACCGTTTGAGTGGCAGCCCAAACCAAATGAATATACAATCCATGTACTCTGACATCGATCTGGATGCAAACGGTATGGAAACAGAGTTTCAAGCGGCATTTTCCCAGCTTTTATGGTTTGTGAATCAAGATATGATTACAAAAGGTGAAGGCAATTTTGAGCAGGAAGCGGTCACTGTGATTTTCAACCGAGATATGATTTTGAATGAAAATGATATCATTGAAAGCTGCGCAAAGTCTGTTGGTATTTTGTCTACAGAAACAATCATTGGACAGCACCCATGGACGGTGGATGTGGAAAAGGAATTGGAACGCTTGAAGCAAGAAAAAGAAGAAGCCATGATGGACTACAGCCATGCTTTTGACAGTCATATTGAAAAATCAGAAGCACAGTAAATATAAGAAAGGTGGGATTGCCCATGAACCATACAGAATATTGGCGTGGGCGATTTGCGATTTTGGATGATGCTGCTCACAAGAAAAGTGATACATATCTTCGAAGCCTAGAGGATTTGTACAATGATGCAGCCATTTCTGTCAAAAAGGAAATAGAAGCATGGTATGGCAGATTTGCAAAAAACAATCAAATAAGCCTATCAGATGCCAAAAAGCTACTAACCAGCGGACAGCTGGAAGAATTCAGATGGACGGTAGCGCAGTATATCAAAGCCGGATCGCAAGCAAACCTTTCCCCAGAATGGATGCGGAGGCTGGAAAATGCTTCTGCACGGTTTCATATCAGCCGTCTGGAAGCGGTGCAAATGCAAATACAGCAACAGATTGAGCTTTTATATGGCAATAGAGTGGATGAACTGGACCATCTTTTTCGGGATATGGTATCAAACGGATATACCTATGGAGCGTTTGAACTACAAAGGGGGTTGGGGGTTGGTTGGGATTTTGTGGCACTCAATCAAAGGAAATTGGAAGCCTTACTTTCAAAACCTTGGACGACTGACGGGCAGACATTCAGCGACCGCTGTTGGCGCAATAAAAAAGCCTTCGTAGATGCCGTACATAAAGAATTGATGCAGGGGATGCTGAGAGGCGACCCGCTATCACGGGTTGTAACTGCAATTCAAAAACAATTCCATGTGGACAGATACAAAGCCCATAGACTGGTACATACAGAAACCACATACTTCAATGCAGTTGCCAGAAATCAAATGTACCAAGATTTTGATGTAGAACGCATTGAAATTGTGGAAACGCTGGATGCTCGTACTTGCTCCATCTGTCAGCCACTGGATGGTGTTGTCATTCCTGCTTCACAGCATGAACCGGGTGTGACAGTGCCCCCCTATCATCCAAATTGCCGTGGTACAACTTGCCCATACTATGATGATATGGAAGGAGAGAGAGCCGCCAGAACAGCGGATGGGGATGTGTATTATGTTCCTGCTGACATGAAGTATGAGGACTGGAAAAAGGCTTTTGTGGATGGTGGATCAAAGGAAGGTTTGACTATAGTAGGTATCTCCGATATACTTAAATTGAAAGAAGATATCAAGGCAAAGGAAAAATTTTTTGAAGATTTGAAGGATGAATATGCAGCATTGGAAGAAAGTGTTGACAGGTATTATCTAGCGTCTTCAGACTTTACAGATGCTGTGGAAAGGGATGCATGGCAAGAATGGAGAAAAACTGTTGACATCAAAGCAATCCAAGAACGTATGTATGAGATGACTGTGAATGATTTGCCTACAGTAAGTGGAGATTTAGCAAAAGCAAGGTTCCAGCTTTTGAAAACTTCAGGAACATCTAGTTACAGTAATGTTTCAACGTTGAAAGAGGCTGAAGAATTTTGTAAAAATATACTTGGAATCAATGCAGATTACAAAGGTCTTTCCATTGAATCTGTTAATGGCTGGAATCACGGGCTTTTAGACATGAGTGAGGTTTTTCCATATTTGGTAAACAGTAAATTTAATTTCGTTGGTGAATCTCATCAAAGAAATGCTATTGCTAAACAGATTGAGTTTCAACGACAACTTGATTGGATTAAGCAAAATAATATTTATAACTGGACAGAAAAAGAATGTGAAAAGTGGGCAAATAAGAAAGCAAATTCCTTTGTGAGAAAGTATCTTTCGGTAGGAAAAGAAATGGCTTCTAGTTGGACTCCAAAACCACCATTTGATGTTTGTCAAGGCATATGCTTGAACCGTGGTTTTTATGCAGACTTTGAAGCAGCTTCCAAGTCTATGCTCTATCAGGTTGAGATTAGGTGGCATCCAGATAGCTGTTCCACAGTGAAATCTGTGTTTGACCATGAGTTTGGGCATCAATTGGACAGTTGGCTAGGGGTTCATAAGCAGAAAAATATACAGAACCTATTTCATTCCAGAACAAAAGAACAGATAAAAGATGATCTTTCAGAATATGCATGGAATAATAAAAATTCTAACCTATACTCTGAAATGATCGCCGAAGGTTGGTCGGAATATTGTAACAATCCTAACCCACGACCAATGGCAATTGAAATTGGAGAAACAATAGAAAGGTTGTATATTGAATGGGCAAAGAAGAATTTTTAAGAGAAGCACGAAAAATGGGATTGGGAGAAGATCTTATTTCTGAAATTATCAAGGAAGTTGAAGAAGATATTGCTTTTGGGCTTTCTGTTGATTGGGCTATGTATCTGATTCCACCCGTGATCAATGATTAAAATGAAATATTTCATGATTCAGCCACCCTCGTTTTTCCGAGAGGTGGTTTTTTATACAAAAAAGGAGGTAAACACAATGACAAAAGAAGAATTGATTGCAATGGGACTGACAGAAGAACAGGCTACAAAGGTATTTGGAGAAGTAGAGAAAGACTTTGTACCAAAAACACGCTTTGATGAATCGGTCGAAGAACTCAAGAAGGCAAAAGCAACCATCAAAGAAAGAGACAAACAGCTGGAAATACTGCAAAAGTCTACTGGTAATAACGAAGAACTGCAAAACACAATTTCTCAGCTGCAAGCGGACAATGAAAAGCAGAAGAAAGATTTTGAAGCGGAAATGGATGCAATGAAAAAGGGCAATGCGGTTGATGCTGCACTCAGAGATGCAAAAGCAATCAATCCGGCTACAGTAAAACCGCTGTTATCTGCGTTTTTGGAAAAGGCAACTTTGGCAGAGGATGGCACGATTTCAGGTCTGGAAGATGAGATTGGGAAATTGGTGAAAGAAGAAAGTACAAGCTTTTTGTTTCAAGCTGCTGCAAATCCTACGCCTGCCATTTCCGGTGCATCCCCTGTCGGCGTTGTGACCACGCCACCAGATGCAAAAACCGCAGGCTATGAAACACGTCTGGCAGATGCCAGAAAAACAGGCAATGCCGCATTGGTTGTTGCCATCAAAAGAGAAGCTGCTGCCGATGGTGTGCAGCTTTTTTAATGTGTAAATGACAGAATAAGAAAAAGAAAGGATGATTTTACTATGTCAAACGTAAATGGAACAGGTACAACATTTAACCTGCCAAACTTCGCAGGTGATTTGTTCACCGCATCACCCACACAAACACCGTTTTTATCTATGATTGGTGGTTTGTCTGGTGGAAAACAGACAGAAAATGATGAATTTGCAGTTGGTCAGCTGTATGCATTTCCGGATGCAGCACAGCCCAATATTTCAGAACAGGCTTCTGAGACCGCACCTGCTGCAACCGCTTTGGTACGTACACAGGAAACAAATGTTACACAGATTTTCCATGAAACAATTAGCATGACCTATGCAAAAATGGCAAACAAAGGTAAGCTCTCTGGTTTGAATACTGCTGGGCAAGCAGCAAACCCAACATCTGAATTGGATTGGCAGATTTCACAGAGATTGAAAAAGATTGCAAGGGATGTGGAATTTACATTTCTCAATGGAACATATGCAAAGGCAAGCACTGTGAGCGAAGCAAATAAAACAAGAGGTATGTTTGATTTGTGCAGCAAGGGTACCACGATTGATGCAAGCAGTGCAGCACTGTCTCTTGACATCCTGAAACAGCTGTATAAGGCGATGGCTGATGCAGGTGCGACATTTGGGAATATGGTTTTGTTCTGTGGCTCTGAACAGAAACAGAGATTGACTACATTATATGAAAAACAGCTGGGCTACAACACTCCGGCTGCACGTCATGTTGGTGGTATGAACATCACAGAAATTGAAACGGATTTCTTCAAACTGGGGATTGTGTATGACAGTTTTGTTCCCAACGACCGTATTTTGATTGCAGATATTTCTGCTTGTGCGCCGGTGTTCCAGAACGTACCAGGCAAAGGTACTTTGTTCTTGGAAGACCTTGCAAAAGTCGGTGCAGCGGAAAAGAAACAGATTTATGGTGAAATCGGTTTGGATCATGCTCCGGCATTTCTGCATGGTTCTATCACAGGATTGAAAACGGGGGAGTAATACCCTCTGTGGATGCTGCTGTAGTCGGCAGAGGAAAAGTAGGAGCAGCAATTTTAGGCAGAAAGTGAGGAAAAGATATGGCATATACACCAACAAACTGGAATGATGGCGATGTGATTACAGCCGAAAAGCTGAATAAGCTAGAGCAGGCTGTACAAAATGAGCAAGTTGGACCAGCTGGTCCAAAAGGGGAGAATGGAGAAGCGGGCAAGGGAGTAAAATCTCTTGCACTGACGACAGATTCCTCTGGTAAGGTCAATGGTGGGACAGTGACATTCACAGATAACAGTACAGCAGCAATCACTGTAACAGTAGCAGGAGGTTAAGCGATGTATAAAATAAGCGGAAAACAGCAATTTGGGACTGTGTGGGACAATGGCAAATGTATCGCAGTATTCCATAAAGGTACAGCATATACAAATGATACGAAAAAAGCAGAGATTTTGAGAGAAAAAGGCTATACTGTGGAAGGGGAAGCAGATCCTGTGGAAACTACAGAAGCAATGGAAGAGGAAAGCAAGGAAGCGGCTCGGGTAGATGAGAGTGTGGAAGAAAGCAAAGAAGAAGCAGAAGAAGTGCCCTTGATGGGGGTAAATCCTGAAAAGCCGAAAAAGAAGGGGAAGTAAGAAAGGCGGTGGCTATGATGAAAGAAAAGGTGATTGCGCTGCTGTCAGCTTTTGGCGTAGCAGATACCGCACAAGATCCCTTATTGGATATCATCATGGAAAGCACACAATACCATGTTTTGCATGAAACGAATACCATTTTGCCTATGCATGATGGACTGGAAAACATAGCGGTTTCTATGGCAGCAGGAGATTATTTGCGTTTCAAAAAGGGGATAGGACAGTTAGAAGGGTTTGAACTTGCACCAGCGATTAAGCAGCTGCAAGAAGGTGATACAAACATTCAATACGCAATCGGTGCAGGAGATTCCACACCAGAGCAGCGGTTGGATGCTGTCATTGCTTCTCTGCTGGGCAGAAGCAAAGAGCTATATCAATACAGGAGGTTGGTGTGGTAGATGGGCAATCCGCTTGAAAGATTGTGGAAGGATCGGTGTACCATTTATCAGCAACTCAAAAGCACTGATCCACAAACAAAGCTGACGGGCTTTGTAGAAGTAGAAACCATAACAGACCAACCCTGTAAGCTATCCTTTGAAACCATAACAACAACCAATGGTGATCATGTAGATACGATTGCACAGAATGTCAAACTCTTTCTTTCTCCTGATGTTATCGTGCCTGCTGGCTGTAAAATCGTTGTCAAGCGGCTGCATCCAACAAAACGAGAATGGATATATGCCCAAAGCGGTGAAGCTGGTGTATTCACACAGCATCAGGAGATTCCACTGGTACCTTTTCGGGGGTATGCATAATGGCAAGATGGGGAAGATGCGATATCCAACAGCTGCAACAGCTTAACCACCGATTGGAGCAGCTGATGGATGCCGATTTGGATACCTTTATGAGAAATGCATCCAAAGACCTTGCAAAACGTCTGCTGAGCAAAACCGTAAAGCGAACACCTGTAGTATATGGCACATTGCGTGATGCTTGGGCAATCATGCCTGTGGGTCATCGTGGCAGCCACTACACAGTGGTTTTAATCAATAACCTTGTGTATGCCTCCTATGTGGAATACGGGCATAGACAACAACCGGGACGGTTTATTCCGGGGCATTGGGAAAGCGACAGATTTGTTTATGATCCTGATGCAGAGGGTGGTATGGTATTAAAGCAAAGCTGGGTAAAGGGGCGGTATATGCTGACCATTTCCACACAGGAGCTGGAACAGAAGGCTCCTGCTATTTTGGAAAAAAAGCTGTATGATTTCATGAAGGAGTGTTTTTCGTGATACAAGAAACAATGGAAGCAATCGCAGTGAAGCTGAACGGCATTTTTGGTGATGATTATGAAATATATCAAGATCATGTGAAACAGGGTTTGAAAGAGCCTTGTTTTTTTATTGCGGTATTGAAGCCGGAAATCATGCCTTTGGTTGGACAGCGGTTTATAGAGCAAAATCCTTTTGATATTCAGTATTTCCAAAAGAAACAAGGGGATCATGTCGAGCTGTTTACGGTTGCACAAAAGCTGATTTCTGCTATGGAGTTTATCACACTCTTAAACGGAGATTTGCTGCACGGTACCAATATCAGCTATGAGATCATAGATGATGTGTTGCACTTTTTTGTGAATTACAAGATACCTATGAGAAAGAATTTGGAAAAAACCTGTATGGAAACACTAGAAACAGATGTGAGAACTGAAAAGGAGTGATGCAATGACAAAAAATAAAGTGGTTTTTACCAAAAATACCATATTAAAATCTGACAGATATGCAAAGCGCAGAGATTTGCTTTCCGTACTTCTGTCAGAAGAGGAAACATATACAATGGAGCAGGTGGACAAGCTGCTGGATGATTTTATGAAAGGTAAGGTGAAGTAATATGGCACTTGGTGGTGGTACATTTTTAACGCAAAATAAAATCCTTCCCGGTGCGTATATCAATTTTGTTTCTGTCGCAAATGCCAGTGCGACACTCTCTGACCGTGGCATTGCAACCATTCCTCTTGCAATGAATTGGGGAGCGGAAAACAAAGTAATGACTGTGGAGCTGGCAGAGTTTCAGAAAAATTCTCAAAAGCTGTTTGGCTATGCCTATACTGCGGAGGAATTGAAGCCAATCAGGGAGATTTTCCTGCATGCCAAAACAGTGCATTTTTTCCGCTTGAATACAGGCGGTGAAAAAGCAAAAAACAAGTATGCCATTGCAAAGCATCCGGGAACGAGGGGCAATGATATTCGCATTGTCATTGAAGCAAATGAAAACAGCAAGGAAGAAGCCTTGCTGTATGATGTATCTACATTTCTTGACACAGTGCAGATAGACGAGCAGAAAGCGGTGTCCAAGGCAGCGGAACTTAAGCCCAATGATTTTGTGGATTTCCTTTCCGATGCATCCCTTTCTCCAAGTGCAGGAATTCCCCTGACTGGGGGGACGAATGGAGCTGTAGCAGATGCAGCATATCAAATCTATCTGGATAAAATAGAAGCCTACAACTTTCATGCAATGGGATGTATGTCCGTAAATCCTACGATTACAGCTCTGTTTACATCATTCTGTAAAAGAATGCGAGATGATGTAGGAAAAAAATTTCAGGTGGTGCTTTTCCGCACATTGGCAGATTATGAAGGCATCGTAAGTGTAAAAAATGGTGTGGTATCAGAAAATACAGCTACCATAGCAGGAAAGGCTGTTGTCAATCAGGCTGTATTAGAAGATGGCAATGCCATTGCTGCACTCATTCCATGGGTAACAGGTGTGATTGCAGGTGCTGCGGTCAACAAGTCTGCAACCAACATGAAATATGATGGGGAATACCAAATTGATACCGATTACACACAAACAGAACTGGAAAACGGTATTTTGGAAGGCTCTCTGATGTTCCATATGGTAGATGGCCATGTGGCAGTATTGGAGGATGTGAATACCTTTATTTCTGTTACAGATGAAAAATCAGCGGACTTCTCAAGCAATCAAACCATCCGTGTTTTGGATCAGATTGCAAATGATATTGCTGTTTTGTTTGGCAAAAAGTATCTGGGCAAAGTACCAAATGACAATGCTGGTCGTATTTCTTTGTGGAATGACATTGTGAAGCACCACAATGAGCTGCAAACCATCAGGGCGATTGAGCATTTTGAACCGGAACATGTGACAGTGACAAAAGGAGATACCAAAAAGGCAGTTGTGGTAACGGATTATGTCACACCGGTCAATGCAATGGCACAACTGTATATGACTGTCTATGTACAATAATGGGAAGGAGGATGCAAAGCAATGAACAATGCGATTATGAACGCAAAAGATGCTGTGTATGGCAGCATGGCAGAGTGCTTCATTACGATTGAGGGCGACCGATATAATTTTATGAGCCTAACTGAATTTGAAAGCAAATGGGAAACAAAAATTACGGATGTAAATATATTGGGCAAGGTTGGTAAAGGGCATAAGGCTGCCGGTGGCAATGGCACATGGAGTGGCAAGGCACACTATAATCAGTCTATTTTTCGTAAGATTGCCGACCAATATCAAAAAACAGGTGTCATGCCATATTTTGAAATCCAAGTAACCAATGAAGATCCAACTTCTTCTGTAGGCAGACAAACGGTGGTACATCATGATTGCCTTTGTGATACATTCACGTTGGCGAAATTTCAGTCTGGGGAGGATTTGCTGGAAGAAGATTTGTCTGGCACATTTGAAACTTTTGATTTGCCTGAAACATTTCAAATGTTGCAGGGTATGGAATAATGATTGAGGAGGAAAATAAGAATGGGACTTTCCGCTTTTTTAGCTAAGAATGCAATGCCGGTAGAAAATGTGAAACATGTTGTTTCTACACGATTTATTGACGAAAATAAAAAACCAATCGCTTGGGAAATCAAAGCGATTACAGGCTCTGAGGATGAAGCACTGCGTAAAAGCTGTGCAAAGCGTGTGCCGATTCCGGGTAAGAAAAATCAGTATCAAAAAGAAACCGACATTGATCTGTATCTGGGGAAATTGGCAGTATCCTGCACAGTCTATCCAAATTTGAATGACGCAGAGCTGCAAAACTCCTATGGTGTGATGGGGGCAGAAGCACTATTGAAAACGATGCTGTTACCTGGGGAATATGTGGACTATCTGACAAAGGTACAAGAGGTTTGTGGGTTTGACACAACGCTTCAGGATGAGGTGGACGAGGCAAAAAACTAATTGAGGAAGGCGATAGTGAGGCAAATATTGCTTACTATTGCCTTCATAAGCTGCGTATTTTGCCATCTCAATTTTTCACCCTTGACCGGCAAGAACAGGCGTTTATCATCGCTGCGATTGATGTGCGTATAGAAGAAGAAAAAAAGCAGGCAGAAGAGTTAAAACGAAAGAAATAACATAAAAAATAAGTCTTAGTATCTTTCGGAAAAAAGGAGGGGAAGCATTTGGCAACCATTCGGACAGCCATTCAAATCTATGACGGCGTGACACGTCCACTGCAATCCATGCACAGGGCTATGAACATTGTATTGAATAGCTTTGAATCGATGCAGCGGGCATCGGGTCATGCCATTGATGTATCAGCGATTCATGAGGCACGAGAAGAACTGGCAAGAGCCGGTGCAGCATTTGATGAAATCGAACAAAATGTCAGAAATGCCGGTATACAGCAAAGCCAATTCAACCGCAGAATACGTGATGGCAGCACTGAAGCTAATGGACTGATGGGCAGGCTCAAAGGTATTGCTGCTACCATTGGGAGCTTGGCAGCAATCAAGAAAGTTGTTGACTTATCCGATACATATGCAAGTACCAATGCAAGGCTCAACCTTTTGGTTACAGATGGTGGTTCGTTGGACGAACTGGAACAGAAAATCATGGCATCTGCACAGCGTTCCAGATCTGCATATTTTGATACTGCCTCCGCAGTTGCAAAGCTGGGGCTGAATGCTGGAAATGCCTTTGACCATGACATGGATCAGGTCATTGCATTTATGGAACAAATCAACAAACAATTTGTCATTGGTGGGGCTTCTGCGACAGAGCAGAGCAATGCGATGCTACAGCTGACACAGGCAATGGCAGCCGGCGCATTGCGTGGTGAGGAATTGAATTCCATATTGGATGCTGCGCCTGGGATTGCAAGGGCGATTGAACAGTATATGGGTGTCGCCGAAGGCTCTATCAAAAACTATGCAGAGCAAGGACTTGTGACTGCGTCTGTGGTAAAAAATGCAATGTTTGCGATGGCAGATGAAACCAATGCCAAGTTTGAAAGTATGCCAATGACATGGGGGCAGGTATTCACAATGGCTGGAAACATTGCTTTGAAGGTACTACAGCCTTTGCTCAACGGAATCAACTTTCTGGCAAACAACATTTCTATCATTGGTCCATTGGTGCTTGCTGTTGGTGCTTCCTTTGCTGTATTTCAAATTGTAGCACATTGGACACAGATTGCAGCCTTTGCAACCGGTCTTTATCATGGTGCAGTCAGTTTCCTTTCCATCGCTTTTGGGGTATTGACGGGTGCTACAGGAGGAACTACAGCCGCAGTATCCATGTTCAACTCTGTATTGCTTGCCAATCCCATTGTGCGTGTAGTTATGTGGATTACACTCTTAATAGGGGCTTTGTACGCTGGTGTTGCGGCATACAATAAGCATGCTGGAGCATCGGTATCCGCAACAGGTATCGTTGCTGGTGCGTTTGCTGTATTACTCGCTTTTATCATGAACAGTTTTGTTGTACCACTAGAACACGCCGTTGTTATGATAGCCAATTTTATTGGCAATGTATTCAACAATCCGGTTGCTGCTGTAAAAGTGCTTTTTTACGATATGTGTTTGACGGTCATTGGCTATATCAAAAATCTTGCACATGGAATAGAGGATTTAATCAATAACATCCCCGGTGTTGAGGTGAACATCACAAGTGGCTTAGATCGCTTTTATACAAGATTGGAACAGGCACAACAGAAGGTCAAGGATGAATCCGGATGGGTGGAATATGTTCATAAAATGGACTTTTTCGATTATACAAATGCTGCTTCTGCCGGATATGACTTTGGCAAAGGCATTGCGGATAAAGTATCGGGAGGCTTTGGTCTGGGTGGTACAGATGCGTTTCATTTTGGCAATGCATTTGATGATATTGCGAGAAACACAGGGGATACAGCAGGCAATACTGCCGCTATGCATGATGCTTTAGAGATTACAAAAGAGAATTTGGAGTATATGCGGGATATTGCAGAGAGAGAAGCCATCAACCGCTATACCACAGCAGAAATCCATATTGAGCAGCATAATGAAAATCATATTTCCAAAGATACAGACCTAGATGGTATTTTGGATATCTGGGCAAATGACTTTGTGGAAAAACTGGATATTTCCGGTGAGGGGGTGTATGTGTAGTGGCGTACAAGATGTATATGGGTGATGTGCTTATGCCTGTTATGCCCTCCAAAATTTCTATGAAAATAAACAATCAAAACAAAACATTCACACTCATTGATGGGGAAGAAATCAATATTTTGCAATTAGCAGGACTGACGAGTGTCACATTTGATTTGATGTTGCCACAAGTGTCATATCCGTTTACAAATGGCAATGCGCAGTCTGCACAGTATTATTTGAGTCATTTGGAGCGGTTGAAAAAAGAAAAACAGCCATTCCAATGGATACTCAACAGAGCAAAACCAGATGGCACAAGTCTTTTCTATTCCAATCTGACAGTGGGATTGGAGGAATATGAAATCAAAGAAGATGCAGCAGAGGGCTTTGATATTACGGTATCCGTGAAATTAAAGCAATGGAAAGCCTATGGCACAAAGAAAGTAAATATCAAGCAGCCGACAGCGCCAAATGAGAAGGCGAAAGCATCTGTACAAAATCCACCAAGAGAGCAGACAAACGCACCCAAAGCAGGTGCATATACAGTTAAAAAAGGGGATTGTCTTTGGAACATTTCCAAAAAATATTTGGGAGATGGCGCAAGGTATCAAGAAATCTATCGCTTGAATAAAGACAAAATTCAAAATCCAAATCTCATCTATCCAGGGCAAGTATTGACGCTGCCAAATGGAAAGGGGTGATGATTTGCAAGTAGAAATTACGATACAGAATGGTGCAGATATTCAAATCCCTGCGGTAAAGGATGGGATAAAATTGGTATGGGAGCGGAAGGGTACACCGGGAAAATTGACTTTTACGGTATTCAAAAGTGATGGGTTGAATTTTCAAGAGGGGAATCCTGTACGGTTGCTGGTAGATGGAAAGGCAATCTTTCACGGTTTTGTATTCCAAAAGAGGCGAGATAAAAACAGAACCATCGATGTAGTAGCATATGACCAATTACGATACTTGAAAAACAAAAATACTGTCATAGCGGAAGGGTTAAAAGCATCTGACCTTCTGAAACGATTGGCAGCGGACTTTCGTTTGCAAATCGGAAGGATTGAGGATACCGGATATGTTTTTGAAACGATTATGGAGGAAAACAAAACGCTGTTTGATATGATACAAAATGCATTGTCTGAAACGATGCTGCACACCAAGCAGCTTTTTGTATTGTATGATGAGGTTGGGAAGCTGACATTGCAGAACGTAAATTCCATGAAGCTGGATTTGCTGATTGATGAGGAAACAGGAGAAAACTTCAACTATGAATCCAGTATTGACAGTCAAACCTACAACAAAATCAATCTTGCCTATCCCAATCAGGATACCGGTACATTACAACGATTTGTGGTGCAGGATGGCGAAAGCATGAACCGCTGGGGGGTATTGCAATATTTTGAGCAGATACAGACTACAACAGGAGCTGTACAAAAAGCAGAAGCATTGCTTAAGCTGTACAATGCCAAAACAAGGAAATTATCCATACAAAAGGCGTTTGGGGATGTGCGTGTCAGAGCCGGAACTGCCGTTGCGGTATCGCTTCATTTGGGGGATATGGTGGCAAATCAATATATGATGGTGGATAAAGTAATACATACCTTTGATGCAGAGCATCATACCATGGACTTAAATTTGATTGGGGGTGCGTTTATTGCCTAATGCAGTAGAAGCGGTCAAGAGAGCAGCGGTGGAAGCGGTAGAAGCAGGAAAGCCTGTCGCCTTTGTATTTGGTCAGGTAATCTCCGAAAAGCCGCTCAAAATACAAGTAGACCAAAAAACGATTTACACAGAAAGAATGCTTGTTCTGACAAGGAATGTCACCAATTTTGAACTGGATGCAAGCATCAGTGCAGTGACAGAGGAAGTCTCACATACACACCCAGTCAAAGATACATATACAGGTGGCGGCACGGTGGAAGCAATCTCGCATAGCCATCCGATCACAGGCAAGAAGAAACTCAAGATACAAAATGCTTTGGTGATTGGCGATTTTGTGCTGCTTGCACGGATGCAAGGAGGAAAGCGATTGATTGTATTGGATCGCATCAAGCCGCACCCTGCCATAGAGGGGGAATTTGTTTGATACCAAAGGTACAGGATGATTTACAATCTGATTTTGCATTTGAAGTGTTGCCAAGCAAAACATTTCGTATGCTGTATGATACCGAAACGGTCAAAGGAAATATCGACCAGATACAGTCTGTCGCTCAGGCTGTTTTTTTGATTCTCAATACCCAGCGATACGAGTGGCTGATTCATTCATGGGACTATGGTGCAGAGCTTGGGGATTTGATTGGCAAAGATCCGGCTTATGTGATTCCGGAAATCGAACGCAGAATTAGAGAAGCATTGCTGCAAGATGATCGTATTACTGCGGTAGACAACTTTGTGTTTACAGTAGAAAAGAAAAAAGTGCATGCAAAATTTACAGTTACGACAATATTTGGTGCGTTTGAAACGGAAAAGGGGGTGGTTATCTGATGTATGAACATCTAACATATGAGAGCCTTTTGCAAAGCATGATAGATTATGCTTTACAGGAAAATGAACAGCTTGACAGTAGGGAAGGCTCTATGCTTTGGCTGGGACAGGCCCCTGCCGCTGTAGAACTGCAAAACCTGTATATCGCACTGGATAACATTTTGAAAGAAACATTTGCAGACACCGCAAGCAGACCATATCTCATTTTACGGGCAAAAGAAAGAGGGCTTTCTCCGCTTCCGGCCTCAGCAGCAGTTTTGCAAATGGAAATCACACCAACATCTTTACAGCTTCCCATGTACACTCGTTTTTCTATTGGGAAGCTGAATTATTACGTTTCGGATGTTATGGAGGAAGGACGATATGCACTCACCTGTGAAAGTGTGGGGGAAGCAGGAAACGACTATGCAGGTACGGTCATTCCCATTGAATATATAGATGGTTTGGAAACCTGTACCATTACAGCACTCATTGTACCGGGGGAGGATGAGGAAAACACAGAAGCATTTCGGCAGCGGTATTTTCGCAGTCTAAACGCCCAAGCATTTGGTGGCAATCGTACAGACTATATCGAAAAAGTCAATGCCATTCCCGGTGTTGGTGGTGTAAAGGTATATCGTGCATGGAATGGTGGTATCAAGCCAAAAGAACTCAAACCGCCCCAAGGTACAGCTGACTGGATATCTGGTCTTTCCGGTGTCCCGGAGGATGTGAAAACATGGCTGGATACTGTGTATCAAGCAGGCAATGAAGGGCTGCTGACGGTGGGTGGTACTGTGAAATTGGTCATCATCAACAGTACCTATACAGTGCCTTCCAGTACGCTCATTGCGCAGGTACAAACAGCGATAGATCCACTGCAAGACACAGGAGAAGGCATCGGACTTGCGCCAATTGGTCATGTGGTTCGTGTAGCAGGGGTACAGGCAGATACCATTGATATTTCTTTTTCTCTGACGTATCAATCCGGTTGGAAATGGGAGGATATACAATCCTATGTACATCAAGCCATTGGTGAATATTTGTCAGCTTTGGCGAAGGGTTGGGCAAATCAGGAAGAATTACTCGTTGTGCGTATCAGTCAACTGGAAAGCCGTATATTGGCAGTGCAAGGAATTTTGGATATTAGCAATACTGCAATCAATGGGAAGGCAGAAAATTATACGATTCCGATAGATCATATACCGGTATTGGGTACAATCCAAGCAGAGTAAGGAGGGCGTTATGGAAAGAAAATTGATTGCGTATTTGCCGTATGTCGTCCGAAAGTATGATATTTTCCAAGCAATCACAATAGGAGAACAGCCGGAGTTTGATATGGCTTGGCACAATACAGATACCATCAGAAATGAGCAGTATCTTTTTACTGCGGAAGATATCGGTCTGAGAAGGTGGGAAAGAATTTTAGGCATTCAGCCAAAAGATACCGATACCATAGCATATCGCCGTGATCGTATCCTTTCCCGTTTGAATGAAAAATTACCTTATACGCTCAAACAACTACGAAAAATGCTGGATGCACTATGTGGAAAAGCGCATTATTCTATATATCTAAGCGAGTATACATTGTTTGTGTCGGTTTCTGTGATAGCAAAAAATCGCTTTGCTGATGTGGTGTCTCTTTTGGAGCGCATTACACCACAAAACATATTTCTGGATATACAGCAACAATATAACAGCTGGGGTGCTGTGCGCAATGCTGCTACATGGCGACAGGCACAGTCCGGAACATGGCAAGAGTTGAAAGAGGAGGTGCTATAAATGCAAACGACAGAAAATCTGGTCCTGCAAAAACCATCGTATGAGGATGATGCGGATATTATGGTGATCAATGCAAACATGGATATCATTGATGATGCGATTGGACAACTAAAAAACGAAACCATAGATGCAGGGGATATGACAAGGGCAGTATATGATCCAACTGGAAAAGCAACAGATATTTTTACATATGCAGATCAAGCGGCATGGATACTGGACAGCGCAACGAAAACATATTACAGATGGGGCGTTGAGAATGGAAAATTATATGTGGAAGAAATCACAAAAGGAGGAGGGGCATAATGGCGAATAAAATCTATGTGGCAAATGAGCAAACAGTCCAATCGGTGAAAACAGAAGTAAACAGTATTCATAGCAAGGTTGGGAGCGGCTCGGATGCTTCTTCTTCCAGCACGGTATTTGGCAAGCTCAATGGTATTGTATCTACAAGCAATAGCATATTGGGAAAGACAAACGATATTACAAACAAAGTAGGCAGTGTTTCGGATGTTTCTTCTTCCAGCACGATATTTGGTAAGCTTAATGGCATTGGTGCAAAGGTGTCTGACTTGCTTGCACCACTAACACAGAAAATTGGGAATACAGCAGATACAGCGTCACAGCAAACGCTTTTTGGCAAGCTGAAAGCTGTGAAGGACGATATTAGCGTCATAAATGCCAATACGGTACGTGGCGCAGTGAAAAGTGTGCAACGAGGTATAGTTACTTTTAACGACAATGATTATAGTAGTAGGAATGAAAAATATATAGATAGAACTGTCACGATATCATCTGTAAATCCCAGTAAAAGCCTGATATTAATTAATAACTCATTAGCTGGTACAGTTAATACCGGAATGTCACAATATACGGCTAATACGAGTTACAGAGAGTTTGATGGGAGACAATCAATTCTCAAATCGTTCAATTCAACAAATTTTGTATTGAGCGTGTGTTACCAAAGATATGGCTATTCCTATGATGGTAGTTCCAGTACTAGTACAAAATATGGCAGCGTAAGCTGGCAGGTAATCGAATTTTACTAAAGGGGGCGTTTTTGTTTGATTTACAGATATGCACAAATAGATCGAAATGCAGATGGATATGGATATGTGGGGTGCGACAGCTTCTTATCAGGCGCAGTGGAAGCGGAAAATATGATACCGATTGCAGAAGATTTTGACTTGACAAACAAACGCTGGGACTACACAAAAAAAGCATGGTCAGACTATACCCCAAAGCTGCCGGAACCGCCGGAGCCTTCGGAGCCATTGCCACCGGAAGAAACACAGGCAGACCGTATGGAAAAAGGTCAGTTGGTTGTGATGGAAGCAATGGCAGAGCAGCATGAACAGCATCAGGCGGAACGGCTGAACGATTTGGAGGTACAGGCAACATTGTATGAGGCGATATTGAAATTCATAGAAGGAGGGAAAGCATAATGGTAGAGATGTATGTAACATTGGTGAGGGCAGGAAGAAGAACGTGCAATCAGGAAAATCAAAGCGTTGTGCAGGTGCTGGCAAGATACAGACAGGAAGTGCTTGCAGAACTGACTGCACTGGGGTTGGATGCTGATGGGAATGCAGTGGCATAAATACATAATGGGTAAGCCGTTCCATATGGGGCGGCTTGTTTTATACCAAAAATCAAGAATCAGAAAGGGGGTGTCCGGGTGGAAATAACGGCAGAAGTTTTTTTGACAACGGTTGCTGTGGCTTCCGGCATTGGTGCTTTGGGGACTGTATTATTCAAAAGTATGAAATGGTTTGACAGGCAAAACAAGCAGGATCAAGAAATTCAGAGCATCAAGGAAGAACAGTGCCTCGTATGCTTTGGTCTGATGGCTGCACTGGATGGCTTGAAGCAGCTGGGCGCAAACGGAACAGTTACCGAAGCGCATGAGAAAATGCAGAAGCATTTGAACTTGCAGGCGCACGAATGAAAGGAGGAGGGAATGTGCAAAAGCAGCATACACAGCAAAAAAGATTGGCATTTTCCAAAAAAATCATGCGTTTGGAAATGCTGCTGTTGTGGGTACATACATTGGGCGTGCTGGGGCTTGCGTATATGTCTGTCTGGAAAACATTTGATGCAGCGTTCCCATGGCTGACTGCAATGGTATCACTGCCGTGGGCAGCATGGGGTGTCAGCAAAACAGGCTACACGATGAAAAGCATGAAAGAAAACACAATGGGGGGTATTGTATATGACAATGCCCATCAAAACAATGACGTATAAGGACAAAACAGGAGGAAATGAATTATGAAAATCAACGAACTGAAAAGCGGTATTACAAAAAACTGGTTTACAAAAATGAACGATGCAGCCGGCCATGTGGTGGACAGAAATATCTGGTTTGATGAACATGGGAAATGGCATGAAAAACTGGCAGACGGCACAATCAAGGACTATGATGAAAAACAGGCAAAAACATACCTGCATGATGCACGATACGAAAACAACCTTCCGGCCGAACTGCGTATCAATGGTTTCTGGCTGGAGCTGGACGGTGTATTGGTTGCACCTATGGTGGCATTGGGCTACAACAATAACCGTCAGTCCTCTCAGGTCGTGTACAGCGAAGAAAGAATTGCAAACGGAGAAAAGACGATTTACACCGAAAGTGTCATCACAGATCCTGAAAAAGATGCAAAAGTATTGGTCAGCAATACGGTATTGGATGCAAAAACAAATGTCCTCAACAAAGAAAAAACATGGTCTGAGTTCGTAAGCTTCTAATGGTTTGATGTCAATATGGGGAGTTGCAAATATGTGCAATTCCCCATGATTTTAGATTTGGGGTGAATATATGAATTGGTTTTTGGAAAATTGGTATTTTGTTGTAACCGGTGCAGCACTGATTTGTATGGGTGTTGTGAAAACATTGGCTTTTTTGAATTTGCCACGCAAAGAACAGATTGAAAAGGCAAAGCAATGGCTGCTGCTGGCTGTAGCAGAAGCGGAAAAGCAGCTGGGCAGCGGTACAGGGCAGCTCAAGCTGCGTCTGGTATATGATTGGTTTGTAAAACGCTTCCCTGCGTTGGCAGCACATATTTCCTTTGATACGTTTGCTGCATGGGTGGATGAAGCATTGGAGCAGGTGCAAACACTCATCAAAGAAAATGAACATGTAAAAAAATATCTGGCAGGTGAGTAGAATGGTTTTGAAAACCAAATGGGCAAACAGTAAGAATTACGGCGGCGCAAGAAAGAAAATAGCGTATATCGTCATACACTATACAGCAAATGACGGCGACAGCGATGAGGCAAACGGAAACTATTTCCACGATCACGCTGTGGGGGCTTCTGCGCATTATTTCGTAGATGGGGATAGTATTACCCAAAGTGTGCCGGATGGGGCTGTAGCGTGGGCTGTGGGCGGCAGGAAATACCAAAACTGTGCAGCATCCGGCGGCGGCAAATGGTATGGCAAATGTACGAACAACAACAGTATCTCTGTAGAGCTGTGTGATGCGGTCAGAAATGGCAGATATGATTTTTCTGAGGCAACACTATGCAATGCTGCCGAACTGGTGCGGATGCTGATGAAAAAATACAATATACCGGTTCAAAATGTCATACGGCATTTCGATGTGACTGGCAAAATGTGTCCAAAGCCATTTGTAGAGGACTGGCGTGCCTGGCAGAGCTTCAAAAACAGGCTGATGGAAATGAAAAAGGAAGTGGAAGAAGAAATGGTAAAATATTATGAAACACTGGCAGAGGTGCCTAGCTGGGCAAAGAATATGGTGCAGAAGCAGATTGACAAAGGCTGCTATGCGGATGTGAAAAAGCTGCACTTGAGTGATGATATGCTGCGGACGATGGCGATTTTGGAAAGAAAAAATAAATAAGATTACATGGGGCAGAGCGAGGCTCTGCTCTTTTTTTATTGCTTGTGTGCACTTTGGTATGAATTGGTATTTTTTTAATCGTATACTAAAATGGAAAGGAGGAATAGCGTAAGAAAGCATTTGCAGGCATTATTATAATCTTTGATTTTACAATAAGAACATTGATTTTGTGGATTTTACGGTCTATAATCAAATAATAAATATATTTTCTAGTGATATAAAAAATAAGATATATTGTTGGTTTTAGAGGTGAAATATGGTTTCTTATAATGATAACTCTAAAAGTGGAGAATTGCATATCACCATCAATATGGCAATTACATATACATTTGATTTTTTGAATATGGTAACAGAGATTTCAAAAAAAATTGTGTCTTCCAATAGTGAAACTGTTTTTATTTCTGCAAAAACGGATGAATTTCAATTTGATCGGTTGGGGTTAGCATATTTTTATAATTTGCTGATGATGCTGACAAGGTATGACAAAAAAATATATGTAGTTACTTGGCTTATGAAATTGTTTGTGGACAACGTAGATACCAATAAAAATAAGTTTGAGAATATTGACATATTGGAAACACTGAACAGAGATAAGCTATTGTATTTTGAGTTTAGAAAGGACAACGATGTCTCTGAAGCAGTTCAAAAAATTGCGGAATTTATTGGGATTTATTGCGTGGTTTCATTGGGGAATTTTCTCATAACAACCATAGGGGAGATTTTTTCTAATGCATTCAATCATAGTGAAGAACAGAAGGTATATCTGATGTATGATATCAGACAGAAAGAGGAAGATTACTATTTATGGATCAATATTATGGATTTTGGAAAAACGATTGTAAGCAATGTAAAAGAATATGTAGAAGAAAAGTATCATACAAAATATACAAGTAACGAATGTATAGAATGGGCCATACAAAATGGTAATACTACTAGAAATGGATCTGGTGGCTATGGATTACCCACTTTGATCAATTATATTAAAGCTGTCAAAGGTGAATTACTGATATTTTCAGGTGATAGCATTTATGCTTTGGTGGAAAATAAAGAGGATATTATGACAGCCAAAGGTTCGTTTTACGGAACAAATATATTTTTTAAAATACCTTTATTTGATACATCTACGTTTGTTTCATTCGATGAAAAGACAAATACGCTAATTAGTATTGATTTAGATGACTTATAGGAGGAGCGAATATGACGATAATATCAATTAAAAAATTTATTTCTGGTGATGTAGCGATCTCGTATGAAGAGGGGAAAAATTGTTTGGACGAAATCCTTAACAAACTTAATGAACTTACAGAAAATGAAAAAATCATTTTGGACTTTGAAGGCGTTGAATATGCAATTACGGCTTTTTTGAATCCGGTTATAGGAGATTTGATCATCAAAAAAGGGGATGATGTTATGAAATCAATAGCCATCCAAAATGCAAAGCCTGATATTGTAAAAAAAATCAAGTTAGTGAAGGATGGGGCGTTATTGAAAAGAGAGGATTTGGCTTTATGATCTTTTTGGACACCAATATATGGATAGAACTGTCAGGTGCAAAAACACCAGAGACAGAACATGAAAAAAGGCAAGCTCGTTCCAGTACTCAGCTCATGGCAAGCATTTTAGAAAAGAAAGAAAAAGTAATTACATGCAAGGAACAAATATTGGAAATCATCAATGCTGTGCAGAAGGTGAAATTACAAGAAGCCAATAGAAATAGAAAGCGTTGTTCTTTGAAGGGGCTTGGGAATGTGAAATCATTTAGAGATGTAGATGAGTTTCATCAATTTCAGGAGATTTGTGGTACCATTATTGGTGATATCGTACATTTTGCTTCGATAAAAGATTTTGGAGATTTCGACCTTGCATACATGCATGAAATCATCAACCGATTAAATTTGGCAGATATCAATGATTGTATATACTATGATTATTGTATGAAAAATAATGTGGATTTATATAGCTTTGATAATGATTTGAAAAAATTGGGGGATCATAAGAAATTACATATTATTTAACTCCAGAGCAGAAAACAGAATATATGAGCAAATGCAGATGGCATTGCGTAGAGCAAATATAGAATGAAAGCTTTTTTGGTGGGGAATCATTATTTTTTATACAATGCCCAAAAATATAAATAGCAAGAGATGGTATCATTCATCTCTTGTTTTTTTATAAGCTTCTGATTTTAGATGAATTTTGTTTCAATACTTGATAGTTTAGACTGGATGGAAAAGGGAGCAGAGCATGAAATCAATCAGGTATTAAATCATAAGCATTTGGGCAATGGTTCCATTATACTGTTTCACAATGATGCAAAATATACCCCGCAGGTATTGGATACCATCATACAAGGCTTGAGAGAAAAGGGGTATACCATTGTACCGATTTCAGAATTGATTTATACAGATGGTGCGTATACCATGAATCACGAGGGACGGCAGATTCCAACAAAGCAAGCGCAGTCCCAAGATCCGCAGCCTATGCAGGGAGAATGAGCGTTGTACATCAAAAAAAGGTGATATGTAAATCAAAAGGATGGTTTCTATCAAAATGTTTGATGAAAATATCAAGAAGCAAATGCATCATTGCAATGTGAAGTGGTATGATAAAATAAATCCATTGTCAATTATCCTCATATTAAGGAGATAAACGATGTGGATTTTATAACTTTTTAGAGTATGGTACAGAAAACAGAAAAAACAACCTATGCTTTTGGTATTGGAGCATGACGGAATTTCTACCATAAAAGAAATTTCCGAATTTGAAAAGCAAACGGAAATAGCATTGCCGAAACAATACATACACTTTCTTTTGCACTATGGCGTGGATATTTTGGTTATGGGAATATTTATTCTTTGGATTGCGAGGGTGATTTTTATATGCTCAGTAATAACGAAATAGGATGCCATCCAATCTTGTTCCTTTCAGACAATGGATGCGGGGATTTTTATGAATTTCAGATTGTGCAGGAAAAAATACCAAGAAGCACTTGTTTTTTTACAATCATGAGAACCGGCAAATAAAGCAAACAAAATTTTCGGATGTACTGGAGTATTTAGTGGAAATAGGATTGTCAAAGGAAGTTCGTATTCCTGAATGAATACAGATAAAAAAGATACCAACCATTTTGTGATGGAAAAAAGACCATGAGGCTGATGTTTGTCAGCCTTATGGTCTTTTTGTATTTTGAAACAGCATACTATTTTTTACACAGGAACTGTGATACAATGAACATACGAAAGGAACTGGAAGAAATGTCTGTGAGAAAATACTACAAAATGCTTATGATTGTATACCATACAAAGCAGTGGATTTGTAGAAATGGTATGGCTTTCAAAGAGAAAGAGCATTGTTTTTGGGAGGGCATATGAAGCAGGAAGAAAAAAAGAATATTTATGTTACCAAGCCAAATTTACCCAGTATGGAAGCATATATCGCAGAAATTGCAGAGATATGGGATACCCATTATTTGACAAATTTTGGAACAAAGCATCAGCAGCTGGAAGCACAGCTGCAAAAATATATGCAGGTGTCACATACAGTGCTTTGTTCCAATGGTCATATGGCACTGGAATTGGCACTTTCCGCTTTGGGTATGCAAGGCGAAATCATCACAACACCCTTTAGCTTCATATCTACCACCCATGCCATTGTACGCAGCAACAATACTCCTGTGTTTTGTGATATTTGTGCAGAGGATTACACCATGGATGCTACAAAGATTGAAGATTGTATGACAGAGAAAACCATAGCCATTTTACCGGTACATGTATATGGTCATATATGTGACGTGGAAGCAATCGAGCGTATTGCGCAAAAATATGGCGTTGCTGTGATTTATGATGCTGCACATGCATTTGGTATACGAAAAAACGGCAGAGGGATCGCAAGCTATGGAGATGCATCTACATTTAGCTTCCATGCAACAAAGGTATTTCATACCATAGAGGGTGGCTGTATTTGTACACAAAATGATGCATTGGCAAGGCGTTTGTGTGCGATGCGTAATTTTGGTTTATCTGACTCAGAACATGCAAGCTATGTTGCGCCCAATGCAAAAATGAATGAATTTCAGGCAGCTATGGGAATTTGTAATTTAAGGATGGTAGAGGATACCATTCAAAAACGGAAAAAACTTTATATGACATACTATGAAAACCTGCAGGGGATTGCAGGAATAACGCTGCCAAATCTGCAAAAGAATATCGAATACAATTATGCATATTTTCCGATTTTGTTTGATGCAGAGCAGTTTGGGAAAAGTCGTGATGAGATATGCATAGAATTGCAAAAACACAATGTTTATGCAAGAAAATATTTTTACCCATTGATCACAGAGCATACATGCTATCAGGCATATGCAGCACAATACGATACACCCATTGCAAAAAAAGTGTCAAGCCAAGTTCTGACGCTGCCACTGTATCCGGATTTGGCACAGGAGGATGCCTTATTTATTTGTAAAATAATCCGAAATATAAAAGAGTAATGTTTTTGGTAAATATAATATAGGGGTGAGCAATATGAAAGGAATACTTCTTGCCGGTGGTACAGGAACACGTCTATATCCTATGACACGTGTCATTTCAAAACAGCTTTTGCCGATTTATGATAAACCATTGATTTATTATCCGCTCTCTACGCTGATGCTGGCAGGGATACGTGAAATTTTAATCATATCCACATCATTAGACCTGCCAAATTTTCAATCCCTGCTGGGAGACGGCAGCGATCTTGGATTGGAGCTGACTTATGCAGTACAAGAAGAAAGCCGTGGAATTGCAGAGGCATTTTTGATCGGAGCGGAATTCATTGGAAACGATTTTGTAGCACTTGCTTTGGGAGATAATATATTTTGGGGACGCTCTTTTTCACAGGTAATGAAGAAAGCAGCACAACTGAAAGAAGGGGCAGTTGTGTTTGGATATAATGTTCCGGATCCGCAACGCTTCGGTGTTGTGGAATTTGACAAAACAGGAAAGGTGATTTCCATTGAAGAAAAACCACAAGTACCCAAATCACATTTTGCCGTACCGGGGTTATATTTTTATGACAATCAGGTAGTAGAGATCGCAAGAACGCTGAAACCATCGGTACGCGGAGAATTAGAGATTACGGATATCAATCAGCGCTATCTGCAAAAGGAGCAATTATATGTACAGCAGCTCGGGCGGGGTATGGCATGGCTGGATGCAGGTACACATGACAGTTTGCTGGAAGCCTCTCAATTTGTTTCTATCATACAGCGCAGACAGGGGGTTTATGTGGCATGTATTGAGGAGATTGCCTATCGTTTTGGTTATATCAATCAAAAACAGCTGTTGTGTTTGGGTGAGCGTATGAAGCATACAACATATGGGCAATACCTGATACAGATGGTAAAGGAGGAGCTATGAAGCGGATATTGATTACTGGTGGTGCAGGTTTTATTGGGAGCAATTTTATTCGATATCTTTTGCAAAGAAAGGATGTTTTTGTTTTGAATCTGGATGCACTGACATATGCAGGACATTTGGAAAATTTGCAGGATGTGGAAAATCGTACACAGTACCGTTTTTGCAAGGGGGATATCTGTGATAAAGCATTGGTTGAAGCGCTGTTTGCACAGTATGATTTTGATACAGTGATACATTTTGCGGCAGAATCTCATGTGGATCGCAGTATTTTAGGGCCACAGGTGTTTGCACAAACAAATATATTGGGTACACAGATTTTATTGGAGTGTGCAAGAAAAGCGTGGGGATATGATGGAACACAGACCGATGATCTGCGAAAGGATGTAAAATTTGTACAGATTTCTACAGATGAAGTATATGGAAGTTTAGGGGCGGAGGGATTGTTTACAGAGCAGACGCCACTTGCACCGAATAGTCCGTATTCGGCTTCCAAAGCATCGGCAGATTTGATGGCATTGGCATATTTTCATACATATGGCATGCCCATCAATATCACAAGATGTACAAATAATTATGGCCCATATCAACATCCGGAAAAGCTGATTCCGTTTATGCTGTATCAAGGTTGGAAGGAAAAGCCACTGCCGATATATGGAGATGGCTTACAGGTACGAGATTGGATTTATGTGCAGGATCATTGTGCAGCCGTGGCATTGGTGGCAGAACATGGTGTGGCTGGAGAGGTATATCATATTGGTGCAAACGAAGAACATACCAATATGGAAATTGTCGAAAAAATACTGAATTTTTTGCAGTTGCCAAAAAGCAGAATCGTGCATGTGACAGATCGCTTGGGGCATGATCGCAGATATGGCATGGATAGTAGCAAAATCAGAACAACATTGGGCTGGAAGCCGCATATGGATTTTGAACAGGGTATGCAGCAAACCATGCTGTGGTATGCAGCACATCAAAATTGGGTGCAGAGCATCATACAACGCAATGGATGATCGCAAAATATAGAACGCTCAGTTGCCCCAAAATACAGTGTTGGTATGCCATGGAAAAGAGCAAAAGGCAATTGTTGCAATGGGGTATTCATTTTTTACATCATGTGGTGACAGAAGCATAGATGATGTCATTTTTTATGAATAGAGATAAGGAGAAATATTATGACAACCTATAATCCAAAATCTATGAAAGCAGAAGAATTTATCAATGATGCAGAAATTAGGAACACACTTGCTTATGCAGAAGCAAACAAAGAAAATTTGGAACTGATTGACGCAATACTGGAAAAAGCACGTCCCAAGAAAACAGAAACAGGATGTATTTGTCAAGGGTTGACTCATAGAGAGGCGTCTGTTCTTCTTGCCTGTGAAAACGAGGAAAAAATACAGGAAATCTATAAGCTGGCAGAGGAAATTAAGCTGTCGTTCTATGGAAACCGCATTGTGATGTTTGCCCCCTTGTATTTATCTAATTACTGCGTCAATGGCTGTGTATATTGTCCTTATCATGCCAAAAATAAGCATATTGCAAGAAAAAAACTGACACAGGAGGAAATCCGTGCAGAAGTCATTGCCTTACAGGATATGGGGCACAAAAGGCTGGTCATCGAAACAGGGGAAGATCCTGTCAATAACCCCATTGAATATGTGCTGGATAGCATTAAGACCATTTACAGTGTCCACCATAAAAACGGGGATATTCGCCGTGTCAATGTCAATATTGCCGCAACAACAGTGGAAAATTATCAAAAGCTGAAAGATGCGGGGATTGGAACGTATATCCTGTTTCAGGAAACATATGACAAGGAAAGCTATGAAAAACTCCATCCCACAGGTCCCAAACATGATTATGCTTACCATACAGAAGCCATGGATCGTGCCATGGAAGGCGGAATTGATGACGTTGGGCTTGGGGTGCTTTTTGGTCTTGAAAAATATAAATATGAATTTGCGGGACTTCTCATGCATGCAGAACATTTGGAGGCAGTACATGGTGTGGGTCCTCATACCATCAGCGTTCCTCGTCTGAAAAAAGCGGATGATATTGATCCAGATGCTTTTGATAACGGCATTGATGACGAAATTTTTGCAAAAATTACGGCATGTATTCGTATTGCCGTTCCTTATACAGGTATGATTATTTCTACCAGAGAATCCGAAGCTGTACGCACCAAACTCCTTCGTCTTGGGATTTCTCAGGCAAGCGGTGCATCCCGTACTTCCGTAGGTGGTTATAATGAAGCAGAACGTCCGCATGACTCTGAGCAGTTTGATGTATCCGATCAACGTACATTGGATGAAATTGTATTTTGGCTCATGGAAAACAATCACATTCCTTCTTTTTGTACAGCCTGCTATCGCGAAGGTCGCACAGGCGATCGTTTTATGAGCCTTTGTAAGTCCGGACAGATTTTGAACTGCTGTCACCCCAATGCGCTTATGACGCTTTCTGAATATTTGGAGGATTATGCTACACCCAAAACAAAAAAACTGGGCTATGATATGATGAAAGAGGAGTTGGAAAAAATTCCCAATAAGAAAATCCGTGCCATTACAGAGGAACATATTGCAGATATTTGCAGTTCCAATCATCGGGATTTCCGTTTCTAAAATAGACAAAAGGATTTTTATGAGTTTGTATAGTATCCCAAATGCAAAGCAGATGCAGATTGGTGTCTGGGTATGCGGAATATAGGGAAATCCAACAAAAGTGATATCAAATACAGATGTATTTATGATATATGGACGGATAGGAGTAAAAAAATAAGAGTGGATATAAAGATAAGGCTAAAAAATGAAAAATTTAGATTATGATGACATGAAATATTTACAAGTTGAAGTAGAAAATCAAGTATTGGTTGTTACAATACATCGGTCAAATGTTGCAAATGCAATCAATAAAGATATATTATATGAACTCAGAAAAGTTTTTACGGTTGCAGAAAATAATGAGGAAATACAAGGGATCATTATAACTGGAGAAAAAACTTATTTTGCTGCTGGAGCAGATATTAGCGAAATGTTTGCATGTAACAAAACAAATGTACAAGAGTATATCGAATATGCACATACTACTTTTCATCAGATAGAGCATATTGCTAAGCCAGTAATTGCGGCAATTAATGGATTGACTTTTGGTGGCGGTTGTGAATTGGCTTTGTGCTGCGATATTCGTATTGCGACAGAAACAGCTGTTTTTGCTTTTCCGGAAGTAACATTAGGTATTATTCCTAGTTTTGGTGGTACACAAAGACTAACACGTTTGATAGGAGTAGGGCGTGCCAAAGAGATGATTTTTACCGGAAAACAGATTGATGCGTATAAGGCGCAGAATTATGGGTTGGTGAATGAAGTTGTACCTGACGGTATGGCATTAAATCAAGCGAAAAAATTGATGGAGATCATTTTAAGTGCTTCAAAATTTGCGGTAAGATGTGGGAAGCTAGCCATTCATGAAGGAATTAATGATAATTTTACAAAGGGTATATGTTTGGAGAAACAATTGGCAGCAGAATGCTTTTGTTCATCAGATAAAAATAATAGAATGGAAGAATTTTTGAAAAAAAATAAATCATAAAATCATTCATGATAGAAATCATATGAAGTTTTTTATAGAATTTGAAATTAACAATAGGTACATATAAAAAATGTGATTTTTGCAATGTACCAAGTATATCAGTATAAGATGTGATATTTATGTGATCTATAAAAAGAGGAGGATATTTATGAATATTTATGGTAATAAAGTGATATTACGAGCAATCGAAAAAAAAGATTTGGATATTCTATGGAAGGCAATCAATGATCCTGAATTAGAAAAAATGGAAGATGGTTCCAATTTTCCAATTAGCCGCTATGCACAAGATAAATGGTTGGATAATCTTTCGAACAATGGTGGAAAAGACTATCGTTTTATTATTGAGTATGATGATGAGGCAATTGGGTGGATCAGCTTAATCAATATAGATTGGAAAAACCGTTGTGCACATAGTGGAGTCAAACTCTTTACTTCAGAGTATAGAGGTAGGGGATTGGCATTGGATGGTGTGATGGCAATTATGCGATATGCTTTTGATGAGTTGAATCTACATCGTTTAGAGGGGTCGATTTTCCCATTCAATCAGCCATCCTATAAGCTGTATGTGGAACGGGCAGGATGGAAAGAAGAAGGAATCAGAAGACAGGCAATCTATCAGGGAGGTCAATATCTGGATGTTATTAAAGTGAGTATTTTAAAAAAAGAATATTATGCGCTGATTCAAAGAACGAAATACTGGGATACAAAAGCATAAATACAGAGTATAAAAATATGTATAAAACGATTCGGGCATAGCAAAGGTATCGTTCTGATATGCCCGATGATTGTATTAAAGGATTGCCATAGGCATTGTAAAATCACGATTTGGTATACGATAAAGCGGATTTGGTACTGCTAGAGCCTGTAGATCGGTTGCAAGTTTTTCCAGTGCCAAAAGATGCAGACCATCTTCGTCCAGTTGCGCAGACGCTTTTTTGAGATTGGTCAGCACGGGGCATTTTGCAGTTTCTGTCAATTCCCCCAATATGTCTGCGTGATTTTTTTGGAAACCCAATACACGAATATATGGCATATGCATACGATGTAGAAAATAATCTACTTCTGATTTTTGTATGTCCATAAGGATATGCGCCAGTATACGCTGTATTTTGGTGCGTGTATAACGCTTTGATTTGATAAAATCAATGATATTTTCTACAGAGTATCCACTTTCTATGGAATGTAAAATACGATTTTCCAGACCTTCTACCACTTCTGCAATCTCGTGTAAATCTTTTCCGGCTGTGGTACGAAGCTTATAATGCAAAGCGCCGGAAAGATTTTCCCATGTGGCAGGTGCATTGCCCAAAGAAATTTCTTTTGTCAGTAGGTCTACGATGTTTTCCGGAATCTGTGCAAAAGCTTCTGTCAGATTGTTTTCTGTGATGCCTTTGCGAATGGCAGCAGCAGAGGCAAACATACCATCCAGAGAAGGATCATCATATTGCTTGCCTTTTCTTTGTATGGTATAGGGACGGATGCTGCTATTGGTACGCATCAGCGCTTTGAGATATTCTAAGCCCAAAATATGATTGGGGCGGGAAAGGATTTCCGTGCTGATATGGGAAACGGTTTCCAATGCTTTGGCACGTGCAGAAGGATAAGACATACCGGTGTCTAAGTTTTCTTTCAATAGCCTTTGAAATTCACTTGTTTCATTGAGCATGAGTTTCGCAGCTTCCTCCATAGAGTTCAGGTCACCGCTTTCTGAGCCAAAGCAGAGGGCATCCACCATACCACATTCTTCCAAAATTTTGATGGCGCCGGATGCAAATGTTTCCGCATTGGCAGCAGCAAATAGCACAGGAAGCTCCAATACAAGCTCTGCGCCATTGAGCAGTGCGCATTTTGCTCTGGTCCATTTATCGAAGTATGCAGGCTCTCCCCGCTGCACAAAGCTGCCGCTCATCACAACAACGCTGTTTTTGCAGCCGGTATGTGCTTTTGCCTGTGACAGGAGATATTGATGTCCCTTGTGAAAAGGATTGAATTCTGCAATAATCCCTACGGTATGCAATGCTTTTCACGTCCTTTCTACATGATAAAATGTGTGTGATAACAGTAATTTTGTGTCCGATAAAATCCGCAAAAAAAGAAGCCTTTTTTGAAAAATGGCAAAAAAGTCATACATGGATTTTGCAGCGCCCTGAAAAAACGGTGTGTTTTTGTAAAAGACAGTAGAGGGATTGCAGCAAAGTTTTTTCCTATGACCATGTTGCGTTTTTTGACAATTGTAGTATAACATATTTTCAGAAAATCGTTGTATTTTTTACTGGAAAAAAAAGAAAAAATAGTCTATACTAAACGGAGAATATAGCGGATAGAGGTTGGTGGCATGGAGCGGGTTGGAAAAAGTCCGGATTTTCTTCAAGAAATATTTTTGGAAGAATCATGGAAGCATATAGATAGAATTGATAATTTTATAGAGAGTAAATCGTGCGATACATCTGATACAAAAGAAATATCCATTGAGATGGAGGAAATCAACAGCTTGCTGCGGGTGTTGCACAGCCTGAAGGGGACGTCCTCTATGATGGGGTATCCCTCTTTTTCGGAAACCGCACACAGTGCGGAGGATTTGTTTTTGTATTTAAGAGAAAAGGAAAATCCGCCACAAGCAGATTTGCAGGATATTCTAAAGCTGCTGCGTATGGTGTCGGGCTATATGAAACGAGAACTGCGTCGCATGGAAACGGACGAAGAAGTGACGGATTTTGGCTGGTCTGTGGTGCGTCGGATCAAAAATTTTTTGGCGCATGTGGAAAGCGATAACGAGCCGGAAGGCCCCAGCTATCAGATTGCTTATACCAGAAAGGGCAGGCAGCGGATTCCTTTTACAAACTTTGCCACACTGGTGGCGCAGATGAAACGATTGGCAACCGTTATGGGGCGAGAATTGGATAAGGAGTTTTGTTTGAAAATTTCCGGTGCAGAGATTGAAGTGCCAAGAGATTTATACGATAAAATTTCCATGGCAGTTATGCAGCTGATCAAAAACAGTCTGGATCATGGGTTGGAAAGAACAGAGGATCGAGAAAAAATGGGAAAAACACCTATAGGCGAGATTTCGTTGGAGATACAAAAGGCAGCACAGCAGCTTTTTGTCACAATGCGAGATGATGGCAGAGGATTGCAGCGGGATACCATACTGCGTACAGCAGCTGCGAAGGGCTGGCTGATCAAGGATTCGGATAAATACGAGGACAATGAGGTATATGCCTTTTTGCTGCGTCCGGGTTTTACAACAAAAAACCGTGCAACGATGTTTTCGGGGCGTGGCATTGGTTTGGATGTGGTAAATGCCGCAGTATCGGTGATGGGTGGCAGCATTCGTATTGAGAGCAAAGAATATATGGGGACAACCTTTTTTATGGAATTTCCACTGACAATGTAAAAAAACGATGTGTTTGGGAGGGAGGTTTTCGTATGAAAAGCATAAAACCGGGTAGAGGAACGTCCATACAGGGTGCGATTGCATCTATCGGTGCAGTGGCATTTGGTATATTTTGGATGATATTTGCAGCACGTATGGGGGCGCCTGTGCCATTTGTATTGATGGGGCTTGTGTTTGTTGTGATTGCCGGAAGCAATGCAGTGATGTCTTTGCGCAATGCAACAGGGAAAAATCGCTACTCCGTATATGATATCACAGAGGAGGGGGAAGAAATAGACCCTTTGCAGCAACGATTTGACATGAAACAAGCAGATGCACTACAAAGTCCCAAAGAGGAGGATACCGTGGAGGAAAAAGGCGGATTTTGCCCATATTGTGGTGCAAAAGCAGAAGCAGATTATGCTTTTTGTAGGAAATGCGGAAAGAAACTGTACAAAAGCGTATGATTTTCTGTGTATTTTTTTTATCATATACTTGTACACATCGTAAATTTTGATTATAATAAAAACAGATGCCCGATAAGGGGAGTCAATGGATTTGATATGTTTTCCGTTGTTTTGCGGATTGCGTATAGAAAAACAGCATTGGAAAGCCGTGGATTTTCGATGCAACACATGGAAAAATTGTAGAAACAGGAGGTTATTACTGTGGATTTTTTATCTGAAATGAAAGCAAAAGCAAAGGCAGACAAAAAGGTAATCGTATTGCCGGAGTCCTTTGAAAAAAGAAACCTGGAGGCAGCGGCAGAATGCCTGAAAGATGATCTGGCAGATATTATCTTGATCGGGAACAAAGAAAAAATTATGGAAGCAGCAGGCAGCTTTGATGTTTCCAAGGCAATCTTTGTAGATCCTGAAAACTATGAAAAAATGGATGATGTTGTTGCAGGTCTTGCAGAGGCAAGAAAGAGCAAGGGCATGACATTGGAAGAAGCAAGAAAAGTTCTTTTGGATGATTCCATGTTTATGGGCGTTATGCTGGTAAAAATGGGCGTTGCCGATGGTATGGTTTCCGGCGCAATCCATTCTACAGCAGATACACTGCGTCCTGCACTGCAAATTCTGAAAACAGCACCCGGCACAGAGCTGGTATCTTCTTTCTTCATTATGGTTACAAACACACCGCAGTATGGCGATGATGGTATCCTGCTGTTTGCAGACTGTGCGCTCAACCAGAACCCCAACCCCGCAGAGCTGGCTTGCATCGCAGGCGATTCTGCAAAATCCTACGAAGCATTCATTGGCAAGGAACCCAGAGTTGCAATGCTCAGTCACTCCACAATGGGATCTGCAAAGCATGCGGATGTAACAAAGGTTGTTGATGCAGTGAATATTGCAAAAGAAAAATATCCAACAGTGAAACTGGATGGTGAAATCCAGCTGGATGCTGCAATTGTAAAAGAGGTTGGCGAATTGAAAGCGCCCAACAGCACAGTGGCTGGCAAAGCAAATGTACTGGTATTCCCTGATATTGATGCCGGCAACATTGGCTACAAGCTGGTACAGAGATTTGGTCAGGCAGAAGCCTTCGGACCTATCTTACAGGGCATTGCAAAGCCGGTAAACGACCTGTCCAGAGGCTGCTCTGCAAACGATATCGTAGCGGTTGTTGCACTGACAGCTGTACAGGCTCAGGTAATGGGCAAATAATCAAATACGAAGATAAGAAAGCAGTGTATCAACACGCAAACAACACAAGATTGAAGGAGAGAAAACAATGAAAATTCTGGTATTAAACTGTGGTAGTTCTTCCCTGAAATATCAATTGATTGATATGGATACAGAGAGCGTATTGGCAAAAGGTCTGTGCGAAAGAATCGGGATCGAAGGCTCCAGACTGAAACATCAGCCCACAGGCAAAGACGATGTCATCTTCAACGACTACATGGAAGATCATAGTGTAGCAGTAAAAATGGTATTGGATGCACTGACAAACAGCGAATACGGTGTTGTATCCTCTATGGAAGAAATCAATGCAGTTGGTCACCGTGTGGTACATGGTGGTGAATACTTCGCAAACTCTGTTATCATTACACCTGAAGTAATCAAGGCTGTAGAAAAATGTAGCGAACTGGCACCTTTGCACAACCCTGCAAACCTGATTGGTATTGATGCTTGCGAAAAGATTATGCCGGGCGTACCTCAGGTAGCCGTATTTGATACTGCATTCCATCAGACTATGCCTGAAAGAGCATATCTGTATGCAATTCCTTATGAATACTATGAAAAGTATAAAATCAGAAGATATGGCTTCCACGGTACCAGCCATAGATTCGTTTCCGAAGAAGCAGCAAAAATGCTGGACAGACCTTACGATCAGACAAAGACAATCACTTGCCATCTGGGCAACGGTGGTTCCATCTGTGCAGTAAGAAACGGCAAATCCATTGATACAACCATGGGCTTCACACCTCTGGAAGGTCTGGTTATGGGTACAAGAGCCGGTGACGTTGATGCGGCTGTGATTACGTTCCTGATGGAAAAAGAAAACTTGACACCTCAGGAAATGGATACAATCCTGAATAAAAAATCCGGTGTACTGGGGATTTCCGGTGTATCCAGCGACTTCCGTGATATCGAAGAAGCAAGCGAACACGGCAATGAAAGAGCGGAAATGGCACTGGATGTATTTGCTTACAAGGTAGCAAAGAGAATTGGTGCTTATGCAGCAGCAATGAACGGCGTGGACTGCATTGTATTTACAGCAGGCTTGGGCGAAAACTCCGCTTCCACAAGAAGACTGATTTGTGACTACCTGAATTATCTGGGTGTACACATTGATTCCTACAACAACTCTCTGAGAGGTAAGGCAGTAGAAATTTCCGCTCCTGATTCCAGAGTAAGAGTACTGGTGATTCCTACAAACGAAGAACTGGTTATTGCAAGAGATACAAAGGAATTGCTTGACAAATGATGCTTCGTTCTATATAATATATCAGGTACGACTACGGGGTGATGTGAATGGTAATACAAATGGCACAGTTATATGGAAAAAACGGTGCTTCGATGCCGGTTTCGGTTGTAGAGCAGCTGAAAGATCTCACAGCCTACCCGAATGTTGTGGGTTTTATGGAGCCTGTAAAAATAGAAGGGATACTGAGAAACGAAAGTGAAATCTTCGTTTTGGAGGTCAAGGGCGAAACAAAGGTCAGCCTTGCTTGTGACCGTTGTCTTGCACCGGTCGCAATAGAGATTAGCTTCAATATTGAGGAGCGGTTTTCCCATACAGGCAGAGAAGACGAAGAGACAGAAACTTTTTCCGGTGATCAGATAGATCTGGCGGACTATGTCCAAAGAGGTATTCTTGGGGCGCTTCCTATGAAGGTGCTTTGTAGGGAGGACTGTCAGGGACTTTGTCCTGTCTGCGGCAAGGATCTGAATGAAGGCGACTGTGGGTGCGATACTACAGAATTAGATCCGAGGTTTGAAAGTTTGAGGGCTCTTTTCAATGTTGATGAGGAGGTGTAGAAATGGCTGTACCTAAGGGTCGAGTGTCTAAATCCAAAAGAGACAAAAGAAAAGCACAGACTTGGAAGATTGCAACACCGAATTTGGTGAAATGTAGCAAATGCGGTGAATTGATGGTTCCTCACCAGGTTTGCAAAGCTTGCGGTGCTTATAACAAGAAAACAATCGTTAAAGTGGACTAATTGGTTCCACGTTATTCAGACGAAAGAAATCACACAGGATTCCATATCCATGGATCCTGTGTTTTCTTTTGTCTTTTTTTATCCGGCATGGTTTTCTGATCGTGCCAAAAAACGGTAAATCAGTAAAATTTGGAAATTCCCTTGCGAAATCATTGCAATTTGTGATATGATAACAAAAGGAATAAGAATATATGTTCTATTTTGTTTTTCTTTTATATCAAACAGATGTAAGCTATGATCCAAAGGGGGCGTTGCATGTGAATTGGATTTGGATGTTGTGATTGCAACGCATGAAGATGCAGACCATATGGGAGGTTTGTCGGATGTTTTCGATAGCTATCAAGTAGCACGTGTGATTGACAATGGCAGATGCGGTGCTGGTTGCGCATCGATCTATGCAAAAGCCGAGAAAGAGTCGAAGCAGACAATGCAGACGGAGCAACAGCCCGTGTACCAAACAGATGCATATATTGGAAACAAAAATTCTCATGTTTTCCATCATGCAGGCTGTACATCCGTACAACGTATGAATAAGAGCAATCAAGTGATACGAAAGAATAAAGAGGATGCACAGCTACAGGGCTATCGACCTTGTAAGCTGTGTCAGCCATAAACATCATAAAGCATATGGAAAAAAGAGCGGAGTGATGAGGCTTCGCTCTTTCCATTAAAATAGCTGAGTACATAATTTTTTGAAATAATGTTAAATGATTGTTTATGCACCGTTCATATTTTATTCAAAAAAATAGGATATACTAATTTCATCAAATGAATGAGGAAATGACAGTATCAGTTGATCCAAACGGTAAGAACTGAAACGATATGGAGGAATAACGTATGAATGAACAAAATCAAAATCAAAATATGAATGATGGGCAAGAGCCAATGGACTTACCAGAAACACAAATTCGTGAAATAGATCCGATACAAGAACATGTACCAGTTGTAGAATCCATGGAGGATATGCCACAGGGTGCAGAACCAATGCGTGAGGATATGACACAAAATGCAGAGCCAATCCGTGAGGATATGACACAAAATGCAGAACCAATCGGTGAGGATATGACACAAAATGCAGAGCCAATCGGTGAGGATATGACACAAAATGCAGAACCAATGCGTGAGGATATGACACAAAATGCAGAACCAATCGGTGAGGATATGATGCAAGATGCAGAGCCAATGCGACAGAATATGACGCAAGACGCAGAGCATGTGAAATTGCATCAGGAGGCAAAGGAAAAAGCAAAAACAAAAGCAAAGCAGACCACTGCCAAGGGTTCGCATGGATGTTATCAGGAAAAGGTGAAAAAATCGAAGAAAAAAAGCAATGGCTGGGCAAAGCTGATTGCAGGTTGCGTCATTGTTGGTTTGGTAGGCGGTCCCGGCATTGGTGCAGGATACGCTTTGGTGCAATATTCTTTGCATACAGATGAAGTAGTAAGCAAACCAACAAAAGATGGAGAAAATATGATTGTGCAACAAACGGCTGTTCGTTCGGACCTTTCCGTAATTGATGTGGTAAGTAAGGTGAAACCATCGGTTGTAAGCATCACAACAAAAATCGAAGGTGTGACGCAGTATTATGGTGCATTCAGCATGCCGTATCAGGGGGAAGGCGCCGGCAGCGGTGTCATATTCTATTCTGATGATGAGAAGATTGCAATTGTAACAAATAACCATGTCATTGCAAATGCAAAAGAAGTGTATGCAACCATCAATGATAAGGCAAGTGTAAAGACAAAAGTAATTGGTACAAAAGAAGATTCTGACTTGGCTGTTTTGACGGTTTCGTGGAAGGATTTGAAGAATGCAGGTATTGAACATGTAACACCGGCAGAATTTGGTGATTCTGAACAGTTGGAGGTAGGCGAAAGTGTCATTGCCATTGGGAATGCAATGGGGCAGGGACTTTCTGCAACAGACGGCATTATCAGTATGAAAAATCAGACCATTGCGCTGAAAGGAAATCCTTTGGCGGTTGTGCAAACCAGTGCGGCGATCAATGGCGGCAACAGCGGTGGCGCATTGGTCAATCGCAAAGGAGAGGTCATCGGCATCAATACAGCAAAGTATAATTCGGATATGACAGAAGGTATGGGCTATGCAATCCCAAGCAATGAGGTTGCAAATGTTGCACAGGATTTGTTGGAAGATGGTACTGTGGAAACACCATATATCGGTGTGGTTGGTACAAGTATTTCTTCCGAAAATGCCTCTTTGTATAAACTGCCGATTGGTGCATTGATTGTAGAGGTTGCCGAAGGAGGACCGGCTGCGCTTGCAGGAATTGAAGCAGGAGATATCATTACAGAATGTAATGGGAAAAAGATTATGGATATGGAATCTCTTTCCGAATTGGTAAAAACACTTACCATTGGTCAGAAGGTATCTGTACATGTCATCCGTAATGGAGAAACCGGTATGGATATCACGATGACTGTGGCAGATAAAAATGCTTGATGCAATGTATCATCGGTATATCTTTTGCAGGGATAGGCAAAGCAATGCCTGTCCCTTTTTATATATGAAAGTTTTTTGCAAAAACCATGATATTTCCGAAACATGGATGATACAGCCCGATATTTTGAAAATTCCTATAAAAGGGAAAAAAACTCTGCGCTACCCTTTACCGATATATAAAATTGTATTATAATAAAAATGTTGGAAGGCATAAATATCGCAGATTTTTTTTTGCAAAAAAAAAAGATATGCTTTTCGCTGTATTATAAAACAATCAAAGGAGGATTCCAATGAAAAAAGGTTCCTCAAAGCAACAGAGTCCAAAACGAAAAAAACAACTGAAACAGACAAGAGAAATGGAAAAGGAAGCCAGATATCGTCGGCAAGGGAATGTTTATGAACTCAGTCACGTGCGGGAACAGCGTGCAGCACAGCAGAGATTGAATTTGCAAAGACCGAATATGCAAAGGTCAAATATGCAAAGATCTGTACAGCAAAGCAGACAATCCATGCAGCGCCAGATGCAGCAGCCGGTGCAGCGTCCGCCACGTCAGCCTGCAAGAGGGGTACGTCATGCTACAGCACATGATCAATATCGCAGATCGCATACCCTGCCGTCTGCAAAAGATGCAAAGCATGTTTCCCGTACCACAATGCAAAGACGGCGAAGCTATACATCAAAGACATTGCCAATGTTTGTGTTTGCGGTACTGCTTGTTTATTTGATGGCACAGGTTGTGGTGATGTTTTCACATAAAAGTGAAATTGCTACAGAAACCGTCTTTTATGGTACGATAGATACCCCTTTGACACAAAGGGCACTGATTATCCGAGATGAATATGTGACCAAAAGCAATCGTGCAGGGACACCGTTTTATCAATACGGTTCCGGTGCTTATGTGAAAAAATCCGCAGTGGTATGCGAGGTAAAGGATACGCAAGCGACGAATGATCTGGAAGCGAAAATAGATTCTATAGATCATGATATTTTAGAAAGGCAGAAAAGCCGTAGTGATCTTTCGGCGTTTGCAGAGGATGTCGCACGGATTGAGAAGCATATGGGAGAGGTGGTAGATTTGTTCTCATCGCAGTCTATGCAGACGGATGCAGGATACCTCTACTCCATGCGCAGCCAGATTACAAATGATATGAATCGGCGCAATGAAATCTGGCTTTCGGAAAACATAGAAACCTTTGGACAGCTTAACGAAGAAAAAAATGCCTATGAAAAGCAGCTGGCACAGAGCATGAGCAGTGTCAGTGCAGCCCAAAGCGGTGTGCTGGCTTTGAGCTATGATGGTATGGAAGAAACATTGACACCGGATAAGCTAGAAGAAATTACATTTCAAAACATGCCGGAAAATGAAGAAATGACACAAATTTCAAAGGTCAAGGCAGTGGCAGACGGCGATCCGCTGTTTCGTGTGGTACGCAGCAATCAATGGTATCTTTTGACAAATCTGCCCGCATCGGAAATTCGGGATTGGGAGAAGGGCGATGTATATACATTGGATCTGACAACAAAGGAAAGAACCATTTCCATACCCTGCGTGGTAGAACTGTTGCAGACAGGAGAAAAGGAAACAAAGGTTGTTTTTTCCTGTATGGTAAATATGGAGGATTTCATTGACATGCGTAGTGTATCTTTCAGCATACAAAGCTCCTTGCTGCAAGGCATCAAGATACCCAATAGCGCCATTGTGGAAAAGACATTGTTAAAAATTCCGACAGACTGCATTACAGAGCGTGATGGAAAGCAGGGGGTACTGCTTGCAAATGAAGGAAAAGGAAAGTTCATTCCCATCAATCGTGTGACCAGCGATGATGTATATAGCTATCTTTCACAATCAGAGCATGCACTCAAGGTAGGAGATGTCATTATACAGGGCAGTGGCGAGAATGAAACAAAATATGAAATCGCAAAAGTGGAGTCAAAGAGTGGTGTGTATGTGGCAAACAGCTCTATGGCAAACTTCGTTCCGATTACCATACTGGATCAAAATCAGGAATTTGCTGTGGTACAATCCAACAGCATATACGGCTTACAGGTATACGATACCATTGTTTCTGATGCAAAGACGATTACAGAAGGACAAGCGATTTATTAAAAAAGGAGTTGTAGAAATATGGAGCAAATCCAAAAGAATATTGCGCAGGTAGAAGAAAAAATAGCAGCAGCGGCAAAACGTGCCGGCAGGAATCCAGAGGATGTTCTGCTGCTGGCTGTCAGCAAAACAAAGCCTGTAGAATTGATTCGTCAAGCTGTAGATTGTGGTCTGCATGCACTTGGAGAAAATAAAGTACAGGAAATTATGGACAAATATGCACCGATGGGCGAAGGAATCCATTGGCATTTGATTGGACATTTACAGACAAATAAAGTAAAATACATCATAGATAAGGTGGATATGATCCATTCTGTAGAAAGTATGAAATTGGCAGAGGAAATCAACAAGCGTGCAGCAGCAGCCGGTGTGGTGATGGATGTTTTGGTAGAAGTGAATATCGCAGGGGAAGAAAGCAAATTCGGTGTGAAAGCAGAGGATACAGAAGCGTTTTTGCGTGAAATTGCACCTTTGCCGAACATTCGTGTCAGAGGTTTGATGACAGTAGCTCCCTTTGTCGAAAACCCTGAAGAAAATCGCACATATTTTCGTAAAATGCGTGAATTACTGGTTGACATCAATGCAAAAAGAATTGATAATGTAAATATGGATACGCTTTCAATGGGTATGACAGGAGATTACGAAGTCGCAATAGAAGAAGGGGCAACCATTGTCAGAGTGGGGACTGGTATCTTTGGCGAAAGATATTATCCAGAGAGGCAGCAATAAACAAAGGAGGACGCAGCAATGTCGAATATCTTGGGCAAGATAAAAAATGCAATGTTTGGAACATATGAGGATGATGATTATTACGAAGATGAATACGAAGAAACCATGGATCGGGAACCCAGTGCCATGGGCTACGGTGCTTTGCATGAAGTAAGCAGAGAGGATTATGCAATGCCCGTGCAGCGCAAATCCTCCACAAAGAGCAACGCACAAGTATACAGCATCAATACACAGGTACAAATGCAGGTAGTCATCATCAAACCGGAATGTTATGAAAATGCACAGGAAATCTGTGACCAAATCAAAATGAAAAAACCGGTTGTTGTCAACTTGGAAAAGGTAGAGTTTCCGGTTGCACAGAGAATCATGGACTTTTTGAGTGGGACATGTTATTCTCTGGAAGGTTCCATTCAGCGTGTAGCAAACAATATTTTTATTATTGCTCCAGAGAATGTAGACATTAGCGGTGACTTAAAAGAAGAATTGAAAACAAAAGGGGTGCTTTTCCCCCGCATGGCAAAATAATCAGTTTTAGGAAGGAAGTATAAATTGTTAGGAGTACAATTGTTATTGGCAAAAGCCATTGATATTTTTTTCTATGTGCTGGAAAGTTTGATTTTTATACGAATTTTACTTTCATGGATTCCAATTGTGGGATACAACAATCCCATTGGACGCTTTATTTATCAGTTAACCGAGCCTATTTTGGGACCCTGTCGTCGTCTGCTGGATAAATCTCCGCTGGGCGGTGGTATGATGCTGGATTTTTCACCCATCATCGCAGTGATTCTGATGGCATTACTCAAACAGCTTTTGCTGGGATTGGTGGTAATGTTCTAAGGATGGTGTTCAAAATTGAATAAACAGACATTATTACAGGGGATTACGCAGCCTGAGGAAAGACTTTTGTTTGCGAAAGTACTGGATCAGGCTGCTTTGAGCTGTAAGCGACATTGTGCTGTATTCACAGATTTTCTGGATATGGCAAAAAGCGGAAAGTTTCTGGAAAAATTGCAGCATACGCCTGATTTACAGGTGATTGCTTTTGGTGGTATGGAAGATGCAGAGCGCCGTATGCTGGGCTTTGCACCGGATTATATGACATTGACAAAAGAAGATTTTCCCATTTGTGTGCTCAGCATCACAAAGCATCCCAAATTTGGACAATCGGATTTGAGTCATAGAGATTACCTTGGCTCCATACTGGGGCTGGGCATTGATCGTGGCAAAATTGGTGATATTATGGTGGGTGCAACAGAAACCATTTGTTGGGTACAAGAAGATATTGCAGACTATATCGTATATCAGCTGAAAAAGGTTTCTCATACACCAGTACAGGTAAAACGTACGGTGCTTGCCGATATTACTGTAGAGAAAAAAGTAGAGGTGCGTCGCTTGACGGTGCCTTCTTTGCGTTTGGATGCGGTAGCAGGAGCGGCGCTGCACCTTTCCAGAGGGAAGATACAAGCCTTGATTGCTGCAGAAAAAGCGTCGGTCAACTGGAGCGTTGCAACCAATGCTTCTTGCTGCATCAAAGAAGGCGATATGATTTCTGTGCGTGGATATGGTCGTTTTCGTATTCTTGCCATTGGTGGCAGAAGTAAGAAGGATCGCATTGGATTAGAAGTGGGTGTATATATATAGGGAGTGGTAGTATGGTGACACCGCATGATATTGCAACAAAGAATTTCAAAAAAGTAGCAGTGGGATATTCTCCGGAAGAAGTAGATACCTTTTTGGATGATATTTATGAGGATTATGAAAAACTGTATCATGAGTATAAGGAACGGAAAAAAATGCCTATGCCGGAACCCTTTTCGGAACCTATGCCCGAAAAAGAAGTATATACAGCACCAGCGCCGATCCATGAAGATGCAGAGCATATTCAAAAATTGCAAAAAGCTTTGGAACGCACATTGACATTGGCTGAAACAGCGGCAGAGGAAACGAAACAGGCGGCAAAGGCAGAAGCTGAGCAGATTGTAGCACAAGCAAAATTGGAGCGGGATGAGATTTTGTCCGGCGCACGCACCAAGGTTTATGAATTGGAGCAGCAAATTGATGCTTTGGAAAATCGCTATGAATTGATGCGTACACGTGTCAAACTGCTGTTGTATGCAGAAATCGAATTGCTGGATAAAAATGAAATTCTGGCAGAAAAAGAAGCGGAATATCAGACAAATGAATAAAGAACAATGAATGCTGGCAGATGGGAATTGCATGAAGGATTCCATTTCCGGCTTTGAAAAAATAGACGAAAGCGAGGGACAAGTGTGTTTTCGTCCATTTTTGTTTATAAGAAAAGGTGGAAAAAGATATGTGGATAATTTCTCTGCTTGTGGCAGTGATTATGATTGTAATAGACCAATGTACCAAGCTATGGGCGGTGGCAAAGCTAAAACCCATTGGCAGCACACCGGTCATAGATGGCTTTTTGAATTTGACATTTGTGGAAAATCATGGTGTGGCATTTGGTATGCTGCATGGTAAAAAATGGTTGATTCTCTGTATGGTTGCTGTGATTGTTGCCATACTGGTATATTATTTCGTAAAATTACCAAAGACAAAAGAATATCATTATGTGCGTGGAGCAATGACTTTGATTTTAGCCGGTGCTGTTGGCAATGTAATGGATCGCATGATGCGTGGTTATGTGGTGGATTTTTTGGAATTTGCATTTGTTGATTTTCCGGTTTTTAATATGGCAGATATTTATATTGTTGTTGGTGTCATTTTGCTGGCGATATTGATGCTTTTTGTTATTCAGGAAGAACCAAAGAAAAAGGAAGATTGCGTATGGAAGAAATGACGTTTATTGCAGAAAAAGAAGATGTGGGCAGTCGTATTGATAGCTTCCTTTCGGAGAATATTGATGATCTGTCCAGAAGCAGTGTGCAGAAGCTTCTGGAAAGCGGGCATATCTGTGTCAACGGTAAAAATGTCAAAGCAAATTATAAGCTGAGAGAAAAAGATGTCTTGTTTGTGCAGATACCACAAGCAGTAGAACCAGAAATTTTACCGGAGAATATACCCTTAAATATCGTGTACGAAGATGCAGATGTTATTGTGGTCAATAAACCGCAAGGTATGGTGGTACATCCGGCACCGGGGCATAATACTGGTACATTGGTCAATGCATTGCTGTACCACTGCAAGGATGAACTTTCCGGCATCAATGGAGAAAAGCGTCCGGGTATTGTACATCGCATTGATAAAGATACATCAGGTATACTGGTTGTTGCAAAGAATAATGAAGCACATCAATCCTTGGCATTACAGCTGGCAGAACACAGCATCACCAGAAAATACAATGCGATTGTATACAATGGTTTTCGTGAGGACGAAGGTACGGTCGATGAACCCATTGGACGCAATCCGCAGGATCGCAAAAAAATGGCTGTGACACAAAAGCACAGCCGACATGCCGTAACGCATTATCAAGTACTTAAGCGCATGAAAAATTTTACATTGATTGAAGCACAGCTGGAAACCGGTCGTACGCATCAAATCCGTGTGCATATGACATATATCGGACATCCGCTGTTGGGTGATACGGTATATGGTAAGAAAAAACAGCCGTTTTCCTTGAACGGACAGGTATTGCATGCACGTGTATTGGGATTTGTACATCCAAGAACCGGAGAATATATGGAATTTGAAGCACCGCTTCCGCCATATTTTGAAAAACTGTTGATACGATTGCAAGATGAATAGGAGGAGATGGGCATGTCACTCAATCGCAAGGATTTTTTTGGACTGCGAGATTTGACAGCAGATGACATCCGCTATATATTGACAACAGCAGAAACCATGAAATATGTCCTGAGTCAGAAAAGCAAAAAATCACCACATTTGCAAGGAAAATCGGTTATCATATTATTTTATGAAAAAAGCGCACGTGCCAAGCTTGCTTATGAGCTGGCGGCACAGCACTTGAGCGCCAATCTGGTAGATATGACAAACTCGGCACATGATATGGAGCAGGAGAGCTTACAGGATATGGGGCAGTTGGTAGACCAAATGGGCGCAGATTTTATCATACTGCGTCATCCTATGGCAGGCGCTGCAAGACTTTTGGCAAAATGCGTCAATGCATCTGTCATCAATGCAGGGGATGGATACAACGAAAATCCGGGGCAATCCCTTTTGGATTTATTGACCATCAAAGAACGCAAAGGGAATTTTACGGGTTTGAAGGTGGTTATCGTAGGGGATTTGCTGCATAGCCGTGTGTCCAAAAGCAATATTTGGGGTCTGACAAAGCTGGGGGCAGAGGTGTGTGTGGCAGGGCCTCCCACATTGCTTCTGCCGGAGATGGAAAAATTTGGCGTCAGGATGTATTACGATGTCAAGCAGGCGGTACAGGATGCAGATGTGATACTGACGACACGTATGCGATTGGAAACACAAAACAAAATGAATTTGCCATCTTTGGATGAATATAAGCGGTTTTTTCGTATTGATGAAAACCTTTTGCAGTATGCAAAGAAAGATGCCATTGTGATGCATCCTGGGCCGATCCAAAGAGATATTGAAATTTCCAGCAGTGTCATAGACAGTCCGCAGTGTATCATCAATGACCAGATTGGAAACAGTGTTGCAGTACGTATGGCGATGTTTTATATCTTGTCACAAATGGGAGGTGGCTTGTTATGAACCTGCTGATACAGCGGGCACGTTTACATGGTGCGGCATATACAGATGAAAAGCGATACGATATTCGTATTGCGGATGGTAAAATTACAGAAATCGGAGAAAATCTACAGCCACAGGATGAAAAGCTCTTGCCAGTAGACGGCAAGAGTGTATTCCCAGGGCTGATTGACATGCATTGCAATGTATGTGAACCGGGATATGAACATATTGAAAATATTGCAAGTGTATCTCTCAGTGCATTGAAGGGTGGATTTACCTCCATTACCTGTGAACCAAATACAAAACCGGCGGTGGATAATAAAACCGTTGTGGAATATATCATATCCAAATCCAAGGCAGTAGGTCTTGTCAATATCTTCCCTTATGGCAGTATTTCTATGGGGTGTGAGGGTAAGGATATGGCAGAGATTGGTGAAATGTACGAGGCAGGGATTGTAGGCGTTTCTGATGGGGATAAAATATTGGATAACGCTGCATTGCTGCGCAATGTTATGCGATATACAAAAATGTTCGATTTACCTGTAATGACGCATTGTGAAGACCGTGCGCTCTCCGGTCAGGGGATGATGCATGAAGGCTATACCGCAGCTTGTCTTGGTATTTTTGGTATGCCAAGAGAAGCAGAGGAGGTACAGGTGAGCAGAAATATCGTGCTTGCAGAAGCCACGGGAGCCAGATTGCATATTGCGCCGGTCAGCACAAGAGGTGCGGTGCGTATGGTGCGTGATGCAAAAAAAAGAGGAATTTCTGTGACATGTGAAACCTGCCCGCATTATTTTGCATTGACAGATGAAGCGGTAGAAGGCTATCAGACATTGGCAAAGGTCAATCCGCCATTGCGCACAAAAGATGATGTGCAGGCATTGTTAGAAGGGATTGCAGACGGCACCATTGATGTCATTGCATCCGGACACAGTCCTACAACACAGACAGAGAAAAATCATGAGTTCGACAAAGCAGCATATGGAATTTCTGCACTGGAAACGGCATTTTCCATCAGCTATACACATTTGGTGGACAGCGGTGTGATTTCCGCAGAGCGATTGAATGTGTTGATGTCAAAAAATCCTGCGGAAATTTTGCATTTTTCTAAAAAAGGCGTATTGCAAGTCGGCTATGACGCAGATTTGATCGTGGTGGATACCGAAAAAACAAGCATCATTGACCCATCAGAGTTTGCGTCTAAGGCGAAATTTTCTCCATTTGCCGGCAAGGAAGTCAAAGGGCAGATATGCACAACCATTGTCGGAGGTAGCGTGTTATCGTAATGCCAAAAAAGGCATACAATGAGGTGAAATATGTACTTAAAACGATTGGATTTACAGGGCTTTAAGTCCTTTCCTGAAAAGGTAAAGCTGGAATTTACGCCCGGAATTACCGCTGTTGTTGGTCCAAATGGCAGTGGAAAAAGCAATGTGTCTGATGCAGTGCGCTGGGTTTTGGGAGAGCAGAGAGCCAAAAATTTGCGTGGGGACAAGATGGAGGACATCATCTTTGCCGGTACGGAAACGAGAAAGCCGCAGGGCTTTGCCGAAGTCACAATCGTGATAGATAATCAGGATGAACGATTGCCAGTTGCCTTTAGCGAGGTACAGGTAACACGTCGTGTGTTTCGTTCGGGGGAAAGCGAATACCGCATCAATGGAACAGCATGCAGATTGAAGGACATCCAAGAGCTGTTTATGGATACCGGGATTGGGCGAGAGGGTTATTCCATCATTGGACAGGGACGCATTGACGAGATCCTCAATGCCAAGGGGGACGAACGCCGTCGCATTTTTGAAGAAGCAACCGGTATTGTCAAATACAAAGCAAGAAAAAATGAAGCGGAAAATAAGCTGGAAAAAGAACAGCAAAATCTGTTGCGTGTGGAAGATATATTGACAGAGCTGGAAAGCCAGCTTTTGCCATTGGAGGAAGAAAGTAAAAAAGCAAAAATCTATATGGATTTGCGTGATCAGCTCAAGGACGCAGATATGGCAATGTTCTGTCAGGAAATGCAGCAAATCGAGCAGGAGGCAAAGCATTTGGTAGAGCTGATGGCAAATGCGGCGCTTCAGAAACAAGAAGCAAAACAGGCAGCAGCAGTAGAGCAGGAGCGTCTTGCACAAGCAAAACAGGAAATAGAATACAAAAATACAGCCATGCAGCAGCTGCATACACAGATTACACAAACCAAAACGGATCTGGAAAAGACAGAAGGGCAAATCCGTTTATCCGAAGAACAACAGCAGAACGATGCAGCCAATATTGCACGTATGCAAAAAGAGTTGTCCGAAAAACAGCAGCAGCAAAAGCATACACAGGCACAGCAGGATGTGAGCCATAACAGAATACAGGCATTGCAAATGACCATGCAGCATGCAGAGGAAGCGTTGGCGCAGATGGAAGCAGACTATGATGCACGTAGCATGAAATTGCAGGAAAGCGAATCTCAGGCGGAAATTGCCAAGGATGAGATTTTTGAGCAAATACGTATTGGCACGGAGGCGAAAGGTGAGATTTCAAAGCGCCAAGCAATGCTGGAGCAGTTTTGCGTTAGACAAGAACAGCTGGATATTGAACTTTCCCATGTACAAAGCCGTTTGGAGCAACAGCAGGTGCATGGGCAGGTATTACAGAAAAAAGCAAAAGAACAGCAAGAGATGGTTGCTTTTTTGGAAAAAGAACTCTATGCATTGCAACAGGATCAAAAACATGCATCAGAAAACAAACAACAGGCAGAACATCAGCTGGGAGCAAAGGAAAAACAAATTTCCGAAACCCGCTCCCGCTTATCCCTGTTAGAGGAATTGGAAAGAGAGCATGAGGGGTATTACCATAGTGTCAAAAGCCTGCTCAATCTTCCGGATCAGGAAAAGCGAGGGATTTGCGGAGCAGTCGGACAGCTGCTGACAGTGCCTGAGATGTATGAAACAGCCATAGAATCCGCATTGGGTGGCGCATTGCAAAATGTGGTGACCAATACAGAAGAAGATGCCAAAAATGCAATCTATTACTTAAAACAGCGCCGTCTGGGACGTGCTACATTCTTACCAATTACAGCAGTGCGTGGGCATGGGCTGGAAGGACATCCAAGGATTTTAGATGAAAAGGGTGTTCTTGGAACTGCCGAGGCATTGGTCAGCTTTGCACAAAAGTATCAAGGTGTGATGCGCTATCTTCTGGGGCGTATTCTGGTGGTAGAAACATTGGAAGATGCGGTATATCTTGCCAAAAGATACAGCCATCAATATAAAATGGTTACACTGGAAGGCGATTTATTGAATCCGGGCGGTTCCATGACAGGTGGATCCCAATCGAAAAAAACAAGCAATCTCTTTGGCAGAGCCAGAGAAATACAGCAGCTTCGGGACAAAATGCAGCAGTATGATACAGAAATCGCAGGCTATAGAGAAAAGTTACAGCTTTCCGAGGAGGATTTGCAGGAGATTTCTGATCAGATGATAGAAAAAAGAATGGAACTGCAAAAAATGAGTGTCACCATTCATGCCAGAGAGGCAGAATGGCAGAAGAACGAGCAGGAGATTGCAGAAAGCACAAACAAACAAAAGATGCTGACACTGGAAGCAGAGCAGCTTGCGGAGCAAATCACACGTATGCAGCAGGATATTCTGACAAGCAAGGAGGTTTTGCGTCAATCGGAAGAAGCGATGGAAAGAGCAAATGCCGCACTTTCCACATACCAAGAGGATTTATCGGAAGAAAAACAAAACAAGGAGCGTTTGCTTCAGGAAATGACACAAACCAAAATCCGGATTACACAACATACGGAGCAAATTGAGGCAGCTCAGGAAACCTTGCATCGCTTGCAGGCAGAGGAGCAGGAATTTGGAAGGGCAATAGCAAAATTGCAAAAACAGATTGCACTGGATCAAGAATATGGTGGCAAGCGTACAGAAACACAGGAGAGCCTGCACAAAAGGGCAGAAGCATTGCAAAAAGAGGAAGAAGAATTGCAGATTGCGCTTGAGGATACCAGAGCACAGATTGCTTCTTTGACAGCATCCCTTGCGCAAATGGAGCAGCACATACAGGAAAAAATGGAAACAACCTCCAAGCTGGATGCAGAACAGGTACGTGTAGAAGCAAAACAGGATAAGCTGGAGGAACAGAAACAGCGAATTTGCGACCGTATGTGGGAAGAATATGAAGTCACATATTTTGCTGCAAGAACGCTTGCAAAGGAAGAAAAACGACCGTATGCAGAGCTGCGCCGTTTGTCTAAGGAGTGGAAGGAAGAAATGCGCAGTTTGGGCAATGTCAACGTACAGGCAATTGCACAGTATCAAGAAGTTGATGAGCGATATACCTTTCTTACTGCACAAAAGGCAGATATTATGGAGGCGGAAGAAAAGCTGCGACAGTTGATTGATGAATTGACAGATTTGATGCAAAAACAGTTTGCAGAGCAATTTTCCATCATTTCCAAAAACTTCAGCGAGGTGTTTTGCGAGATTTTTGGTGGTGGTAAAGCATATTTGCAGCTGGCAGATGACCACAATGTACTCCATACGTCGATTGACATTGTGGCGCAGCCTCCGGGTAAGAGTCTGCAAAATATGCAGCTGCTTTCTGGTGGAGAACGTGCGTTGACTGCCATTGCGGTATTGTTTGCGATTTTGAAAATGAAACCATCTCCGTTTTGTATTTTGGACGAGATTGAAGCAGCACTGGATGATGCGAATGTCAGAAGATATGCACAGTATTTGACTCGTTTTTCGGAGGATACGCAATTCATTGTCATTACGCACAGAAAGGGTACGATGGAATATGCAGATATACTCTATGGTGTCACCATGCAGGAAAAGGGTGTATCAAAGCTGATTTCTATTGATTTCTCCACACAGCAGGATGGTATAAAATAGTGTTTGAGGTGAGAAAATTATGGGATTTTTTGATTTGTTTAAGAAAAAACAGGAGCCGCAAAAAGAGGAGCAGCAGGAGCAAAACGAAAGCCTTTTGGAGGTAGAGGGCTTCGATGTCGCACAGGCAGAGGATACGAATGAAATTGTTTTGAATGTGGATACAGAACTGGGTATTACAGCTGCAATCAATCAGGCGGTACATGAAGCGATGGACGAAGAAACCATTACATTTCATGAAAAAGCAGGCGGTGTACTGTATCAGGAAAATGATGATTTGCAGGCAGAGCAGCAAAAAAGCTTTGCAGATGTATTAGAGGAAGCAGAGGATGCGGAAAAAACAGATGCAGAGGACACGGCTGAAGCAGTGGAACAGACAGAAGTCAAAGAGGATACGATAGAAGCAGCTGATGTAGCGTATGCCGCAGAAGGCGAAACAGAAGCAATTACCATAGAAACATCCGAAGCGGTATATGAAGCAGAGAGTGAAGCCGAAGGCAAAGCGTTTGCAGAACAAGCAGCGGATTTTGTTGCAGAGCAAATCTCTCAAGCGCTGGAAACGACAGGCGAAGTAGAAACAGAACCACAAGCAGAAGCAGTAGCGCCAAATGCAGCAGAAGACGCACAGCCGGTACAGAAAAAAGGTCTGTTTGCACGTTTGAAGGAAGGTCTGAATAAGACAAGAAACAGTATTCTGGGCGGAGTGGATGCCGTGCTGGGCAGTTTTACAAAGATAGATGAGGATTTATTTGAGGAGCTGGAAGAAACACTGATTATGGCTGATATGGGTGTACAGACAACCATGAATATTGTGGAAAATCTGCGCAAGAGAGTCAAGAAGGAACGGATCACAGATCCTTCTTTGATTAAGGGAATGCTCATTGAAGAAATTACAGAAATATTGGAAGATGGTGTGCAGGAAGAAGAAAATCTCCCAAGCCCAAGCGTGATGCTTGTCATTGGTGTCAATGGTGTTGGAAAAACAACGACCATTGGGAAACTGGCGCATAATTTCAAGGACGGTGGGAAAAAAGTATTGCTGGCAGCGGCAGATACCTTCCGTGCAGCTGCAATTGATCAGCTGGAGGTTTGGGGCAATCGTGCAGGCATTGAAGTCATCAAGCATGAAGAAAATGCAGATCCGGCAGCTGTGGTCTTTGATGCGGTGCATGCAGCGAGAAACAGAAAAAGTGACTTGCTCATTTGCGATACGGCAGGCAGATTGCATAACAAGAAAAACCTGATGGAGGAACTGCGCAAAATCTCTCGTGTCATTGAACGGGAATATACGGATGCACATAAGGAAACCTATCTGGTATTGGATGCAACAACAGGACAAAATGCTTTGCAGCAGGCAAAGCTGTTTATGGAGGTTGCAGAGATCACCGGTATTATATTGACCAAATTGGATGGTACAGCAAAGGGCGGTATTGTTGTAGCAATTAAGAGTGAATTGAAAATTCCCGTACGTTATATTGGTGTTGGGGAAGGCATAGAAGATTTGCAGAAATTCCATGCAGCAGAATTTGCGCAGGCATTGTTTGGCAGTGAATAAGGGAGGAAGAAAGCACAATGAAGGAACAAACAAATGGAAATGAGATATATCGTCATCAGGAGCCGAAGAAAGCGGAGAAAAAGCGTCCTGTGCATACAACACCATATAGTCAGGAAATACAAAAGCATATGAATAAATGCTTTCCGGGAAGAACGGAACGTGTATTTTTTGACCGATTCAACGATTATTTGCAGGTAGACATTCATATATTGGAAGCACCTACAAAACAGGATTTTCATGTGCTGTACACCGTAGGAATGAGTGCAATGCCTATGCAGCTGCCAGACGAATTTTATCCAGAGTATCAAATGCTGGAACGTGCAGAAATGATTGCATTGTTGCCATCAGAATGGAAGTTGACAGAGCCGCCAAAAGGGGAGTCATACGACAATACCATTTGGTGGCCGGTGGATCTTTTGCAGTATTTGGCAAGATTTCCGCACGAATACCAGAGCTGGCTGGGCTGGGGGCATATCATTCCAAACTCGGATCAATATGTATCTTATGATGAAAAAAGCACCAAGCTATGTGGTGTTATGATTTCTGCATTAAATGAAGCAATCAGTATGTTTCATGCAAAGGATGGCACACTGATCAATCTCTATGCGATTTTGCCATTGTATCAAGAGGAAATTGATTTCCATCAGAAGGAGGGTGGAGAAGCACTTTTGCAGAAAATGGTGGATATCAATGGATTTGGTATGATTGTATTCCCGGATCGTCCCAATGTATGTTTGGAAGAATAAAGAGATCAGAACTTGGGGCGCTGCCTCAACACCCTGTAAGGGGTTTTACCCCTTGCCCTTTTCTGATTGAGGCTTTGCCGCAATCAACGTAAGAGATAAAAGAAAACCTCTATGCGATATTGTTTTTAGCAGTCAGGCATAGAGGTTTTTATATGTGTTAGTGTTATCATGTATGATAAAAAGTGCATATAAAAGCCGAAGAATTGGGCTTTTATATGCAGGTCAAGGGACGGTGTCCCTTGTGGGGATTGGGGCAGCGCCCCAAGGTTTTTAAGATAGGACTTCCTTCATGCTGTACATACCGGGCTTTTGTCCTGCAAGGAATTTCGCAGCTTTGATCGCACCAACAGCAAATACTTCTCTGCTGGACGCATGATGACTAAGTGTAATCACTTCATCACGTCCGGCAAAGATCACATCATGCTCTCCGACAATATTGCCCCCACGGATGGCATGAATACCGATTTCGTTACGTTCTCTTTTTTCTCTTTTCTCAGAACGGTCATATACATAATGGAATTGTTCATCCATTGCCTGATTGATGGCATCTGCAAGAGCCATAGCGGTACCGCTGGGTGCATCAATCTTGAGGTTATGATGCTTTTCTACCACTTCGATATCAAAGTTTGCATCGTATAAAATCTGACTGGCACGTGCCACCAAATCCAAGAGCAGATTGATACCAATGGACATATTGGCTGATTTCAATACAGCAACGCTTTTGGAGGTTTCCTCCATTTGTTGCAGTGTGTCGTCAGACAATGCCGTGGTGCAAAGTACCAGTGGAATCTGTTTGTCCTTTGCAAAGTCCAAAAGTGCCGGAACAGCGGATGCTGTGGAAAAGTCAATGATAACGTCTGCATTTACCGTACATGCGGCAGGGGATGCAAATACAGGAAAATCCAGCTCAGGTGTTGTCGGATCAATCCCTGCAACGATTTGGCAGGAATCATCGTTTTTTGCAAGCTCTGCAACCACATGCCCCATTTTACCCCCGCAGCCATGTATGATTATATGAATCATAAAAAATACCTCCTTTGATATTATGTGTATATCTGAAATAAACGGCGTTCCGTGTCAGCAAAACAGCCGCAAAGAACGCCGTTATCATCAAATGGTTTTATTTCAGCAAGCCATAGTTCTGCATTGCTTTTTTGAGTGTTTCTACATTTTTGTCTTCCATTGCACAAAGTGGCATACGCAAAGGCCCAACATCATATCCCATCAAATCCAGTGCAGTTTTTACAGGAATGGGGTTAACTTCACAGAACAATGCCTGAATCAGTTCAATCGCATGGAGCTGAAGATTTTTTGCGCCTGCAATATCGCCTGCCATAAATTTTGCCACCATGTCATGTGTATCCTTTGGTGCTACGTTTGCCAGTACAGAAATGACACCCTTTGCGCCCAATGCAAGCATAGGTACAATTTGGTCATCATTGCCACTGTAAATATCCAGATCATCTTTGCACAAGGCAGCGATTTCTGCAATCTGGGAAAAATTACCGCTGGCTTCTTTGATGGCAACAATATTTTTCACTTTAGACAGAGCATATGCGGTCTTTGGTGCGATGTTACAGCCGGTGCGTCCCGGTACATTGTATAAAATTACCGGAATATCCAAGCTTTCTGCGACGGCGGTATAATGCAGAATCAGACCTTTTTGTGTTGCCTTGTTATAGTATGGTGTGACAAGAAGGACAGCATCTGCACCTGCATTTTGACATCCCTGTGCAAGCTCTATGCAGTGTGCGGTATCATTGCTGCCGGCACCGGCAATGACAGGCACACGATTGTTTGCGACTTCTTTTGCATAGCGTACACATTCGATTTGCGCTTCATCAGATAATGTGGATGCTTCGCCAGTGGTACCGCAGATGATGAGTGCGTCTGTACCATTGGCAAGCTGAAATTCAATCAGCTCTTTCATTTTTTCGTAGTTGACACTGCCATCGGCATGTGTGGGCGTGACCAAAGCAACGCCAGAGCCTGTAAAAATAGCCATAAATAAAACCTCCTCTTGTTTTCGGCTGCTGCAAAGGCTGATACCAAACTTTTGCAGCAGCTGTTTTTTCATATCAATAGTATATGGATACTATTGCATATTTTTGATAATGGTTTCTGCAATCTGTACTGCATTGGTCGCAGCGCCTTTTCTGATATTATCTGCAACAACCCAGATATTTACACCGCTTTCCACACTTTCATCACGACGGATACGGCCGATGAATACATCATCCTTACCAGCAGCATCCACAGCCAGAGGGTATTCGTTTGCGGCAGAATTGTTTTGCAGTACCACACCGGGTGCATTTTTCAGTGTTTCGATCAATTCGTCCAATACAAAAGGTTTTTCAAATTCGATATTGATGGATTCGCTGTGAGAATTGAATACAGGTACACGTACTGTAGTAGCTGTAACACGCATATCGTCATTGTGCAAAATCTTTCTGGTTTCGTTCACCATCTTCATTTCTTCTTTTGTATAGCCGTTGTCCAGGAAAGAATCAATATGAGGCAAGCAGTTTCCGGCGATGGCATGAGGGAATTTTTGGGGTTCTTCGCCCTTCAAGCCATTTTCAAGATCCTTCCAGCCTGCGACACCTGCGCCGGATACAGCCTGATATGTGGAGTATACCACACGCTTGATTTTATACTTATCATCCAAGGGCTTCAGTGCAACCATAGCCTGTATGGTGGAGCAGTTCGGATTGGCAATGATATTCTTATGCCAGGAGATGTCCTCAGGATTGACTTCGGGAACAATCAAAGGCACTGTAGGGTCCATACGCCACTGAGAGCTGTTGTCGATCACGATACAGCCATGTGCAGCAGCAATGGGAGCAAATTTTTCGCTGGTGCCGCCACCGGCAGAAAACAGTGCGATATCAATTGGTTTATCAAAAGAATGTTCTGTCAATTCTTCTACAACATACTCTTTTCCGTTAAATGTCAGGGTAGATCCCGCAGAACGGCTGGAAGCCATCACATAGAAATTTTCGATGGGCAGCTGTCTTTCTTCCAGAACCTTTAAGAAGGTTCTGCCTACCATACCGGTTGCGCCGACAACGGCGAGATTAATTTTTTTCATTTCAAATGTACCCTCTTTCTCTGTTTGTTGTTGTAAAGATGTAAAGTATCAATAAAAAAAGAAAAAGCCGACAAGCGCCGACTGTAGCCACCAGCCTAGACTGGGCTTAGGTTCGTAGCGCTCCACTGGTATCGAACCAATGACAGTCATACGGCTCTTAACCGCACAACCAGAAAAAAAAGCAAATAAGGACTTTTCTTCTTCGGCATAGTTCCCTTTTGGCAAACCGCATATACCCCTTATTGGTATTGGTATGCTTACTGATGAAATATGCACCTCTACAGTTGCAATATGTAGTTATGAAGTTAGTCTAACATCAGAAAGTCATTCTGTCAAACATTTCAGGCATAATTTTTAAAAAATTTTAGATGATATGATATATGGTACACGGACAAAGGTCTTTGTCAAAAGGTATAGAAGGGCGGTTTTGCAATGAAAAAGGAATTGACAAAGGAGCAAAAGGAAGACTTAAAAATGAAATACGAAATTGCACGGGAGCTGGGTTTGATGGACAAAATTGAGCAGTTTGGCTGGAAAGGTTTGACATCCAGAGAAAGCGGGAAAATTGGAGGATTGATGGGAAAGCGTAAAAAGAAGAACAAAAATCAGACATGATGCGGATAAAGATGCAAAAAATGCATGATAAAACAGCCATGTATATATATGTGTATAAAAAATGAAATACTGCATACATATACATGGCTTTGTTGTAACATGTTTTTGTGCCAAAAATTGTATTTCGGAGAAAATAGTGACATCCATTTCCGGCTTGTGTATGTATCATACAAAAGTGACGATTTTTTGTTTTTCTCAAAATACAATATCACAATCTTTATTGTGTGATTAGATAATATTTTTGATATAAATCAACAAAATATCTGGGAACATGAACAAAAATGAAATTGTATGATTTTTTTTGCATAAAACTGTATAGCAGTGATTGCGTATTTGCGAATCATGATGTATAATGCAAACATATGGTAAATAATGAAAAATTTGCTGTAATTTGTACATAAGCGAGATGGAATATTTATAGAAAATATACATGAATATACGGATTTCCATTTGGACATTACAGTTCTTTTTCGGAAAAATCAGGCTTAGATTTCGCATAAGAATGGAGGATGTATGATGCAAGTAAAGAAATCAGACAAGATACACTTTGGTGTACTGCAAAAGCTCTTGATTGGTATTATTGGCCCTTTGCTGATTATTTTGACTTTGGTTGGAATACTGATGAATAGACAGGTATCAACAACCATCATGGATATTCAAAATGATTATCTCAAGGTTGGGAGCGAACATGCGGCAACAGAGGTGAGTTCCTTTTTTGAAAGTTACTTTGGTGCATTGGAAGCAACGGCAGTTACACCGAATGTGGCAGAAAATTTAAGAGCATGGACAGGCGAAGACTTTGTAGGCTCCGATACGGAAAAATCAATGGTAAAGGTATTGAAAAATCTACAAAACACAGCGCCTAATTGTATTATGAATGTGTATATTACAAATGGCAGAACCAAAGATATTTTGCAGTCAAGCGGTGTATTGTTGTCATCAAAGACATTTGACGTAAGCAGCAGAGAATGGTATCAGCGTGCCGTAGCAGAGCAAAAGACAATTGTTTCTGGTGCGTATGAGGATTTGAATACAGGCGAATTGGTTGTTACCATTGCCACACCGATCATGGATCAAGGCAAGCTGACCGGTATTCTTGCTCTGGATATTACCGTAACAAATCTTATGGAAAAACTTTCTAATATTTCTGTTGGAGAAACAGGATTTATTACTGTGTTTGATACAGCAAACCGTGTACTCTATCATCCAGACAGACAGTATATCTTGGAGGACATTGCAGGGCTTTCCTACAATGAAGAAATGAAACAAATCCTGCAAAACGACCAGAATATAGATCATATCGAATATACCGAAAATGGTGAAAAATATTATGGTGCTACGGTATTTTTGGACAATGTGCAGTATTTGGTTTTGGGCGGAATGCCGGAGCAAGAATATCTTGCGCAAATCGTTTCCACCAAGCATAAAACAATTTATTGTTTTGCATTTTGTATGGCAATATTAAGTATCATCATCAGTTTTTATGCAAAGAAGATCATCAAATCCCTGAAAAAGCTTACAAATGCTGCAAAGGAATTGGCAGATGGTCATTTGAATGTGGAAATTGAGGTACATGGCAAGGATGAAATCGGTGTATTGGGGGATGACATCCAGAAAATTGTGGATCGTTTGAAGATATACATTACATATATTGATGAAATCAGCGCAGTGCTGAAGGAAATTGCAGATGGGAACTTGGTCTTTACATTACAGCAGACATATGATGGGGAATTTGAAAAGATCAAGGTTGCATTGTTGGATATTCAATCGAATTTGACAACGACTATGCTGGGCATTGCGGACTCCGCAGAAAAGGTGGATATTAGTTCCGATCAGGTAGCGCAGGGCTCTCAGGCACAGGCGCAAGGTGCAACCGAACAGGCTTCTTCCATCGAAGAACTGTCTGCACATATTCAGCATTTATCTCACGAGGCAGATGAAAATGTAAACCATGCGCTCAAAATCAATGCAAACCTTGGTAATATGGGTGATGAAATCCAAAACAGCAATATGCAGATGGACAATTTGCTTCATGCGATTGGCAATATTTCAGAAAAATCAAATGAAATTCTCAAAATCATCAAGGCAATTGAGGATATTGCATTCCAGACCAATATTTTGGCACTCAATGCAGCGGTAGAAGCAGCCAGAGCCGGAGAAGCGGGCAAAGGTTTTGCTGTGGTTGCGGATGAAGTACGCAATTTGGCAGCAAGAAGCGCGGAAGCAGCAAAGAATACCAATGTATTGATACAGGATTCTGTAAATGCTGTACAGGAAGGATATGAAATTGCGACAAAAACTGCGAAAGCATTGGATGGCGCAACAGCAGAAACCGCTGATATTGTACAGATGGTATCCGGTATGGTACAGTCTTATCAGGATCTGACTACACAGCTGGATAACATTACTGTTGGTGTGGATCAGATTGCAAATGTGGTGCAGACCAACTCTGCAACTGCGGAAGAAAGTGCAGCGGCAAGTGAGGAACTCGCAAGTCAGGCAGCAATTTTGAAACATATGATTGAAAAATTTAGATTACAGTAAGCAAGTAAGCAAAAGAAAGCCCTTCGCAAAGCAAATGATTTTGCGAAGGGCTTTTTATATTCCGTAAAAACTTTGTTCTGCCATGATTTTTGATGGACTTTTTCAAAAAAACAGGAAAATCGGCTACAAGTTTTATATTTTCTCTCACAAAGCAGGCAGCTATCTTACATACAATCCAACGATAGCCCTTGTTTGTATGGATATTTTGTATTAAATGACAAAAAAACACGAAATATGTCGTAAGGCTTGTTTCTAGTGGTTATGTGAAGTATAATCAAAGTTATTCTTGGGAAACCGCAATTTTTCTGGTTTTTTGAAATTTTTTGACTTGAGAAACGATATCTGGTAACGGATGTCGGTTTTTTTTGGATAATTTCTGAAAAATACAACTTTTTTTCACTGTCATACGTCTAAAAAAAGTATGCGTCATATTTTGGCGAAATTTGTAGATAAAAGAATAAGTATAAGGGAGTCGGTTGTTTATGGATTTTGGAAGTATTCCATTTATTGTGTGGTTTATGCCTGTATTTTTGATTGTATACGGTTGTATGCCGTCAAAACGCAGTAAAAAAATATCATTGGTGGTTGGAACTGTATGTTTCTACGGTGTGTCTTGCTTTGCATGGCTGCCACATCTGTTGTTATTGACGTGCCTTGCGGTAGGCGCTGCATATTGGGTGCAGAGAAAGAAAAAGCCGGCTCTGATTGTATCCATAGTGTTTTTTACAGCAATATTGCTCTGGAACAAAAGATCTGCACACTTGATGCCGGGGATTAGTTTTTTGATTTTCACCATCCTCTCTTTGTTGGTGGATCTATATCGCAAGAGCATCAAACAGCCAAGTATTTTGGAAATGCTTTCTTATATTTTATTTTTCCCCAAATTGCTTTCCGGACCAATTGCACGCATCAACCAGATGAACCAAATGGACGAAAAACGTGTGACATTGATGGGGGAAAGACAAAGAAGCAGAGGACGGGAACTGGAGTATGGGCTGGCAGTATTCATCATTGGTTTGGGGTATAAGGTGCTGATTGCCAATCAATTGGCAGGATTGTGGCATGAAATTCAAACCATTGGCTTTGTTAGTATCTCCACACCATTGGCATGGCTGGGTGTTGTTGGCTATAGCTTGCAGCTTTATTTCGATTTTCAGGGGTATTCCCTGATGGCAATTGGTGTTGCGGCGATGCTGGGCTATCGCCTGCCAAACAATTTTGATTCCCCTTATATGTCCACATCGGTATCTGAATTTTATCGCAGATGGCATATCACATTGGGCAGCTGGTTTCGGGATTATATTTATATCCCTATGGGTGGCAGCAAAAAGGGGATGTGCTTTACAATAATCAATCTGTTTGCGGTATGGTTTGTGACAGGGCTTTGGCATGGTATGCATTGGAATTTTGTGTTGTGGGCAATGTTTTTATTTTTCTGGATTGCATGTGAAAAAGTATTTTTGAAAAAATATCTGAAAAAAATTCCGCTGATTGGGCATATTTATGTGATATGGGTGATCCCTCTGTCATGGGTGTTTTTTGCTCTGCCCAATCTGGCAGATATTCAGATGTGCTTTTTGCGTTTGTTTGCGCCGATCGTACAGCATGAGGGTATCAATGTGGCAACCGGAGATTTTGCCAAATATGGCAGTATGTATTGGCCGTTTTTGTTGGCAGGGATATTGTGTGCATTCCCATATGTAGAGCAGTTTTTACGCCGAAATTATCGTAAAAAAATCGTAATTGCTGTGTTGTTTGTGATTTTCTGGTTCTCTATTTATCAGCTGTCATTGGGAGTCAATAATCCATTTATGTATTTTTCGTTCTGAGGAGAGATTGTATGAAAAGATTGAAATATCCATTGTTGGTGCTGATAGTATTCAGCATCATTCTGTCAGAAGGCATTGGACAATATCTGCGTTTATCCAAAATGGTAACGCTGGCAGATAAAAAGATATATCCGGGAACAGTATACAGCTGTCTGTATCTTAAGGATTTGCGCAAGGGTGGCAGCAAAAAGGATGTACCGGCAGCAAACACGCATATCCATCCTGATGCAGATGCACAGAATCCACAAAACGATACGGAGCATAAGAATACAAATGAAAAGGATATAGAAACGGCAGAACCACTGCCCTTTACAACGGTAGATGCATCTTATTTCGATGATGCGTTGTTTATCGGGGATTCTCGTATGGTAGGGTTGCATGATTATGCCGGCTTGGAGCGTGCGACATATTATGCAGAGGTTGGCTTGACGATCTATTCCTTATTTGATGATGAAATTGCAACATTGGCAGATGGCAGCATGGGAACACTGGAGCAGGCACTTACACAAAAACAGTTTGGCAAAATTTATTTGATGGTTGGAATCAATGAATTGGGCACGGGAACAAGAGAAAAATTTTTTGATACCTATCGTCAAGCAGTGGAACGCATCCGACAGTTGCAGCCAAATGCGTTGATTTTTGTACAAGGGATACTTTATGTAACAGAGGAACGATCAAAATCTGATGCATATATCAACAATCCAAACATCATGCAAAGAAACAGCGATATTGCAACGCTTGCAAATCAGAAGAATATATTCTATATTGATGTCAATGAGATTTATTCCGATGGCAGAGGGAATCTTTCTACAGAGTATACCTTTGATAATGCACATTTGAAGGGTGCCTGCTACGGGCAATGGCGTACATTCTTAATGGAGCATGGTGTGGTACCAGAACAAAAGCAATGATGCCAAATTGCCGAAAAAGAAGAACGGATACAAAGTAGAAAAAGCAGTAGGGGAGGGATTATATGAGATGGTTGAGAAGTTTACAGTCCTATTTTTTATACTTTGTGTTTTACAGTATGTTTGGATGGTGCTATGAGGTTTTTTTGGAAGTAGTGGTATACCGTTGGGGATTTTCCAATCGTGGATTTTTGTTTGGCCCCTATCTGCCGGTATATGGTGTGGGAGCGCTTGTGCTTATATTTGCACTGCGCCCTTTGCAGAAAAAAAGGATTTCATTGGCAAAGATCAATGTGACGCCGTTTCTGATGTTTTTGGGTGTCATGCTTTTGACAACAGCCATCGAACTTGCGACAAGCTATATTTTGGAATGGAAAACAGGAGGCTGGCTTTGGGACTATCACCGCTTTGCGTTCCAGTTTGAAGGACGTATTGCACTGCATCCCAGTATACGCTTTGGTATTGGTGGTATGTTTTTTCTGTATGTTTTACAGCCCCTTTTGGAAAAAGGGAATGCATGTCTTTCTGACAAAGCACGTGCATTGCTTTCGTGTATGCTTTTGCTTGTGATGGGGATAGATTTTGCGGTACATATCTAACAAAGAAAAAGAAAGAAAAGACTGTCGGAATTTGACAGTCTTTTTCTTTGTTTATTCAGCCGTTGTGACAAGTTTTGCCTGTTGTTTGGCATATAATGACGCTAGGAGGGAGCATTGTGACAATATACATAGACGTACTGTTCCTCGTCAATAGCCTGTGCAGTGTATTGCTTTTACAAAGTACGGGGATGCTATCGGGTATTCGGTGTGGTATTTGGCGCAGCATAGTGGGAGCAATTGGTATGAGTCTGTGCTATTGCATACTGTTGTTGTATGGCATTGGTTTTCGTGGTGGTTTGCTGCTTTCGGTGGCATTGTCCATACTTGGGATACAGATTGCTTTTTCACCCAAAAGCCTACGGCAGTTTCTTTCGCTGATCGCATCGGCTATGGTATCCTCGTTTCTTTTGGCTGGCTGGATTACAGCTTTATATGCATGTACGGGTTTTCAGCGTCTGTTGGGGCAGGGCTTGGCAGTGGAAATGCGATGGATGCCATGGCAGAGCTTGCTTTGGTGCTGTATCATGTTTTGGATTTTACTCAAGCATGGTATTGGTTTTTTGGAGCGATGCGGTCGCAGGCGGGCGGAATACTGCTATATACAATTGACATATCATGGGAAAACGTGCAATTTACGAGGATTTTGGGACAATGGCAATGCACTGCATAGTATGGATGGTATGCCCTTGGCTGTTGCAGAGCTGGGGGCTTGTCTTTCTTTGATAGATAAGGATTGTGCATTGCAGCTCTTGACCAAAGGCACGTTGACGGAGGATCAACGGCAAGCGTTTGCAGAAATTCCATTTTCTGCATTGGGTATGGAAAAAGGGACACTGTATGCGATACAGGTGGATGATTTCCAAATCTGTGGGAAAAAAGATACACGAATATTACATAAAATATGGATTGGATTATATGTAGGACATTTTGCAGGTGCGTATGATATTTTGCTGCCACCTGCGTTGCTGGAGGGGGAAAGCATATGAAGCAATGGAGGTATCGGCTGTTTTTGTGGAAATACCGCATTCTCAACAGCCTGCATAAGCTGCGAAAGCAGGAGGGTGTGTATTATATTGGTGGCAGGGATGTATTTCCGCCTCCTTTATGCACAGAGGAAGAAGCCATCTTGCTGGAACAGCTGGGTGGAGAGGAAGATTTGCAGGTTAAGACAATATTGATTGAAAGAAACCTGCGTCTGGTGGTATATATTGCACGTAAGTTTGAAAATACTGGTATCAATGTAGAGGACTTGATTTCCATTGGAACCATTGGATTGATTAAGGCAATCAATACATTTAAGACAGACAAAAATATCAAATTGGCAACATATGCCTCACGTTGTATCGAAAACGAGATTTTGATGTATTTACGCAGAAACAGCAAGACAAAGGCAGAGGTTTCCATTGATGAACCGTTGAATGTGGACTGGGAGGGCAATGAGCTTTTGCTTTCCGATATTTTAGGTACGGAAGGGGATGTGATTTACAAAAGCATTGAGGAGGAAGTCAATCGGGATTTGCTGCACAAGGCAATGGAAAAGCTCTCCGGACGGGAAAGACAAATTGTACAAATGCGTTTTGGTTTGCGTCCGGAAACGACAGAGCGTACACAAAAGGAGGTTGCGGATATTTTGGGGATTTCACAATCCTACATTTCCAGATTGGAAAAAAAGATTATGGCAAGGCTGAAAAAAGAAATCAATAAATTGATCTGAAAAAGGCACATCGGCTCCAAATATAAGGAGCCGATGTGCTTTTTTCACACATACATATGATGCAAGGACTCAAAATCGGTATTTTCCATTTTTCCAAAACCATGATTGACCGCCTGCAAAATCCGCCCGTGATGCTGCCAAGAAATTTTGTGGGTACGGTCTTTTTGCTCTTGCAGCTGTCCAATGCCTTCGCTTTGCTGTATCCATCTCATATAGCACACTTCCTTTTTATATGACACCACAGAATCCAAATGTTGATGCTTCTGTATTTCTTAGTATTGTATGTTTTTCAAAAAATATACCTTTTTTGATTAGCAGAATTATGGGGGAATTTGCAGGGTATATTTTGCTTTTTGAATGGGAATGGTTTAGATAAACATGCAAACGACGCAATGCGTCGATGGGGGTGCAGAGATGGGATATTACAAAAAAGTGGAAATCAGCGGTGTCAATACTGCACAGCTGCCGATATTAAGTGCATTGGAGGCAAAAGAACTGTTTCGGCGTTATCGCAATGGAGAAACGCATGTGCGTGAGCAGCTGATTGAAGGGAATTTAAGGCTGGTTTTGAGTGTCATCAAACGCTTTGAAAACCGCTGTGATGATATGGATGATTTGTTTCAAGTGGGTGTGGTAGGCTTGCTCAAGGCAATAGACAATTTCAATCCGGATATGGATGTTATGCCATCGAGCTATCTTTGCCCGATGATTAGCGGCGAGGTACGACGGTATCTGCGAGATAACAATACCATTCGTGTATCACGCTCTATGCGGGATACGGCATATCGTGCATTGCAGACAAGAGAGCGTTTGATGGCAGAAAAATCAAAAGAACCGAGTGTGGATGAGATCGCAAAAGCGATGGATATGCCAAAGGAAAATGTAGTGATGGCGTTGAATGCCATACAAGATCCCGTTTCGCTCTTTGAGCCGGTATATCATGATGGGGGGGATACACTCTTTGTGATGGATCAGGTGAGCGATGACAAAAATGGAGATAAAATTTGGCTGGAGAATCTTTCTCTGCAAGAAGCCATGCACCATCTGACAGAGCGGGAAAAAAGAATTGTAGCGCTTCGATTTTTTGAGGGAAAAACACAAACGGAGGTTAGCTCTGAAATAGGAATCAGTCAAGCTCAGGTTTCCAGATTGGAAAAATCCGCACTCAAACGAATGCGCAAATATGTTTGAGCTTTGTATCATATGCAGGTATATGGGTGACTTTTCGATATGCCCTAGACAAAAATATGTTTTTCGAGTACAATCAATATGTTAGAACCATACTGGTTTTTATATCCAAAAGAGAAGAACAGCACTTCTGAAATGCAGGCATATTGAGGAGGAAAACAATTATGAAATTACGCACAGAAGACACAGCAGCAATTTTTATTGACTTCCAGGAAAAGCTGGTTCCTGCAATCGACCAGCATGATGCGATTGTAGCACGTACTGCTATTTTGGCAAAGGGGCTTGCAGAATTTGGTATTCCCGTTGCAGTTTCTCAGCAGTATACAAAAGGTCTGGGAGATACCGTGCCGACAGTGAAAGAAGCATTTGCAGATTTTTCTTATCTGGAAAAAGCATCTTTTTCCTGCTGTGACTGTGATGAGATTGCAGCATGGATCACATCCTGTGGCAAGAAGAATGTTGTTGTGTGTGGTGTAGAAGCACATATCTGTGTTATGCAGACCGTTTTGGACTTGATTGCAGCTGGAAAAAATGTATTTGTACCTGTGGATTGCATTGGTTCCAGAAAACCCATTGATTTGGAATATGGCATCAGACGTATGGAAAAGGAAGGCGCATATCTGTCAACTTGTGAATCTGTACTGTTTGAATTGACAGGCGGTGCAAAATCTCCGCAGTTTAAGGCGATTTCTAAGCTGGTAAAATAAGACATTATAAAAAGGAACAGAGGACGCTCTTGCAAGGGGTGTCCTTTCTCATAGCCAATGCTTAGAAAGAAGGGAAAAGAATGATCAAATGGCATCACGCAAAAGCGCATTTTCAGACCATCACATATCATAGAAAGCTGGTAAGACAGTATTGTTTTCGTGTTGGATTATACCGTCAGGGGCTGATGCATGACCTATCCAAATATTCCCCTACGGAATTTCTGGTGGGTGCGAGATATTTTCAGGGCGATCGCAGTCCAAACAATGCAGAGAGAGAAGCGAAGGGATACTCCGCTTCTTGGCTGCATCACAAGGGCAGAAACAAACATCATTTTGAATATTGGCTGGATTACAGCTTAAAGCCGGATGAACTGCTCAGTGGTATGAAAATGCCAATGCATTTTGTGGTAGAAATGTTCATGGATCGCATTGCTGCATGCCGTACGTATCAAAAGGATGCGTACACGGATGCAAGCCCGTGGGAATATCATAAAAAAAGTCGCCATGCACATGCCATCATGCATCCGGAATCTTTGGCAGTATTGGAATGTCTGCTGCGTATGCTGGCAGTCAAGGGCGAGGAAGAAACATTTGCATATGCAAGAGTGTTGCTGCGCAAAGATCGTAGACAACGATTGCTTGCATTTTTGAAAAGAAACAAAATCAGAAGAAAAGAATATTTCAAAGCAAAGAGGGGGTAATCTTGGATTACACCCTCTTTGTTTCGTGATACCACAATTTTTGAAATTGTATGAGATATTTTTTAGGTAGAGCCAAAAGCAAGGAATTATGATCTTCGGCGTCTTGTATGATCCTGTTTTTGATAGGCAGATTGTTGTCTGTATTGCTCCAGACGTTGGATACGTGCCTGTTTGCGTGCAAGGCGGCGGCGTTCTTTTTCCCGATATTTTTGGTATTGTATCAAGCCGAGTATACATACAAGGAGCAGAAGCAGGACGCCAAGCACAGCCAAAATGATCCGAATGACACGATGACGTGCCTGTGTTGCCTGTGCGGCTCTTTCTTCTGTTGTGGTTTCTGCAACATCCTGATCGGCAGTCAAATCTATGGTATGCAATACCTTTCCGTCCAAACGCAGTGTGACACTGCCCAGAACATCTCCCTGTGAGATGGGAGCAGAAACGGTAGGCTCACAGATGACAGTTTTCTGTATGTTTTTCAGATCTGTACCGGATGGCACGGTGAGGTATACATCATCTGCCAGTGCGGCAGTAACAATGGCTTTTTCGCTCACTTTGTTTTGGTAGGTTTCTGTAACAGATACCGATTGTGCCATAGCACCGGCAGGCAATATCCGCACTGTTTCAAAATTGGAAAATCCATAATCAAAGAGCGCTTTGGTATCAACATAATGCTGTGCGCCACCACAATGCAAAACAACAGCAATCAGTTCGGTATCCCCTTTTTTTGCATAGGTGACAAGTGTATTCATGGCTTGTGTGGTAAAGCCGGTTTTGCCACCTTCTGCTTCTGGATAGTAATACAAGGAATGTTTGTTCAGCATTTGATGCTGCCCATGCAGATACCGTGTTTCGCTTTGCTTATTGGTAGGCGGAATTTCATAGTAGGTATTGTGCATCATACTGCGGTAGGTTTCGTTTTGCAGCAGTTCCTTTGCAATCAGTGCCATATCATATGCTGTGGTATAATGGTTTTGATCATGCAAACCATGAGGATTGACAAAATTGGTATTTTTACATCCCAACTCTTTGGCACGATTGGTCATATGTTTTGTGAAGGCATCTACGCTTCCGTCAATATATTCTGCTACACCGTTGGAACATTCATTTGCCGATTGCAGCATAATGCCGTAGAGTACCTGTTCCAATGTCAGTACCTCGTCCTCCTGTACAGCAATATGTGAGCTGCCAGGCTCAATGGTATATACTGCCTGATGAGAAAATGTCAGCTTATCTTTCAAATCACCGTTTTCAAATGCCAAAAGCAGTGTCATAAGCTTCGTGATGCTGGCAGGATAGCGTTTGGAATAAGCGTCTTTTTCATAAAGAATTTGCCCGGAATGGGCATCTATCAAAATCGCAGACTCCGCAGTCAGACAAAGCGGAGAAGTTGTATTCTCGTTTTCATTTGGATGCTTTTGCTCAGTGATCGTTTCCGTTTGTGCCTGTTCTGTCGATTCGGTTGCAAAAACGGTTATGGAATAGAAAAATAAAAGATATATAGCAATCCATAAACATAAAATTTTACGTTTCATAAGAATCTCCTATAGGATATTATCATAATTTATGGTACAATTACTACTGCATGACAGGATCAGGCAGTGAGATGTATTTTGTATATGCTGCTTTTCATATGTTTTGTAAACACAATGAAAAGTATAACAGAAATTACAGAAATCGAAAATACTTTTTTGGAATTTGACGTATACAGAAATCAAAATTATTTTTATGGAGTGCATGGTATGAAAAAACAAAATCGGTATCAAATGATACTGTTGGTATTTCTGGTTTTGATTTGCGGGCTTTGGTACAGCAGATGGTTTGATAGGCACCGTTTGCAGCTTTATCATAAAGAAGAGGAAACAGCCTTTTCACATTCCCAAGAGCTGCCAAAAGAAGCAGCCGTACCGGAGCAATCGCTTGCGCATACACAGGAGAATATAGAACAGACTGCACCAGAACCGTTTTGCATCAATATCAACACAGCAACAAAGGAGGAACTGATGCTTTTGGATGGTGTGGGAGAAACACTGGCTGAACGCATCATTGCGTATCGCACACAGCATGGATTGTTTACAAAATTGGAGCAAATCAAAAATGTCAAAGGAATTGGAGAAAAGACATATATGAATTTGGTTGCATACATTACGATAGAATCATAAGGAGGAAGCATGTTATGGCATATCATATTTTAGTCGTAGATGATGAAAAACTCATTGTAAAGGGAATCAAATTTTCATTGGAGCAGGATGGTATGAAAGTAACTGCGGCATATGATGGAGAGGAAGCATTGCAGCAGATCAAAGAAGGGCAGTTTGATTTGGTTGTTTTGGATGTTATGCTGCCCAAGCTCGATGGCTTGCAGGTTTGTCAGCAGACAAGAGAATTTTCGCAAATACCAATTATTATGGTAACAGCGAAGGGCGAGGATATGGATAAAATTATGGGCTTGGAATATGGCGCAGACGACTATATTACAAAACCATTCAATATTTTGGAATTAAAGGCAAGGATCAAAGCCATTTTACGCCGCAGCATCAAGAAGGAAGAAGCAAAAGAGGCAAAGCACACACTCAAAGCAAGAAATCTTGAACTCTCTTATGACAGCAGAAGGGTGTTCATTGATGGAAAAGAGGTCAATCTGACTGCAAAAGAATTTGACCTTTTGGAGCTGCTTATGGAAAATCCGGGAAAGGTATACAGCAGAGAAAAGCTGCTGGATACGGTTTGGGGATATGATTATCCGGGAGATGTACGCACCGTAGATGTACATGTGCGCCGTTTGCGAGAGAAAATAGAAGAAAATCCAAGCGAGCCGAAGTATATCTTCACAAAGTGGGGAGTTGGTTATTATTTTAATTAAAAGGAAAAAATCAACATTCATCAGTTTGCGTTTGGTGCTTTTGGTAACTTATATTGTGGTAGGTGTGGTGCCACTATTGTTGATGGCAAGTACCATGCTCCACTCTACAAAAATTTATTTTGTGGAAGAACGCAAAAAAGAATTGCTCAGCGAAGCAAATGTCATTGCAGGGCAGCTTGCGTCCTATGATTTTTTTGAAAACCCGATGAGCCCCAATACTTTGGAAAAAGTGATTTTTGGTACAGAACCGGAGGGATTTCGTGTATTGGTGCTGAACAGTTCTGCAATTGTGGTTTATGATACGGGTTATGAAGAAGTTGGAAAAACATATTTTATACCCGAAGTTATGGATGCATTGGACAATAAAGATATCGCAAGAGAGAAAAAGAATGGCAATATCTATGCCGCAGCCTCTGTTGTAGGGAAGGATACGCAGATGGACGGTGTGGTATTGGTTGTGGATTCTGTCAAGGATGTTACGGATATGGTTGGCAATATTGCGCAAAAATCATATGTATTGCTTGCGATATTGCTTGTGGTGGTCATTGTCATTATGGTTGTGATGTCACGTTTGTTTACAGAGCCGCTCAAACGTATGATACAGGTCATTCAAAAAATGGCAGAGGGGCATTTTGAACAGAGGATTGTGGTCAAAAACCGTACCCATAATGAAATTGTGGATTTGGCGCTCTCCTGTAACCATATGGCAGATCAGCTGGAAAAGGTGGATTCTATCAGACAGCAATTTGTTTCCAATGTGTCGCATGAACTGAAAACACCTCTGAGTTCTGTAAAGGTATTGAGCGAGTCTATTTTGTTGCAGGAGGATGTACCAAAAGAGATGTATGTGGAATTTCTGCATGACATCAATTCCGAGGTGGATCGTATGTCGGCAATTATCAATGATTTGTTGACATTGGTAAAGCTGGATCAAAAAGAAATCCCCATCAATTTTGAAGAACATGATTTGAATACCATTATGGAGGGCATCATCAAACGATTGACACCGCTGGCAGAGGTAAAACAAATGAAGATTGTTTATACCAAAGAAAAGGATGTAACTGCGGTTGTGGATGAAATGAAATTGACGCTTGCCATTTCCAATCTGGTGGACAATGCAGTAAAATACACGCCGGAGGGCGGCAGTGTGACAGTCACGTTGGATGCAGATCATCAAAATGCATTCATTACCGTTGCAGATACCGGTATTGGGATACCGGAGGATGAGGTAGGGTATATCTTTGAGAGATTCTATCGTGTGGATAAGACACGTGACCGTGAAACAGGCGGTACAGGACTTGGGCTGTCCATTACCTATGCAACTGTCTTGCTGCATAATGGCAGCATCAAAGTCAATAGCAAGGAGAATGAAGGTACAACGATGCAGGTAAGAATTCCGCTACATCAAAATGTATCATAATTGCAAAGGAGAAAGGAGGGGGTTGCAGGTATGAAAAAAAACAAATGGCTGCTCAATCTTGCATTTTGTATCATCATATGCATTGTTGCAATTCCAAGCTTTTTTTTGATTGGCAGTAAGATACGAAATTCTGCGCAGTTAGAAGCAGAGGTATATTATGTGGCAACTGCAAGCAACACACTCAAAAGCAGCACGTTCAATTTGGAAGAAACAGATCCTTTGATGAGGGCAAAAGAGGTTTTGTCTAAAATGCAAAATGCACCGGCAAAGGATGGTGTACTCAGTGCGATGCCGATGAATTTGGAAATACGTTCCTTACATCTGCAAAACAAAATTGCATATGTGGATTTAGACGCATCATATCTGATACTAACCAATGCGCAGCAGGTTACATGCAGGGCAGCAATGGTATGGTCTTTGACATCCATACCGGATATAGAGGGAGTGGCTTTATCCATAGAAGGCTGTAAGCTCCGGACACAGGAGGGCGAGGAAATTGGTGTGATGAACAGAGATAATGTTTGCATCAATGCCAATATTTCCGCAGAAACCACAGAGTATGCAATTTTGAAATTGTATTTCACCAATATTTCCGCAACAGAATTTTTGACAGAGGAACGTGTGGTAGAGGTAAATGCAAATCAGGCAAGAGAAAAAACGGTTTTGGAGCAACTGATCAGCGGGCCTTTGGAAGAAGGGTTTTATGCGACGGTATCCCCCAATTTGAAGGTGCAGGAGGTCAAAACAACAGATGATGGTATTTGCTATGTAACGTTTAATCAGGAATTTTTGACACATCCTTCTGCAAATGGCATTGTGACGGAGAAAATGGCAGTGTATTCCATTGTCAATTCCTTGTGTGCATTGGATGAAGTGACAAAGGTACAATTTTTGGTAGAGGGCGAAAAGATTGACAAAGTAAAAAGCAGTATGGATTACAGCAAGCCTTTTACAGAGAAAATGATTTTGCCAGACAATACAAAATAGAAGAGAATGTAAAATATGACAAGACCGGCACTTTGGAGTTTCATATTCATGATTTGTGGTATCTACAGTAGATTAGGCATATCAAAAACGGTATGCCTCATCTGCTGTATTTTTATATTATGGTATATATCATATTTTGTGATACAATGTAAACAGAAATGGACATTATGGCTGCTTTTGTGTGTGGTATTGGGTTTTGTAATGGCAGATGCCGCCGTACAGCCGACATTTGTAGAGAAAAATGGCGGTCGTATGCGGATTACCGCAGAGGGATATTTGACGGAGATTCGCAAAACCTCAGGTGGTTTTACAAAATTAACCATACAGGCAGATGTAGAGGATCGAGAACAGAAGATACGTTATCCGAATCAAAAGCTCTCTGTCATAGATTCTACAAATGCGGATTATACCATTGGCGAAGGCATACGCTTACGGGGCGAAGCATTGGATTTTGAAAGAGGAACAGGTATTGGGTATGATGAATGGCTCTATATGCGTGCAGAAGGTTTTGACTGCAAGGTGTTTCCAAAGCAGATCGAAAAGACAGGCGAGATGCATGACAATGCGAAGATACGCTTTGCCAAAGCCAATGCTGCCGTACAGAATGTGCTGGAACAAATCCTGCCGCCAGAAGAATGTGCGGTAGCCAAGGCGATGCTGACAGGCAATCGGGACGATATTGGTCAAATAACACAATCGCTTTATACCCGTGCCGGTGTGACACATATTCTATGTATTTCCGGCTTACATATGTCTATGCTTGCGGGAATGGTGGTTTATATCTTACAAAACATCTGTAAGCAGAGCATTCGGCGCAGTGCAATCGGGACAATTGGTATTTGTGTTTTGTTTTTTCTGTTTTCCGGATTTTCGCCGTCTGCCATGCGTGCGGTGGTTATGATTTCTGTTGCAGCTCTGGGGCGTGTGATATATCGCCATCATGATTGGCTCAATTCTATGGCATTGGCTGCCATTGTTTTGTTGTGCATACAGCCCTTATATCTGTATCATGCGGGCTTTCAGCTCTCTTTTTTATCTGTACTTGGAATTTATATTGGTTCTATGGTGCTGCCAAAACCAAAAACATGGTATGGAAAACTGGGGCACATGGCAGGAATTTCTGCCTTTGCATCGCTTTTTGGCATGCCGGCGGCAGCATATCATTTTTCATACATCTCTACGGTTGGGGTATGGAGCAATATGATTGTTTTGCCGCTTAGCGGGCTATTGCTTGGCTGTACGATACTGGCAGCAACAGGTGGTTTGCTTTTTCAGCCGTTGGGTGTGTTTTTTGCAGGAACGGTATACGTGATCTTAAAGCTGTATGCGTTTGTATGCGGATGGTTGGTAGAGCTGCCGTATAGCTATGTACCCTTTGGCAGACTGCCGCTTTTGATGATTCTGGTACTATATGCACTGATGCTATTGCTTTGTATACAGCCAAAATGGAAAGGAACAAGAGGAGCCGTGATTTTCTGTACGGCTGTTTTGCTCTATGGTATGCTGGGAAATGGTATGTTGTGGAAGAAAAATACGGTTGCTTTTTTGGATACAGGGCAAAGTAATTGTGCAGTGCTTACAACCTATGACAATCATGTGTTTGTGGTGGATGGAGGCGGTGTACCTTGGCAGGAGGAAGGAAAAAACATTGGGCAGACCACACTATTGCCATATTTGGCATCTAGGGGCTATGCGCATGTAGATGGATTGTTTTTGCCAGATACCAGTGAGAAGGAAAGCATTGCAGCATGTGAGCTGTTGACACAGTTGCCTGTGGAAGTCATTTATACGCCTGCACCATTGGAAAGCAAACGTTTACAGGAAATTGCAGCGCAAAAAAATATCTCGGTAAAAATCATGGAGGAAGGTGATTTTCTGAAGGCGGAATGTTTCGGCACACTCACTTGTATACAGCCGGATACGTTGACATTGCGCTATGAATATGGGGGCAACAGTATTTTATTCTGTGGAAAACGCAAAGGAATGCAAGAATTAGAGCTGGTGCATCAGGGGGCGGCTTTGCGCTCTGATGTATTGCAGGTGGCAGAGCATGGTGCAGATACTGCATCTATGCAGAAATTTTTAGATGCGGTTGCAGCAGATACAGCTGTGATTTCCTGTGGGAAACAAATTTACGAAAGACCAGCAGAGAGTACACTGAAAAAGCTGGAGCAAATGAAAACAACCTATTTTCGGACCGATACGGATGGAAATATTTTTTATACGCTGTTGCCGAATGGGTATGAAATACAAACATCCAAAGAAAGGATACCTGTGTATGAAAGAATTGAAGAAGCAATGGAAGGCAAATGAGTTTGCAAATTGCTATCTGTTTTACGGAACAGAAACATATCTGGTAAAGCATTATGAGCATACATTGCGCAATGCCATTTTGCCATCGGGTATGGAGGATATGAATTTTGATGAACTGGAGGGCAATCGTGCCACTGCGGCAGCCATTCGGGATGCAGCAGAAACCTTGCCTTTTTTGAGTGACAAGCGTTTGGTAATTGTACGAAACAGTACCTTTTTTCGCAAAAACGGCAGAAAAGACGAGGGTGAGCGTTTGTTGGAATGGATGCTGGATATTCCAAAAACCACTTGCTTGGTATTCATAGAAGAAAAGGCAGAAAAGACAGGCAAACTATACAAAGCCATTGCAAGGGTAGGACAGGTGGTGGAATTTAAGCCGCTTACCGAAAAAGAAGTGATTGCATGGCTACAAAAAACAGCAACGGCAGGAGGGGTACAGCTTTCCTCCGCAGCAGCCGTTTCCTTGCTGCGCATGACAGATAACAGTATGGAGAATCTGCAAAGGGAGATGGATAAGCTCATTGCATATAAGGGGGGCAGCGGAGCAATTACAGTACAGGATCTGCAAGCGGTTTGTTCTGTATCACTGGAAGCACGTGTATTTGATTTGATTCGTGCAGTAGGAGAAAAAAATACGGAAAAAGCGGTATCCTTATACAACAATTTATTGGCAATGAAGGAATCTCCTTTTATGGTATTGTCGCTTGTGATTCGACAATTTCGCATGATATATGGGGCAATGCTGCTTTCACAAGCAGGTGCAGACAATGCAGAAATCGCAAAGAAGCTGGAAGTAAGGGATTTTGCAGTAAGAGAATATTTACAGCATGGTAAGCGGTTTTCCAAAAAAGACGTGAAACAGGCGCTTGTGGATTGCTTACAAACAGATTTGGACATCAAAAATGGACGTATGGCAGAGGATTTGGCAGTAGAGTTGCTGTTGATTCAATACAGCAGCCGATAACAGGTATGGAAGAAAAAGAGAAAAGACCGGAAAAGCAGAGCGAAGGGCAATGGAAAAAAAGCAGACAGTTGTCTGCTTTTTTATCCTTTTGTTTTTTTCTGCAATGAATGGGAAGTAGCATCAAATGTGTGGCTTTGCCCAAGGGAATATGCCATTTTGATGAGCTTTTTTTCACTTTCGCTTAATTCACGATTGAGTGTTTTCATAAAGTGCTGGTATAGCGATTTTTTATCCACTCTTGTACGCTTGGGCTTTTTGGCAAGCATCACCAAGGGCTGAAAAATATCCGGCTGTATGTGTTCCGGATGTACAATACGAAAAATTTGTGCCGTATATCGTGCATCATGAAGTGCATCATGGAAACGATCTTCTATGGGGATATTCAGTTCGGTGACTGCGTTTTTCAAGCCGATTGCCTGTCCGGCTTCATAGTTCAAATATTGAGAAGCGAGGGGCTGCAAATTGAGATATTGGTCGGTGATCGCATCTGCATTGAGATTATAATATAAAATATTGCGAAACAGAGATTTGACATCGTCCGGACCCCAAGTACAAAGGATCGCTGCATCTGGACCGATAAATTTTAAGAAAGCGTCGTATGCTTCTGCAAAAGTTGGCTTGCCACGCAGATCGGCAGCATGAATTCCAGTGATTTTTTCGACAAAAGGATGCAGTCTGGGATAAATTTGCGGACGAATCATATAGTCAAACTGGTCAATGATTTCAAAAGCATCATTCAACTTGACAGCACCGATTTGTATGATTTCAAAAGGACATTCCAAAATGGGTTCTGTTTTTGGACCGGTTGGAAATGGAAAGGATTGGTTAAATTCCAAATCCATGACAATATAGTGCATAATAAAAACCTCCTATGCGGTATGTGTAGCTGCTTTTGGCACAGCAAACAAACAGGCTGTATGTGCTTGTATTTATTATACCATGAACCATGCAATCTCAAAAGAAAAATTTAGAAGCCGATATTAAAATGTATATACAAATTTTCTTGTATCTTTATTTTAAGATATGGTACAATCACAGAAGAAGCAAGGCGTTGAGAGGAGAGATTTTATGCGTTGGGTATTGACATCAGAGGAAATAGAAAAAGAGATCCATAAGATTTATTTAGAAGAAGATGATTTGCTCATGGAGGGGGAATGGATCGAGGGAGAAGGCAAAGAATATATTTTGCATGGCATTGCTACCATTGAAGGAGAACGCTATCATGATTTTGAGATAGCTTTTGCGTTGGAGGAGGAGATTGCAGAGCCAACAGCAGAGGAGATTCTTTTGGCGCCATGGGATTGGTATGATTTTGTTTGTTGAGGATATTTGGCAGCAGAAAGGATGAATACAATGAATTTTCGTTATTTTATGCCGGTAAACACATATTTTGGGCAGGATTGCATTCAAAAAAATAAAGATGTTTTGCGCAGCTTTGGAAAAAAAGCAATGATTGTAACAGGCAGAAGCTCTGCAAGAAAAAATGGTGCATTGCAGGACATCACACAAGCGCTCGATGCCATTGGTACAGCATGGGTATTGTTTGATGAGATTGGGGAAAACCCCGATGTAGAAACCATCATACGTGCAGCAAAGCAAGCAAAGCAAGAGGATGTTTGCTTTTTGATTGGCATTGGTGGAGGCTCTCCCATGGATGCAACAAAAGCGATTTCCGTATTGACAGCAAATCCGGATGCAGATGCAGAGATTTTATTTACAGACGCACAGGCAAAAGCGTTGCCGGTGGTAGAAATCCCTACAACTGCCGGAACTGGCTCTGAGGTTACGCAGTATGCAATTTTAACACAGCACGAAAAACGCACAAAGGGCGGAATTGCACAGCCTGTTTTTGCAAGCGTATCCTTTTTGGATGCAAAATATATGGCGGCATTGGCACCCCATATTACAAACAATACAGCCGTAGATGCCATGAGCCATCTGGTAGAAAGCTATTTGACAACACATTCCAATGCCATAAGTGAGAAAATTGTGGAAATGGGGCTTGCTTACTGGAAAGAATGCATCCCTGCGCTCAAAGCCAGAGAATACAGCGCACAAATCAGAGAAAAGCTGATGCTGGCATCCACCATTGGAGGCGTTGCGATTGCACAAACAAGTACGTCCCTACCGCATCTTTTGGGATACTTTTTAACATATGAAAAGCACATTCCGCATGGGCGTGCCAATGGTATGGTGATGCAGGCATATCTGGAATTGTTTGGAGAGGAGCATGAAAAGGTACAAAGGGTACTTTCTATTCTGGGACTGAAAAGCATTGCAGAGATGGGGCATTTGATGCATACGCTTTTGGATTGCACAGAAACATTTACAGAGGAAGATATTTCCTATTATACAAAGCGTGCAATGGAGAATGAGGCAAAGCTTGCAACATTCCCCTTGTATCCTTTGACAGAAGAAAAGATACAAGAGGTATATCGTAAAAGTCTGTTGTAAGCCATCGCAGTCTTTGCTGTGTGGGAACGAAGGGTATGGTTTTTAGGAATCTGCCAATTTCCTACGCAGCATTTTTTTTGTTTGTTCATCGGTAAATGCAGCATCTACAGCGTTGGATAGCAATTGCTTTTTTTCTGCCTGTGTCAAGCCAAATTCTTTTTCCATATAACCATATTCCTCAGCCAATGTAATACGGGAAATTGCCATATCATCTGTATTGAGTGTGACACGCAGTCCCTGCTGCAAATAGAAGCGCAGTGGGTAGTTTGACATATTCGGGATTGCCTTCGTCTGTCGGTTGCTGGTGGGACACATTTCCAAAAAAATACCTTTTTGACGGACTTGGGAAAGAAGTGCCGGATCTTCCGAAAGCCTGACGCCATGCCCGATACGACTGGCACCCATTTCTACAGCATAACGGATACTTTCTGTACCATCGGCTTCTCCTGCATGTATGGTAAAAGGAATATTTGCCTGCTTTGCCATTGCAAACAATGCGGTATAATTTTTTGTGGGAAAGAGGGCTTCTGCGCCTGCCAAATCCAGTGCCACAACACCACCATGTACAACCAGATATTTCTTGGCAAGGCGGAGTGTTTCCATATTTTCTTTTTGATTGTCTGCACCACGCATACAGCAAAGAATGAGGTTTGCAGGCAATGTGGCGCAATGCAGACCTTCCAATGCCGCTACAACCGCATCCTCCTGTGACATCCCTTTTTGTGTGTGCAGTTGCGGAGCAAAGCGGATTTCTGCATAAATGACATTTTGCATACGAATATGTTCCAAAACAAGATATACGGCTTGGGAAAGCCCTTCTTTGGTTTGCAGCAAAGAAAGGGGCAAAGAAAAGCATTTCAAGAAATCATTGAGATTTTCGCAGGACGGTGGCACAGAAAGCATTGCCTCCAAAGCGACATCATCAGCCGCAGGCAACGCTATGTTTTGCAAATATGCAAGCTTTTTTGCAATTGTGGGCGTGATGGCACCATCCAAATGTAAATGTAAATCAATATATCCTGCATTTTGTTCCGATATTTGACACATATCAAAGAACCTCCCTTCTGATTTGTTCGGTCTGCGTATATTTTTTTTAGTATATCAAAACAATACAGATAAAACAATATGGAAAACCATATTATATAGATAATTTGAATGATTTTCTTGCGAAAAAAATGTTGAAATTGGTGAAAAAGAGTAATTTTTGTTGTAAAATCATAGCAATTTATATAAATGAATGGATTTTGTATACATATGAAGCATATGGTATGAAAGGCATGAATATTAGCACGAATGGTTTGGATTTTGGAAAATTTTTGCAATAAACGGCAGAATGACAACTTTTGACACGAAATCATAGCAATTCAACAAGGGAATCAGTATAATAGATTCTGCGCAGGGATGGTTTCCAAAAGAACACTTGGGGGGATTATAAATGGTACAAGAAAGCAAGAAAATTCGAGTTGTAATTGCAGACAGAGATGTGTTTTTTTCGCAAAAATTAAAACACTGTCTGGAAAGACGGGGGGATATGACTGTTGTTGGAGTGACGGATAATGGTCCGGAAGCGCTACGCATCATTGTTCAAACAAATCCCGATGTGCTGCTGTTGGATGCACTTTTGGGAGAATGTGATGGTGTTTGGGTATTGGAAAATATCAAGCAACAGCAAATCGATTGTGTCAGTATCATGATTTCAGCCATTGATAATGATACAATCGTCAGACAGGCAATTGCCATGGGTGCAGCATATTATATGGTAAAGCCGATACAGGGGGATTTGCTGTTGGAACGGATTCATCAAATGATGCAAAAACCGAAACAATACGAAGTATCGGAGAACAATATTGTCGATATCATGGAACGACCCATGGTAGAGGCGCATAGGGGCAATTCCTTGGAAGCAGAAATTTCCGCACTCATCAGTCGTATGGGGATACCTGCAAGTATCAAGGGATATCATTTTATTCGTGAGGCTGTTGCAATGGCAGTACAGGACAGCGAAGTGATGATTGGCATCACAAAAGGATTGTATCCGGATATTGCAAAAATGTATCATACGACAGCAAGTAAGGTGGAGCGTGCCATTCGACATGCCATCGAAAATGCATGGAAGAAAAATGGAAAAAGCATTTATTTTGAGATTTCTGGCTATTTGATGGAGGACAAGCCGACCAATGGCCAATTTATTGCAATTTTAGCAGAATATTTCCGTATGCAAAGAAGCACGGAACTGCCTCATAGCTATACAAAAGCTACGCAAGCATCCAAAATCAATCAGAAAAATGAAAATCTGGCATTGGCTTTGCTCTAGCAGTGTGAAAAAAGATAAAAGCGAGATGCTGCAAAAGAGAGAAAAAGATGTGTGGAGCAGTAAGAATGAGGAATATTGAATGATAGATCTGGAAACGCCGGAATATTCAGTGGCATTGTATTTCCAATGGGTGTGCAGAAGAAAAATCAAGTAACGAGAAAAGGGAGGTGGAACTCAGAACACAGGCATGAAACCATGCAAGTGTATATGATCCAAGCGACATTTTATATAAAATATTTCTTGACTTAGCAATCATTGAAATTATGAAAAAGAATATATTGGGGAAAAAATAAGCCTTTTGTTTTATATTGAACAAAGAGGCTTATTTTTATAGAGTCAAACAATATTTTGTGGCTGCTTTGTACCAATGAAAGTATTGTATGAAACAAATATATTCTGTTTTTTGCTGTAAAAATATGTGGATTTTTTGGAAAAGCTTGATTTTTCGCCATTTTCATTGCAAAAATTGTTCAGCTATGCTATGCTATTTAAGATTATCGGAATGAGGGTTTTGAAAAATACAAAACAACGTATGTTGGGGTTGTACTGGGAGAGAACCCAAAAGAGAAAATGGAGGAATTTTATGTTAACAAGCAAACAAAGAGCATACTTGCGTTCTCTGGCAAATGGCATAGATGCGATTTTTCAGGTAGGAAAAAACGGCGTAACACCGGAGTTGAGGGATACTGTGGATCGTGCGCTGGAAGCCAGAGAGCTTGTAAAGGTCAATGTACTGGACAACAATCTTTTGGGACCTGCACAGGCAGCAGAAATGCTGGGCAGCAGAACAGGAGCAGAGGTCGTACAGGTGATAGGAAACAAATTTGTACTCTATCGTCGTGCAAAAAAACCGACCATTGAACTGCCGCAGGCGAAGAAATAGACAAAGTCGGGGGAAAGTCGGATGAGAAATGAAATTGCGAATTTCAAGGATTGCAAGAGTATTGCCATCATGGGTGGGACATTTGATCCCATTCATTATGGGCATTTGGTCACAGCAGAAGCGGTACGTCACCGCTTTCAGGTAGATAAGGTCATATTTATTCCAACTGGCAGACCTGCACATAAAGCGGACAAGGCAGTGACACATAATGAGCATCGGTATTTGATGACCGTATTGGCAACAATGCGAAATGAAAATTTTGATGTATCACGCTTAGAGATCGACCGTCCGGGTATGACATATACCATTGATACCATAGAACAGCTTAAGAAGATGTGCAGAGAGGATGTACGTCTGTACTTTATCACAGGTGCAGATGCCATCCATCAGATTATGTCATGGAAATCTCCGGAACGTCTGTTGACATTATGCGACTTTGTTGCTGTGACACGTCCGGGCTATCGGAAAAATCAAATGCTGGAGGAAATTGGAGAAATCCGGGATAAATTTGCAAGCCGTATTCATTATATGGAGGTGCCGGCATTGGCAATTTCTTCTTCCGATATTCGTGCACGTGCAAGGCAGGGAATGCCCATCAAATATCTTGTACCACAGGAGGTAGAGGATTATATTCATAAATTTGGGTTGTATCAGAATGAGAAGAAAAATGAGGTGAAATTGATGCTGCCGATTGAAGTGATGCAAGAAAAGCTACAGTCTGCACTTTCTGTCAAACGCTATATTCATACGATGGGCGTGTCGGAAGAAGCCGTACGTCTGGCAGAGATTTACGGAACAACAGTGGAGCGTCAAAAAGCACAGGTTGCAGGACTTTTACATGATTGTGCCAAGGATTATCCAAAGGAGCTGCGCCAGAGATTTTGTAAGGAATACAAGGTAAAGCTGGACGAGGTTATGGAAAAACAGCCGGATTTGATTCATCCGTTTTTGGGTGCAGAGGTGGCAAAACGGGAATACAAGGTAAAGGATGAGGAAATACTCAATGCCATCCGTTACCATACCACAGGGCGTGCCAATATGACTCTTTTGGAAAAAATTGTGTTTATTGCAGACTATATAGAGCCAAACCGTGAGAAATTTGAAGGCTTGGAGGAAGCAAGAAGACTGGCATATTTGGATTTGGATATGGCAATGAAATTTATATTGGAAGAAACGATTGCTTTTGTACAGGAACGTGGCAGACTTTTGCATCCGCTTTCCTTGGAAGCACTGGAGTATTATAAGCAGAAACAGATCAGACAATAAGGAGGACTATCAATGGATGTAATGCAAGCGGCAAAAATTGCACAGGAAGCGTTGGACGATAAAATGGGACAGGATATACAGGTGTTAAATTTACAGGGGATTTCCAATGTTGCGGATTGCTTTGTGATTGCAAGCGGGAATAATGTCAACCATCTGCGTGCAATGGCAGATGAGGTGGAACAGAAATTGTTTCAGGCAGGATATAAAATGCATCATTCCGAAGGCTACAGCAGTGGGACATGGATTTTGCTGGATTTTGGCAACATACTGATTCATCTGTTCAATAAGGAGGAGCGTGCCTTTTACAATCTGGAACATGTATGGGGCGATGCCAAGAGTGCCCAAGCATAAGATTTTACAATACGAAGGCATGTATTTTCTGTCAGATCATACAGAAATTGCACAAAATTTTATGAAAATATCAAAGAAAACTGACATGGTATGAGAAAAAAATTTTTCTATATCAAAAGCCGATTGCGTAAAATGCTAAGTTTTCTCAGAATGAAAAAAAATGCTTGTATCCGGAATGATTTTGCAGTACATTGGATAAGGAAGTATTGGTCATCATGAAAAGAGCATTTTGGTTGTTTTTTCAGAAAATAATATCACATAAAGAGAAGGACACACATATATTTTTGACATATCGTGATCTTGTTTTGGTTACAAAGACAGAAATTTGTACTTTTCAAATGCACATCACATACTCAGATAGGTTTGTTAAGCAGTAAATGAGAAAGGATTGAAGTGGACAATGGAAAAAATTTATCAAGGTAAAACAAAAGATGTTTACAAATTGGACAATGGCAATGTTCTTCTGAAGTTCAAAGACGACTGCACAGGCAAAGATGGCGTATTTGATCCCGGCGAAAATTCTGTTGGCTTGACAATTGATGGTATTGGCAAAGCAAACTTGGAAACATCTATCAAATTCTTTGAAATCTTGAAGAATGAAGGTATCAAAACACATTATGTAGGTGCAGACTTGGACAATGCTACCATGGAAGTATTGCCTGCAACTGTATTTGGTCATGGTTTGGAAGTAATTTGCCGTTTGAAAGCAACGGGTAGCTTCATTCGTCGTTATGGTGAATATATCGAAGATGGCACTGTTTTGGAAGGTGGCTATGTAGAAACCACATTCAAGGATGATGCAAAGGGCGATCCGCTGGTTACAAAAGATGCTCTGGTAGCTTTGGGTGTCATGAGTGCAGAGATGTATGACAGCATGAAAGACCAGACACTGAAGATCACAAAGCTGGTTGCGGATGAACTGGCTAAAAAGGATTTGGATCTGTACGATATCAAATTTGAATTTGGCTACAACAATGACGAAGTTATTTTGATTGACGAAATTGCTTCCGGCAACATGCGTGTATACAAAGATGGCAAGATTGTAGACCCTGTAGAACTGACAAAAATCATTCTGGGCTAATCGGATACTGTAAAAAACGATAAAAACGGGCAAACCACAGATGTGGCTTGCCCGTTTTTGTATGTATTTGGAAAAAATATGAAATGCTATGAAATGTTCATATGCAAAAATAATTTATGTACAAGACCATTGTGCCAATACTTTAGAAAAGTCTCTGTTTTTCAAGTCCTCAGAACGAATGAGGAAATTCAGTGTTCCACCATTCAGATTGAAGTCCATATCACCCACATCCCCTGCCGGGAATGTGAATGTATCATCATCCAGCTGAAAAAGTAGTATATCCCAATCACCCAGAGAAGCATCATCTGCCTCGATATACGCTCTGGGGTCATCCTGTTGGTAGCAGGGATAGCCACCGATTTTACATCCACCAATGCTGATTTGCTCTTGGATATGACGGAGCAGTTCTTCCTCATCAGGAGTATTCCCATATAGTTCATAAGGCATATATTCTTCCGGATCTGCATCAGGCAAATAGTCAGAAAGAGCTTCTGCAAACAGTGTTGCAAAGCGATTATCTGTATCATTGACGCTTTCCTGTGTGATTGGAAGAAATTCCATTTTCAGCGGTTCTTCCGGTGTACGCCAAAGATCTGCACCATCCTCCCAAGAAGTAGGCATTTTTTCCAGACAGGTTTCCTCTGTTACGCTTTCGTCTATGGTTGGATGATATTGCACACGCCATTGTGTTTGTTTTATGGAAATGGGATCTTCGCTGTAAAGCCCAAACCCTCCATCGTAATGCCAATCGGAGAGGAAAAATTGTAAAATACCCTCTGTAGGAAAATGTTCCATCGGTGGCATTTGTGCAAAATTGATTTGGGCACAGAGCCAAAGCATTTGCCCATCTTGCCCGATAGGGTATGCTTGGTCATGAGGTAAATAGGGAATCCCACCCAGATGGCTGTCGGTAATTGCAAAAGGCTCTTGACGGAATGTGAGTTTGCAGACAGCATGTTGACTTTTGCTCTGTATTTCATTTACTATTTTTTGACACAAAAGGATGTTATCCATATTGCTTGTGGGATTGTCTATTTGCATGTACGGTTTGCCCCTTTCTTCCTATATGTTTTTGTTGGTTTTTTCTGTATAGTATAACATAAATAGTCACCTATGGGAAGCAGACAGTCACCTTTACGGAAAAAGGTAATCACCTATGGAAGCAGACAGTCACCTATGGGAAGAAGATAGTCACCTATAGGAAGCAGACAGTCACCTATGGGAAGA